>CAWHLW010000004.1:0-353120 GCA_963830305.1 Candidatus Dormiibacterota bacterium | reverse complement strand
GAATCTGGGGTGGCGCGCCCAGGAGGATTTGAACCCCCGACCTTCTGATCCGTAGTCAGACGCTCTATCCGGACTGAGCTATAGGCGCGCGCCAGAGCCCGACTGTACCCCATAGGACCTTAACCAATACGGGGCGGCGCCCCCGGGGTCTGTCGCGGCATGATTCAAGTTCAGAGGCTCAACGGAGGTGGATCCATGGCAGTGAGCGGCAGCGTCGAGACAGGAGCGCTCCCTGCGCTCGATTTCGTGGGTGAGGTCGCGAACCAGATCCGCATCGACGGAATCCGGGCGAGCACCAAGGCAGGGTCGGGGCATCCGACCTCCAGCATGTCGGCGGCCGACCTGATCACGGTCCTGGCGGCGCGCCATCTCCGCTACGACTTCGCCAACCCGAAGCTGCCTAACAACGACCACCTCATCTTCTCCAAGGGCCACGCTTCGCCACTCCTCTATGGCCTGTACAAGGCCGTCGGCGCAATCACCGACGAGGAGCTGATGACGTACCGAACCTTCGGCTCGCGGCTCGAGGGCCACCCGACTCCGATCATCCCCTGGGTCGATGTCGCCACAGGCTCGCTCGGCCAGGGACTGGCGATCGCCGTGGGCGTCGCGCTCGCCGGCAAGTATCTCGACCGCCTCCCCTTCCACGTCTGGGTGCTCTGCGGCGACAGCGAGCTCGCCGAGGGATCGATCTGGGAGGCGCTGGACAAGGCCGGCCACTACGGCCTGTCCAATCTCACAGCCATCTTCGACATCAACCGCCTCGGCCAGCGCGGCCCCACCGAGTACGGGTGGGACCTCGAGGTCTACCGGCGCCGCGTGGAAGCATTTGGGTGCCGTGCGATCGTCATCGACGGCCACGACCTCACTGAGATCGACGAGGCAATGGCCTCCGCGCGCTCGGGCGGCGACCGCCCGAGTGTCGTGATCGCCCGCACCATCAAGGGCAAGGGCTTCAAGGAAATCGAGAACAAGGATGGGTGGCACGGCAAGGCGCTGCCACCCGACATGGCCGAACGAGCGATCGCGGAACTCGGCGGCGAGCGCGATCTGCGCATCGACGTCCGTCCGCCCGAGCCGCTCGAATCGTTTCAGCTCAACGCCGCCGACACAGCGCTGACCCTTCCGACGTACAAGATCGGCGACATGGTGGCGACGCGCAAGGCGTATGGCGACACGCTGCGAGCGCTCGGAGCCCGGCACGAGGTCGTGGCACTCGACGGCGAGGTGAGCAACTCGACTCACGCCGACGAGTTCAAGGACGCCTACCCCGACCGCTTCTTCGAGATGTTCATCGCGGAGCAGGAGATGGTCGCGAGCGCCGTCGGTCTCTCGGTGCGCGGATACACCGCGTTCGCGTCCACATTCGCGGCATTCCTTTCTCGCGCATACGATTTCGTCCGTATGGCGGGGATTTCCCAGGTGAACCTTCGCCTCTCCGGCTCGCACGCGGGGTGCGAGATCGGCGCCGACGGTCCATCGCAGATGGCGCTCGAGGACATCGCCTCGCTGCGCGCTGTGCACACATCGACAGTGTTGTATCCAAGTGACGCGGTCTCCGCGGCGAAGCTCATCGCTCAGATGGCCGATCTCGGTGGCATCAGCTACGTCCGCACCACGCGCGGCGCATACCCGGTTATCTACGAGAACGACGAGGAATTCCCGATCGGTGGTTCCAAGGTGATCCGCCAATCGAGCAACGACGTGGTCACCCTGATCGGCGCCGGCGTGACCCTGCACGCGTGCATTGCAGCGGCCGAGCGGCTGTCGGAGAGCGGCACCGCCTGTCGCGTCATCGATCTCTACTCCGTCAAGCCGGTCGACATCGCAACGCTGCGCGCGGCCAGCGACGCAACGGCGGGACGCTTCGTCATCGTCGAGGATCACTATCCGCAAGGCGGCCTCGGCGCCGCAGTGATGGAGGCGCTCGCGCTCGACGACAACCCGCCACGCGTCACGCATCTCGCGGTGCGCGACCTTCCCGGCTCCGCTAGCCCCGCGGAGTTGATGGCTGCCGCGGGCATCGACGCCGACGCGATCGTCGCAGCGGTGAACACTCTTGTCGGCGCTCTCGCGGAGGCCCGCTAGATGAGCAATCCGCTGCAGCAGCTCGGCGAGCACGGGCAGTCGGTGTGGCTCGACTTCATCAGCCGCGAGTTGGTGACCACCGGGCAGCTGGAACAACGCATCGCCGACGAGAACGTCACCGGCCTGACGAGCAACCCGACGATCTTCCAGAAGGCGATCGCGGAGGGGTCGCTCTACGACGACCAGATCCGCGAATTGATCTCGTCGGGGATCGACGATCCCCAGGACGTTTTCACCGAGCTGGCGATCAGCGACATCCAGCACGCTGCAGACATCCTCCGTCCCGTGCACGAGCGCACCTCCGGCGCCGACGGCTACGTCAGCCTCGAGGTGCCGCCGGCGCTGTCCCACGACACGGACGCGACCATCGCCACCGCGCGCTCGCTGTGGGAGCGTGTCGACCGGCCCAACCTCATGATCAAGATCCCCGCCACGCTCGAAGGGATGCCGGCCATCCACCGAACGCTCGCCGACGGCCGCAACGTGAACATCACGCTCATCTTCGCGCTGGCGATGCACGACCGCGTCATCAACCAGTACATCACGGCGCTCGAGGACCGCAGTCGTAACGGCGAGTCACTCGATGTGCACTCGGTCGCGTCGTTCTTTGTGAGCCGGGTCGACACACTGGTGGACAAGCTGCTCGAGCAGAAGCTCGCCGAAGATCCTGGCAACGCGCAGATCGAGGGGCTGTTCGGCAAAGCCGCCATCGCCAACGCGGTGCTCGCCTACGAGCTGTTCGAGCAGCGATTCGGCAGTGATCGATTCGCACCGCTGCGCACCGCTGGTGCACATGTTCAGCGGCCGCTCTGGGCAAGCACCAGCGCCAAGAATCCGAACTACCGCGATGTCGTTTACGCCGAGGCACTGATCGGTCCGGACACCGTGGACACCATGCCGCCCGCGACCATCGAGGCATTCAAGGATCACGGCGTCGTGGCCGGCGACACGGTCAAGTCCGACTATGCCGGCGCCCACCGCGTGATGGACCAGCTCGCCGAGGTCGGGATCGACATGGATGCGGTCACGCAGCAACTGCTCGATGATGGCGTCAAGCAGTTCGCGGACTCGTACGACGCGTTGATTCGCGGCATTGCCGAGAAGATCGACTCGTTCGGCTCCGGTTACACGAAGCGCCAGCACTTCGACACCGGATCGACCGCCGTGCCGCTCAACACACCGGCGGCATCCGAGGTCGCCACACGGATCTGGCACCGTGACCCGAATCTCTGGAAGCCCGGAGACGCAGCACATGCCAAGGTGATCAACAACCGGCTCGGATGGCTCGACGTCATCGGCGCGATGCATGAGCGCCTCCCGGCGCTGCAGGCCCTCGCCGTCGAGGTCCGAGAGGCCGGATGGCGTGACTGTGTCCTGCTCGGCATGGGTGGATCGAGCCTCTGTCCCGAGGTCTTGCGCCTCTCCTTCGGGAGCGCCGAGGGACAGCCGACGGTGCATGTGCTCGATACCACGGATCCGCTCGCGATCATGCGTGTGACCGGTGCGCTCGACCCCGCGAGGACGGGGTACATCGTCTCGAGCAAGTCGGGGACGACCATCGAGACGCTTTCCCACCTTGCGCACTTCTGGGTGCTGACCCAAGGGGTGGGCGACGACACCGGCTCACACTTCATCGCCATCACCGACCCCGGAACGTCGCTGGCCGACCTGGCTCGCGAGCGCGGGTTCCGTCATCTCTACAAGAACCCACCGGACATCGGCGGCCGCTACTCGGCCTTGAGCATGTTCGGTCTCGTCCCCGCCGCGATCATGGGCATCGACGTTGAGCGACTCCTCGAGCATGCCGCGAACATGCGCAGGATGTGCATGGCCGGCGTGCCCGGCGACCTCAACTGCGGTCTGAGCCTCGGCACCGTCATGGGCGCCCTTCATGACCTGGGACGCGACAAGGTCACGATCCTCGCGCCAAAAGCGATCGGTGCTTACTCGTTGTGGGCAGAGCAGCTCATCGCGGAGAGCACCGGTAAGGAAGGCAAGGGGATCATCCCGATTGGAGACGAGCCGATCGGCACGCCCGAGGTCTACTCCAAGGACCGCCTGTTTGTCGCGCTGCGCATCGACGACGACGCTGCGTTCGATCAGTCGATCTCGGCCCTGAAGGCCGCCGGACACCCGGTGGTCACCTTCGACCTGGAGGACAGGTACGACCTCGCCGCCGAGTTCTTCCGCTGGGAGTTCGCCACCGCGGTTGCGGGCGCACATCTTGCCATCGACCCGTTCGACGAGCCAAACGTCCAGGAGTCGAAGGACAACACCAAGGCCGTGCTCCAGCAATACGAGCAGACTGGATCGCTGCCCGATGAAGCTGCCGCGGTGACCGACGGGGCGCTCCGTGTGTACGGCGACGTGTCCGGAACCAGCGCATCGGGAGCGCTCGCCGCGCATCTCGACACGGCGAACCCGGGCGACTACGTCGCGCTGATGGCGTACGTGACCCCCGACGACGCGAACGAAGCCGCACTGCAACACCTGCGCGTCGCGATCCGCGACTCGCGCAGGATCGCCACCACACTCGGATTCGGTCCCCGTTTCCTGCACAGCACCGGCCAGCTGCACAAAGGCGGTCCCAACACCGGCGTGTACATCCAGATCACCGCCGACGACGGCACCGACGTGGCCATTCCCGGCGCACCGTACACGTTCTCGGTCCTCAAGCGCGCAGAGGCGGCCGGAGACCTCCAGTCGCTGCGCAATCACGGCCGTAGGGTGGTGCGCGTCCACATCGCCGGCAACCTCGACTCAGGGCTCGCAAGCCTCACCGACGCAGTCAGCGCAACCACGGCGGCGCGCTGAGCGCCGCCATACACCGAGGGTTCACGACCATGCAGATCGGCTTTGTCGGGCTGGGCAAGATGGGCGCCAACATGGTGCACCGGCTCCGCCGCGACGGTAACCACGCGGTCGTCGCGTTCGACCCCAACCCCGACGCGCGCGCGAGCGTCGATGCCTTCGGCGCCACCACGACGGACAGTCTCGACAAGCTGGTCGCCGCACTTGACAAGCCGCGCGGCGTCTGGATCATGGTGCCGTCCGGCAAGGTGACCGATGACACGGTTTCCGCGCTGCAGTCGCTGCTCGAGAAGGGCGACACCATCATCGACGGCGGCAACAGCAACTATCACGACTCCATCGCTCGAGCCGCGAAGAGCGCGGAACGCGGGATTGGTTTCATCGACGCCGGCACCAGCGGCGGTGTCTGGGGTCTCGAGGTCGGCTACTGCCTCATGGCAGGCGGTGACAAGGAAACCGTCGACCACTGGCGCCCGATCTTCACCACCCTCGCGCCACCCGACGGGTTCCTCCACGTCGGGCCCGCGGGCGCAGGCCACTTCGTGAAGATGGTGCACAACGGCATCGAGTACGGAATGCTCCAGGCATACGCCGAGGGGTTCGCGATCATGCAGGCCAAGCCGGATTTCGGTGAGCTGGACCTGCACGGGATCGCGCATCTCTGGAACCAGGGGAGCGTGGTGCGCTCGTGGCTCCTCGAGCTCGCGGAACGGGCATTCGCACGCGATCCGCAGTTGCATCAGCTACGTGGCTGGGTGGACGACTCCGGTGAGGGCCGCTGGACGATGGAGGAGGCAATGCAGCTGGCGGTTCCCAGTCCCGTGCTTGCCGCCTCGCTGATCATGCGGTACCAGTCGCGCCTTCCCGACGGGTTCGGCAACAAGGTGATTGCGGCGCTGCGCAACGAGTTCGGTGGGCACCCGGTGAAAGCCGAGGCTCCTGCGGGGACACCGGCATCACACTGACCGCGGAACACCCGCTCCAGGAGCGCCGCCGGGTGCCGCGGACACCGGTCCCCTTCTGCGTGGTCATCTTTGGCGCCAGCGGTGACCTGACCAAGCGCAAGCTCGTTCCTGCGCTCTACGCGCTCGTCGCTGAGGGCAGCCTGCCGGCAGGCTTCACCGTCGTCGGCGCCGGCCGCAGTGCCCTGTCCGACGAGGAGTTTCGCGCCGACATGCGTGAGGGCGTCGAGAAATACGGACGTATTCCTCTTCGCGGGGACGTGTGGGAGCGGTTTGCAGAGGGGCTGCGCTTCGCGATGTACGACCTGGACGCCGCGGATGGTTTCGATCATCTCAAGAGCGTGCTCGAGGAAGCCGACCGCGATCGCGGCACCGCCGGCAACCGACTCCTCTACTTCAGCACACCACCGAATGCTGTCTTACCGCTTGCAGAGAAGCTCAACGCCGCGGGCCTGACCACCCAGGCGCCTGGGACCTTCGTGCGCGCGATCATCGAGAAGCCATTCGGGCGAGACCTCGCAACGGCGCGCGCGTTGAACGCAGGCCTGCACACCGCGTTCGTCGAGGAGCAGATCTATCGCATCGACCACTACCTCGGCAAGGAGACCGTCCAGAACCTGCTCGTCTTCCGCTTTGCCAATGGGATCTTCGAGCCGCTGTGGAACCGCCAGTACATCGACCACGTGCAGATCACGGTTGCAGAGGAGATCGGCGTCGAAGGACGTGGGTCGTACTACGAGGAAGCAGGCGCGCTGCGCGACATCGTGCAGAACCACATCATGCAATTGGTCGCGATCGTGGGCATGGAAGCACCGTCCAACTTCCAGGCGGAGATGGTTCGCGACGAGAAGGTGAAACTGCTCCGCGCGGTGCGACCGATTCATCCGGATGACGCGCTCTCGCACTCTGTCCGCGGCCAGTACTCTGCGGGGTACATCAACGGTCAACCCGTCCCTGGCTATCGCGAGGAGAAGGGCGTCGCGCCCGACTCACTTCGTGAGACGTTCGTGGCGCTGAAGGTCGACATCGACAACTGGCGCTGGGCCGGAACACCGTTCTATCTGCGCACTGGCAAGCGGCTGCCGAAGCGCTCGACGGAGATCGTCATCCAGTTTCGCCGCGTCCCCCATTCCCCCTTTGCCGGCAGCGTGCCGCTCGCCGCCGGCGCGGTGCCGGAGGACGGTATCGAGCCCAACCTGCTCATCCTGCGCATCCAGCCCGACGAGGGAATCACGCTTCGCTTTGGCGCGAAGATTCCCGGTCAGGCGCTGCGCATCGAGTCGGTGAACATGGACTTCATGTATGGAACCGCCTTCCGCGAACAGTCGCCGGATGCGTACGAGCGCCTCCTCCTCGACTGCATGCTCGGCGACCCAACTCTGTTCGCGCGTGAGGACGAGGTCGAGGAGGCGTGGCGGTTCTGCACCGCGATCCTCGACGGCTGGCGCGCGCATCCGCCCGACCGGACCAACTGCCCGAACTACCCTGCGGGCACGTGGGGTCCGCAGGAATCACAAGAGTTCATGGCCCGCGACGGACGCGCCTGGCATATCCCCTGACGTGACGACACGTTCCCTCGACGGGCTCGCCGGCGAGCGTCTCGTCAGCGAAACCGCGCAGGAGGTTGCCGGCACTGTCGCGACGTGGATCGAGGCTGAAAGCCGTCGAGCCACTGCTGATCACGGGGCATTCTCGATAGCGCTGTCGGGTGGCAGCACGCCCCGCCTGCTCAACGAGATCCTCGCCGGTCCGGAATGGCGCGAGCGGATGGACTGGGCATCGTGGAATGTCTATTTCGCGGACGAGCGCGCCTGCCCCCCGGACGATCCGGCGAGCAACTACCACCTCGCAATGACCACGTTGCTGAGCCATGTACCCATCAACCCCGGACACGTCCACCGAATGCCCGGCGAGCGCCCGGACCTCGACGCTGCCGCACTTGAGTATTCGGCCCTGATGGCGGGGTCCTTGCCCTCGGGCCCAGGTGGCGCGCCCCGGCTCGACGTGATTTTGCTCGGGCTCGGTGAGAACGGTCACACCGCGTCACTCTTTCCAGGCACACCTGCGTTGGAGGTCACCGACCGGTGGGCGACGCGTGGCCTCGCCGATTACGAGCCGTTCGATCGAATCACGCTGACCTATCCGGCCATCAACGCCGCCGCAGCCGTCGCGTTCATGGTCACGGGAGCGGCCAAGCACGAGGCGTTGCTCGCCACGGCGCGTGGCGGGGTCCCGGCCTCGCGTGTCCGCCCCACCGACGGGACGCTCACCTGGTTCCTCGACGCCGCTGCAGCAGGGGCGTGACGGCTCGGACAATTCCGGCAGCCTCTTGACCTGCGTCTGCCAGAATCCGCGGGATGCCGCGATCGACGTGGAAGCCCTGCCGAGATGCGATCCGTATTGCGCCGAGCCTGCTCGCCGCTGATTTCGGACAGATAGCCAAGGCTGCGCACGACCTGGAGGGAAGCGGCGCGGAACGCATCCATATCGATGTGATGGACGGCGTGTTCGTACCGAATTTCACCTTCGGCACCGACACGGTCCGGGTGCTCCGGCGGGCGACCTCGCTGCCGCTCGAAGTGCACCTCATGATCGTCAATCCAGACGCGCACCTGGGCACCTTCGCAACCGCAGGGGCGGACGCCATGACGGTGCATTACGAGGTGTGTCCCAACCTGCACAGGACGCTGTCCACCATCCGCGGACTCGACTGCCGCTCCGGCGCGGCGATCAACCCCAGCACACCCGCGTCGACGCTCGACGACATCCTCGAGTCATGTGACCTCGCGCTCGTGATGACCATCGATCCAGGATTCGGAGGCCAGTCACTGATCCCGCGCATGCTGCACAAGGTCGAGTCCCTCCGCCGCGAGGTCGAACGCCAGGGCCTCGACACCGAAATCGAGGTCGATGGCGGGGTGGACGCGACCAACGCCAAGGCGTGCGTCGATGCGGGCGCCGACGTGCTCGTGGCCGGCACCGCCGTCTTCCGCCATCAGGGTGGGCCGCAGGAGGGCGTGGCAGCGTTGCGGCAGGCGCTCACCGAGGCCGGCGTGCAGTGACCGAGTTGATCACGGCAACCCTCGCGGACGGTCGCGAGGATGTCGCCCGCGCGGCCGCGGATCTCGCCGCGCGGTTGCCGTCACCGCTCGCTCCGCTGGCGCGACTCGCATACAACTACATGTGGTCGTGGTGGAACGGCGGCGACGACGTCTTCAGGGCGATCGACCCGGTCCGCTGGGAGGCAAGCAACAACAACCCGATCCGCATGCTCGATGAGACGTCCTCCGCGACCCTCGAGCGTGCAGCAGCCGACACCACGCTGCTGCACCGGCTCGCAGAATTGGTGGCGATACTCGACTACGAGCTCGGCCGTACACCAATGGAAGGGAAGGCGACACCGGCGCGTCCGGTCGCGTTTCTCTGCGCCGAGTTCGCCGTACATCGCTCGCTGCCGATCTACGCGGGCGGCCTCGGTGTGCTCGCCGGTGACATTCTCAAACAGGCGTCCGACATGGCGCTGCCCATGGTGGGTGTCGGACTTCTCTACCGCCAAGGGTACTTCCAGCAGCGCATGGACCGCTCCGGGTATCAGCTCGAGTACTGGCTCCAGGTCGACCCCGACCGAGTTCCTGCCGCTCTTGTCTACAACGGGGAAACGCCGCTGACCGTGACCGTCCCGCTGCGCGGGCGCGATGTGGTCGTGCAGGTGTGGCGCCTCGACATCGGGCGCACCCCGCTCTACCTCCTCGACGCGCAGCGGCCCGAGAACTCGGCAATCGACCAGTGGATCACCAGCCGTCTCTACGTCGCCGACCGGCCAACCCGGCTCGCCCAGTACGCACTCCTCGGCATCGGCTCGATGCGTGTCCTCGACGCCATGGGAATGGAACCGAGCGTCGTCCACCTCAACGAAGGCCACGCCGCGCTCGCGCCCCTGGAGATGGCGCGCCGCGAGATAGCGCTCGGTCGTTCGCGCCACGAGGCGTTCACCGCCGCCCGCGAGCGCACCGTCTTCACGACGCACACACCGGTGAGTGCCGGCAACGAGGGCTACGACGTGAGCGAGATCGTCGAGGTCCTCGGCGACTATCCCGAGCAGGCCGGGCTCGACCTCGAGGGCTTCCTCCACCTCGGCCGCACCCGGCCGGACAATCCGCACGAGCAGTTCGTGATGACGCCACTCGGCATCAAGATGAGCCGCTCGCGCAATGGCGTGAGCCGCCGCCACGGCGAGGTCGCCCGCCAGATGTGGCAATCACTCTTCCCCGAACGTCCCGCGGACACGGTCCCGATCGGTCACGTCACCAACGGCGTGCACGTACCGACATGGACGGTTCCGCGGATGCGCGACCTGCTCGATCGCTACCTCGGCGCGGGATGGGAGGCGCGCGCCGCCGATCCAGACACCTGGCGCGGCGTCGACGACATCCCCGACGAGGAGCTGTGGGCAGTGCGCAACGCCCTGCGCGCCGAGTTCGTGCAGCACGTTCGCGTCAACAGTGTCGCCAACCGCCTCGCTCGCGATGAGCCACGGTGGTATGTCGAGGCTGCCGAGCACGGTTTCGACGAGCATGCGCTGACCTTCGGCTTCGCCCGCCGGCTCGCCGGATACAAGCGCATCCAGATCCTCACGCTCGACCCCGCGCGAGCCCTGAGCGTGCTCGACAACAAGGATCGCCCGGCGCAGATGGTGTTTGCGGGCAAGGCACATCCGCAGGATGAAGAGGCCAAGCACGGGGCCCAGGGACTGTTCACCTTCGAGCGCGAGCCCGCCGCGATGAGCCGCGTCGCCTTCCTCGACAACTACGGCCTGGCCATCGCCGAGGACATGGTGTCGGGTTGTGACGTGTGGATCAATGTCCCCCGGCCGCCACTCGAAGCGAGCGGGACGAGCGGGATGAAGTCGGCGCTCAATGGGGGCCTCAACCTCTCAGTCCTCGACGGGTGGTGGGCCGAGGCATATAACGGCACCAATGGCTGGGCGATCCCCGGCGACATCCTCTTCGACCACGGCATGCAGGACTCGCGCGACGCTGCAACGCTCTTCGACATCATCGAGCACGAGGTCGTCCCGCTCTTCTACCAGCGCGATGAGCAGGGGATCCCGCGCGGTTGGGTGCAGCGCATGCGAGCCTCGCTGCGCACCAACGGGCCACGGTTCTCAGCCCACCGGATGATGCTCGACTACGCCCACGACGTCTACAACCTCACCCCATCGCGCTGAGCGCGGAGCACGTCAGTGCTTTGGCGTTGGACTGGGAGTCGGCGAGTTGGAACCGAAGCTTGGACTCGGTGATGGCTTCTGGGTTGGCGCCGGCGCGATGGTGATTGGCATCGTGTTCGGCGGTGGGGTCGGAGTTGGTGTTGGCGACGCCCGTGGCGTGGGCGTCGACGTCGCCACGCCCGCGGTGTCGATGCTTGTCGGCACCCCGACGCCCGTCGGCGCGGCGATGGCCGTGGGCGCGATGGCCGTGCCGGGCGGCGGCGTCGGCGACGTCTGAACCCCCGGCCCGCCGAGGGCCTGGACGGCGAAGATGATCATCACAACCAGCGCGGCAACGGCTGCCGCCGCCACGGACCAGACCTTCCACCCCACCCCGCCAGGGCGGACCTCGTCCGCGGCGGTGTCGAGCGTCACCCCGGTGAGCGGCGCGTCGTCATCGTCATCGTCGAATTCGACCGGCGTCGCTACCGGAGCAGGGTCAGCAAGACGGTCGACGACCCCCACCGCCAGCGACGCGCGTCCCTGCTCTCGCCAGCTCGCTCCGAGGAACGCCAGGCCGGCCGTCTCCACGTCGCGGCGGAAGGCCGCGGCACCCGAAGGGCGGTCGCGCGGATCTTTCGCCAGTCCGCGGATCACGAGCTCCCGTGCCAGGATCGGGACGGCCTCGCTCGGCAGCGCTCCCTGGGTGTGCTGCACCCCGAGGCCCGTGAGGTCGGTCCCGAGATACGGCGGTCGTCCCGTGAGCGACTCCACCAGGACGCCGGTGGCCGCATAGAGATCGGTCGCGACGGTGTGCGGCCTGCCGGCCCAGAGCTCAGGTGCCATGTACTGCGGCGTCCCCGCACGCCACCCGCGGCGCAGTGGCGGTGCAGGCACGCCCGCATCGCGCAGGATGCCGGTCCCGTCGGTGTCGAGCTCCACCGCGGCCGGAGTCACGTCTCGGTGGATGATCCCCGCGCCATGGAGCGCGTCCAGGGCGGCGAGTGTGTCGTCGAACACCACGAGCGCGGCCGCCGCCGCGACCGGACCGGAGACGTCGA
Source organism: Candidatus Dormiibacterota bacterium (assembly GCA_963830305.1). Lineage (GTDB taxonomy): Bacteria > Chloroflexota > Dormibacteria > Aeolococcales > Aeolococcaceae > Palsa-851. Next base: position 340,992 of record CAWHLW010000004.1, on the reverse strand, counting down.
CGAGATGGCGAAGCGTGACCCCTTCGACCCACTCGTAGACGATCGCTGCGTGCTTGTCGTCGAACTCGATGACCGAGAGCAGATGCTGGTGGCGCAGGGTGCCGAGCGTCGCCATGTCATGACGAACCTGGCGGCGGTAGGCGGCGTCCGATGACAGTGCCGGGCTGAGCAGCCGGACGAGCACCCGCGAGCCGGTGGTGTCGTCGTGGGCGTCGACGAGCGCACCGGCGCGGTCGACGCTGATCCCCCGATCCAAGGTGTAGCCGGGAACGTACGCCCGCGACCCGCCGAGATCGGAGCCTCCAGCCTGCTGCATTCAGCTCAGTATGCCGTGACAAAAGCGCCATTGAGTTGCATTCGTGTACGGGGACCTTCCGCGACGAGCACTAGAATGGCCGGGCAGTGGAGTACGTCGAGAGCATCCTCGACCTGGTCGGCAACACCCCGTTGGTCCGGCTGAGCAAGGTCACCGAGGGGCTCAGACCGCTCGTGCTTGCCAAGCTCGAGCAGCTCAACCCCGGCGGCAGCGTCAAGGACCGCATCGGGCTTTCCATGCTCCAGGACGCTGAATCCCGCGGGCTGCTCCGGCCGGGTGGAACCATCGTCGAGCCCACGTCGGGGAACACCGGCCACGGGCTTGCCATGGCGGCGGCGATCAAGGGCTACAAGATGATCTTCGTCATGCCCGACAAGATGGCGGCAGAGAAGATCAGCCTGCTGCGCGCGTATGGCGCCGAGGTGGTGATCTGCCCCACCAATGTCGAGCGCGACTCGCCGCAGTCGTACTACTCCGTGGCGGACCGGCTGACCCGTGAGGTGCCGGGCGCGTTTCAGCCCAACCAGTACTTCAACCCGCGCAACCCCGAAGCCCATTACCGCACCACCGGCCCTGAGATCTGGCGGCAGACCGACGGGCGGATCACCGCCTTTGTGGCGGGGGTCGGCACCGGGGGCACGATCACCGGGGTGGGCAAGTACCTCAAGGAGCAGAACCCCGCGGTTCGCGTGGTCGGGGCCGATCCCGAGGGCTCGATCTACAGCGGCGAGATCGCGCCGTACAAGGTTGAGGGTGTCGGCGAGGACTTCTGGCCGGGCACGTTCGACCGCGAGATCGTGGACGAGTTCATCCAGGTGACCGACCGCGAGAGCTTCGTGGCCGCGCGGAAGCTCGCGCGCCAGGAGGGGATCCTGGTCGGCGGATCGGCGGGGCTCGCGCTCCACGCGGCGATCCAGGTCGCGGTGGACTCCAAACCGGACGACGTCATCGTCGTGCTGCTTCCGGACACCGGCCGCAACTACCTGAGCAAGTTCTTCTCCGACGAGTGGATGCGTCAGAACGGGTACCTCCAGCGCCTCGTTCCCGCCCGCGTCCGCGAGGTCATCGATTCGCACAGCGACGGCGTTCCGGAGCTGGTCAGCGTCGGTGCGGGTCGGTCGGTCGGTGAGGCGATCGACCTCATGCAGCAGTACGGGATCTCCCAGCTCCTCGTCACCGAGAACGGGAGCACCACCGGAGGCGGCGTGGTGGGCAGCATCCAGGAGCGAACTCTGCTGGATCGGATCTACCGCGACCCGGCGGTGGTGACCACCTCGGTCTCGACGGCGATGGACCCGCCGTTCGCGCGCGTCGCCGCCGGGGCGCCGATCGAGGAGGCGTTCGAGGCGCTGCTCGGTGGTGAGCCCGCGCTGATGATCGTCGAGGGCGACCTGCCCGTCGGGGTGATCACCCGCAGCGACCTGCTCGAATTCGTCGCCCGCCGCGGTCGCAGCTGACCGGCATGGAGCAGAGGCGCCACGGCCTGGCCACGCGCGCCCTGCATGTCGGGCAGGGACCCGATCCGGCCACTGGCGCCGTGGTCGTGCCGATACACCTGGCGACCACGTTCGCGCAGGAGTCCCCGGGGCGGCACAAGGGATACGAGTACTCGCGCTCTGGCAACCCAACTCGCGAAAACCTCGAGGCATGCCTTGCCTCGCTGGAGAATGCCGAGCATGGCCTCGCTTTCTCGTCAGGCTTGGCCGCGACCACCGCGGTGACACTCCTGCTCGAGCCCGGCGACCATGTCGTCTTCACCGAGGATGTGTACGGCGGCACGTTCCGCCTCTTCGACAAGGTCTTCCGGCGCTACGGGCTCACCTTCACGGCGGTCGACCCCACCGATCTCGATGCCATCGCGGCGGCGATCAACGATCACACGCGAATGGTGTGGCTCGAGTTGCCCACCAACCCGCTGCTCCGCATCGTCGACCTTGACGCCGTCAGCGAGTTGGTCCATGGAGCAGGTGCGATCGTCGCCGTGGACAGCACGTTTGCAAGCCCGGTGCTGCAGCGCCCGCTCGAGCTCGGCGCGGACCTCGTCGTGCACAGCTCGACGAAGTTTCTCGGCGGCCACAGCGACGTGCTCGGTGGTGCGGTGCTCACCTCCCACGACGGCCTCGCCGAGCGATTGCGGTTTCACCAGAACGCCGTCGGCGCGGTGCCGTCACCCTTCGACTGCTGGTTGCTGCTCCGGGGGTTGAAGACGTTGCAACTTCGCGTGATCCGTCAGTGCGAGAACGCACTGGCCATCGCACGCTGGCTCGAGGGTCAGGACGCGGTGACCCAGGTGTACTACCCGGGTCTCGAGAGCCACCCGGGGCATGCGCTCGCCAAGCGCCAGATGAGCGGCCAGTTCGGTGGAGTGGTGTCCTTCGAAGTCTCGTCGGGTGACGCCGCGCGCTCGTTTCTCGAACGCCTGCGTGTGTTCACGCTGGCCGAGTCACTCGGCGCCGTGGAATCGCTTGCCGAGAGTCCGGCGATGATGACCCACACGTCGATTCCGGAGGAGATCCGGACCCGGGTCGGCGTCAGCGACGGGCTGCTGCGCCTGTCCGTCGGTATTGAGGACGTCGACGACTTAGTGGCCGACCTGGAGCAGGCGCTGGCGTAGTCTCGCGCGGCGGTGCTCCGAGCTTCCATTCTCCGGTCGTCAGCAGGAGCGTCCCGTCGATCTCGGGAAGCGCGGGTGCGCCGAGGCGACGGAGCTTGCGCCACTGTTCGCCGTCCTCCTCGCTGAGGAACGTGATCGCCTTGCCCTCGTTGCCGTTGCGCGCGGTTCGGCCGAACTCGATGCGTGAGCCACTGCGGTGTCTCGGGCAGTTCGAAGTTGATGACCAATCCGACATTGACGACGTCGATGCCTCGAGCCGCGACGTTGGTGGCGACCAGCACCTCGGTCTTGTTCGCGCGGAACGAGTTGAGGGCCCGGTCGCGGGCATTCTGCGAGAGGTTGCCCTGCAACTCCCCGGCGGAGTGGCCCATCCGCAGCAGGTCACGCACGAGCTTCTTGGCGCCGTGCTTGGTGCGATGAAACACGATCGTCTGGTTGAGCTCGGAAGCACGCTGGCGGCGCAGGAGCCGGGAGAGCGCGTCGATCTTCTGCGACTTGACGACACTCATGACACCGTGCTCGAGTGCCGGCACCTGCTCGTTGACAACGCGAACGCGGGCCGGCTCGTGGAGGTGTTTGGTGATCATGCGCTGCACCCAGTCGGGCATCGTTGCCGAGGCGAGCACGGTCTGCCGGCGCGCGCTGCTGCTGAAGCTCGGGCACATCGAGATGATCTTTTCGACGTCTTTGGCGAAGCCCTGATCGAGCATCTCGTCGGCCTCGTCGAGTACCAGGTATTCGATGTCACGAAGCCGTGCGAGCCCATTGCTGGCAAGGTCGAGCAGCCGGCCGGGGCACCCGACGATGACGTCAGGCGCGTTGCGGAGGCCGCCTGTCTGAGGGCCGTAGCCGACCCCGCCGATGCAGACCACGGTGCGCAGCGCCGGGTCGACCTCGCGGATCACCGCATTGACCTGGGTGGCGAGCTCGCGGGTCGGCGTGACGATGAGCGCTCTCGCGCCGTGACCCTGATGGCCCGCAAGTCGCTCGACCAGTGGCACAACGTAGGCGAGGGTCTTGCCCGAGCCGGTTGGCGCCTCCATGACGCAATCGTGGCGTGCCAGCAGGGGCGGAATCGCCTCCTGCTGCACTGTGTTGGCCTCCGTGAAACCGTGCTCACGGAGAGCGGCCGACGTGCGCGGACGCACGCCGATGGATTCAAACGTTGTCACCGTGTTACCTCGGGACCCGGGCCATTTCCCGTTATCCCAGAATCCCCTCGCTGGACTGTCGTGTGCCGGATTCTTGAGACCCGCCGGCTAGCGGCGGAGAGAGGGTTCACCAAGAGGCATGGCTCGCCGGTTCGCGAGCACTTGCCAAGACAGTACCACAGGTTGGTGCAAAGTCCGCGATCGGTGACAGAGGCGGTCTCCGGCTCTCGGGTGTATATCCTCGCTTCGAATGACGTTCGACGCCTTCCTCCACCAGCTTCCCGACGCCGACTCCGCAGAGACCAACGAATGGCTCGAGTCCCTCGACGCGCTCGTCGCGTCTGAGGGCACCGTCCGCGCTCGCTTCGTGATCGGCAAGCTCCTCGAGCGCGCCCGGCGGCTGCAGGTTCCGGTGCCGTCGCTGGTCTCGACGCCGTACATCAACACGATCCCGCCCGACGAGGAGCCGTGGTTCCCAGGTGATGAGGAGATGGAGCGGCGCATCCGCCGGATCGTCCGCTGGAACGCCGCGGTCATGGTCACGAGGGCGAACAAACGGAGCGACGGCATCGGTGGGCACCTGTCGACGTACGCGTCAGCGGCATCGCTCTACGAGGTGGGGTTCAACCACTTCTTCCGCGGCAAGGACGACGGCACCTCCGGCGATCAGATCTATTACCAGGGGCACGCGGCGCCGGGGATGTACTCGCATGCGTATCTCGAGGGACGGATCACCGAGGCGCAGATGGACAACTTCCGTCAGGAGACGGGTGGCAACGGCCTCAGCTCGTATCCGCACCCGCGGCTGATGCCTGAGTTCTGGGAATTCCCCACTGTGTCGATGGGCCTCGGGCCGCTCAACGCCGTCTACCAGGCGCGCTTCAACCGCTACCTCTACAACCGGCACATCGCGGACACGAGCGAGAGCCACGTGTGGTGTTTCCTGGGTGACGGTGAATGCGACGAACCGGAGACCCTCGGTGCGCTGTCGCTCGCCGCGCGCGAGCAGCTCGACAACCTGACGTTCGTCGTCAACTGCAACCTGCAACGACTGGACGGACCGGTGCGCGGCAACGGCAAGGTCATCCAGGAGTTGGAGGGGATCTTCCGCGGCGCGGGCTGGAACGTGATCAAGGTCATCTGGGCGCGCGAATGGGACGAGCTGCTCGCACGTGATGTGCACGGCGTCCTCGTGGATCAGATGAACCGCGTTCCGGACGGGGAATTCCAGAAGTACACCACTGAAAGCGGCGCCTACATTCGCGAGCATTTCTTCGGACCGGATCCGCGACTCCGCAAGATGGTGGAGCACCTGTCCGATGACGATCTCCGCCACCTGCGCCGCGGCGGCCACGATTACCGCAAGGTGTATTCCGCATACAAGCTCGCGCTGGAGCAGCGCGGAGCGCCGACGGTGGTCCTCGCGCACACCGTCAAGGGATGGACGCTCGGTGTTGGGTTCGAAGGGCGCAACTCGACGCACCAGATCAAGAAGATCGGCGAGGCCGAGTTGCGCGCGTTCCGCGACTTGCTCGAGCTGCCCATCAGCGACAAGCGGCTCGCCGAATCCAAGCCACCGTACTACCACCCCGGCGCGGACTCCGACGAGGTCGAGTACCTGCTGATGCGCCGCCGGGCGCTCGGCGGCATGCTGCCGCGACGGGTGGTGCGGTCGAAGCCGCTCGAACTCCCCGGCGATGCGCCGTACGCCGAGTTCCTCACCGGCAGCGGCACTCGCGCAGCGTCCACCACGATGGTCTTCGCGGGCCTGCTCCGCAACCTGCTCCGTGACAAGGGCATCGGCAACCGGATCGTCCCGATCATCCCCGATGAAGCGCGCACCTTCGGCATGGATGCGCTCTTCAGCGAGGTGAAGATTTACGCACCGTTCGGGCAGACATACGAGCCCGTCGACGCCGGGATGGTGCTCTCCTACCGCGAGGCCGTCGACGGCCAGATCCTCGAGGAGGGGATCACCGAGGCAGGTTCGATGGGGAGCTTCACCGCCGCCGGAACCGCATACGCGACTCACGGCCAGGCGGTGATCCCGTTCTACATCTACTACTCGATGTTCGGCTACCAGCGGGTCGGCGACCTCATCTGGGCATTCGGCGATTCGCGCGGTCGCGGCTTCATGCTCGGTGGGACCGCCGGTCGCACCACGCTCAACGGCGAGGGTCTGCAACACGAGGATGGCCACTCACCGCTGCTCTTCAGCGCGGTTCCGAACGTGCGCATCTACGACCCGGCATTCGCGTATGAGCTGGCGACGGTGATTCGCGACGGCATGCGGCGCATGTACGTCGACGGCGAGGACATCTTCTACTACATCACGCTGTACAACGAGAACTACCCGATGCCACCGATGCCCGAGGGCAGCGAGGAAGGCATCCTCCGGGGTCTCTACTCGTACAAGCGCGCCGAGGGCGACCGCACGCATCGCGCGCGGATTCTCGCCAGCGGCAGCGCCGTCAACGCAGCGGTCGAAGCGCAGGCGATGCTGCTCGAGCAACACGACGTCGCCGCAGACGTGTGGAGCGTCACGAGCTACCAGTTGCTGCGCCAGGATGCACTCGACGTCGAACGCTGGAACCGGCTCCATCCCGACCTCGAGCAGCGCGTGGCATACGTCGACGAGCAGCTCGGCGCTGAGGGCGGACCGATTGTCGCGGTGACCGACTACATGAAGGCGGTCCCCGATCAGATCGGACGCTTCATGAAGGCACCATTCATCCCACTCGGCACCGACGGATACGGTCGCAGCGATACCCGTGTGGCGCTGCGCCGGCACTTCGAGGTCGACGCGGGGTCCGTCTCGGTGGCCGTGCTCGACGGCCTGGCACAGCAGGATCGCCTCCCGCGTCACGTCGTCGCCGCCGCCATCGAGCACTACGGCCTCGACACCGAGTTGGTCGACCCCCGCTACCGCTGACCTCCGCCTCAGCCGGAGGCAAACGCGAGCGACGCGCGCTCGGTGTACACCGCACCACCGGGTTCGGAGCGCGACTCGTAGAGGACCAAACGCGACGCGGAAAAACGGATGTCGGGCTGCTCCTGTGTTGCAGCGGTCCACGCAGCTCGTGCGGTATCGCTCCAATGCACGCGCGGCCTGCCCAGGGTGCAGTGCGGGTTATATCTGCGCTGGTCAACCTCGAAGTCTGCGGCGCTCAATGCAGATCGGCACTCCAGAGCGAGTGCTGCCAGCGGCGCGACATCCGACGACGGCCCGAGCCAGAGTACACGGGGATTCCCGCGTGGCGGAAAGGAGCTGAGCCGATCCAGTGTCACCTCGAATGGGGCAGAGTGACGGACGATAGGCTCGACAAGCTGGAGCGCCGCCGCAGCGCGTTCATCCTCGATCTGCCCGAAGAAGTGCACCGTCAGATGCAGCGTTTCGGGACGCGCCCAGCGGACGTCCGCGATGCGCTCACGGAGCCGGCGCTGCAGCCTCTGCGCCGATCCCAATCCCGGCTCGGCGAGGGGAACCGCGAGGAAGCACCTCACCCAGCCGGTTTCGCGGTTGCGGTGGCCTTCGGACTCGCGGTGGGTGCCGGCGTCGGGCTCGGCGCGGTGCACGGGTTGCCGCCCGCGTTGGTGAGCGACACCTCGATCTGGTTCGCCTTGCAGAGGGTGTCGACCTGCGTGAACAGCGCCTCGACGAACCAGTCGGGCCGGTCCATGACGTTGTACGGGTTACCCGCGTAGATGAGGATGTGGCGGACGCCATAGCCGGTGGCGGTCTTGGAGTACACCATCAGGATGTCGTAACCGCCCGCGTCGTGAACTGGTGTCTTCGTGTAAGCCCCCACCGGCGTTGCTTTGACCGCGGCGACGAAAGCGGCGTCGTATGTCTTGAGCGTTGTCGCGGTCAGGACGCCCAGATCACCACCCTTGTCTGCCGTCCCGGTCGACCCGTTGTCGTCCGAGTACGTCTTTGCAGTCGCACTGAAGTTCGCTCCTTTGGCGAGGATCGACTCGACCATCGCGGCGCGCTGTTGCGCGAAGACATCCTCGACGCGCTGCTCATTGAGGTTCGAGCTGATCTCATCCTCGAGCTGGGCGATCGACCCTCCCGCTCCGGCGAGTTCGGTCTCCAGCGCGGTCATGCCGCCCGCCTGCTGAGCATCGGTGGCGACCTCAGCGGCGACCTCCTTGGGCGTCGCCTCCAGGTCGAGCTTGGTCGCCTCCTGGCGGATGATCGTGTCGATGATGAGGCTGCGCAGGATCGCAGCACGCAACTGGGTGATCGCTGCAGGGTCGGTGGTGCCGCCGCCACCCTGCGCGATGCTGGTGTACGCGCTCTCGTACCGAGTATTGAACTGCGCGAGCGTGATTGTGTCGGAGCCGATTCGCGCGATCACGGGCGACGGTTTTGCCGGTGCCGGCTTGTTCGATCCGCACGCCGCCAGCACCACCGCGCACAGCGCCACGACCGCCACCCCGCCCCTTCGACGCAACATCCTCAGGCCAGTGTATCGGGGGCGGTGGCGGCCCCGGCTCGGGCGAGGCTGAGGCCGCTGACCCGGGCCCGGAAGGAGGGCGTGATCACGACCACCACCGTGGTCGCTCCGACCAGCAGGGCGCCCACGCCGATCGCGTTGAACAACCCCACCGAATGGGTCAGCAAGCCGTACGCCACCGTGCCCAGGGGCTGCAGCCCCGCGAAGATCGTCGCGTAGATGCCGAGCAGCCTGCCGCGCAGCGCCGGGTCTGTATCCGTCTGCAGCAGGGTCGTCATCGAGGTGCTCACTGCCACAAATGCGAAGCTGATCCCCACCAGTGCAGGCAGCGTGACGGCGAGCACAGCGCCATGGGCCACCGCGAACAGGCTCGCCGCGTACACCACGCCACCGACGAGCATGAGCTGGAGGCGGCCCGCCCCACGCCCCATCGATGCGATCGCGATGCCACCGACGAGGCCGCCAATGCCGCCGACGCTGTACATGATGCCGAGCGCCTCCGGACCGACGTGCAGCTGCATTCTCGCCAGAACAGGCAGAAACGGCATGTATGAGACGCCGAAGAACGCGAGCACCGAGGCGACGACCACGACACCCCGGATGAGCGGGTCCCCGGCTGCCACACGGAGGCCGGCCACGAGCTCACCGATTGCAGTCGCACCTGCCTGGCGCGGCAGCGGGGCGACGTCGGGGATCACGGTCAAGAGCACGACAAGCGGAGCGAGGTACGCAACCGCGAGGAACCCGAAGCACACCGCTGGACCGGCAAATCCGATGAGCAGTCCGGCCACCGACGGGCCGATGATCCGAGTCGCACTCATCGCCGCAGCGCCAAGCGCCACCGCGTTGACCACGAGGTGACGTTCCACCAGGTCTGCGACCAGCGCCTGACGGGTGGGCAGATCCGCAGCGTCGGTGGCGCCGAACACAATGGCGACAACGAGGATCGCCGCGAAGCTGGCGTGGTTGGTCGCCACCAGCAGCGCGAGCGATCCGGCGCTGAGGCCGAGCAGCGACTGCGTGACGAGCAGGATGCGGCGCCGGGGCAGGCGGTCGGCGAGGACGCCGCCCGCGAGCGAGAGGATGACCGACGGGATGCCGTCCGCTGCCGCCACAACCGCCACCGCCGTCGTGCTGCCGGTGCGCTGGTACACGAGATATCCCAGCGCGACCACCTGCATCCAGGTGCCCAGGAGCGTGGGCCACTGCGCAGCCCAGTACCAGCGGAACGGTCGTACCCGCAGCGCCGGGGGCGGCCAGCGGCGTTCCGGGGTCGCGCCCGGGTCAGGTGTTGGCGTCACGCTCCAACGATATGTGCACGCTGCTGGACGTCTGCAGGAATCCCGCGTTGCGGTAGGCGCCGTCGGCGCCGGGCGCGGCCTCGAGGAACACCGTCGCGAGCCCGGCCTCGAAGCACTGATGGGCGAGCGCCGACACCATCGCCGCAGCGAGCCCCCGGCGGCGGTGCGACGGAGCAACCACGACACCGACCACTTCGGTGGCGCCACCCGCCGGCGGTCCGGCCTGGGCTGCGCCGACCATCCGGCCGGTCGCCGTGTCCCGCGCCATCAGCGCACGCCCGCCCCGGGTCAGCGTGTCACGCAGCCGGGTCACGGTACGTGCGTCCACCGGTTCGGGGTCTTCGAAGATGTCGTGTTGCAGGCTGACCATCTCGAGCAGCGTGGCGTCGCCCACGGGTACCTCGATGACGACACCGTCGGGTGCGCGAAGGCCGTGCAACGACCCGGTCGTGCAGGTCATCAGCGGCAGCCTCTCCTCCACGGTCCATCCTTGGGACGTCAGACGTGCCTCGAGCGCTGGTGCCACAGATGGCAAGAACTCCACGCGCGGCATGCGGTCTGCTGTCCGGAAGGCCGCGACCAGCGAGCCCACTTCCGCCGCGTCGGGAGCGGCGCCGTCGTCTGGGATCGCGTAGTTCAGATAGCGGAGCGTGGTGGCGGGATTGACCAGGAGTGTGAACGATCCCACGCGCGGAAGCGTTGCAGCCCTGCGCGACTCGCGGATGAACGCCATGATCGCGCGATCTGCCTCGGACATGGGTCCATTGTGCTTTGCTTGCCACCGGCGGCGGTACCCTGGTGGAGCCGCCGGCATTTGGAGCTGGCGCATCGGCGATGAACCCAGAGGGTTGCCGCCGGGTCAGTTGGCGCCGATGACATCGAAGCCCTGGTTGACGAAGATGTGGTGCGGCCAGTTGACGCCGATGTAGTGAACCTCAAAGTCGCCGTTGCTCAGTTGCACGACGCGATCGACGATGCCTCCCGGATAGGCGGCGAGCGCCGCCTCCGTCGCCTTGTTCGCGGTCGACCCGCTGACGATCGTTCCCGATCCCTGGGTGTAACTCGACGGGATTTGACCACTCTGCTTGGACGTGGTCGCGACACCTTGCTGAAAGGGGGCCACCCCTGCCGCCGAGGAGGACGCAGCCCCGGGTGTCGGTTGCACGACGACCTGAGTCGCCGTGATGGTGGTTCCGCTGGTAATCCCAAGGACGAGAACGCCTTCTCCCGTTGTGATGGCACTGGCTGAGGTCGAACGCGTGTCCTTCTCATATGTCGTAGAGGACGCCTCGTTGACAGTCACCTTCTGACCCGCGGAGGTCGAAATCGTGAACGTCGTGGTGGACACGTTGTTGACGGTGCCGGATGCTCCCCCGGCGGCCGGCCCGGATCGAGCGTTCGACCCTCCACCGACAGCGCTGCTGCCGGCTGGTGCTGCCGACGGTGACGTGGCTGGGGTCGACGACGCGCCGCACGCCGCAAGCACCACCCCCGCACTGACCAGCGTAGCGGCCATCACCCGTCGACTCCCTGTGATCGACCGCCGTCGCCGATCCCTCGGCGGGGTCTCCGCTGGGGTTGTCAGGTCGTACTCGTTCATGATGGCGCTCCTCTGTACTCAGGCCGATAAGTACAGAGTTGGCCGCGGCGCATGTGAGGTTCCTGGGGGCGGCCCATGAGGCTCCTGTGCCTGGGCTCTCAGGTGCCCCAGACGCCGCGTGGCGCGCTGGTTCTCGATGACCTTGGAACCGTGACCTATGCGGCGACGACTGCAGAACCGGTCGCCGCCGGCAGAGGAAGGTCGTCGAGGAATGCGGCGATCAACTCCCGCTGGCGGCGTGAAAGCTCCGGGCTCCACGCATGTCCTGCCTGCCGGATGACGTCCATCGACACGTCGGAAGCGCTGGCCATGGCGGCTTCGAGACGCGGTACGTCGACGATGCGATCGTGCTCGGCGACCAGGATCAGGGTTTGATGTCCCGAACCACGGACTTGGGCGAGATCTTCGCGGCGGAGCGCGTCGCGCAGCCACTCGCGGGCAGCGCGCGGGACGGAGAGGAGCTGGTTTTCGAAGTTTGCCTTCGCCGCCACGGGATCCACATTCTTGCCCTCGACCATGAAGCGCTTGTACAGGTCGCTGGTGGTGCGCTGGTGCGCGAGCCAGACGATGCCCGGGTAGATGAAGGGCGCCACCATGAACGCCACCTGAGCATGGAACAGCCGACGGACCAGCGTCGGGGATACCAATGGCGTGTGCAGGATCAGCCGACCGGTCGCTTGCGGACGAGCGCGCTGGATCGCGAGCGCGATCGGAGTCCCGAGGCACAGCCCACCGACGTCGAAGTGATCGGTGCCCGCGTCGTCGGCGGCGGCGAGGGCGGCGCGCGCCAGCGCGGGCACCGTGTGGCCACCGTTCAGTGGCTCCGAGCGTCCGAAGCCGGGGAGATCGGGGGCGACGATGGTGCGCCGCGGTAGCAGCACGTCGAACCAGTCGTTGAAATTCTCCGCCGACCCGATGAACCCGTGGCAGAGCAGGAGTGGCGGCCCGGTTCCTCCGATCAGGTAGCGCAGGCGCTTGCCTTCGTATGTCGTGAAACGTTCTTCGAGCCCGTTCACGGCAAAGGTCACTCGGTGTCGATCTGCGCGCGCTGGAGGCGTCCGCTGTAGTCAATATAGACGGACTTCCACTCGCTGAACTCGTCGAGCACGTGACCACCGGCTTCGCGATGGCCGTTGCCGGTATTTCGAGTGCCGCCGAACGGAAGTTGGATCTCGGCACCGATGGTGGGCGCGTTGATGTAGACGATGCCTGCGTGGAGCTCGTTGATCGCGTGGAAGGCAGTGCGCAGGTCGTTGGTGTACACGCTGAGGCTCAAACCGTACTGTGTGGAGTTGGCAGCGGCAAGCGCATCCTCCATCGATGCGACCGGGATGATCACCGTGGTGGGTCCGAAGATCTCCTCCTGAGCGATGCGCATCGCCGGCTTGACGTCGCCGAACACGGTGGGACGATAGAACCAGCCCTTGGCGAGCGCGCCCTCGGTCGCGACCTCGCCTCCGAGCAGCAGCGACGCGCCCTCGTTCTTGCCGATCTCGGTATAGGAATGAATGCGCCGGAGCTGCGTCTCATTGATCACCGGTCCTACTTCGACATTCTCGTCGAGTCCATCACCGAGCCGAAGATGCGAGGCGCGTTCCACGAGGCGAGCGGTGAAGCGGTCGAGTGCGCCGTGCTCGACGATCAGTCGCGACGATGCCGTGCAGCGCTGACCTGCAGTGCCGAACGCGCCCCAGAGCGCACCGTCGACGGCGAGCTCAACGTCGGCATCGTCGAGCACCACGATGGCGTTCTTGCCACCGAGCTCCAAGGAGCACTTCTTCAGCATCCTGCCGCAGGTCTCGGACACGATTCGCCCGGTGTCGACGCTGCCCGTGAAGTAGACGGCCGCAACGTCGGGGTGCGCGACGAGCGCGGCACCCGCCTCCTCACCGAAGCCGAACACCACGTTGACGACGCCTACCGGAAGGCCCGCGTCCTCGAGCGCCTCTACGAAGCGAAGCGCGCAGAGCGGCGTGTCCTCCGCGGGCTTGAGGACCACGGCGTTGCCCGCCATGATCGCCGGGAAGATCTTCCAAGAAGGGATCGCGATCGGGAAGTTCCACGGGGTGATGCAGCCGACGACTCCGAAGGGCTGGCGCATGGTCATCGCCCACTTGTCGCGCAGCTCGCTGGGGACCGTCTCACCAAAGGCCCGGCGTCCCTGGCCCGCGATGAACTTGCCCATGTCGATCGCTTCCTGCACGTCACCACGCGCCTCGGTGAGGACCTTGCCCATCTCGCGCGTCATGAGCTGAGCCAGGATCTCCTTGCGCTCCTCGAGCAGCTCCGAGGCACGCAGGATGATCGCGGCGCGCGACGGCCAGGGAGTCCGGCGCCAGGCATCGAACGCGTCGCGCGCGGCGGCGACCGCCGCGTCGACATCGGCCGCATCACTGCGCGGAAAGACGCCGACGACGTCGTCGGTATTCGCCGGGTTGCGCGACTCGAAGCTGCGTCCCGTGCGAGAAGGCTTGAACGCGCCGCTGATCAGATTGCCGACCTCGAGCGCGGATTCGGCCACTGCCATCAGGCGGCCTCCTCGCGCATGGCGGCTTCGAGGATGTCGAGCCCCGCATCGAGCTCGGACTCCGGGATGGTGAGCGGGGGAATCAGCCTGATCACGTTGCCATCGATACCACAGGAGAGCATCAGCAGTCCCCGGGCGAGCGCATTGCTCGAGATCCGATCCACGAGCCTGGTTGCGGGAGCGTCTCCCTGTATGAACTCGAGGCCGATCATCAACCCGAGGCCGCGCACGTCCGCAAGCGACGGGATGTCCGCCTGCCAGCCGCGGGCGCGCTCCATCACGTGGCGGCCGAGGCGCTCGGCCCGCTCCGGGATGCGCTCGCGAGTCATGGTCTCGATCACCGCGACCACCGCTGCGCAGGAGACCGCGTTCCCGCCATAGGTGGTGCCGTGCTCGCCCTCGCGGAACGCGCTCATCACCCGATGGCCCGAGGTGAACGCGGCGATCGGCATCCCGTTGCCCAGCGCTTTGGCGAGGCACATGATGTCGGGCTCGACGTGCGTGTGGTTGACCGCGAACATCTTGCCGGTGCGGGCGAAACCGCTCTGCACCTCGTCGGCGATCAGCATGATGCCGTGCTCGTCGCACACGCGACGCAGCATCGGCATGAAGGTCGGTGGAGGGACAACGTAGCCGCCTTCGCCCTGCACGGGCTCGACGATGATCGCCGCCACCGTCTCGGGAGCCGTCGTTGTGGCGAAGAGCAGCTGCAGCTCGCGCTCGACCAGCTCACAGATGTCGTCGTCCGCGTGGGTGCAATAGCGGAAGCAGTAGGGATAGCGGATGTGGTGGATGCCGGGGAGCAGCGGTCCCATACCGCGCCGGTAGGTGGCCTTGCTCGCGGTGAGCGAGAGCGCTCCGTATGTACGCCCGTGGAAGGCTCCAACGAAGGCGATGATGTCGCTTCGGCCGGTTGCCCGCCGGGCGAGCTTGATCGCGCCCTCAACCGCCTCGGCCCCGGAGTTGGTGAAGAACACCTGATCGAGCGACGGCGGCATGATCGAGACGAGGGCCGCGGCGGCTTCGATCATCTTCGGGTGGTACGCGGTCACCGAGGTGTGCCAGAGCAGGTCGACCTGCTCGTGCACCGCGGCGACCACCGCCGGGTGGCGATGCCCGAGGTTGGTCACCCCGATACCACAGCCGAAATCCAGGACATCCCGGCCGTCGACGGTATGCAGATGGGCCCCCTCGGCGCTCTCCACCACGAGATCCGAGTACATGTGATACGCGGGGGAGATCAGCTCCGCGTCGCGCTCGCGCCACGTCGCCGCATCCGCGGCCGCCAGCATGCCGCTCACGAGCCGGAGGTGGCTCGTGCAGGCCCCGACGGAGATGAGGCGGGACTCCGGACCCCCACCTTCCCGAGGGCGAGGAACCCACCGAACATGATCGCGATGCCTGCCGCCTCGTAGGCTCCCAGAACGTCGAGGTTGGCGATGCCGACGGTCTTCGCCGCCGAGAAGCCAACGGCGATGATCAGGGCGCCGATGGTGAGCAGCACGTTGCAGATGACCCGGTCGATGCCGGCGCGGTCGCGAATGAAGCGGTAGGCGGACCACGCCGATCCGCCAACGAGAACCAGGGTCCCGATGATGTTGAGGAAGACGACGCCGATGAAGAGCAGCGAGCCCTGCTGGATCGCATCGCCGAGGATCCCTTTGGCGGTGGTGAGCTTGGCGGCGTCGACGGGGATCACCGCCGCGTCGACTGCCAGGACGATCGTGATCGCCACGAGCACGATTGCGCAGCCCCAGGCGACGCGCCGGGGCGCGAGGAGAAAGATGGTGCCGAGCGCGAGATAGATGACTCCGAGCACTCCGCCCAGGAGGTAGAAGCCCCGGAAGACCGCCGGCGACCACCCGCCAGTCTCTCCCGCCGCCTGGAACGCCGCGGCGCCGGCGAAGATGAGCAGACCAAGGGTCCAGGCCGCAAACGCGGGACGCCTGCTGCGGAGGAACTTGAGGAACACGACCACAGCAAACGCTGCACTCAGTCCACTCGCGACAGCGGCGAACACCATAGGGATGATCCTAGCGAGGTTGGAGTGGTCCTTGGATTCGACCCTTATCTCGCCGCGGCTAGTTCCAATGGGCGATTGACAACTAGACCTGCCCGAGTGTACACAGACACCCTCACCAGCAATGCCTCGCAGAGAGAGGAGAATCCAGCACATGGTCAAGCCCATCAAAGGGGCGGTGTCGTTCGCTTCAATCGCCGCACTAGGGGTGCTCGCGGCCTGTGGCACCTCATCGACCACCACGAGTTCCTCGGCCGGTGCCACCGGTATCGCCGGATGCAAAGGAACGATCACGGTGGCAACGGACCTGCCACTGACGGGCGGTGACGTCACCGACGGACCGTACGTGCAGATGGCCGCAGAGCTCGCAGTCACCCAGGCCCAGCAGGCAAAGCTGCTTGGTGGTTGCACCCTGAAGTACATCAGCAAGAACGACTCAACGGTTCTCGCCAACGGTCACTCTCCTGCCCAGGGCGCCGCGAACATCACCGCGCTCGCGTCTGATGCGACCGTGATGGGCGTGGTCGGGCCGTTCAACTCGTCGGTTGCGCTGGCAGAGATCCCGGTTGCGTCGATGGACCATCTGGCGCTGATCAGCCCCTCGAACACCAACCCGTGCCTCACGGTCGTGGTGGCAAGTCTGCAGCGACCCGTCGATCAAGATCGACACCTCCTCGCTGTATCCGGGACCGCACACCTACTTCCGGGTCATCGCGAGCGACGTGCAGCAGGGTGAGATCGACGCCTATGTGGTAGTCGAACGTTCTCAACGCGAAAACGGTCTACGTGATCGACGACCAGCAGGCGTATGGACGCGGTCTTGCGCTCCTCTTCACCAAGTACTACACGGCGGACGGCGGCAAGGTTGTCGGAAACGCAAGCCTGCCAAGCACCACCACCACCTACACCACCCAGATCAGCCTCGCCCAGACCGAGGGCGCGAAGGCCATCTTCTTCGGTGGCACATCGGGCGACGGCTGCGGCCTGGTTCGCCGTGACATGGGCGCCGGCGGACTCGACATCCCGCTCATGGGCGGCGACGGTTGCCAGGACACCAAGTTCATCACCGACGCGAACTCGGGCGCAAAGAAGACCGAGGCCGAGGGGAGCTACGCGACGAGCGCTCCTGACGTCACCAAGCTCTCGAGCTCCGCGACCTTCTACTCCGACTACGCGGCGGCCTACTCGAGCGTTGCGGCGCCTTACAACAACGCGACCAACGAGCCCTACACGCCGTACGGCTACGACGCGATGAACATCCTTCTCCAGGCGATCCACTCCGTGCTCGTGAGCAATGGTGGACAGCCCCCGTCCAGCTCGCAGACGTTCCGCGATGACGTCGTCGCAGCGCTGCGCACCACCAACTACAGTGGCGCGACGGGGCAGCAGAGCTTCGATGCCAACGGTGACACGACCAACACAGGCTTCACTCTCTACAAAGTCACGAACGGAGCCTGGGTAGGTGTCAACACCTACGCCGTGGATACCAGCGGCAACGTCTCGGTAAAGACCAGCTGATCGACATGTGACGACTCAGGGGAGAGCGCCTGGCGCTCTCCCCTTTTTCGCATCTGGGGAAGACAGCCACATGACCATTCAGAGCGGGACACCTGAGGCACCGCTGGCGCCGTTGGGTGACAGCAGCGGAGTTGCGGCCCCCATGCTGGTGGATCAGCGCAGCCTGGCACCACGTCGCGATCAGTCCAACGAGCTCGTGCGCAGCGTTGGGCCCGTTGTCCGGGTGGCGTACGGCTGGGTCTCCAAGCACTTCGCCGCGGTCCTGCTGGGCATGATCCTTGTGGCGATTGTTGCCACTTACAAGCAGGGCGGCCTCGACCTCATGGGGCAGCAGCTGCGCAATGCGCTCGTGCTCGGCGCGATCTACGCTCTCGTGGCGATCGGATACACGATGGTGTACGGCATCATCGAGCTGATCAACTTCGCTCACGGCGACGTCTTTGCCGCTGCGGGGTTCTACGCCGTCTTCATCGCCAGCACGTTCCACCTCGACTCGCTCGCCACAGGGCAGTTTCGGGGGACTCCTCCTCGCGCTCATCATCGTGTTCCCACTCTCCATGCTCGCTGCCGGCATCACCGGTGTCGTCATCGAGTTCGTCGCGTACCGCCGGCTCCGCGATTCGCCGCGACTCGCGCCACTCATCACAGCGATCGGTGTCTCGTTCCTCATCGAGGGCATCATGCTGGTGATCGAGGGACCCGACAACGTCGCCACCAACCAGGCGGACTGGATCACGGGCACGGCCTTCACCGTCGGTGGAGTGAGCGTCGCGTGGACCGACATCTTCGTTGTGGGGATGGCACTGTTCCTGATGTTCGCGCTCGGAGAGTTTGTACGCCGGACCCGGTTGGGCAAGGCGATGCGCTCGACGGCCCAGGACCGCACCGCGGCACTGCTCTGCGGCATCAACATCAACCGGACCATCTCAGCGACGTTCTTCATCGGCTCGGCGCTCGCAGCCGCCGCCGCGGTGATCTACAGCATCAACTATGGCGATCTGAAGTGGAACCTCGGGTTCCACCTCGGCATCATCGCCTTTACCGCGGCGGTGCTCGGCGGCATCGGCAACATCGTCGGGGCCGGCGTCGGTGGCTTCATCATCGGTCTCATCTACGTGTTCGGTGGGTCGATCTTCGGCGGCGAGTGGAGCGAGTCGCTCATCTTCGCCGTGCTCGTGCTGATCCTAACGTTCCGGCCGGTTGGCCTCTTCGGCGTCGAGGTCGCGAGTCGTGCTTGAACGCCTGCTGTCGCTGTTTCGCATCGACACGGGGAAGCGCGACCGGAACCAGGGCACCACCGTCTTCTGGATCATCGCGGGAACCGCGTCCACGCTCCTGCTCATGGGCTGGCTGCTCCCGTGGTTCGTCAATGACTACTCGGCCGGTGTGGGGTACAGCGCGCAGGACGCGCTGGTCTCGTCACCCACGGGTATCGGCACCTTCTGCATCTACATCATGGCGGTGACGGTGGTCATCCTCGTGCTCTCGCCGTTCGCCGAGGCGATCGCTCGCGCTCGTGGCAGAGCCTTCGGCAAGCGAGCTGACCGGATTCGATTCATCGCCGCGCTCGTCGGCCTCGCCCTCACCGCAGTCGTGTGGTTCCTCGTCTCAGTCATCCAGGAAGAGCCACTGTTCGGGGCATTTACCTCCGGAACCTATACCGACTCCGCCGTGTGGCTCGAGATGTACGGATTCGCGATGGCTGCGCTCGCGTACGGCGCGCGCGACTGGGTTGTTGCGCGGCAGAGCGTGGCGTTTGGCGTGGCCGCGCTCCCCTTCGGCATCTTCCTGCCCCTGATGTTTCATCAGGCGCCCGACTTCCTGCTCTGGGCAGCCGGGTCGCTGGCCATCTACATGCTCCTCGCACTCGGTCTCAACGTCGTCGTCGGATTCGCGGGTCTGCTCGACCTGGGATACGCCGCGTTCTTCGCCATCGGAGGCTATGCGTGCGCATCGTTCGCATCACCGATCCACAACATCCATCTGCCGCTCTGGGTGCTCATCTTTCTTGGAGCGGCTGTGGCGTCGATGTTCGGCGCAGTCCTCGGTGCACCAACTCTGCGCCTGCGCGGCGACTATCTCGCGATCGTCACGCTCGGTTTCGGCGAGATCATCCCGGACCTCGCCACCAACAACGTCTTCAACCTGACCGGCGGTGCCAACGGCATCTCCGGTATTGACCAACCGCATTACGGAGCGCTCGACTTCAGTACCAGCCCGCGGTGGTATTACTGGTCACTCCTCCTCGTCTCCATCGTGGTCATCGTCTTCCTCCGCAACATCGAGCGTTCAAGGGTGGGACGCGCGTGGGTGGCATTACGCGAGGACGAGGTTGCCGCTGCCGCGACCGGGATCAACACCACCACCACGAAACTGCTGGCCTTCGCCATCGGCGCCTCGGTAAGTGGTCTCGCCGGTGCGTTCTATGGGTCGATCGTCAGCATCGTTTCTCCGGATGACTTCAGCTTCTCGGTGTCGATCGCGGTGCTGAGCATCGTCGTGCTCGGCGGCATCGGCAACATCACCGGCGTCATCCTGGGCAGCTTCATCCTGACGTTCGTGATCTTCTGGGTCTTACCCAACATGAACCAGTGGACGACGACTCTGAGTACGACTGTCCATGTGCCGGCGCTCGCGGGCATCGACTTCAGCTCGTACACGTTCATCATCTACGGTCTCGCGCTCATCGCGATGATGCTGTTACGCCCGGGCGGGCTCTTACCGAGCCGCGCCCGTCGCATCGAGTTGGAGAGTGCCGAGGAATCCGAGTCACTTGCCGCCGTGCAGGGGGTCGCCTGAGTTGCCGCTCCTCGAACTGGATAGCGTCACCAAGCGCTTCGGCGGACTGCTGGCGGTTTCGAACGTCAGCTTCAGCCTCGACGATCGCGAGATCCTGTCGATGATCGGCCCCAACGGCGCGGGGAAGACCACCGCGTTCAACTGTGTCACGGGACTCTTCGCCATCACCAGTGGAGCAATCAGGTTCGACGGATCATCCATCGCCGGCCTCGCGCCGCATCGAATCACCAAGCTCGGGATCGCGCGAACGTTCCAGAACATCCGCCTGTTCGCGTACATGACGGCGGTCGACAACGTGATGGTTGGTGCTCACTGGTGGATGAAGGAGCGCGTCTGGGATGGCGCACTCCGGACGGGACGAGCGCGCCGCGAGGAACGCGCCGTCGAGGAGCGAGCGCTCGAGCTTCTCGAATTGCTTGGGCTGTCGCGGTATGCGGGGTCGTATGCGCGCGAGATGCCATACGGGCTGCAGCGCCGCCTCGAGATCGCTCGAGCGCTTGCGACCCAGCCGCGATTGCTGCTCCTCGATGAACCCGCGGCCGGCCTCAACACGCAGGAGAAGCGGGAGCTGATGCAGCTCATCGGCGTGTTGCGCAGTCAGGGATTGACGATTCTGCTCATCGAGCACGACATGCGCCTCGTCATGGAGGTGAGCGATCGGATCGTCGTGCTCGACCACGGCGAGAAGATCGCCGAGGGCAGCCCGGTGGATGTCCGTCAGAACCCGCGGGTGATCGAGGCATACCTCGGGACCGGCGCGACCGAAGTGATCAAGTCGGCGTGACCGACAACGGCGCATCAGTCGCGGCGTCGAATGGGGCGCCGGTCATCGAGCTTCGTGACGTCGACGTCTTCTACGGGCGCGTCGCCGCATTGCGCAAGGTGTCACTGGAGGTGCACCCGGGCGAGATCGTCGCCCTCATCGGCAGCAACGGCGCCGGCAAGACCTCGACGTTGCGCACGATCAGCGGTCTGATCTCCCCCCGAAGTGGCGACGTGTTGCTCTTCGGCAAATCCATCCGCGGCGTGGGCGCGGCGCACATTGCCCGGCTGGGCGTCGGGCACGCACCCGAGGGCCGGCGCCTCTTTGCGCGGATGACGGTGCGCGAGAACCTCGACATGGGCGCGTACTCCCGCAGCGACAGAGCGGGTATTCGCCGCGACCTGGAGCGCGTCTTCACCCTCTTCCCGCGGCTTCGCGAGCGCGCCACGCAGCTCGCGGGGAGCCTCAGCGGGGGTGAGCAGCAGATGGTTGCCATCGGCCGCGCGCTGATGAGTGATCCCAAGGCGCTGCTGCTCGATGAGCCGTCCCTCGGGCTTGCGCCAATTCTCGTCGACGCGATCTTCGAGGTCATCCAGGAGATCAACTCGAAGGGCACTACGATCCTGCTCATCGAGCAGAACGCACTCCTCGCACTGAAGACCGCATCACGCGGCTATGTTCTGGAGACCGGCAGCGTGGTCCTGTCCGGTCCTTCGGCCGACCTGATCGCCTCCCCCGACATCCAGCGAGCGTACCTGGGCATGTAATCTCGTGGGAGGGAGAACGGCGCGCGTCCTTGACGCGTTAAGGAAGTGATGGCACCGATCAGGGAGACGACCTCAACCCCCGGGGCTCCGATCCCGGAGAACCCTCTTTCTGCGCCCTCGGCCGTTCCGGATCAGCTGACATCCGACGCGCCAACCCGAGACTTTGTCGGCTGGACTGCGCAGCCGGAACTGGGGAACAGCAGGCGTCTGTCCCCGGACGTCACGCGCAAGGTGCTTGCCACCGCGCTCGGCCTCGCGCCCGAGGTGCTCGCGAGCCTTGACCCGGCGCAGTTGCGCGCGGCACTTGACCGCCTTCGCGAGATGGCCGCCTACACCCGCAAACTCGCCGAGGTGGCGGCAACCGACGACCTCACCGGCGCGCTCCGGCGCAGCGCGGGGCTGGCGGCCCTGCAGCGCGAGATCGACAGGTCGCGCCGGGTCGGTGGCAAGGGGATCGCGGTGATATTCCTCGACGTCGACGGCCTCAAGCATGTCAACGACACCGACGGTCACGCGGCGGGCGACCGCATCCTCATCGAGGTGGTCGCGGCCATCCGCAAACGGGTTCGCTCCTATGACCTCGTGGTTCGCTACGGCGGCGACGAGTTCCTCTGCGCCCTGGTCGACGTGGCGCCGGGCGACGCGGAGCGAACCCTCGCCGACATACGCGAGCAGTACAACGCGAGCACCGGCCATTCCGTGAGCGTCGGGATGACGACGGTCCGCGATGCCGACACGGCCGAGTTGGTTGTGGCTCGCGCTGACGCGGCTCTCTACACCGAACGGCGCAAACTCGAGCAGCCCTAGTCCTGAGCACCGCGCGCGACAGGATTTGAGCCGCGAAACCGCGGGTACCATGGCGTTCAGTAAGGAGCTTGGACAATGGCCATAGACGTGGTCGGCAAGCTGGCGAGAGTGACCGCCGACATCACCCCTGGGCATCTCGGCGAGGTGCTCATCGAGGTGCGCGCAGGCACCGAGCGTTTCCTTGCGTGTGCGTCGGACAAGGCAGCAACGATCACCAAACATTCCCAGGTCCTTGTGGTGGGTAGCCTGGGCGGTCGCACCGTTGAGGTCGCGCCGACTGACACCATGAGGTTGCCGAGATGACTGAGCTGGCCTACGTGATCCTGGGGATCATCATCGGCGGGCTTTTGATTCTGGTGCTGCTGTTCCGGGCGGCGTGGCGTGTCGCCGAGCCGGATGAGGCGTTGATCGTGTCGGGGTTCCGGACGACTCAGCGCCCCGACGGAGTCGGGGAGAGCATGGGCTTCCGGATCGTCACCGGACGCGGTTGCCTGGTCGCACCCGGCATCACCAGGGTGCGGCGTCTTTCCCTCGAGGCGCACGAGAGTGAGATCGGGGTTCCCTGCGTGTCGCAGCAGAAGATCAGAGTCGATCTGCGCGGCGTCATCGTCTACAAGGTCGGTGACGATTACCGCTCGATCGCCAACGCTGCTCGGCGCTTCCTCGACCGCCCCGCGCAGGAGCTTGAGACCAAGGTACAGAACGTCTTCGTCGGACACCTGCGTGCAATCGCGGGCTCGATGACCGTCGAGGACATGATCAGCGACCAGGACAAGTTCGCACAGCAGGTCCGCGATCGCTGCTCGCAGGAGATGGAGTTGTTCGGTCTGGTGATCGACAGCTTCCAGATCCAGTCGATCACGAGCCCGTCGAATTACATCGAGAACCTCGCCGCACCGCACCAGGCGGAGGTGGAGCAGAACGCTCGCATCGCGCGCGCCAACTCCGAGCGCACCGCGGTGAGCCAGGAGCAGATCGCACTGGCGCAGATGGCGGAGTTGGCTCGCGACACCAACATCAAGAAGGCCGGCTACCAGGCCGAGGTCGACACCGCGACCCAGCTCGCCGGGCAGCAGGGACCGCTGTCGGAGGCAAGGGCCCACCAAGCGGTGGTCACCGAGCAAACGCGCGTCGCCGAGCTGCAGGCCCAGCAGAAAGAGCAGCAGCTCCAGGTCGACGTCCGCCGCCCCGCCGACGCCGAGGCGTACCGGCAGACCACGCTCGCCGCCGCCGGTCGCGACGTCCGGATCCGCCAAGCCGAAGCCGAGGCCCAGGAGGTCCGCCTGCGCGCCGAGGCCGTCGCCGCGCAGACCAAGGTGCAGGCTGAGGCCGCGGCCGCGGCTCTGAAGATGCAGGCAACGGCCCAGGCCGACGCGACTCGGCTCACCGGACAGGCCGAGGCGGATGCGATCAAGGCCAGGGGACTCGCCGAGGCCGACGCGATCCGTGCCCGGATGGAGGCAGAGGCGGCGGGGATCGAGCGGAGGGCCGCCGCGATGAGCCAGAACCAGGAGGCGGTCATCGCCCAGCAGATCGCCGAGAAGTTGCCGGAGATCGTTGCCGCAGCCGCAGCCCCGTTCGAGCACGTCGACCAGTTCACCGTGCTCAACGGCGCCCAGGGCGTCACCGGGGCGCTCGCCGAGATCATCCAGCAGGCGGGAGCGCTCACCGGCCTGGCGAGGCAGTCGCTGCTCCCGGCCATCACCCACGCGGCCTCGCCCGTCACCGAGACGCAGCAACTCAACGGCACCCGGAACGGCACCACGTATGAGAACGGTGACCGAAACGGACGGCGCAAGCGGCAAACTCCTGTCACGATCGGAGACCCGGGCTCTGCCGGGACCGACACCAGCGAGGAGCATGCAGCGCAGTGACCGCCGACCTTCCCGAGCTCTCCCTCTCGGCGCCTGAGGCTGCCACCACGGTGGCGCCCGCCGAGGCCGAGCGCGAGGTGACCATCGATCCGGAAGCCGCCAAACGGATCGACACCATGGTGGCGACGTTCGTCGGAGGCCTCCGGGCCCTCGACGTCCATGGCGACGAGTACCGCCGGCGCGTCGACGACATCGACGCGCTCGCCGACCGCGAGATCCGCTCGACCTCCGACATGAGCAACCGGCTGCTCGACCGTCCCACCCGTGCCATGAGCGGCCTCGGCCAGGGCGACGCCCCGATCGCCAAGAGCCTGCTCGAGCTGCGTCGCTCGGTGGAGGAGCTCAACCCGGCGAAGCACGATCTCACCCAGGGCGGCCCCCGAAAGCTGCTCGGGGTGGTGCCGTTCGGCGACCGGGTTCGCGCGTACTTCGCGAAGTACCAGAAGTCGCAGAGCCACATCGAGGGGATCGTGGGTGCCCTTCGTGAGGGTGGCGCTGAGCTCGAGAAGGACAACGCGGCGATAGCCCAGGAGCAAAAGGCCCTGTGGTCGCAGATGGAGACGCTCCGGCAGTACACGTACATGGCCGAGAAGCTCGACACCGGGCTCGAGGCACAGATCAACCACGTCGCGATCGGCGACCCCGAGCGTGCCAAGGTCCTCCAGGAGGACATCCTCTACCCCGTCAGGCGCCGCCGGCAGGAAATCCTCACCCAGCTCGCGGTCGCCGTTCAGGGGTACGCGGCGCTGCGCGTGGTCGAGGTCAACAACCGTGAGCTCGTCCGAGCGGTCCGCACAGCAACGACCACCACGGTCGCGGCGCTCCGGACGGCGGTGATGGTGGCGCAGGCGCTCACCAACCAGAAGCTGGTCAGCGAGCAGGTCAAAGCGGTCAACGAGACGACCAGTTCAATGATCGAGAGCACGTCGTCGGTGCTCCGCGAGCAGACCGCGACCGTCGAAGGTCAGGCGGCCAGCCCGGGGCTGGACATGGGGTCGCTGCAGCGTGCCTGGGACAACGTCTTCGCTGCCCTGGATCAGATCGACACCTACAAGATGCGGGCGCTCGAGGCGATGAAGATCACCGTTCGCGATCTCTCCAGCCAGGTCGAGAAGTCCCATGCGCAGGTGGAGCGCCTCCACTCCGCCGACGCGACACCTCCAAGAGTCACGAGCGGCCAGAGCCTCCGGCTCGGTTAGTGCGTCGCCGCTCAGAAGTGAGCGACGAGGATCCAGATCACCCCGGCGCCCGCCGCGACGACGAACACCGCGTACTCCACCATCAACTCGCGGTTCCTTACTGGCCCGACCACGGCTCCCGCGACGCCGCGCGCGCCGTACCACAGCACGAGCAGGACCGCCGCACGCAAGCCGGCGTGAGCATTGTTCACCCCCACGATCGCAGCGCCTCCGAGCACGATGCCGGCGACGACAAGCGCTGAAAGGATGGTCGCAGGGATGGTGAGGCGCTCGGTTCGGAGACTGTCGAGGCTCACCAGGAACGCGACGGCGACCACGGCAGCGAGGCGGAGCCGCACCGGCAGGGTCGGCGAGACACCGCCGAGCAGCACCGGTGCCAGGACGGCGATGCCCGAGACGTCCCGGATCAGCCGCGTGAACCATCCCTCCTTGCCGAGGGCGCGGCGGCCGGCCAGGCGCGGCACCCCGCCGATCACCATCGCGGCGATCACCCCGCCGGCGATCCGTATCGGGAGCGGGAGGACGGCAATCGCCAGGAGCGTTCCGAAGGAGAGCACGGCGGCCATCGGAAGGGCGGTCCCCACCGGCCCGGGCCTGGAATCGGATGGGTAGATCAGAACGTCGTAGGCCACCAGGATCAGGCCGGTGAGGATCGCCAGCCCCGCGTCGGCGGCCGCACTGCGATCGAGGCCGACCGCCTCGGGCCGGAGAAGCACCTCGGCGGCTGCGACGGCGAGGCCGAACGCTGTGTGCACCATCGGCAGGGGGATCTCGGCGAGGACGCGCACTTCGCCGGTGATGCCCAGCGCACTTCGCGCCTGGTCGGCAAGATAGCCATGACCGCGACGGCGAAAACCTGTTCGATTATCCACGCTGGCCTGTGGAAACGGTGGAGAACTCGGCAGGCCCCGGCTCAGGGAGCCGAGGTGCCGGCCCGCCCGTAAACGTCCTCGATGCGTACGACGTCGTCGACCTCGGGCGACGAGACCTCGACCAGGTCGACGTCCTCGATGGCGATGAAGCGATGCGTGCGCCCAGGGCGGATATGCGCGCTCATCCCAGCGGTGAGCCGGTGCGTCTCCACCTCACCGCTGTTGTTCTCGAGCAGGAGATCCATCACGCCTGCGATCACGTGGATCGACTCGTCCTTCTGCACGTGGTACTGCAGGCTCAGGCGGTGTCCGCGATTGACGTGGATGAGCTTGCCCGCATAGCGGTCGGTGACCGCCCAGCGCAGCTCGTATCCCCACGGCTTCTCGACTTTCCCGGATCCCGCCCCACTGACCGGACCGGACGTTGCGGCGACCTCGGTCATTCCGAGGCGCCGACTGCGACGCGGGCGTTGACCCCACTCTGATTCTCGAGCGCCGTGATCAGCTGCTCGACGCGCTCGCGGGTGGTCGCCTCGGCGTACACACGCATCAGCGGTTCGGT
The DNA here is from genome assembly GCA_963830305.1 of Candidatus Dormiibacterota bacterium. Classification (GTDB taxonomy): domain Bacteria; phylum Chloroflexota; class Dormibacteria; order Aeolococcales; family Aeolococcaceae; genus Palsa-851. The sequence continues at coordinate 313,842 of CAWHLW010000004.1, read as the reverse complement.
GCCGCTCATGCGCATGAGCACCCACGAGCCGTCATCCATGTAGAACTTGTAGCCGTCGTCGGTGCGCGTTCGCACCACCTTGCTGCCGGCGAGGTTGTCCGGCTCGTTCTGCTGCATCCGCGCGTAGATCTGCTCCTTGCGCTCCTCATAGCCTTCACGCGGGAAGCGAATGTCATGGCGGTCGTATGCGTGCGGACCGACCAGGTCCTCGAGGTGCGCGAGGATGCCGGAGAGCGGCAGACCGTAGTCGACGATCATCGACGTCATCATCAGGCCGGAAAGAATCCCGTCGCGCTCGGGGATGTGGCCACGGAACGCGTATCCGCCCGACTCCTCGCCGCCGAGGATGGCGTCGGTCTCCATCATCTTGGTGCCGATGTACTTGAATCCCACGGGCATCTCGTGCACGGTCACCCCGAAGCGCTCACCGAGCGCGTCGAGCATTCCCGATGTCGTCACCGAGCGCACGATGTCGCCGCGAAGTCCTCGTTTCTCGAGCAGGTACATCGCGAAGAGCGCCATCACCTGGAGCTGGTTGATGTAGCGGCCGGTCTCATCGATGATGCCGACGCGGTCCGCGTCGCCGTCGTTGGCGATGCCGATGTCGAATCCACCCGCCTTCATGCCCTCCATTGCCTCGGGCATGTACCGGTCGATGGGCTCGGGATGCATGCCGCCGAAGCCGGGATTGCGCTCGCCGTGCAACTCCACGACGGTGGTGGATCCACCACTCAATGCTCGAGCGATGAGCCCGGCGCCCGCGCCGTACATGGCCTCGTGGAGCACGTGCAGTCCATGGCTGCGCAGTGCCTCGAGATCGACCATCCTGCCCAGCTGCACGAAGAAGTCCGGCAGCGGATCGACGCTTTGCAGCCTGCCCGTGGCGACAGCTTCCTCATAGGTCAGCTCGGTGATCCCCGTCTCGAGGGCGGTCACGGTGTGGCGCTCGATCTCGGCGACGATCTCCGGCGGCGCGGACCCTCCGAAATCGGGCTTGTACTTGATCCCGTTGAACTCCGCCGAGTTGTGGCTCGCAGTCACCACGACCCCACCTGCGGCGTGGTGCTGGGTGATCGCCCAGGACACGGCCGGCGTCGGGGTCACTCGATCCAGGAGGATCACGTTCAGGCCATTGGCCACGAGCACGCGAGCGACCTCGCGCGCGAACTGCTCGGCGCAGTACCGCGAATCGTGCCCGACCACCACCGGGCGGCTCTCGCTGCCGAGATACCCTGCGACGCCCTGCGCAACGGCGCGCACGTTCGCATAGGTGAAGTCATCCGCGACCACGGCTCGCCATCCGTCGGTCCCGAACCTGATCGGGTTCGGCGTCATCGGCACCATTCTAAGCGCACCGATATGGGCTCCTGGCCGCCTACAGGAGCTCGTCGCGGTTGCCGGCCTGAAGCTGTTCGACGATCACTTTGACCAGCTGTGCCAGGTCGGATCGGACCACGAGCACCGCATCTGGCGTGTCGACCACAACCAGTCCGTCGACCCCTGCGACGGCGACGAGGCGCCCGGACCGGGACACGATGGTGCACCCATGCGCAGCAGTGGTCACGACATCTCCTTCGACGACGTTCCCCTCGCCGTCGACGTCGCCGTCCGCCACGCGGGACTGGCCGACGTCCAGCCACGACCCGAGATCCGACCACCCGAACGAGGCCTCGACGACGGTCAGGCGGTGCGTCCTCTCGAGGACGAGGGGCTCGACAGGCTGCAGTGAGAGCTCCGCATAGATTCGCGTTGCCAGCTCATCGTCGCCGCTGAGGCGGGCATCGACGACCCGGTCGATCGTGGTCGCGACCTGGGGAGCGGCAGCGGTGAGCTCTACCCGGAAGCGGCGGGCGGTCCATGAGAACAGGCCGAGGTTCCAGAGATGGCGGCCGTCGGCGACGTAGCGCTGCGCGACCTCCGCGGACGGCTTCTCCTTGAAGCCGGCCGACTGGAATGCCGGGAGCGCCCCCGCCGCCGCGGCGATCGCAGGGGGAGAGCCCTCGGGCGGGCGCCATTGCCCTGGGGCTAGCGGCGCCGCCACCTCGATGTACCCGAACGCCGTCACCGGGGCAGCGGGAACGAGCCCGACGGTCGCGAGCCCGTCGGTCGCGGCTGCCCAGCCCGCGGAGGCGATCACCGCGGCCCGGTAGGCGTCGCGATCACTGACACGGTGGTCGGCGTGAACGCTCGCGATCAGCGCATCCGGGTCCTCACGTTCGATCAGGCCGACGGCAAGCGCCAGCGCCGGCCCGGTGCCCCGCGCGTGCGGCTCCTCGATGATCGCGTCGTCCGGCAGACCCATCCCGGCCAGGGCGGCGCGGCACCCCGGTGCCTGGTTGGCCGCGGTGACCACACGAATCGTCTGACCGAGACCGGTCACCCGCTCCACGGTGGAACGGAGGAGGGTCTCACCGCCCGGGGCGAGGGGGAGCAGATGCTTCGGCGTGGACCTGCGGCTCAACGGCCACAGCCGTGTGCCACTCCCACCCGCAAGCACGAGGATGTGCAAGCCCACGGGGAGCCCTCCGTGCCTCCGCTGCGACCTAGACCGGGACGGCCGTGGCGAGGAGTGGTTCGGTGCCGGCGTCCTCGGCCCACTGCTCGGCGAGCGTGGTCCGCTCCCAGGGAAGGTCGAGGTCGCTGCGCCCGAAGTGGCCGTAGGCCGCGACCTGACGGTAGATGGGGCGTCGGAGCTCGAGGGCGCTCATGATCCCGAACGGCGAGAGATCGATGTACTCGTCGATGAGCGATGCGATCACGTCGGTCGGCACCTTCTCGGTCCCGAAGGTCTCGACAAGCACCGAGACCGGCTTGGCAACCCCGATGGCGTATGCCACCTGGATCTCGCATTTCGTGGCGAGGCCCGCCGCCACGACGTTCTTGGCCGCCCACCGCGCGCCGTAGGCGGCGCTACGATCGACCTTGGACGGATCCTTGCCGCTGAAGGCGCCCCCGCCATGTCGGGCGTAACCGCCGTAGGTGTCGACGATGATCTTGCGACCGGTGAGACCTGCATCCGCCATCGGACCTCCGATGACGAAGCGACCGGTGGGATTGACGTAGCGCTTGGTGCCGGCGTCAAGCCACTCCGGCGGGATGACCTTCTCGACCACGTGGTGCTGGACGTCCTCGAAGATCTGCTCCTGGGTGACCTCCTCGCCATGCTGCACGCTCACGAGCACGGTGTCGACGCGCCGCGGGCGGCCGTCACTGTCGTACTCGATCGAGACCTGGGTCTTGCCGTCGGGCCGGGCCCAGCGCAGGGTCCCGTCGCGACGCAGCACCGCGAGCCGCCTGGCCAACTGGTGGGCCATCTGAATCGGCGCCGGCATCAGCTCAGGGGTCTCGTCGCAGGCGAAGCCGAACATCATTCCCTGGTCGCCGGCACCGCCGTGGTTGACACCCTGGGAGATATCCGGGGACTGCTCATCGATGCCGACCAGCACGCCGCAGGTCTCCCAGTCGATCCCGTACTTGGCTCGCGTGTACCCGATCTCCTTGATCGTCTGGCGAACCAGCCCGGCGATGTCGACGTAAGCCTCAGTCGTGATCTCACCGAAGACCAGGACGGTCCCGGTGCTGAGCGCCGTCTCGCAGGCGACCCGGCCGAGCGGGTCCTTGCTCAGGACCGCGTCGAGGACGGCGTCGCTGATCTGGTCGGCGACCTTGTCAGGATGGCCCTCGGTCACCGACTCGGATGTGAAGAGGCGATGGCGCATTGGTGGCATTGAAGCTATCCTCCACCCCTACCGGCAGCCACCGAGCCGCCCTGTGCGTCTCCGGCCTGCTCCTGTCCAGGGATCGCAAGATCGTAACAGCGCAATGGAAGGCCTGGGTTGTCACGCATTTGTCCCTTTGCGAGGACCCTCTCGACCGTGTACTGTTACCCGGTAACTATCACCAACCCGGGCGCCGTATCACAACGCGCCGGACGGAGGAACAAGGCGCGTGTCGGTAGACCAGACTCTACGTTGCCGCGATTGCGGCGTCGACTTCATTTGGACTGAGGGCGAGCAGGACTTTTTTGCTTCTCGTGGCCTCACAAACCCCCCTTCTCGCTGCCCCAGCTGCAGAGCGGCTCGTCGTCAGAGTGGCGGCGGTGGTGGTGGCGGCGGCGGCTTCGGCGGTAGCGGTGGTGGCGGCGGCGGATATCGCAGCAACGGCCCCCGCCAGATGTACGAGGTTCCCTGTGCTGGGTGCGGCGGCGTGGCGCGCGTCCCCTTCCAGCCTCGTGGCGACAAGCCCGTCTACTGCAGCGACTGCTTCCGCGCAGCGCCTCGGTGAGTGACGGCGGCCCCATCGCGGTAGGGACGCGGGTCAGCTTCCCGTACGGCGGCAGCCGCCGCACGGGCACTGTCGCTGACGTGTCGATGATCCCTGACCAGTCGGGTGGCCAGTCGCTTGCGTACCTGATCGACGTCGGCTCGCGCAAAGTGTTTGTGCAGGGCGAGGGCATTACCCCGGCCACCGGGCCGGGGGCTGCCTTCGATCCGGTCGCGGAAGGCGTCGCCTACGGCCGCAAGCGGCCGAGGAATCCCCGCAACCGTTAGCCGGGTCCAGGCCTGTGGCACCGGCGGGCCGTCGCCGTTGCGTGACCGCGTGACCATGGGATGCTGGCTATTCTGTGAGTGATGGCTTCTGATCTCACTGCCGGCGGCGTCAAGGGCACGGGCCGGCCAGCACGCAGGCCGATCCGCCTCTGGATGATCCTGCTCGCAGTCGGGATCGCCTCGATCCTTGCGGGGGGCGCTCTCATCGCCGGTCCGATCATCGGCGTGTTCCAGCGCGGCGCGGTGGATTCGACCGCGCTCAAGCACTGGAAGGGCGGGTCGCAACCGGCCGCCGCTGCTCCTGCACCGGTCGCATCCAAGGCGCCCGCCTGCGGAACGAGCTCGGGGACCGACTACGCACTCGTGGATTTCGGAGCGCCGGTGCAATACCACTACGCGGCGGTTGCCGGAAACGGCACCTGGGCACTGTTGAACTCACGCTCGATGGTGCACTACTCGGGGACGCCGAACCCCGGGCAGCAGGGGAACGTGATCATCGCCTTTCACCGCGAGCCGGATTTCCAGTACATCAACCAGCTCAACGTCGGCGACACCATCACGATCCAGAACCGCACATGCCAGACGTTCGTCTACAAGGTCACTCAGCGCTGGGATCTGGCGCCGAGCAAGGTGACCCAGCTCGGCCCGACCACAGGGCACGAGCTGACCATGATCACGTGCGATCCCTGGTGGCAGGATTACGACCGCCTGGTCTGGCGCGCCGAGCTGATCTCGGCGCCCGCGCCGAGCTCGCCTGGATCAACCGGCGGGTCCGTCGCCGATCCGTCCTTCTGACGCCTGTCCTTCTGACTCCGGCGTCGAGTAGCCCTCGAGCGGCCCCGGGAACGCCTCCTCGGCCCGTGCTTCGAGGCGCTTCCCCTGGATCCTGATGAAGACGATCGCGGCGATGACCACCACCACGGCGAGCGCTATGAACGCGATCCCCACCGGGCCGCTCAGGTGTGAGATCTGATTGCCCAGCTCGTACGCCGCAATCCCATAGAAGGCGGACCAGACGATGGCACCCGCGACGATGGCCGTCAGGAATCGCATCACGGGCATGCGGTTGACCCCTGCCAGGAACGCGAGGTAGGTCCGCAGGATCGATACGAAGCGGCCGAAGAACACGACCTTCGCCCCGTGGCGCATGAAGATGTAGCGGCCAACCTTTACCTGCGGCTCGTTGAGCCGGACGTACTTGCCGAAGCGCCGCAACAGCGGATAGCCGCCGAACCAGCCGATCCCGAAGCCGAGACAATTGCCGGCCACCGCGCCGGCGGCGGCGGCGAGGATCACTCCGGCTATGGAGAGGTGACCGTCCGCGGCAAAGACAGCCGCCGCGACGAGCATGGTCTCGCCGGGAATCGGTACCCCGATCCCTTCAACACCGACAAAGAGCGCGACCGCCGCATAGCCGAGCGTGGACAGCCAGCCATCGAGTCCACTCAACGATGCGGCCCTTCGTGGTCCCGCTCAGACGGGCGGGACAGGATGGTGGCGGGGCACGTCGGCGCGGCGTCGTGACCTGTACGCGGCAAAACGTTTGACCAGTTCCGTACGCAACTCATTGGGTGGGATCACCGCATCGACGATGAGCTCGGATGCGAGCCGGAAGATATCGATGTCGTCGCGATACTCATCCTGCAGGCGCTTCACGAACGCCGCACGATCCGCTTCGGGCGTGTCCTGAATCTTGTTGTAGTACACGGCGTTGATCGCCGCTTCGGGCCCCATCACCGCGATCTGCGCGGTGGGCAGCGCGAGCGTGCAGTCGGGTTCGAAGGCAGGACCACTCATCGCGTACAGGCCGGCGCCATATGCCTTGCGCAGGATCACCGAGATACGTGGAACCTGCGCCTGCGCGAGCGCGGCGATCATCTTGGCGCCGTGCCGGATGATCCCCTGACGCTCGACAGCCGTGCCGATCATGAATCCGGGGACGTCCGCGAGGAACAGGAGCGGCACGTTGAAGGCATCGCAGCATGTGATGAAACGCGTTGCCTTGTCAGCCGAGTCCACGAAGAGCACGCCACCTTTGAAACGTGGTTGCGACGCGAGGATACCGACGGAGTGACCATCGATTCGCGCAAAGCCGCATACGATCTCACGGGCGAAGAGGCGCTTGATCTCGAAGAATGAACCTTCGTCGATGATCCCGCGGATGAAGGCCATGACGTCGTATCCCTTCGACGCCTCCGGTGGGATCACATCAGTGATGTCCTCGGATCCCGGCTCAACGTCGCGCGATGCAGTGACCGGCGGTGAATCGTGCCATGACTGGGGCAGGAACTCGAGGTAACGCCGTGCTGACACGATGCCGGCATCTTCATCGGGAACGAGCACATCACCGCAGCCGCTCACCGTGCAATGCATGCGGGCACCGCCCATCTCTTCCAGCGTCACCTTCTCGCCCACCACCACCTCAGCCATGCGCGGCGACCCGAGGTACATCGATGCGTTCCCCTCGACCATGATCACGATGTCGCAGAACGCGGGGATGTAAGCCCCGCCGGCGGCACTCGGCCCGAAGAGCACGCACACCTGGGGCACCTGACCTGAAAGCCGAACCTGCATATGGAAGATGCGTCCGGCGTGGCGCCGCCCTGGGAACATCGCAACCTGCTCGGTGATGCGCGCGCCGGCCGAGTCCACGAGGTAGACCAAAGGAATCTGCAGGCGTTCCGCCGTCTCCTGGATGCGCACGATCTTCTCGACCGTGCGCGGACCCCACGAACCCGCTTTGACGGTCGGGTCGTTGGCCATGACCGCGCACGTCCTGCCGTGCATGATGCCGATGCCGGTGACGACTCCTTCGGCTGCAAGCTCCGGGTCTTCGGTGCCGGCAAGCAGCCCGTCCTCGACGAACGTCGTATCCGGGTCGAAGAGGCGCGCGATCCGCTCGCGCGCCGTCAGCTTGTGCTGGACGGCGAGCTTGTCGCGATGCCGCCGCGGTCCACCGGCGCGCGCTCGTTCCAGACGCGCGTTGACGGCTTCAGCCAACGTTGGTCTCCACCGCCGCCTCCTGAGGCGCACGACTCCATATCCCAGCCCGATAGAGCTTGCCCGGGAGGTCGTGCCGCAGGTCCGAAGAGAGCCCCTCAGCCACCACGCACATGGCGGCCAGATCGATGCCTGTCTCAGCGCCGAGCGCGTGCAGCGCCTGGAGTGCGTCCTCCGTGCAGACATTGCCGGTGGACCGGGGTGCGAACGGACAGCCACCAACCCCGCCCACCGAGCCGTCGAAGCGACGAATCCCGGCGTCAAAAGCGGCGATGACGTTGGCGACGCCGAGTCCACGGGTGTCGTGCACGTGCAGCGACAGACGATCGATCGGCACCGCCGCTGCAGCAAGCCTGCACATCGCGGTGACATCCACCGGGGTCGCAACGCCGATCGTGTCGGCGATGCCCACCTCGGCAACACCGCGTGCGACAAGATCCGCGCAGAGCTCGACGACCCGTGCCGGCGCGACCTCTCCGTCGAAGGGACATCCGAAGCTCACCGAAACTGCTGCATCGACAGCGCACACGCGCTCGCCCGCCAGTTCGACGATGTGCGAGATCTCGTCAAGCGACTCAGCAACGGTGCGGTTCACGTTTCGCTGATTGAAGGAATCTGTCGCGGCGATGGTGACGAGCACGTTGCGCACACCATGCGCAAGCGCAAGCTCGAGTCCCCGGAGATTGGGGATGAGCACGCGCAGCCGGGAAAGGTCGTGCTCCAGTCCGGCGAGCACCGCGGGTGCATCGGCGAGCTGCGGGACCCAGACCGGAGAGACGAACGAGGTTGCCTCCACGCGCGGCACGCCCGCGTCGAGCAGCCCGCGGACGAGCCGGATCTTCGCTTCCGTGCTGATGGTGTCGGCGATGTTCTGGAGCCCGTCGCGCGCGGCGACGTCAGTCCAGCGCACCTCGTTCAACGACATATGCCTCCCAGGGATGGTCCTTGTCCGTCACCGTAGCAAACCCGAGGGCTACACTCTCGCCAGCCGATGCCGCGGTTCCGCGTTCCCGACTACATCCGAACCACCTTCGCGGTCAGCGATTGGCGCGCTTTCCGCCTGTGCGGCATGGACGAGGTCGGCCGTGGCGCCTACGCGGGGCCACTCGTCGCCGCCGCGGTGGTCCTGCCCCAGCGATTCCGTCACCCCCTGCTCCGGGACAGCAAATTATTGACCGCCAAACAGCGCGAGCTCGTTGGGGCGGTGCTCCGGGAGCGGGCGGTCGCGTGGGCAGTCGCAGAGGTGAGTGTCGAGGACATCAACGCGCGCGGGCTGGGATGGGCGAACGTCGAGATCTTCCGCCGGCTTGTCGACGCTGTCGACGCCGATGGCTACTGCTGCGACGGCAACCTGCGCATTCCCGTCTCGCGCCCCCTCCACTCGCTCGTCGCCGGCGATCGCAAGGTACCGGCGGTGTCCGCCGCTTCGATCATCGCCAAGGTGCATCGCGACGCGCTGATGACGCGGATGCACGACGACGCGCCCCACTACAACTGGGCGAGCAACAAGGGGTACGGGGCACCCGAGCACCGCGCGGCGATCCGTGAATACGGCCCGCATCCCGCGCACCGGCGGGTGTTCCTCGCGTCAGTCCTGCAAACGGATTTGGACCTGACAGGAACCGTTGCGCAGCCCGTGGTGGGCATCCCAGCTGTCGGAGCCGGCTAACCCTCGGTCAGTTGGCGCCGCAGCCGCAGCTGCCGCCGCAGCACCCACCGCCGCCTCCGCCCGTCGACGGGGACGCCTCGGCGCCGGATCCGGCGTGGACGGCCACCCGGCTGATCAGCGGCATGCTGGCCCGGCTCTCGCAGCTCGGGCAGATGGCGGCGACTTCGCGATCGGCCATGGGACGGAGCAGCTCGAAGGTGGCTGAGCAGTCATTGCAGCGGTATTCGTAGAGAGGCATCGGCGCAAGCGTACGCATGATCAGTCCAATTTGACAAGTCGAACATCCGTTCGGTAGACTTCGTACATGCCAATTCGAACGATCGAGCTCCAGCTCCCGCTCGATGCGGATGAGGCCGGCTCGCTCGCCCGGCGCCGGGTGAGCCATCTCGCCGCAGTCGACGGTCTCGAGCCTGCCGCCTTCGTGAAGTTGATCCGATCCTTCCCATCCTTGCGGGCGATCTACACCGCATCCGAGCCAGAGCTTGCCAGGCTGGTCGGGCCTGTCGCGGCGGCGCGCATCCGGTGGTTCCTCGACGCGCCTCTGGACACCGCGCTGGCTCGCGAGGCATCGCCGATCAGTCTCCGGGACATCGCACCGGCGCTTTCCTCCGCCGCCTGATCTCGCTCCACGCGACGCCGGCTGCCCGTTGAATCGTGCAACCAACGTAGAATCAATGTTTTGGCGCCCCTTCATCGTTTGGCGCCATACATGGCAGGTGAGAACGGAGGTTTGTTGCAGCATGCGGAGTTGACGTTCCAGAGCTGCCGTGCTTGATCGCGGGCGCGCAGCAGATACGATCAGTGACCTTGCGGATCACGCGGTCACCCTCGCGCGCGGCGCGGGCAGCGCTGCGCTCCCAACAGTGCAGCGTGGCGCTGAAGGATTGAGCCAGGCATTGCAGACCGCCGCCACGACGCTTGCGGAGACCGCCGAGAACCTTGCCGCAGACGGCAGGGTCAGCGCAGCCAGCAACGCCGCCCGCGAGCGCATCGCCGATGCGTCGGGCAAGTTGAGCACCGCCATCCGTCCGAAGAAGAAGACCCATCGCATTCGCAATCTCATGATTGGCGCGGCGATCGTTGGCGGCGTGTTCGCGCTCGTCCAGTCGCCGCTGCGCACCAAGATTCAGGAGCGGCTCTTTGGGCCGGCCCCGTCCGACGACGACGATCTGCCCCAGATCACCCTGCCGGACGACGACGACCGTCATGTCGAGATCACCGACCTGACCAGGGCGTCGAAGACAGACACGGAAACCGAGACGGCGGCCAGCCCTGACGCCGATGTCGTCGGCACCCCAGTCGTTGCCGAGTTGGCGCCGCGCGGCGGCCGGAGCCATGGTCCCAACCACGACGAACCTGCAGACAACCAGGAGACCAATGCCTGACGACCGCCCCTATCAGGGACGCCCTTCTTCGGACCGTCCCTCGTTCTCCGGCCCCAGGCAGTTCTCGGGCCCGCGACCCAGCTTCAACAACGATTCCCGCAACGATTCGCGGCCGCCATTCCGCCCTGCGCCGCGCGTGGAGGTGCCTGCCGCGCCGATTTCGCACTCGCTGCGACTGCGTGACGGTGAGCGCGAGATCGAGGTGAGTGGATCGGCGGCTTTCGTGCGTCAGGTCCTCGACGACCTTCCCGCGATGTGGACCCGCCTGCACGGTGAAGGGTCAACGCGACCGGCCCGGATCGATCTCCCCGCGCACACCGATGCACCTGCACCGGCCGTCGAGCACGTAAACCGCGTGCCCGAGAGCGCCCCCGAGCCGGCCAGAACGGTGGCGCCCACTTCCGCCTCCTCAAACGGCAAGCACACCACCACGCGGAGCACCCCTGACGACAAGGTGCTCGCCGTCCTCAAGGAATCGACGCGACCCCTCGCGGTCGCGGCGATCCGCAAGCGCCTCGGCGGCAGCTTCACACCGCAGCAGGTCCGGCGCATCCTGGAGCGGAACGCTCCGAAGGTGTCGGTCACCGACGAGCGCCCTGCCACCTACCGTCTGCGCTGAAGAGGCGGCGAGTCTTCAGCAAGGCTGAGGGCACAACGGGTGTAAGGCGGGAGGAGGCGGGCGGCACCCGGCGAATTTGACCGCTCCCGAGCGAGCGCGACAATCTGCTTGCGCGAACGAGGGAGCGGGCGAGCTGAGCAAGGTGCCGCCCGCCTCCTCCCGCCAGACCACAGAGCGGCCTCTATTTGCCTTGCTGAAGCCTGCGCAGCTGGCGCTGCGCATAATGGGCTGGGCAGGGAACTCCTCTATGAGACGTCCATTCCTCGTCCTCCTGACCTCGCTGCTCGTCTGCCTCGCAGCGTGCAGCTCGGCAACGGCTGACGGGCCGTCGGGGACCCCGGGCCCAACTCCGTACCCCACGCTGGCGGGCGGGCTCAGCCATCGCCCGTCGACGCCCGTGAAGATCACTCTGGTCTCCCCGACCAATGGCGAGGTCGTCCATGGGACCACCTTGGTCGTGAAGGTGTCGATCAGTGGGGGTGTGGTGACGTCCGTAACCACGGCGCTTGGTGACATCACCCCCACCAAGGGTCATGTGCACTTGTATCTGAACAATCAGCTCATCTATATGAGCTACACGCTGACGCAGCCGATCACGGTGACACCCGGGCTCGAGTACTCCATGCATGCGGAGTTCGTGGCCCAGGACCATTACCCGTTCAACCCGCGCGACGTCACGCCGACGATCTTCTTCACCGTCGCTCCGGCCTGACAGGGGCGGTCGTGATCGCGCACATCGTCAGCAACCTCCCTCTGCCGCTGCAATGGGGGATGGCGCTGCTGATCTTCGGCGGCGGCCTCCTGGTCTTCGCAGTGCGGCGCAGCGCGCTCCGTATCGCGGGGGGGATCGCGGCAGTCTGCGGCGCCGGCGGACTGATCGCGAGCTGGATCTTCAGCCCCGCGCTCCTCGTGGCGGCGCCATACGCTGTGCGCATCGTGTCACCCTCACGCGGCGCAGACGTCGGCGCTCCTCTGACGCTGACCGTGTGCGGGGTGAAGACGTCCGGCGCGCTCATCCCGGCGACGTCATCGCAGTACTACCTCGCGGTGATCCTCGACGGCGTCCAGGCGCCGACGGTCGACGTCTGGCATGTGCCCGTCGATCTCGCACCGGGAAGGCATACCGTCGAGGTGGAGCTCGTCTCTCCGAGCCACCAGTCCTTCAATCCACCCGCGACCTTCACGGAAACTGTCACGGTCGTCTCGGGCGCGCCACCGATTGGCCCGGGCACCTGTTGATCAACGAGCCCCCGGCGCGCATCCTGGTCGTCGAGGACGACACGGCGCTTCGCGAGATCCTCGCCGGAGCACTCGACTCCGCCGGCTATGAAACCGCGCTCGCGTCCCACGGCATCACCGCATCGCAGCTGCTCCGCGAGCCGAAAGCGTTCGACATCGTCCTGCTCGATATCGGCCTTCCCTTTGTCGACGGCTGGCAGATCCTCGAGCAGATGGACCATCAGCAGCGCCCTGCAGTGATCGTCATCAGTGCGCGGGGTGAGGAAACGGACAAGGTGCGCGCGCTCGATCTCGGTGCGGACGACTACCTGGCCAAGCCCTTCGGCGCCGACGAGTTGCTTGCCCGGGTGCGCGCGGTCCTCCGCAGGGTGAGACCGCCCGATGGTGCAGGCGGCATCGTCGCGCGGGGCAACGTCCGCGTCGATCTCGGCGCGCGTTCGGTGACCCGCGGCGGCGTGGAGGTGCGACTCTCACCGACCGAATGGCTGCTGCTTGCCGAGCTGGCACGCAACGCCGGCGCGACCATCGACCACCGCACCCTCCTCCAGCGCGTCTGGGGACCGCAGTATGCCGACGAGCGCAACTACCTCCGGACGTTCGCGCAGCGCCTGCGAGTCAAGCTCGAGGACGACCCGGCGCATCCGCAGATCGTCGTCACCGTGGGACGCCAGGGGTACCGATTCGGGCCTCCCCGTTGACGCTCTGTTAACGGTCTCGATGAGAGCATCTCCGATGCGATGGCGACGCATGTAAGCCTCGGGGAACGCTCATCTGGAGGCGGGGTCGAGCCCGCGTGGTGATCATGCTGCCCAGCGCGACGCCGTCCGACCAGGACACCGCACGCAGGGACTGGTGGAGCCGGGTCCAGGGCTTCGCAGTCGCTATCCATCCATTGGCGATGGCGGTCATCGCTTTGGGGGCGCCCATCGTGCTTGCGCTCATACTCCTGCCCCTGCGCAGAGAAGCGCCGGTGGCGTCCGTTGCGCTGGGCTTTGCGGTCCTCGTGTCGTTGCTGGGCGCAATCGGGACGCGCGTGACAGCGCTGATTGCCGCAGTCTCTGCGGCCGTTTGCTACGACGTCGCTTTCACGCAACCATATGGGTCGATCGTGATCTCGCATCCGCAGGACATCGAAACGACCGCACTGCTGCTCGTCGGCGGTTTGATCGTCGGCCAGCTCTCAGCACGGAACCGCAGAAATCGTGGGCTCGTGGTGCAGCAGAGCAAGGACCTCGCTCACATTCAGGCGATCGCCGAGTTGATGGCCGCCGGCGCTGAGCCGGACGAAGTCGTCGATGCCGTCGCTCAGAAGCTGCGAAGCCTGCTCGGACTGCGCGACTGCCGGTTCGAGACATCGCGACCGGAGCGGCCGGGTCCAACGATCGACCGAAACGGGAACATCAGCTGGGGTCGGATCTGGTGGGGCGTTGACACGCTCGGCCTGCCCGGCAAGGAGATCACGATGGATGTCGAACACAACCAGCGACGCCTGGGCCGCTACGTGCTGACCGCGGAGCCTGGCACCAAGGTGCGGCGCGATCAACTGCTCGCGGCCGTCACGCTGGCCGAACAAGCCGGAGCGGCGCTGGGCGCCGGCGTCCCGTTCGTCACGCTTGCGCGCAGCTGACGCGGGAGTTGCAAAGTCATTGACGTGTCGTTGACGGCGACTGCACCATCGTGAGTGATGGTTCGTCGGCCCGTTCATCGGTAAGAGGCAATGTTTACAACGATTCTGGTCGCTTCAGACGGCACCGAAACTGCTGACCTCCTCGTCACTGTAGCGCAGTCGCTCGCGCGGCGAGGGACAACCAAGGTGATCGTTGCGCATGTCAATGAGTTGATGCTGGGACGCGGCGGCGCGCAGACGGTGCACGCCAATGAAGATCTCCTCAAACGCAAGGTGCGTCTACAGGTTGCCGATCTCAGAGCTGCAGGCGTCGACGCCGAAGTGCACATGCAGGCGACGACCGGCACCGCGGCCAAGTCGATCGCCGAGATGGCGCGCGAATGCCACGCTGATCTCATCATCGCGGGCGCCAGCCATCACGGGCCGATTGCCGACCTCGTGTTCGGCACCGCCGGCCAGCGGATGATCCGGCTGGCGCCCTGCCCTGTTCTGGTCGTCCCGCCGCATAACTGACCTCCCACATGAGGCCGCGGACACCCTCCAGTCCCGCGGCCTCTCTTTTTGTCCACCGGTTTGGGCACCGCCCACTTGGGCGGGTCGCGCCACGTCCGGCCCCAGCCGTTGACCGAGCATCGCGCAACGTTGACGCAGCGTTGATCGGAAGCGATCGATACTCGTCTCAAATGCCACTCGACCTGCTGGTGCTGCTCTGCTTCGCGGGGATGATCGTCGCCGCGTACCTGCTGTCCGACGGGATGCGGAGGATCTAGCGTGGGATCCGAGCTCACCGGCTACATCGTCTCCGCGGTCATCGCGCTGCTGGCTGCGATCTACCTCGTGATCGCACTCGTTGCGCCGGAGCGCTTCTGATGGCTCTCGACATCATCGCGGCGGTGATCACGTACGCCGCCGTCGGCGTCGGCGCCTGGTTCATCGGCGGCTACATGGTCAAGGTCTTCAAGGGTGAGCGTGTCTGGCTTAGCCCTGTGATCGGGCCCGTCGAGCGTCTCACCTACAAGCTCATCGGCGTCGATCCCGACCACGAGCAGGGCTGGATCTCCTACCTCGTCTCACTGCTTGCAGTCACGGTGGTGAGCATCGCGTTCACCTACGGGGTGCTCCGGTTCCAGAACTATCTGCCTTTCAACCCCGAGAACTTCCCAGGTGTTCCCGCGCCGCTCGCGTTCAACACGGCGATGAGCTTCGCCACGAACACGAACTGGCAGAACTACTCCGGCGAAACCACCATGAGTTACTTCTCCCAGATCGTGGCACTGGTGTTGCACCAGTTCCTCAGCGCCGCGGTGGGCATTGCGGTGGCCATCGTGGTCATACGTGCGATCGCCCGCCGGACCATGAGCACGCTGGGCAATTTCTGGGTGGACATAGTCCGCTGCATCCTCTATGTGCTGCTCCCGATCAGCGTGGTGCTCGCGCTCGTGCTGGTTGCCAACGGAGCCATTCAAAACTTCAGCAACTACTCGGTCGTGCACACGCTGACCAATGGGTTGCAGACGATCGCGCAGGGTCCCGTCGCCTCCATGGAGGCGATCAAGGATCTCGGAACCAACGGCGGAGGTTTCTTCAACGCGAACGCCGCGCATCCATTCGAGAACCCCAACGGCTTCACCAACTCGCTGGAGATCTTCATCTGCCTGCTGATCCCGTTCGGGCTCACGATCACCTTCGGGAAATGGGTGGGACACGTCAGGCAGGGAATCGTGCTTGGGGCAGTGATGGGCATCATCCTCGTGGGCGGATTCGGGGTCATGGCCTGGCAGGAGCAGCAGGGCAATCCCGCGCTTGTCAGCACAGGTGCGAGCCAGGTCTCGACAGCTGAACTCCGCGGGCGGCAACATGGAAGGTAAAGAGGCCCGCTTCGGTCCGATCCAGTCGGCCCTGTACAACTCGTCAACCACTGGCACGAGCACCGGTTCGGTCGATGCGTCGCAGGACAGCATGACGCCGATCGCAGGTCTGGTGTCGCTGGTGTTCATCAAGCTCGGCGAGATCACACCTGGCGACGTCGGCTCGGGTCTATACGGCATGGTTGTTTTCGCCATCGTGGCCGTCTTTATTGCGGGTCTCATGGTCGGGAGGACGCCCGAGTACCTCGGCAAGAAGATCGAAGGGCGTGATGTCAAATTTGCGGCGATCGCAATTCTCATCCTGCCCGCGTCAATCCTGGGATTCTCGGCGGTCGCCGTGCTGACGTCGGGAGGGCAGGCCGGCCCGCTGGCGGGCCAGGGCACGCCGCACAGCTTGACCGAGATCCTCTACGCGTTTGCGTCCGCGACCGGCAACAACGGCAGCGCCATGGCAGGACTCTCGGGCAACACCAACTTCTACAACTTCATGCTCGCCGGTGCCATGTGGATGGGTCGCTATCTCTTCCTCATCCCAGTGATGGCCCTCGCAGGCAACCTCGTCAAGAAGAAGATCGTGCCCGCCAGCGCAGGGACGTTCCCCACCGATGGAGTGCTGTTTGTTGCGCTGCTGGTCGGCACGATCCTGATCATCGCCGCGCTCACGTTCTTCCCTGCAGTCTCGCTCGGGCCGATTCTCGAGCACTTCAAGCTCATCGCGGGACACTGATTTGGCCCTCACATCCGCACGCCCGAAGCGCCAGCGCAGCAGCGTCACCGACCCGGAGCTGCTCATCCCGGCGATTGGTCAGAGCTTCGTCAAGCTCGACCCTCGCACTATGGCGCGCAATCCGGTGATGTTCATCGTGGAGATCGGTGCAGCGATGACCACATACGGATTCATCGCCGGGCTCGTGGGGCACGGCACCGACAACAGCTTCGTTGGTCAGATTGCGCTCTGGCTGTGGTTCACGGTGCTCTTCGCGAACTTCGCGGAGGCGATCGCTGAAGGACGTGGCAAAGCGCAGGCCCAGGCACTGCGCCGTACGCGTACCGAGACCATCGCCCGCAAGCTGGAGGGTGGTATCGGTGGCAAGGAGACTCCAGTGCCGGCAATCGAGCTGCGCAAAGGCGATGTCGTGGTCTGCGAAGCCGGCGACGTCATCCCGAGCGACGGCACGATCGTCGAGGGAATCGCGAGCGTCGACGAGTCGGCAATCACCGGTGAATCAGCTCCGGTCATCCGTGAAGCCGGTGGCGACCGAAGCGCTGTCACCGGCGGCACTCGCGTCCTCAGCGACCGCATCGTCATCGAGATCACCCAGAACCCGGGCGAGACGTTCCTCGACCGCATGATCTCGCTGGTCGAGAGCGCCTCGCGTCAGAAGACTCCCAACGAGATTGCACTCAACATCCTGCTCGCCAGCTTGACGCTCATCTTCCTCATCGCGGTCGTGACGCTGCAGCCGTACGCGATCTTCTCGGGGGCGTCGATCGAGGTTCCGGTTCTCATCGCGCTCCTCGTCTGTCTCATCCCGACCACGATCGGCGGCCTGCTGAGCGCGATCGGCATCGCGGGCATTGACCGCCTGCTCCAGAAGAACGTGCTCGCCATGTCGGGCCGTGCGGTCGAGGCCGCCGGCGACGTGGACACCCTCCTGCTCGACAAGACCGGGACCATCACGTTAGGCAACCGCCAGGCCACCGAGTTCCTCCCCGCCCCAGGGGTTGCGATGGAGAAGCTGGTGCGCGCGGCCGACCTTGCAAGCAGGGCCGACGAGACCCCTGAGGGCCGCTCGATCGTCACCCTGGCCCGTCGCTTCGGCTCACCCGAGGAGGCCGAGGGCGGTGCGTGGACCTTCGTGCCATTCACGGCAGAAACGCGCATGAGCGGTGTCGATCGTGGCGCTGACAGCATCCGCAAGGGTGCCGGTGACTTGGTTGCCGCCTGGTGCGGAGGTGATGCCGTCTCGAAGGAAGTCAACGAGCAGGTGGAGACGATCGCACGCAGTGGTGGGACGCCGTTGCTCGTCGCGGAGAACCACGTCGTCCTGGGAACCATCCATCTGAAGGACATCGTCAAGCCCGGTATCTCCGAGCGCTTTGCGGAGCTACGCCGGATGGGGTTGCGCACGGTGATGATCACCGGGGACAACCCGCTGACGGCAGCTGCGATCGCCCGCGAGGCAGGAGTTGACGACTTCCTCGCACAGGCGACCCCGGAAAACAAGCTCGAGCTCATCCGCCAGGAGCAGGCCGGAGGCAAGCTCGTGGCGATGACCGGCGATGGGACGAACGACGCGCCGGCGCTTGCCCAGGCGGACGTCGGCGTTGCCATGAACAGCGGCACTCAGGCAGCGAAGGAGGCGGCCAACCTGGTCGATCTCGACAGCGATCCCACCAAGCTCATCGAGATCGTGGAAACCGGCAAGCAGATGCTCATCACGCGCGGCGCGTTGACGACGTTCAGCATCGCCAACGACGTCGCCAAATACTTCGCGATCATCCCAGCGATGTTCACCGCATACGTCGCGCTCCGGCCGCTGGCGGTCCTCAACGTCATGCACCTGCAGTCGGCTCACAGCGCCATCCTGAGCGCGGTCATCTTCAACGCGCTGATCATCATCGCGTTGGTGCCGCTTGCCCTACGGGGGGTCCACTTTCGGGCGGTCGGCGCGAGCTCGCTGCTGCGCCGCAACCTCCTGATCTACGGCGTCGGGGGCGTGATCGCACCGTTCATCGGCATCAAGATCATCGACCTGATCATCAACGCGCTGCACCTGGTCTAGGCGATACGAAAATGAGCAAGCTGTCAAAGCAACTCCTGATCGGGCTCCGGCTCACCGTGTTCATCGCCGCGCTCGCGCTCGTATACACGTTCGTGATCACAGGCATCTCGCAGGTGGCCTTCAACAGCCAGGCCAACGGCAGCCTTGTCACCGTGAACGGCAAGGTCGTCGGGTCGACGCTCATCGGGCAGAGCTGCCCGAAGGAGACGCTCGCTTCTGACGGCAGCCTGAAGATCACCATCAACCCCAAATACTTCCAGGGGCGCCTGTCGTACACCTACAACCCGAGTACCGCCACCCTTGAGCCGTGCAACGCGGCGAACTCGGCGGGAAGCAACCTCGGTCCCTCGAACCCGCTCCTCCAGGAGAACGTCAAGAACGCTGTCGCGGCGTATGAGGCAGCCGGCGTCTCCGCTCCCGTTCCGATCGACCTGGTCACCTCGGACTTCACCGGCTTCGACCCGGACATCAGCGAAGCCGCCGCCCTCGCGCAGGTGAACATGGTGGCCAGCGCCCGGAGCCTCAGTCCCAGCAAGCTGCACGCGCTCGTCGAATCCCAGGTGCAGGGCCGCATCCTCTGGGTATTTGGCGAACCGGTTGTCAACGTGCTCCAGCTGAACCTCGCACTCGACGCACAGCAGGCCAGCCTCGCCGGCTGAAGGCGTTTATCGAGCGGTCGAGACGAGCATCATTAGCCGTATGACCGACACGATCGCCGCCGCCGCGGTGCCGGTCCCGGCGACAACCAAGGTCGGGCGTGGCCACCTCCGGGTGTTCCTCGGGGCCACACCGGGAAGCGGCAAGACGTTCGCGATGCTTCGCGAGGCGCACGACCGCCGCTCGCAGGGAGAGGACGTGGTCGTCGGGTACGTCGAGACCCACGGTCGCAAGCTCACCGAGCAGGCAATCGGGAACCTCGAAGTCATTCCACGCCTCCAGGTCGAATATCACGGGCGCCTCATGGAGGAGATGGATCTTGATGCCGTCCTCGCCCGCCACCCGCAGGTTGTGCTCGTGGACGAGCTCGCACACACCAACGTGCCCGGTGTCCGTCACACCAAGCGGTATGAGGACGTCGAGGACATTCTCGCAGCCGGCATCGACGTCATCACCACCGTCAACGTCCAGCACCTCGAGTTGGTCAAGGACCTTGCCGAGCACATCACCGGCATCCCGGTGCGCGAGACCCTTCCCGACAGTGTTCTCGACAACGCTGACGAGATCCAGTTCATCGACATCTCCCCGGAGGCGCTCCGCAAGCGCATGCGCCACGGGAACATCTACGCGCCGGAGAAGGTCGACACGGCCTTGGCCAACTTCTTCCGGCCCGGCAACCTTGCGGCGCTGCGGGAGATCGCGCTTCGCCTGGTGGCGCAGACGGTCGGCCGCGCCCGCGGTGCTGTCCGCCCCGCGCCGCAGTCGGTCCTTGTGGCCGTCAGTGGCAGCCAGAGCAGTGGCACGCTCATCCGCCGGGCCAGCCGTCTGGCGCGGCGCTTCGGTGGGTTCTGCACCGTGCTGGTCGTACCAGGCAGAAATGATGCTGCAACCGAGCCCGGCCGCACCAAGTCGAAGCAACTCGCGGAATTGCTGCAATGCGGATTCATCGAGCGCGAGGGCAAGGTTGCCGACAACGTCATCGCAGTTGCGCAGGAGCTCGGCGTGCAGCACGTGGTAATCGGCCAGTCGTCGCATCCGGGCGTACGCAGCCGCCTGCACCGCGGACTCGTGGACCGGCTGATCAGCGAGCTCCCCGATGTGAGCGTTCACGTCATCGCACGCCCCGCGCTGCAACGCAGCGGCACGCTCACGAACAGCGACCAGCGCCCCGACTCCGACACGTTGCTCCGGGCGCTCCACGCGAGCGCGAGCCGCTCCGGGCTGCGCGTGTACCTCGGGTACGCACGAGGGTGCGGGACGACGGTGGCGATGCTCGACGAGGCGAACCGTCGCCGCCAGCGAGGCACCGATGTGGTCGTGGCGGCGGTGCAAACCGATGGCCGGAGTCGCTGCGAGCTCGCCGTCGGTGACCTGGAGATCCTCGGTGGACCGAACTCCCCGGCTCGAGATGGCATCGTCGACGTCGACGCGTTGCTGCGCCGCAACCCCGAGGTGGCGTGCCTCGACGATCTCGCGGGCGTCGACACCAAGGGCCGGCCCATCACCGAGTCGGTGCCTCTCCTGCTGCGCGCCGGCATGATGCTGATCGCCACCCTGCACCTTACTGACCTGCGCAGCACCGTCGAGGGCATGGGCGCGATGCTCGGACAACGTCCGGAGCACATCGTCGAGGACGAGTTCCTCGACGAGGTCACCGAGCTCGAGATCGTGGACATCACGCCGTCGTTGCTCGACGAACGCCTCCGTCGGGGCGAGATCGTTCCCTCCAGCGAGGCGGCGGAGGCACGGGCTCGCGCGTTCCGACCCGAGGTACTCGCGTCGCTGCGCGAGCTCGCCTTCCGGATCCTCGCGGAGCACACCGATCGACGCCTCGTCGCGTACATGCGCGACCGCGGCATCGAGGCACCGTGGGAGGTCAAACCGCGGGTCATGCTCTGCGTGCCGCCACGTCCCGGCATGGACGACGTCATCGCGAGTACCGCGGCGCTCGCCGCCCGGCTCGACGGCAAGATGACCGCAGTGACCGTGCGCGATCGCAAGCGGTCAGAGCAGGAGATGCAGCTCCTCGGGACGTATGCGGCACTCACCCACCAGGCCGACGGGACGTTCGTGACGCTCTACGAGAACGACCCTGCGAGTGCTCTGACCCACTACGCGCGAAAAATTCTTGCCACCGAGATCGTGGTGACGCGCGGTCGGGGGCGCCGCGGCACCCTGCGCAGGCTCATCCAGCTCCTGACCGATGTCGACATCCATGTGCTCGCGACGCCACACGAGGAAGCACGATCGGATCGCTCGTGACCTACAGGCGAGCGCCGGCTAGGGAACCTTCGCCGGGTCGGTGGCAGCAGGCTCCGGAGGAGCCGTGGTCTCGGCCGCCACTGCAGGGAGCGTGAACGCGAACACAGCGCCACCGCCCTCATCGGGATCGTCCAGCCAGATGCGCCCCGCGTGCGCCTCGATGATGCCGCGGACGATCGCGAGACCGAGGCCCGTACCCTCCGCACCAGACTCCTCATCGCGAACGAATCGCTCGAAGATGCGGTCGCGCAGCGCGGGGTCAACGCCCGGGCCGTGATCGATCACGCGAGTCACGACGGTCCCGCGTGCACCATGTGCGACCTCGATCTCGATCGGTGTTGCCGGTGGCGCATATCGGTCGGCGTTGACGAGCAGATTGTCCAGCACCTGACCGAGCCGGTCCCAGTCGGCGACGGCTTCAAGCGGACCGGGCTCGGTGGTCACCCGGACGTCGCGGGTCGGATGGATCTGCTTCAGCCGCCCGACGGCCGCCTCGACCGCGTCGCCCACATCGGTGGGCTCGAGGCGCAACTCGAGCGCGTGACCCTCGATTCGAGCCAGGTCGAGCATGTCGCCGACCAGCCGGTCGAGCCTTCGGGATTGCATCACGATGCCCGAGAGCCCGTCGCGAACGGGTGCGGAGACATCGCTCCGGCCGAGGAGCACCGTCGCACCCGTCAGGATGCTGGCCAGCGGCGTGCGCAACTCGTGGCTCACGTTCTGGAGCAGTTCGCGCCGCACACGGTCCGCATCGCGGAGCGCGGAGATCTGTTGCTGGGTCTGCGCCAGCCGGACTGCTGTCCGCGCCGACGCCGCTTGCTCCTGGTACAGGCGCTCGAGCTCGGCGTTCGTGTCCTCGAGCGTCCTGGTCAGGTGGCGTGCCTCGACAATCGCCCGGCGACGAAGCGCTGCGACAGTGCCGACCGCGCTCGCGGTGGCAAAGAAGATGACCAGGTAGAGGACGTCGCTGGGGTTGGCAAGGCTCAGGCTGTCGACGGGAGGAAGAAAGAAGTAGTCGCCGAGGACGGATGACATCGCGGCGGCCACGAGCGCGGGGATGAGGCCGGTGAGCAGGCCGAGCGACGCGACGATTCCCAGGTACAGGAAGACATAGGCTCGCGCATCCGTGGTGGGCAGCTGGGCCAGGATGAACGTCAGCACCGGCGGGCTCACCACCGCGATGACGATGCCGATGACGGTCACACGGTCGGTCCGCAAGCGAGTCATCTCACGATTCGCTCGTCTCCTGGTTGAGCGCGTCGACGAGACGGCTGCACGCCGCCTGCAGACCGTGCTCGGCCATCAGCGCGTTGAGCGCTCCCGGATCCGCGGGGTAGTGGGCCCGCCTTCCCTCCGGCAGCTCGATCGGCAGGTCCGGGACGGGAGGAACCACCTTGGTTGCCCGGGTCAGGTAGTCCTGATCGGTCTGGCTCAGCCGGTGTGCCTCGAGCAGGCTGCTGACGCCCCCGTACTGGCGGATCATCGACGCTGCGGCAACGGCGCCCACTCCCTTCAAGCCTGGCAGCCCGTCGGAGGGATCGCCGCGGAGCATCGCGAAATCCGCGTAGCGACGCCCCGGGATCCCGTATCGCCTCGTCACCTCGGATTCGTCGACGATCGCCCAGCCGCCCTTCTCCGGGTAGAGCACGGTGACACGGGGGTCCTCGATGAGCGCGAACAGGTCGCGGTCACCGCTGACGATCTCGACGGTTCCCGCGGCCTCAGCCGCCCAGGTCGAGATGACGTCCTCCGCCTCGTAGTCCGCGACCCCGAGCTCGTCGATGCCGATGGCGGCCAGGAGCGCATCGATCACCGGCATCTGCGGGATGAGCGCCGGTGGGATGGGTTCGGCGACGCGCTGGGCTTTGTATCCCGGGATCAACGCGACGCGCCAGTCCGGCCGCCAGTCGGCATCGCTGGCGACCGCGATGTGGCGTGGGTGCCTGGTGCCGGCCAGGCGGGTGAGCGTCTCGAGGAATCCCCGCGCGGCGTTGACCAGCTTTCCGTCGGGTGACCGGACCGTCTTGGGGACGCCGTAGAAGGCGCGGAAGATGAGACTGGACCCGTCGACGAAGAGCCAATCGCAGGACACGGATGGGCTACCTGCACTCATTCATGAGCGCGGCCATCGTAGCGTCCGCCGCGTCGGGTCTCGGGAGTGGCTACTGCGCTGGGGCAGGCGGCGGCGGGAGGACGTTTCCGCCATCGGGTGCCGGCAGCTGCGGCAGCGACGATGACTGCGGCTCGGCGATAGGAGGCATTGCCAGCGGAGACCCCGACATGGGCGCGTCCGGAAGTGCGCTCGCCATGGGAGGCGTTGCCTGCGGAGTTCCGGGCACGGTCAGTTCCGGGGGTGCACTCGCCACCGGTGGTGGGCTCGGAGGAGCACCCGGCATCTCGCCGCCGACGGGTGGCGGCTCGGGCGGCGCGCCCGGCTTCTGAAGGTTGTCCACCCCGCGCTGCATCGCCGATCCGGCGTCCTGCGCAGCCTTCTTCAAGTCGTCGAGGAAACCCATGTCAATGCCCCTCGTGGACGCGGCCTGTTTGGGACAGCATATGAGGTAGCGCGGGACGAGCGATTGCCCGCCTGTCGTAACGCGGGTTTTCGAAATGCGCCCGTTGGGTGGTGGCGACCAGCAGGCTGCGCAGTTGCCGGCGCGGCAGGCTCACCTGGGCGATGAGGGTCGAGAGCACGAGAACTGACAAGTTGGTTGTGGCCGTCGATCCACTGGCCCCGCTGATGTGGAAGGCCAGCGCGATAACGGCCACGAATGCCGCGGTGATCGCATGCCTCGAGAGATTCGCAAAGCGGGCTTGCCTGGAATCGACCACAGGGGCATCGACACCAGAAGCGACCACTCCCCCTTCCATAGGCGAATCGTAGCGAACGCGTCACACGTTTGCAAGTACCGAGTTCCGGCCGCCTTCCATCTGGAGCTCAGTACGGCCGGTTGCGCCACGAGTTCACATCACTACGAAGGCACTTTGGGCGGCGTCGGCCGCGTGCCAGGCTCCACCTCCTGGCACTTTCGTCAGGGAGGCGGCTCCACCACGGCAATTCCGTCAGCGATATGAATGCGCCACGTCTGCTCGTGCACCGCTCGGTGATGCGGACGGCACAGGGAGACGAGGTTCTCGAGCTCGGTTGGCCCGCCGTCGGCCCAATGGATGATGTGGTGGCCATCCGTCCACGCGGGTGGGCGGTCGCATCCCGGGAAGCGGCACCCGTGATCGCGGAGGTGGAGCGCTGTGCGGATGTGTGCCGGGATGGTGCGCGTGGCCCGTCCCACCGACAGCGGCACGGCACTCGTGGCGGCCATCCAGGCCGAGGCATCAGCGGGCGCTGCTGCAATCGTGACCACGGTCCGCACCGCGTCGCAAGCGATCCGGCGTGCGGTCTCGGGATGGATCGGCCCCACGCCGTGTAACGTTGCCGGCTGGGCAGCGCCACCAGGGTGCAGCGTCCCTGCATGCCGCGTGTCATCGCTCCGCGTCTCCGCGCGCAGCGTCTCCGCGCTCACCGTGACCGTCAGATGCGGACGCTGTCCGTGCACATCGCGGTGGTCACCGCAGCGCAGCTGGGCGGCGGACATGTCGACCAGCGCATCGGCACGACGCTGCGACCCTGACCGCGTCTCGCCAGGACTCAACCCATGAGCGAGCGCATCGATGGCAGCCTTGACCACCGCACCGCCCTCGGCATCGAGCTGACCGCGCAGGAACCACGCGCCGCCATAGCTCTGCTCGCACTCGAACCAGCGACGCTCGTGGGCGCGGTTGTCATCGTCGAGCACCCCGTCGGGGTCGATCTGGAGCCGTGCGGCCTGGGTGAGGGTGCGCATGGCAGCGGGCTCGAGCGTCTCCGCCGCGCCCACGAGGATGTGTTCGAGCGGCGCCACCTGCTCGACGCCGACCGCAGTGGCGAGCTGGGCGATGAGGGTCACGTTGCTGAGCGAGGCGCGCCCGGCCCGGGCGCTGTCGAGCGTGGCCGGCAGCTCGCCGAGGGTGCGCGCCAGACGCACGCTGGACGCGCCCGCCTTCCAGGTCACGGCGCAGTGATCGCGCACCCAGGACGTTGTGCTGCCGGCCTCCTCCGCCAGCGCTCCATGGGCGCGATCAAAGCGGTGCAGGCGACGGAGGAACTCGGCCTGGAGACGATCGGTCGCCCGCTGGATTTCGATGAGATCCTCGCCGAGCGCGTGTGTCGAGACGTGGTCGATGGACTCATGGACGAGTGCATCAACAACCTCGTTGAGACGGTCACGCGCATCCGGAATGGCGAAGGCTTCCATGACCGGTATTGTACCAAACACCTGTTCGCTACCATACGGACTTCAACACGGACAATGTGGTCCCCGACAAGTTATAGCCACCTTCGGCAGTAACCTCTCAGCATCGAAGTGGGGGTCGAACCCAAGGCTTGCCGCCCGCGGTTTTCAAGTTCGTCCCAGGGGCAGCTCCGCTGGTGGCTCTATCCGGGTTGGTATCACCAATGGAACCAGGGCATGGATCACTTCGCACTTGATCGACGACATGCGCAAACTGAAACGGCTTGCGGACGTGCCCGTCAATACGGCCGCTCCGTACCCGGGATATGGTTCGGTCATGGTGAGGGAAGGATCAGTCGCGATGAACATGAGAACACCCGCCGCCATACGCCTCGCTCAAGCGGCGGCGATAGTGCACGGTACTTGTCTCCTACTGGCCGGTCTCATGTTGCTCGCAGCTGCGGAAGGTCCTCATCCGCTTCTCTCGAGCGCGGATGCGCAGCGGGCCGCGCTGGTGGCCCTCCCGTTGGGAGTCGCTATCTTGATCGCGGGCGCATACCTTGGGCGCCAGAGCCAGCGCGGCCTTTGGACTCTGGGGACGCTGGAGGCGGTGGCGGCCGTGACATCACTTCTGCTCACGCTGCCGTTGCTCATCCTTATGGGCATGGCGATGAGTGGCATCGTTGCCAGCACGATGCTGTCGCGACATCAAGTTCAGTACACAGGCACTACGGATCGCATCTCAGCGGGAGTGCGTCTCGCCCAGACTGCGGGTCTCCTCCACGGGACATGCTTGGTCATTGCCGCGGGTGCGCTCGTTGAAGCCGCGGGAGCTGCAACGCCACTGGTCTCCCGCGGCGATGCCTCGCTCGATGCGTATGTCAACGTCCCTTTTGGGGCCGTTATTGTTCTAGCTTCGCTGTATCTCGCTCGGAGACCCGAGTACGGGCGACGGCTGTTGGCCATCGCAGAGGTGGGCGCGTTCGTCTCGTCGTTGCTCCTACACGTCCCACTGCTGATTGTTCTCGACATCTTCTTGAGTGTGGCTGTGGAGACAACGCTGACCATCGCGCGAAGCGCTTCCCCTGCCCCGCCACTGGTTGCTGCCGCAATTCCATGGCCAAAGATGCCACTGCCATGGGTCGGTGTCACGGTCGTGGTCGCGTTCATTGGATTCGCTCTTGGCGGGTTCATCGCTACCGAACAGACCAACCCCAACACGCCCCTCCTCTGGGTAGGCGGCGTTATCGGAGGTGTGGTGTTCGGAGCGTGCGCTGCTGGTTTCGGATACGAAATTGCACGCCGACAGGAGCGGCGATCCGACGAACCCACGCGAAAGCCCGGCAGCGTTCGTTCGGGACCGCTGCGGTAGCAGCGGATGGACCCGGACCAAGTAGCGCTGGACCGCCGGCTCGGAGCGTGCCGTCACATGAGCGGCCCTCCACAGCGCGTCACCCGACTTTTCACACGCAGAGAGTGGGCGGGCCAGTGTGTGAGTTCACCACATAGTTGACAGATGTCTCAAGACATAGTTGACACCCACGTTCGGCGGGGGTGTTGGCTATGGCTCTGGGGCGCTATGTGGTCGACGCGGTGCTACTCGAGGGACAAGGCGTCGGGGAGGTCGCCAAGGCGCACGGGATCTCGAGGTATTGGCTCTACAAGCTGATCGCGAGGTATCGAGAAGGCGGGTATGACGCTCTGGAACCACGCTCACGGCGGCCACGCTCCTGTGCCCACGCCGTCGCGCCCGAGATCCAAGCCGCGATCGTTCGCCTGCGCGGAGAACTCGCTGCCGCCGGCCATGACTGCGGCCCGCACACGATCGCCCACCACCTGCGTCTTGAACTCGGCACGGCGCCCTCGGTGGCGACCATCTGGCGCATCCTCGCTCGGCACGGCCTGATCACTCCGCAGCCCCACAAGCGCCCGCGCTCGTCCTTCATTCGGTTCGAGGCCGATCTGCCCAACGAACTCTGGCAAGCCGACAGCACCCACTGGCAGCTCGCCGACGGCAGCGGCGTCGAGATCCTCAACTGCATCGACGACCACTCCCGGCTGCTCGTCGTCGCCGATGCCTACGTCACCGTCAAGGCCGCGGACGTGGTCAAAAGCCTTGCCACGGCATGGGAACTCTATGGTTTCCCCGCCGCCTTCCTGAGCGACAACGGCGCCGTCTTCAGCGGCAAGTCACGCAAAGGCAAGGTGCTCCTCGAGTCCGAGCTCGAGCGGCTCGGCATCGTCGCCAAACACTCGACCCCGTACCACCCCCAGACCTGCGGCAAGGTCGAGCGCTTTCACCAGACCCAGAAGAAGTTCCTCGACAAACAGGCGCCAGCATCGACGCTGGCCGTGCTCCAGGCCCAGCTCGATGCCTTCCGGACTTACTACAACCAGCAGCGCCCCCATCGCGCCCTCCACGGCGACACGCCCCTGCACGCCTTCCACGCCCGCATCAAGGCCAGACCCAACGTCGCCGAACCACTCGCTCACTACCGGGTCCGCCACGACCGTGTCGACAAGGCAGGGGTCGTCACTCTCCGCTACCTGAGCCGGCTCCACCACATCGGCCTCGGCGCTGACTACCGCGGGCTCCGCGTCCACCTCCTGGTCGCCAACAAGAACATCCGCGTGATCCGTGAGGACGGATCCCTCATTCGCGAACTCGTCCTCGACCCAACCCGCGACTACCAGCCCCTCGGTACCAAGAGCGGTCCGAAGCCTAGAGTTGTCAACGATGTCGTGAGACATGTGTCAACGATGTCCTGAGACATGACAAGAGTGGGCGGGCCAGGATTCGAACCTGGGACCGTGGGGTTATGAGCCCCCTGCTCTAACCGGCTGAGCTACCCGCCCTGGCGCAACTCTATCCCGACGACCTCGGCGTCATGAAACCGCCGATCTCAGCCACCATAGAGATATGACCACCCCGGCGCCACACCGGCCCAGCAAGGATCAGTACTTCCTGCTCATCGCGCTCGCCGCTCGCACCCGCGCAGACTGCCTCGGGCGCAGGGTGGGGGCGGTGATCACACGCGACGCCCGGGTGCTGAGCACCGGGTACAACGGAACTCCCTTCGGCATGCCGAACTGCTCCGACGGGGGCTGCCACCGCTGCTCGCGGCGCGACGATGACGGGCTGCGCGGTGGCGCGTACGACATCTGCATCTGCGTGCATGCCGAGCAGAACGCGCTGCTCACCGCGGCGCGTTTCGGCCAGCAGACGCTCGGAGCCTCGATGACCACAACCACACAGCCGTGCTTCGGCTGCCTCAAGGAGATGCTCCAGGCGGGCATCAGCGAGGTTCGATACCTGCATCCCTGGGATCCGATGGAGGCCTACGACGATCGGGCACTGGTGCAGCAGTACGCGGCGCTGCGCGCGCGTTTCGATGCCTTCTCGCAGGTTGGGGACACGGCCATGGACACCCCGGAACTCTTCGGAGCCTTTCTCGAGCAGAGCTGATCAGGCGCCGGTCTGGTCGACGAGCTGGACGCGCTCGTGCTCGATCGCGCTGGCAAGGTCGCGAACCCGCGAGAGCGAGTCGATGTCGGCGAGCGACTTGTCGTGCCGCCACCGGGCGATGCGCGGAAACCGAAGGGCGAAGCCCGACTTGTGGCGCGCCGAAGACTGCACCGCATCGAACGCGATCTCGAGGACGATGCGCGGCTCAACGGTGCGGTAGTGACCGTGATCGGCAATGGTGATGTCCTGTAGAAGCGCGGTCATCTCCGCGATCTCAACATCGGTGAGCCCCGTGTACGCCTTGCCGATGGTCGCCAGTTGATCGGTGTCGTCAACGCGCACGGCGAAGGTCACGTCGCTGAGCACGCCGCGTCGCTTGCCGTGACCCCACTCGGCCCCCACCACAACGACGTCGAGCGTGTCGAGGGGTCGCTTGAGCTTGAGCCAGTTCAATCCGCGCCGTCCCGGGGTGTACGGCGACTCGGGTTGCTTCAACAGGAGTCCTTCATTCAGTCGCGCCCGGGCATCGTCGAATCGCCGATCGACCTCGGTCTCGCCGCGGACACGCTCGAGGTGAGCGAGTGCGAGCGGATGAGGCACCATCAGCGCCTCGAGCCGTGCTCGCCGCTCACGTAAGGGGAGGTCGATCAATACCTCGTCGTTCACCTTGAGCACGTCCCAGGCGACGTAGATCACCGGCACGAACGCCATCACGTCGGCGCTCGGAGCGACGCGTCCAAGCCGGGTCTGGAGCGCGTGGAACGGCATCACGCGACCATCGTGGAAGGCGAGGATCTCGCCGTCGAGCATCACATCGGCGTGGAGGCGGACCGCCGCGTCGGTGATCTCGGGGAACTGCGCTGAGACATTCTTGAGGTCGCGGCTGTAGAGCGCGACCTCGGCGCCGCGACGGTGGAGCTGACACCTGATTCCGTCATATTTGTCTTCAACCCAGACGTCCTCGCCGAGGCGCGCAACCGCCTCGGCAGCATCGGCGACGGGTGTGGCCAGCATCGACCGAAGCGGAACGAACCAGTGCGGTGCGGCGTCTTCCAGCCGTCCTGCCCGCGCCAGGAGCGCCGCCTCGCCGATGTCTCCGGTCAGCATCACGGCGCGACTGACCGCGTCCGGTGGCGCTCCAAATGCGATCGCAACGGCCTCCTCCACCAGTCCTTCGCGCAAGCCGATGCGCAGCTCGCCGGTGATCAACTTGGCGATGTAGCGCGCCTCATCCGGTGTCACGCGGCCGAGCAGCGCACTGAGCAGCCCAGTACGGTCGCGCGCGGTCCGCGTACCCGCGATCTCGGCAAACGCATGGTCGAGTTCGTGGATGGAGATCGGCGCCGTCACACGACCCTCAACGCGAGCAAGCAGGTCGCCGGTCACGTCGCCAGTGTCCGAGTGGCGCCGCCAGGCGGCACGAATGGTCGAGTCATCAGCGCCGCTGACGGTGCGCAGCACCGATGAGAACGCTGCGCCACCAACCTGCAGGGTGCGCTGGTCACCGGTCGCAAAGACGCCGCCGCCGAAGTAGCGCGTCGCCTGTGCAAGCTCGCTCTCGTCGATCGCGGCGAGAAACTGCGCAAGGATCCGCACCTTCTCCGATTTCGAGGATGTCCGTGCGATCGCATCGCCGGCAACAGCCAGCTCGGAGAGCGTGGTCACCTGCGGATCATCGCCCCCGCGGGCCAGCCGACGTCAACCGCCGACGCGGTGAGGACCTACGGGGTGGAGTCGTAGACCGGGACTGGCTGCGCCGCGCAGCCGTCGCATGCGGCAGACCACCAGAGGCTGTTGCCGGTTCCCTGCCAGAACGCAGCGACGGCGTTGGTGTACCAGCTCACGGCGGAGATCTGAGAGCTTGCCGCCATCTGGTTGAGCTGTTCCGGACCCACCCATCCACTGGTGGGCTGATACAACGCGGCTGCAAGGCTTCCGTTGGCGCGCTGCATCACAACCGCTACCGCGCTGGACGATGTCCCGGCCGCCGCCGGGCGCCCCATGCTCACTGCAGAGTCGACCTCGACCTGTGCCGGACCTCCGTTGGCAGTGATGCCGGCGGCCCAAATCGACCCGGCCTGTGTCCGCCAGATCGCGTCGACGTTGGCGGGTCCTCCGGTCACGACGGTCGGATCACTGGCCAGGCCGCCGGTACCGATCTCGTGCGCGCCGTACCAGCCGTAGTCTGCACCGAGGTCGCTCCAGAGATTGCCTGCGGCGTCGCGCCAGACAACCCCGACGGTCCCGTTCGTGGTCGCCACCGCCGACGGGTTGCCGGTAACAAGGCCCGAGTTGAGCGGCGTTGCAGTCGACCAGCTCCCGGTGAAGGTGCTGACCCAGAGCTGCCCATCAGCGCCCTTCCAGATCATCTCCATGTCGCCGGGGGCCTGGCTCACCACGGTGGGAGCCGAACCGGGTGCGAGCGTGCCGACCTGCAACTCCTGAGGCGCGAGCCATGTCTCGGCGCCGAAGTACCCGCTTTGCGACTGGACCTGCCAGAGGTTACCGCTGCTGTCCTCCCAGAAAGCATCGACCTGACCCGGCGACGGCGACACGACTGCCGGGTCCGAGGCGACATCCGCCGGGCTGATGGCGGCGAGCGACTGCGGTTGCCACCCCCCGCTGCGATACGCGAGGTCGTGGAGCCTGGAGTCCGTGCCCCGCCAGATCACGTCGATATCGCCGGGCTGGTCGGAAACGCTCTGCGGGGTCCCGGCAACATTCGATGAGGTCAGCTCGACCGGTGTCTGCTCGGTCTGGCGTAGCCAGCCGATGATCGGCGTGTAGCCGTTGGCGGTGACCAGCGAACCGTTGAGTGCGAAGCGATCGGTGCCACTGGACGTGGCGTTCTGCTCGACCACGTCAACGTAGCCCGGCCCGACGTCACGGACGATCGCGACGTGGCCCGACCCGTCCCAGTAGGTACCGAGCCATCCCGGCCCGAAGATCATGAGGTCGCCCTGCATGGGCGCCACCCCGGCGCCATTGGCGAACTGCTGCAAGGGAACGGGCAGCGACGGACCAGCGGTCCACATCTGATACGCCTGGCCCCCCCAGGTCGCCGGCTCGCCCCAGGCGTAGTACGCATAGCGAAGCGCGAGCTGGGTGCACTGGAACTCCGGTCCGAATTCGCATCCGAAGGGGGTCCCGCACCCGACGTCGTCGAACGACGAACCGTTGCCGTACGCGGTGAGGTTCTGGCAGTTGGTGACCCAGGTCGCCCACGCGCAGCCGGTGATCAGGGCCTGCCCGTAATTGCCCGTCCCCGCGGTCTCTGCGGCGAGCATGCCGTGCGTGACCGTCGGCGCAGGCGGGAGTGGGGTTCCGGGCTGACTCGTGTGCGGCGGTGCGATCTGGTCGACCACCGCGCCCACGCTCCACGCAGCCGTCGCGAAGGCTGTGGTGGTGGCGGTGGTCGGGGCCGTGGCTCCCGCGCTCGCAAGCGGAGCAACGCTCGCGGATCCAGCGAGCAGCGCCGCAAGCGCCAGTCGATGGAAGGACCTATGCATGCCGGCCCAGACTGCCAGACACCCTCTGACGTTGCCGTCACAGCGTCGCAACGATCGAGTTCGCCCACCGATGACGGGCGGGCGGGCCCCGGGTCAGGCGATTACTGGAACCAGCCCTCGATGTCGATGACCGCGTTGACGGTCCCGGCTGCGTTGTACAGGTCGATATCGCCCTGGTCGGCGCCGGCCACCGGGTCGAGTTGGACAACCGTGAGGTTGGGCAATACCTCCCCGGCGCTGAGGTTGATATCCGACGCGCCCGGGACGCCGATGTTCGCCGGGTACTCAACCAGGTAGGTCGCCGTGCTCGGAGCGATCGCTGTCAGGTTGGCGATCACCGCCACCACGGTCGGACCCGATGGGAGTGAACCCTGCCCGGCCACGGTGATCAGGCTCGCGGTTGGCGGTGCCACAAGGTGTTTCGCGCAACCGGCTCCGCCCGAGCGTGTGTCGCAGATGCGAGTTGGCTGGATCGCCTGGTACTGGGCACCGACCGGAGCGCTGGCACCGCCATACCATCCGTTGGCGTCGATGAGGAAGTTGATCGAGCCGGCAGCGTTGTAGACACAGAGCGAGTTGTCCGGCCCGCCACTCGTTGACGGACCGAGCGCCACCATGACCCGGTTCGCCGCCACCAACCCCGCGGTGAGGTTGATCGACGAGAAGGGCGATGCGTGCCCCGGGCCGTACGAGCACTGCCCGCTCGCGTTGGTCGGCGAGAGGCTCAGGTACGTCAGGGCGCTCCCCGCGACGCCGGTGAGGTTGACCACAGCCGCCGCTGCGCTGCCGTTGACGGGGATCATGTTGCTCCCGACCCCGATCCCGGTCACGTTGACGACCATCGACCCGGAGGCACTCAGCGCGCCATGCGCCTTGCACGCGGGCGTGGGCGACTTGCTTCTCGTATCGCACACGCGAACCGGCGAGATGGGATGGAACTCACCGGTGGCGACGGTCGACGCCTCGGGTGCGAAGTACCCCTCGACGTCGGCGAGCACGTTGACTGTCCCAAGGGCGTTGTAGATGTCAACCGCGCCACCCTGACCGAGCGTGACGGTTACGAGGTTGGCGATCACCTTACCCGCGGCGAAGTTCAGGTTTGAAGCCGTCGGCAGTTTCGTGCCGTATGGATAGACGGTCAGGAGGCTGCCGGCGGTGCCGGCCACCTCGGTCACGTTGAGGACCACGGCTGTGGCGTCGGTGGGTATCGGATCGGTCACCGAAAGCCCGGTCACGCCGGTGAGCTGGAGCTTGTCGGTTGCGCCCGGTCCGAGCGTCGGGTCCAGCGTGCACTGAGTGCATGTCGATGATCCCGGACGCGTGTCCAGGATGCGGAACGGGGTGAGTGGCACGTAATTCGCCAGACCGACGTAGATGTAGCCCGACCCGACAGTGATCGGACTTGTCCCCAGCGAGTCCGTAACCTGCGCCTCGACCAATCCGGACGGGGCCGGCGGCGTGGTGAACGTGAACGAATCCGGGGTCAGCGAGCCGGTCGTCGGCACGACCGTAGCGCCGTTGAACGTGAAGGTGCTGTCCACTGCGAAGTCCGAGCCGGCGACAGTGACCAGCTGGCCGCCCACGGACGGTCCCGCAGCCGGCGTCAAAGACGAGATCATCGGGCCGGCAAACGTGTACCGGCCGACGTACGTGTCCCAGCACGCGGTGGCAGTCGAGCAGCCCGTCCCTGTGATGGCACCGTCCTCTTCCGAGACCACCCACACGTCGGTCGGATGCGATGCATCCTGCACGGCCGCGGAGTAGTCGCCCCATGCACAGCTCGAGCATCCACTGGGTTGGTAGAAGTTCGCGCTCGCGTGCAGCGTGCTGAAGCTGCTCCAGACGCCGCCCGTGATGGCCGCGACCATGATCGACTCGGGCGTCGCGCTCGACGACTTGTCGAAGGTGAGGATGGCATCGCCACTGCTGTCAACAGCGAGCGCAGGATCGTAGAGGTACGCACCGCTCACGCTTTCGGGCGGAAACTGTGTTGGCGCACCGAGTGTCCCGGGCGAGGTGGCCGGAGATGTGGCCGGAATCGACACGACGTTCAGGCAGGACACCGTGCCGCCCGAACTGCATCCGGTGTTGCCGGCCATCCAGAGCACGTTCCCCTGCCAGACAGCGCTGAGGAAACGATCGCCGCCGGTGGTCAGGGTGGCCGCCGTTCCTTCCTGCGCTGCTGCGGGGGGAGTCGACGTCGCAGTGGGTTCGGATTCGCTCGTGCACACCCACGCGATAGAGCCGGCCGTAGGGAGTCCGTTGATGGCCAACACCGCGAAGCTGCCCGGCACCTTTCCTGGGCTGCAGCTGGCATCGTTGGCCACCGCGTACTCAACGTTTTGCGCACTCAACGCCTGTGCCGGCTGCAGCCCGATCGGTCCCGGCTCGATGAACGCGTAGCTGTTGGCCGTCAACGCGCCGCTGATGAAATCGGCTCTCCGGATCACCACCATCTGACTCGCGACGGGAAGACTCGTGGTGCAGCTGATGTAGTCGCTGGACTCCACCAGGATGTTGGGCGTGAGTCCCAGCGAGACGTTCGAGAGCTCCACACCGTTGCCGAGCGCGGGATCGAGGTTGATCGATCCCCGCGACGTCCACGGCAGTGCCGGGTTGGTCTGCGACATCATGATCTCCACGAGGCTCGCACACGCCGTCTGGCTGGACTCCAGCACCATGAGGATGAAGCGCCCCGAGAAGGGGTCATACACGACCTGCGGGTATCGAAGCGCAAAACCCGACGTGTTGCCGAGCATCGCGCTGATGTTCACATACACCGGCGAGGCACCAGAGCGGGGGGTGATCATGAGAGCGCTGTTCGCGAACTCCACGATGTTGTTCGGCCCGACGGCGATGCTCGGGTCGGCAGGGGTGGTCACAGCGGGATTTCCCGCTCCTGCCGCAGTGATCGCGGCGTTCTCGCTAAGCCCCTGCTCACTCTGCAATAGCGTTGGCGACGTACCCGCCGTCACCGTTGCGCTCAGCGCGTGCGCATTGCTCGCATGCAACCGACCAGCGGACGTTGGTGATGTTGCCGTGAGTGCAAATGGGCGCGCGGACAGTGCGGCAGAGACCGGCATCGCTGACCACGCAAGCGTGAGTGCGGCGACGAATGCGGACGGCAGGATGAACGCTCGGCGCACCATTTCGATTCTAGGTGGCAATCTCCCCAGTGACACGCCGCTGTCACAGAGATCACCGATTCGTGACATCTGCTTGGCGCTCGCCAGACCACTGTCCCGGCGTCTGGTCGTGGCATGGCGTATAAAATCGTTCTCAGGACGACTGGCAGATCACCCACTTGAGGAGGCGTTCGATGACCGACCTGCGCGGCTGGAAGCCGGTTTCGCTGGCCGATGACGACGACGAGGAAGACGGCGACGACCAGGACGACGACGGGGACGAGGACGAGTAACTCCTTCGCCGCGGCGGAGCGATTCCGCCAGGTCAACCTCATCGCCGATCCTCTCTATGGGTACATAGAGATCACCAAGGATCGGCCGGGCGAGGCGAGCGAGCGTCAGCTCCTCGACACGGTCTGGCTGCAGCGTCTCCGCCGTGTACATCAGCTCCAGTCAGCGTGGTGGGTCTTTCCCACCGCCGAGCATTCGCGATTCACCCACCTGCTGGGTGCCATGCATCTCGCGAGCCTCTTCTCACGACGTGTCGATGCATCGCTGCGTGTCGCATTCCCCGACGCCCCATCGCCGGCCCTGGTCGAGGAGACGCTGCGAATCGCGGGACTTCTCCACGACGTCGGTCATGGGCCCTTCGGACATTTCTTCGACCACGAGGTGCTCGAGCAATATCACCTCGACCACGAGGTGATCGGCCGCCACCTGGTGACGCATCAGCTCGCCGACATCATCGCGTCACTGCGCGCGAGCCCGACGGATCGTTTCTCACCCGGTGAGCAGATCGATCCGATGTGGGTCGCCTGGGTGATGGCGGACGCCGACATCGAGGGCTACACGCCGCCGCCATGGCTGCGCGCGCTCAAGCCGATCCTCTGCGGCCCCGCAACGGTCGACAACCTCGACTACGTTCCACGCGACGCGTACATGTGCGGCATCAGCCTCGGCGCCGTGGAAGTGCAGCGGATCATCCACTACACCTTCGTCAGTGGCGACAGCATCGTGCTGCACGCGCACGCTGCAGGCGCTTTCGAGATGTTTCTCGCGTCACGTCTGTACATGTACCTGCAGGTGTATCACCACCGCACCGGCCGCCGATTCGACCTGTCGATGCGCGAGATCTTCGCCGACACCGTCGCCCAGCTTCTGCACGGGAACCCACTCGACCATCTCGATGAGTACGAGATGCTCAACGACTGGTCGATGCTGGTCGCCGTGCAACGCTGGCTCCGCGACCCACCGGGAAGCGAACGGCGACGCCTGGCGGATGCATGGGCGCGCATCGCGGCGCGCGATCTCCCATGGCATCTCGCCTACGAAAGCGTCGTCCACAAGGGAACTGATACCTCGACCCTGCAGGATCGGCTCGACGCGGAACTTGCTTCCAAGGCGCTTGGCGCCCGCGTTGAGGTGGATGTTGCCATTGCACGCATCGCGCCCCAGAACCCGATGACCGACGATGGGATGGTCAGGATCTACGATCCCCTCAACGGCACCATCGAAGCCGCTCGGGCCACAGAGCTGGTGGCGCGACTGCCGCAGCACAACCAGGTGATTCGCGTGTTCACCGACGACCTGAGCGCGCTGCAAACGGTCCGCGATGCAGCGAAGGCGGTTATCGGCGGCTAAGCCGGCCGCTCATCGGGTCCGTCAGGGAGCGACGGGAAGGCGCGGACCAGACGGCATCACCGGGCCGGCAGCCGCGCTGAAGTTCTCCTGGCTCACCTGCGCCGCGATGTGCGAAGCGACATCGCGGAAGACTTCGCCGAGCGGACCCGAGGGTGCCGCGGCCATGATCGGGCGACCGTCGCCGTCCGCGCCGCGGATGCGCGGATCGAGCGGAACCGCGCCGAGGAAGGGCAGTTCATATCGAGCGGCGAGGTCACGTCCTCCACCGGAGCCAAAGATGTCGGTGCGCTCGTTGCAGTGCGGGCAGATGAAGCCGCTCATGTTCTCGACGACTCCGAGGACCGGGACGTTGAGCTTGCGAAACATCTCGATGCCGCGACTCACGTCGGCGAGTGAAACGTCCTGCGGCGTGGTGCAGATGACCGCACCGGTCATCGGCATGCTTTGCGCAAGGCTCAGCTGTACATCACCGGTTCCCGGCGGCAGATCGATGACGAGATAGTCGAGCTCGCCCCACGACACCTCGTAGAGAAACTCGCGCAGCGCCTTGGCGAGCATCGGACCGCGCCAGATCA
This sequence comes from Candidatus Dormiibacterota bacterium, assembly GCA_963830305.1. Taxonomy (GTDB): domain Bacteria; phylum Chloroflexota; class Dormibacteria; order Aeolococcales; family Aeolococcaceae; genus Palsa-851. The sequence goes on along the minus strand of CAWHLW010000004.1, from coordinate 275,596 downwards.
CCGGCTGTCCCGGATCGAGAATGGTGCCGAATGAGACGACCTTGAGGCCATGCGCCTCGAGCGGCTGCATCTTGCCGTCAGGACCGGCAAGCGGACGCTCCCGAATCCCCAGCATGATCGGGACATTCGGTCCGTAGACATCCGCGTCGAGGAGTCCGACGCGGGCGCCTGCGAGACGCAGTGCAATCGCGACGTTGACCGCAACGGTGGTCTTGCCGACACCACCCTTGCCCGCGCTGATCGCGATCGCGTTGCGCACACCCGCGATCTCCTGGCGACCGGGCAACCCTCGCGTGGAGCTCACATCGGCATCCCAGCGGATCTCGACCCGCGTGATCCCTGGGACCACACCCAGGACCGCAGCGTCGATGTCGTCGCGGATCCGGTCCTTGAGCGGGCACGCCGGCGTGGTGAGCACCACCCGCAGCGAGGCGACCCCGCCTTCGATGGCGAGGTCACGCAGCATGCCGAGCTGCAGCATCGGCTTGTGCAACTCGGGATCGATGACGGTGGCGAGCGCGCGCTCGAGGGCGTCGAGCATCTCGGAGTCACTCATCGTGGATCGAGTATACCCAGGGGTCCTGCGGGCCAAGCTCAGGAGGGCTGAGCGGTGAACCAGTGTTCGAAGAACGAAAGGGTTGTCCCGAGCCCGCTGCGGACTCGCGGGAGCTGCCACAACGCGGTGCTGACATCGCTGTCACTGTCGACGCGAAGATCCTGTACACCCGCGACATAGCCGTAGCTCGCCAGTGTCGCGAACATCGACGCTTCCTGGGTAGCGCCCTGCGTGCTCAGCGGCCACGGCCACAGGCCGGTATATGCAAGGAACTGCACTGGATCGCCGGTGAGGTTCTCGAGAATGGCCTTGGTTCGATCGGTGAGCCGGTTCAGCGTGCCTGGTCCGGCGGAGAAGAAGTCCGTGTCGTCATTGATGGTGTGATCCTCGATCGAGAAACCGGTGGCCGCGAGATTCTGGATCTCGGCCGCCGTCATGTACGTCTGCGGCCCGACCCTTCTCCCGATCAGTCCCGTGCACGGAAAGAACACAGCGGTGAACCCATCTTGGCGCAGCAGCGGGACCGCGTTCGTCAACGGACTGAGACGTCCATCGTCGAAGGTGATCACGAATGGGTGCGGCGGGAGCGGAAGTCCGTAGAGGAGTGCGTCGGCGAGATGCTGCAGGGAGATCGCGTTGGCGTGGATGCCCGCCAGATATGCCATCTGGGCATCGAACTGGCTCGGCAGCGTGGTGAGACCGACCTCGAGCTTCCAGCCATAGGTCGATGGCTCGATCGAACGAGGGGGGATCTGATCGACGAGGTGGTACATCAGGATCGGCACGTCGAGCTTGATCAGCGGGATCGAGAGCGGGAGGACGATCGGCGCGTCGATGGACTCCGGACCCTCACCGAGCAATTCGGCCAGACCTGACCCCGGGTCGGTGATGACCTGCAGTGGGGTCATGGAATAGAGTGCCGCGACTCCGGCGGGGCGGAGCGCCACTGGGTCGGCAAAGACCACCTGCACGGGGAATTGCCATACGTCGTTGAAGTGGAGCGACGGATCCTCGGGCGGCGTCCAGGTCGATACAAGGATGGGATCACCGATCGAGACGCGCTCGACCGATGCATGGGCGAACTTCCTCGTGAGCATCGCGGTGCGCGCTGCGAGCGATGGCCACAGCGCCTGATCCTTGGGCGCGAGCTCACCCCATTGCAATGCATAGTCGCGGGCGGCGAATTGATCCTCGAAGGTGTTTGCGAGTGCGATCACCTGCGGCGGCGCCACGATCAGGCGGACCGGGGCAATGCGGTTCGTTGGTCGAGGCGATGGCGATTGGGGAGATGAACTGCAACCGCTGACGGCGAGCATCGCCAGGCAGCCGAGCGCGCACACGAAGGCTCGTCCTCTCACTTCCCTATTCAACGCCATAGGTCCTCGACGTGGACGGGTTTGCCGCGGCGCGGTGCACCGGAATTGATGCGCTCTCTACAATGCGGCGGGCATGCTCGATCGCCGCGTGATTCGCGATCTCGAGGGTCAGGTCTCTCCCTCACACGTGTACACGCGCCCCGCTGATCTCGCCGCCTACGCGTACGACGCGTGGGGTGCCTCCGGAGAGCGGCACCTGCCGGATGCCGTGGTGTTCCCGGGGTCAACCGAGGAGGTCGCCGGCATCGTCAGTGTCTGCGCCGTCCACCGCGTCCCGATCGTGCCGCGTGGGGCCGGAACCGGCTACGCGGCAGGCGCCTCGCCATCGCATGGCGGCGTAATCCTCAGCCTTGCCCGTCTCAACCGGCTCCTCGGCCTCGAGTCGGAAGCCCTCCGGATCCACGCACAGGCAGGCGCCATCACCGCCGGCATCCACCGGCAGGCCGCCGGGGCAGGGCTGTACTACCCGCCAGACCCGGGGTCGTCGTCGACGTGCACGATCGGCGGCAATGTTGCCTGCAATGCCGCGGGCCCGCACACGCTGCGATACGGCGTCACGGCCGACTTCGTGGCCGGCATCACCGCGGTCCTCTCCGACGGGCGGATCGTCCGGCTCGGCGAAGGCGGGGATACCTCCGCGTCCGGCCTGCTCTCGCTCCTCGTGGGCTCCGAGGGCACCCTCGGCGTGATCACCGAGGTGCTGCTGCGCCTGATCCCCGCCCCGAAGACACGTTCCACCCTCGCCGCGACGTTCACCGGCATGGAGCGGGCGGCCGACGCGGTTGCCGAGATCAGCCAGGCGGGTATCGTCCCGGCGGCACTCGAGTTCCTCGACGCCGGAGCCCTCGACGCGGTTCGCAGGGCCGGCGGCGGCAACATCGGCGGAGACAGCGCTGCCCTCCTCATCGTCGAGCTCGAGGGTGACTCCGGCACAGTGGGCGCTGATACCGAGGCGGCCTGCACGGCCGTCACCCGGGCCGGCGCGTCGCAGCTCCAGCGCGCCACCGAGCCGGGTCAGGCTCAGCGCCTCTGGGCCGCGCGCAAAGCGGTCAGCGCGGCGGTCGCCAAGGTGCAGATCGGCAAGGTGAACGAGGACGTGGTGGTTCCGCGTGATCGTGTTGCCGAACTGGTCGCGCACACCCGTGAGCTCGGCGTCAAATATGAATTGCCAGTGGTGAACTTCGGACATCTCGGCGACGGCAACGTGCACGCCACCTTCCTCATCGATCCGCGCATTGAGGGCGAGCGAACGCGTGCCGATGCGGCGGCCGGTGAGCTGTTCGAGACGGTGCTCACCATGGGTGGGTCGCTCTCGGGTGAGCACGGCGTGGGCGCTGCGAAGCTCGAGTACGTCGAACGCCAGCTGGGACCGGGCACTGTGGCACTGATGCGCCGGATCAAGACGGCGCTCGACCCGCATGACGTGCTCAACCCGGGGAAGAAAGTCCCGCCGCCTCAGACCTCGGCGTCGAGCGCTGCCAGCAACGAGGCCGCGTAGTCGGTCTCGTCGATACGCCGGGCGAGCTCGCGCCCGTCATCGACCGGCAATTCCATGGATGCGTCGTACACGAAGCTGTACACGTTGCTCAGCGTCCAGTCGCCAAATCCGAGTGAGGCGAGCGCATCCGGCAGTCTCGGCTCTTTTCGGTCGGCGTCGAACGTCTCGGTCGCCGCTCGGTAGAGCGAGCTGAGGTTGCGATACTCGGTCTCGTACTCCTCGATCAGCGCCGGGTCGGCCTCTGCGTCACGCAATCGGGCGAGCGTCCGGCGCAACGACTGGATCTCCAGCTGATACTCGTCCACCCTCTCACGAGTGTAGAGGACAGGTCAGGGCACGCAGGACCGCGTCATTCGGGGTGGTGGCGCGGCACCTCATTCGGATACATGCGCGAGAACCGGCGCCGCTCGAGCATGAAGAACGCCCCACCACCGATAGCCATGATCACGACGCCGACGAAGATGCCCAACCCGAACCACCCGCCTGGCACGCTCTTGAGGAAACTGCTGCCTCCCGACGGATCCGACGCGGCGACGGCGCACACCGAAAAGGTGAGGAACTTCGCGTAGAGACCATCGATGAAGTCGGTGCGGTACTCGGTGCCGCTGACAAGCGTTTCCGCCACGGCGCCCTGCCACGCAGCGTCATGTGGCTGGGGAAGCGCGAGGAACTGCGACTCCTGCGCCTCCAGGCCGGGGCGCATGAGCAAGCCGCTGATGGTGTGCGCCACGAACCGCGAGTCCGTCCCGCCTGTGTCGGCGTAGTACTCGGAGGTCGCGACGATCAACTCGATCAGCACCTCGTCGGGGGTTTGCAGCGACTTGAAATTGCCGTTGAGTAGTCCCTGGCCGGCGTCCTGCTCGGACGGCAGCGGGGCTCGCAGCAGCAGCTGCTGGTAGTCGAGCGACACGAGAAGATCCTGGTAGTTGAGAGAGCTCAGCATCGCCTGCGCAAAGGTCAGATGTCCGTTCGCGTCGTTGGTATACATGGCCAGCGCCGCCGACAGCTCTGCGTTCGTGGGCGCCCGGCCGAGCAGATCCTGATAGACGCCATTGATGAGCCCGGTCTGCGTGCTCCCGTGGTCCTGGTAGTACTGCGGACTGCTGAGCACCGTTGCGATGATGCCCTCCTCGCTCGTCCCGGACTGGAGCAGGGTCAGGTCGGTCGAGAGCTCCGACGCCGTTGGCACGGCGATGCCACTCGTGCACTCCTGTGCCTGGAGCTCGCGGCAGGTCGGATGCATGTAGTTGGCGAAGAACGAGGTGACCTCGTCGGTTCGAAACTCCTCCCCTGCCACGACGTTCTCCGCCATGGTCAGCCTCGCCGTCGCGTTGCCCGCCTGGATCTCCGCGAGGAGCGCCTTGTTGGCGGTGATGTCAGCAGATGTGGGCTGGCGGTTGAGCAAGTCCTCGTAGAGCTTGGTCATGAAGTCATTGGCGGTGCCGCCAACGAGGGTGTAATACGCAGCTGACGCAGCGATGTATTCCACCATGGAGTTACCGGCGAGGCCCGTGGTGCCGGGTCCGGTCAGCCGGTTCACCCAGAGCGCCAGCTCGCCGGCGTTCGGGTAGGTCTTGAGGAGCGCGTGGAACGCCTGGTCCACGCGAATCGCACGAGCCTCCGGGCTGAGCACGACGTTCTCGGCGAGCTGCATCCGGGCCGTATTGCCCCCGGTGTTCAGGATGGTGAGCGCGGCTTCGACCTCGATCTCCGTTGGGTCGTGGCGCAGCACGTCGTCGTACAGGCGGGTGATGTAGCCGAGATTGTTGTTGCCCGCGTCCTGGTAGTACTCGGGAGACGAGAGCAGCTGAATCTCGAGCCCCGTCGCATCCGTCCCCGCGCCGGCGATCTCCGCGATGTCGGTCTGGAGCTCGTTGGGGGTTGGGCTACGCCCGATACCGGCAGAGCAGTCGGCACCGCCCTGGGGTGTGCCGCCACCCGATCCGCCTCCCCCGCCACCGATGACGAATGGGGTCGGTGTCGGCAGCGGCGTGGGGGTGGGCGTCGGTGGCGCTGTCGGCTTCGGCGTGGGACCGATCGGTGTGGGTGTCGGCCTTTGGGTTGGCGGGGGGGTCGGGCGAGGGGTGGGCGTGGGGGGCGCCGTCGGCGTGGGGGTCGGTGTCGGGGTTGGCGTGACGGTGAAGGAGTCAGTGGCCGTCGCCTGACTATTCTGGATGGGGCTCCCATCAATGAGCGAAGCCGTTGGCGAGCGAGCTCCCAGCGCGCTGTTGAGCGGCACCTGACCATCTACCGTGCCCGAGCAATCACTCACAACAGTCGACGTCGACGTGCTGACCTGCTCGTTCGGAGAGTCCCACTCGAGAACGATCTCGATCGTGTCGCCGACAGCTACTCCGTTGGCTTCACAGTCGGTGAGGTCCCACTCGTACGTGTAGGAGATCGCCGTTCCCTGGGGGCCGGACGACGTAGTGCCGTTGAGGGTCAGCGTCGCACTGGTGAAAGCGGCCGCCGGTCGTGCCAGCGCCATCGGCAGCGCAACGGCGCAAACCAACGCCAGAATCACAAGTCCGGCTGCTCTTCGCATACCTTTCACTCTAGCCTCGCCCTCCTTTTCCCCCGTACGACGCGACAGGAAAGGTTCAGCCCGTCCTCACGTTCACCAGGTTGCCGACCAGGTGCCCAACGCCGAATGCTACGCCGGCCGCAACGGTCGCGAAGGCGAGCTGGCGGAGTGCTGAGCGGAGACGAGAACGCCCGGTGAAGATGGCGACGGTCCAGCCGACCGCGAGCACCGACACGGCTCCAAGCACGATCGAGAGCAGCGCGGCAGTCGTTCCGCTGGCGAAGAACCAGGGGAAGAGCGGGATGATCGCCCCGATGGAGAACGTGACGAACGAGGACCCGGCCGCCTGCCACGGGTTGCCCGTCTTGCCCGGGCGGAGACCGAGCTCTTCGCGAGCGTGCACCTCCAGCGCGATCTCGGGGTTGCTCATGATCGCCTCAGCGATGCGCCGGGCATCGGTCTCCTCGACACCCCGGAGCCGATAGACCGCCGCGAGCTCACGGGTCTCGTCCTCGGGATGGCGCTCGAGCTCACGTCGCTCGATCTCCAGCTCGCGCTGCAGGAGCTCCGACTGCGCCGCCATCGAGACGTACTCCCCCGCTGCCATCGAGAAGGCGCCGGCGACCAGGCCCGCCAGCCCGGCGAGCAACACGACGGAGGGAACTGGGTTCGCGCCCGCGACGCCAAGGATCAGTGAGATATTGGTGATCAGGCCGTCGCTGATGCCGAAGACCGCGGCGCGCGCTGCGCCACCCTGGAGGTCGCGGTGGTGCGACTTCTCGTGGGGCAGATGATGACCGCCCGCCTCACCGACCGGGGTAACCGTCTGGGCCATGGAGAAAGTATGCCGACGTTTGCTGCTCCCCGCGTCCCGTCATGGGGGGGCGAAGTCGGGTTAGAAGAAGACGTGATGCAACGCGATCGTCGGGATGGCGAGGATCGCGATGATGTTCATGACCTTGATCATCGGGTTGATTGCGGGGCCGGCGGTGTCTTTGTAGGGGTCGCCCACCGTGTCGCCGGTGACCGCCGCCGCATGCGCATCCGAGCCCTTGCCGCCGAAGTTGCCCTCTTCAATGTATTTCTTCGCGTTGTCCCACGCACCGCCGCCGGTGGTCATCTGGAGGGCGACGAAGAGTCCCACCACGATGGTCCCGAGCAGCATCGCTCCGAGCGCTTGCGGGCCGAGCAGGAACCCGACGATGAGCGGTGCGATCACCGGGAGGATGCCGGGGATGATCATCTCCCGCTGCGCGGCGGCGGTCACGAGCGCGACGCACTTCCCGTATTCCGGCTTGGCGGTGCCCTCCATGATCCCGGGGATCTCGCGGAACTGTCGACGGACCTCGATGACGACCTCACCCGCCGCGCGGCCGACCGCCAGCATCGCCAATGATCCGAAGAGGAACGGCATGATCCCGCCGAGCAGCAATCCGGCGATGACCGGAGGGGCCGTGAGGTCGAACGTGACCGAGCCAAGGCCGGCACCATGCAGCGTGTTGTTGAGGATGTCCGTGTAGCTCGCGAAGAGCACCAGCGCTGCGAGTCCGGCTGAGCCGATGGCGTATCCCTTGGTGACCGCCTTGGTGGTGTTGCCCACCGCGTCGAGCGGGTCGGTCACCGCGCGCACGGACTCGGGCAGGTTGGCCATCTCGGCGATGCCGCCGGCGTTGTCGGTGATGGGGCCGTACGAGTCGATGGCCACAACGATGCCGGTCATGCTGAGCAGCGCCGTCGCGGCGATGCCGATGCCGTACAAGCCGCCCAGCGCGGCGGAGGCCAGGATCCCGATCGCGATGATCAGCACCGGGATTGCCGTCCCCTCCATGCCGATGGCAAGCCCCGCGATGATGTTGGTGGCGTGGCCTGTCTGCGAAGCGCGCGCGATCGTACGCACCGGCCAGAACTGCGCGCCGGTGAAGAACTCGGTGACCGCGACAATCAGCACGGTGATGACGATGCCGATCACCGCGCACCAGAAGAGGTTGAACACCGGGTGGTCGAAGTCGCTGAGGTATCCGCCGTTGTTGAGCAGCACGGTGATCAGGAGGAACCCTAGAAGCGCGACCACCGCCGAGACGAGCAGCCCGCGGTAGAGGGCACCCATGATCCAGGTGCCCCGCCCCATGCGCACGAAGAACGTGCCGATGATCGAGGCGATGATGCTCACCGCTCCGAGCATCAGCGGGTAGAAGACGAAGACCAGGTCGGGCTTCCCGCCCACCTTGTAAAGGAGGCTGCCGAGCAACATAGTGGCGACCGCCGTCACCGCGTAGGTCTCGAAGAGGTCCGCGGCCATGCCCGCGCAGTCGCCGACGTTGTCGCCGACGTTGTCTGCGATGACGGCGGGGTTGCGCGGGTCGTCCTCGGGAATCCCAGCCTCGAGCTTGCCGACGAGGTCGGCGCCGACGTCCGCCGCCTTGGTGTAGATACCGCCGCCAAGACGGGCGAAGACCGAGATCAGCGACGCCCCGAAGGCGAATCCGACGAGCGCGTTGAAGTCCTGGAAGAGCCCGTAGGCCAGGGCTACGCCGATCAATCCAAACCCGACGACGAAGAATCCGGTGACCGCGCCGCCCCGGAAGGCGAGTTGCAGCGCGGGGTTGATCCCGCCGCGAGCCGCCTCAGCGGTGCGCAGGTTGGAGCGCACCGAGATGTTCATCCCGACGTAGCCGGCAGCCCCGCTCAGCACCGCCCCGATCAGAAAGAGGACGCCGGTCTTCCATCCCAGCGTGAAGGTGAGGAACAGGAAGATGACCGCGCCGATCCCGGCGATGATCGTGTACTGGCGATTGAGGTATGCCTGGGCACCTTCCTGGATCGCCTTGGCGATCTCCTTCATCTGGGCATTGCCCTCGGGCTGGCGGAGAACCCAGAAGATCAGGAAGACGGCGAAGAGGAGCGCCACCAGCCCTGCGGCGCCAATGGGCAGCAGGATGACGCGGTCAAGGGTCGGCATGCGCTCAGGTCTCCTCAGGACAGTAAATACGTGCCCAGGCGGCTCTCACCCGTGCCACCCCGGGGCCGCCGCATTGTACCCGGCCAGTCCTCCCGCACATCAACGCCTATGCTGAACTGGTGCCGAACGCCCCCGGCCTGACCGCCATCGTGACGGTCGGCGATGAGATCCTCAGCGGGCACACGCAGGACACGAATTCGAGCCTGCTGGCGCGCGCCGCGTTCGCTGCGGGCCGCCCGGTCGGCCACATCGAGGTGGTTGCGGACCAGCCTGCCGCGATCATCGCGGCGATCCGGCGCGCGATCGACGACCCCGCAATCTCGCGCATCGCCGTGTGCGGCGGGATCGGTCCGACCCCCGACGACCGAACCTTTCAGGCGGTGGCCGACGCGCTGGGCCGCCCGCTCGAGCTCAACGCCATCGCATACGGAAATATCGAGGCTCTGGCGGTGCGCATGTACGCGGCCGGGTGGATCGACAAGCCCGAGGTATCGGAGGCGAACCGGCGCTGCGCCTTGGTTCCGGTGGGTGCGACCGTGCTCACCAACCGGCGTGGCATGGCGCCTCCGCTGGCGATCGAGATCGGCGACGACCGCTGGTTGTTCGTGCTCCCCGGCATCCCGCGGGAGTTCAGCACGATCGTCGAGGAGGAGCTGATCCCCCGATACTTCGCCGGCGGGACGGCACCGGTCGTGCGCGAGGTGCGCTACCGATCGGTGCCCGAGTCCGAGATGTCCGAACCCATGCTCGTGCTCGAGGCGGAATTCCCCGACGTGACCGTCGGTTCGTATCCGCAGGTCGAGCGGCGAGAGCTCGTCATCCGCCTGCGCGGGCGCGAAGCAGAGCGCGTGGATGCAGCAGTAGCCCGGCTGCGCTCACTGCGCAGCGACGGCTAGGAGCAAACGCAGCGGGTCACCCCGCTGAGATCAGACCTTCTGCAGGTTGCGCGCGCGGGGGCCCTTGGGCGAGTCGACGATGTCGAACGTCACCTGCTCGCCTTCCTGGAGGGCATCGAAGTCGACGGTGGTCAACTCGGTGCGATGAAAGAAGACCTCGTTGCCGTCGTCTGCGCGAACGAAACCAAATCCACGGTCGGGAATAATCTTCTTGATTCTTCCAGCGGTCACAGCATGTCCTCCAGGACTCTCGCCGACACGGACGCCCACCGCGTTCACGACCACTATGGGAGCGTCCCCTGTCAGCAACGGGAACCCGCAAAAGACCGCGATGGAAGCACCGAAGGATGACGATTTCCCGCCGTTCCGGTGCTCATCGCAGCATAGCAGGGTATTCACTTGAGCCGCGTTCCCAGGCCGCGCGAAGCTCGTGCAGGCTCTCGGGAAGATTCGCGTAGTAGTCGTCAACATCGATGTGCGCGGGCCACGGGTTGGGCGCCGAACGCTCACGCTCGCGACGCGCCTCCTCGAGCCAGGCACTGCCAAAGGCCGTCTCCGCACCTGACGCGTCCACGACGCCGGCATCGCGCAGCCGGTGCTGACGATCGAACGGCGGTACCTCCGCTGCGCGCGGACCGGGGTTGCTCCACATCGCAGCCATCAGCCCAACGCAACCGCAATCGGCGAGCGCGTCGACTGCCGCCGCAACAAAGCGTCGTGTTTCCGCGTCGTCGTCGAGCTCGTCGTCACCATCGTGCTGCGCGGCGATCTGCTGGCTCGGATGCAGATGCGCGACGAGCGACGCCGAGTTGGTGAGTGACTCTGCGAGCTGCATGAGAAACGTCGCCGCCGCCGGGTCGAGGACACCACCAACCTGGGCGAGCGCATTCCCGCTCAGGTCGATGCCGATGACATCGACAACGCCGGCGATCAACGCCGGCCGCACGGCTCGCGCGACCACCAGGTCATCGGTGCTCAAGGTCAGCATGCAGCGCTGCTGGCGCGCATGAGCGCGCTCGCTCATCATCGCGGTCCAGATGCGCAGATGCTCGATCCGTTGTGGTCGAACACCAGCAGCAGGATCATGGCCGATGTCCCACATCGAAATCGCCGGGTGTCCGGCGAACGCGCTGAGCATCTCATCGATCCAGCGACTGCACACCTCGAGCATCAACTGATCCGTATAGACGTATCGCGGACCGCCAGGTTGGGTCACCGCATCCGTCACCGCCCGAACGCCACGGCGACGTGCGGCAACGTCGATTGCGTAGGTCGGGAGCATCACGCACCCGCCGAGTGTCTGTATGAAGAGCACGGGAATCACCTGCAGGGACAGTTCTGCCGCGACGCCGAGGAAGTGCTCGAAGTTGCGCTGGCGCGCCGGTTCGACTCGGGATGGCGTGGGCATGAACGCATCCCAAAGCAGGTGCGTGCGTACGGTTCGGTGTCCGCTCGATTGGATGGCGCGCAACTCCGCTTCCGTGCGCGCTGCGTCGTACTCGTGCCAGACATACGGACCGACGTCGCGCGACCAGTACGTCACGCCGATGTCGACCGGTTGACGCGTCGCGGTCGGGTCGCTCGTGTCAGTAGACGAAGAGGTCGATGCCTCCCGCGACGGTGATCACCTGACCGGTGATGTAGCGGGCCTCCGGGGATGCGAAGAACACGATGGTGTTGGCGATGTCCTCGGGCTCGCCGGCGCTGCGCATCGCGGTGCGGAGCACCATGCGATCGTTCATCTTCGCGTCACCCATCTTCCAGGCCTCGGTGCCGATGACACCCGGCGCCACGATGTTCGCGGTGATACCGAAGCGCGCGCCCTCGAGCGCCATGGACTTGCCGAGCCCGATCACCGACGCCTTGGTCGCCGCATACGACGCTTGTCCGAATCCGCCGAGCGTGCCTGCAACCGATGCCATGTAGATGACGCGGCCCCACCCCTGCTCACGCATGTACGGCCATGCTGCCTTCGTGCAGTTGAATGCGCCGGTGAGGTTGACTCGCAGATCGCGATCCCACAGTTCATCGTTCTGGTGCTCGATCTGCGCGATGTGGTCGAGGGTTCCGGCGTTGTTGACGAGGATGTCGATGGAGCCGAAGTCCTTCTTGATGGTCGCGAACACCTCGCGAATCTGATCGCGGTTGGTCACGTCCATCTTCATCGCGGCGGAGCGGCGGCCCATCTGCCGGATCTCGTCGCTGGTCTTCTCCGCATAGACGACGTGCTGCGACGTGAAGAGCTGGGCGAGCGCCGAATGCGCCTCCTCGGCCGTGTGCTCGAGGTCCGGGTCCGACTCGATGAGAATGTCGGTGACCACCACGTCGGCGCCTGCGCGGGCGAGCGCAAGGCAGTCCGCCCTCCCCAGGCCCCGTGAGCCCCCGGTGACGACAGCGACCTTCCCGGTCAGGTCGAACATGCAACGCTCCTCGACAGGCTGGTAGTGCGGCGATCGGAGAGCTTAGCGCTCGGTCCGTTGAAGGCGCGGCGGATCTGCCTGACCGGTCTGCCTCAGCTCGCGGCTGCGACGGGCATTGAGGGAGTGTCTGGAACCACGCGAGGGCGCGCTCCGGTGGCGGTGCGCTCGCCAAGCACGTAGCGACTGATCACCAGGCGCTGGATCTCGGCGGTGCCCTCCCAGATCTGGTAGATCTTGGCGTCGCGCATGAAGCGCTCGACGGGGTAGTCCTTGATGTAGCCGTACCCGCCGAGAATCTGCACCGCGTCGACGGTGACGCGCATCGCCACGTCGCCGGCGAAGAGCTTCGCCATCGATCCCTCGCCGCGCGCGAGTGGAATCCCGTTCATCACCATCCACCCGGCTCGCCAGGTGAGCAGGCGCGCTGCATCGATCTCGGTGGCCATGTCTGCGAGCTTGAAGGCGATCGCCTCGTGCCTCGCGATCGGCTTGCCGAATGCCACTCGTTGCAACGAGTAGTCGCGCGCGAACTCGAACGCGGCGCGCGCGATGCCGAGTGCACCGGCGGCCACCATCGGCCGTGTCGCCTCGAGCATGATCATCGCGCCGACCCGGCCAGGCCCCGTCTCCTCGCCGTTCTCGTTGTAGCCGAGGCGCTGGTTGTCGGGAACGAAGCAGTCCTCGAAGATGACCTGCGCTGTGTGCGACGCACGCACGCCGAGCTTGCGTTCCTTGCGCCCCTGCCGCATGCCCGGCGTTCCCTTCTCGATCACGAAGGCGGTCACGCCTGCTGGACCAAGCGATTTATCGGTGGTGGCAAACGCAACCTGGATATCCGCTATCCCGCCGTTGGTGCAGAACTGCTTGGTGCCGTTGAGGACATAGCCACCGTCAACCTTGGTCGCTGTGGTTTCGAGCGCCAGCGAGTCCGATCCACTGTTCGGCTCGGTGAGGCCCATCGCGGCGATCTTCAGCTCGGGCGCGGTGAGCATCCCGATGTACTTCTGCTTCTGCTCCTCGGTACCCATGGCCAGGATCGCGGTCCCACCAAGGCCACTGGCGTTGATCGACGTTGCGATCCCGGCATCGCCCCACGACATCTCCTCTTCCCGCATGAGGTTGGTGACGAGGTCGATACCACCGCCGCCGTACTGCTCAGGGAAGCTGGCCGTCGAGTCGAGACCCAGGGCATGCGCCTTGCGCATCACGTCCCACGGCGTCTCCTCGTTCTCGTCGTAGCGCTCGGCGACCGGGCGCATCTCCTTCTCGGCGAACTCATGCGCGAGCGCGCGGATCTCCTCCTGTTCGCGGGTGAGCGAGAAGTCGAGTCCCATCTTCGTGATCCCTTAGCGTGAGAGCCGGACGGTTGCCCGGCCATTGGTCAATACGCGGTCGCCGCGATCCGACGATGCCCCCACCTCGAGGGTGGCGACGCCCGAATCGTCGACGCTGATGACGGTTCCGGTGCAGATGATCGTGTCGCCCGGGAGCAACGGCTTGCTGAACCGGCAGGAGAGGCTGAGGAGATTGGCGTTCCCGCCCGCCCAGGAGGCGATCGCCTCCGCGAGGATCCCCATCTCGAGCAGACCGTGCGCGATCGTCCCTGGCAGGCCCACGGATCGGGCGAACACGGGATCGAGATGGATCGGGTTGTGGTCACCCGACGCGTCGGCGTAGGCGCTGATCTGCTCCTGAGTCACGATCCTCGAGAACGGTGTTACGACGTCCCCAACCGCGACCTCGGACACGGCGGGCGCGGTCATGCCGGAGCCCGGACGATCATCAGCGAGGTCGCCCGACATACCAACGTATTGTCGTCGGGGCGGGTTGCTTCCATGGCGAGCTGCACGAAGGTCATACCGCGCTTGGTGTCGACGCTGGTGATCTCGGCGGTCGCGTCGACCACGTCCCAGGGGCGGACCTGTTCCGGCCACTCGAAGGACTGCTCAACGTGAATCAGCCCGGCGAGATCGATGCCCACCTCCGGATCACTGAAGAGCTGCGCGAGGGTCGGACCGAGGCAGTACACGGCAGCGAACGTCGGGGGGATCGCGCCGGCTTCCCGGACCTCATCGTCGCCGGCGATCGCCTGAGCCATGGCCTGCGCGGATTCGGGTGCGATTCGCTGACCTGGGGCCGTGTAGCGGCGGCCGACGTGAACTCTTGTCAGGCATGCCGCTCATGTCTTCGCGACCGCATGAATGCGCCACTCGCACCGTTCAGCTCAGAAATTGACATGCGTATCAACTTTTCCTGATGCGAACGATACACCCGAGATCTCCCCCACGTTGCGACCCGCCCAGTTGCGCAGGGTCAGCCGCGCGAAGGGTCTGAGCTCCTCCGGGAGGTCCGGTGCGAGGACGCCGAGCTGCTGAAGCACGGCGATGGCGACCACGGGGATCGCCTCACCACCACCAGATTCGAGCTTGATCGCGATGCCCGGCCCGCCCGGGCGCACCACCGCGGCCCAGACCGCGGCGCCGCCGATCTTGGCGGTCACCTCGTTCCCGGCGACCTCTAGGAGGGCTGTGTCGAACCGTCCTGTTCCGGCGACGAGAAACGGGTGAGCGGCCATCGCGTCCTGCGCGCGTCTGAAGGCTCGATCGGCGCTGGCGCTGGCAAAGCCGCGCGCGATCGCGGTCAGGGGAATGCCGTACGTGGTCAGGCCGCAGCCGTCGATCCCGCGATGCGCGGCGCCGAGGTCGACACCAAGCATCTCCTGCAGTGCCCCGCTCACGGCCTTCTGGCACGGGTGCTCGAGATCCATGTAGCCGGCGAGCGGCCAGCCCCTGACCGCGCAGGTCGCCAGCATCGCGGCGTGCTTCCCGGAACAGTTGTTGTGGATCGGGAGCGGCACGCCACCCCCAGCGAGCAGGCGCCGGGCCGTCGGCTCGTCGGAGGGAATCTGCGGCCCGCAGCCGAGCGCCGCTTCTGGCACGCCAGCCTTCGCCAGCAGACCCCGGACGGTGGCGACGTGCTCGTCCTCGCCCTGATGCGACGCGCACGCGACCGCGATCTCCGCATCGCTCGTCCCGAGGCGGTCAGCCGCGAGGCGCAGGAATGGCAGTGCCTGGATCGGCTTGACGCAGCTGCGAAGGGTCGTCTCGATGCCGGGACTTCCGGCGGAGTGCCGGACGTCGCCAGACGCCTCGACCACAGCGATGTGGCCTCGCACCCGGGCTTCGAGCGCGGTCCCGCGCAAGACCGTCGCAAGCACCGGAGGCGCCAGATCGTTCACACGGCTCACTTTGACGGCGCAGAGCCCGTTTTGGTACGGTCGCCCGCGATCACTGGGGAGCGGGCACGTCGCCCCAGTCAAAGTCCCGTGTTAACTGCCTAAGCGAGGGGAGCAACGATCGCGACCCACGTTCATCGGTTGGTGCGGCACCTCTGGGTAATCGCCACAGCGGCGGTTCTCGTCGTGCTCGTCGCTCGACCACCCCAGGTTCCAGGAGCGCCAGAGCTCCGCAATCTCGCGGCCATTCAGATCAATGCGGTGGTCGAGAATGCGACCGCCGTCACCGCGATCGCCGTGCAGCCGGTGAAGACGGTCGTCGTCCAGCCGGGCCAGACCCTGGCCGCCCTCTCGGCCACATACCACGTGTCGGCGTCGACCATCCAGTGGGGCAACCAGCTCACCCCTTACGTAGTGCCGAAGGCCGGCTCGACGCTGCTGATCCCCCCGGGTCCCGGCGCGCTGGTGCAGGTACAGCCGGGCGAGACCCCGACCCACTTCGCTGCCCGGCTGCACCTCGATCCGGCGGTGATCCTCGACTACAACGCGCTCAGCAGCAACACGCCGATGCTGGCCGGCGCCTACCTCCAGGTTCCCCTTTCCAGAGCGCCGGCGGGGGCGCTCATCTCCTCATATTTCGTGGACGCGCAGAACGGCGTCCCTTCCGTGCCGCCGCAGGTTCCCCTTCACGACGGCTTCCCATACGGCCAGTGCACGTACTACGTGGCCACCCGGCGCGCGGTCGCCTGGGGCGGGAACGCCATCGCCTGGTGGCGTGCGGCCCAGGGCAAGCGCCCCGAAGGGCACGTCCCCGTGCAGGGTGCGATCGTCGTCTTCAACATCGGATGGGTCGGGCACGTCGCCTACGTTGAGCACGTCAACCTCGACGGCACCTTCCAGATCTCCGAGATGAACTACCACGCCGACGGCGGAGGGTGGGGGCGCGTGGACTACCGCACCATCTCTGACACCGATTCGTCCATTGTGGGCTTCATCTACTGAGTCCTTAGCGCTCGCTCTGTGGTTGGGCGACAGGGGATGGGCGGCACCGTGCTCAGCCTTGTCCGCTCCCTCGTTCGCACAACTCGATTGTCGCGCTCGCTCGGTCGCTCCCAAATTCGCTGGGTGCCACCCATCCCCTGTCGCCTTACACCCGTTGTGCCATTTCCCCTTGCTGAATCCCACACATTTCCGCCCAGTAACGCGTAGCGCAGTAGGTCGAACGCTTGAGAGCCGGAAGTGGTGATTGGAACGCTTGAGGCCGGGCCGCCGCGAATTTGGCCGCACCCGAGCGAGCGCGACAATTTGCTTGCGCGAACGAGGGAGCGGACAAGCTGAGCACCGGCACGGGTGACCTCCTGTCCGTCGACCACTGAGTGGACAAGAACGCTCGGAGGCAGTTACCCAGAGAAGCGGTACCCAATCCCAGGAACAGAGTGGATGTACGTCGGCTTCTCAGCGTCCGGCTCGATTTTGCGACGGAGCCGGTAGACGTGGGCGTCGACGGTTCGGGTCTCGATCTCGACTTCGTATCCCCAGACGCGCCTGAGCAGTTCTCCGCGGCTCATGACCTGACCTGGGCGCGACGCGAGCAGCGCGAGGAGGTTGAACTCGGTGAGCGTCAGCATCACTTCCTCACCATCGCGGAACACCTGGCGGCGTCCGAGGTCGATGGTGAGTCCGGGGAATTCGAAGCGATCGCGCGGCTGCTCCTGCGCGGAGATCTCACTGCGGCGCAGGTGCGCTCCGATCCGCGCCATCAGTTCGCGAACCTCGAAGGGCTTGGTGACGTAATCATCGGCACCGAGCTCGAGGCCGACGACCACGTCGATCGTGTCGCTCTTCGCGGTGAGCATGATGATCGGCACCCGAGCGCCCTCAGCGCGAAGGCGCCGGCAGACGTCGAGCCCACTCATTCCTGGGAGATTGACGTCAAGGATGATCAGGTCGGGATTCTGCTCGCGAGCGAGATTGAGTCCCTCGACGCCCGTTGCCGCCTCGATGAGCGTGTGGTTCTGTGCGCTCGTCGCGAGGCGCACGACCTCGCGACTCGGCGGGTCGTCCTCGACGATGAGGATTGTCTTTCCAGCCCCGCTCATCAGACAGGCACCTCGATGAATGTGGAGATGCGCTTCACGAAGTTGGCCACCTCAATTGGTTTGGTGATGTAGCCGGAGCAACCGGCCGCGAGTGCTTCCTGTTCATTGCCCTTCATCGCATTCGCGGTCAGCGCGACCACCGGAACGCCCGCCGTCTTGGGATCCGCCTTGAGCATACGGGTGAGAGTCAGCCCGTCCATGCCAGGCAACTCCACGTCCATGAGCACGAGATCGTAGACCTTGGACCGCACCTTGTGGAGACCCTCCTCGCCGTCGACGGCGATATCGACGTCGAAGCCGCTCCCGAGGAGGACCATCTTCGCCAGGTCTCGATTGCTGGCGTTGTCCTCGACGAGCAGGATGCGATTGTGACGATGGCCGTTCAGCACCTCAATTCCTGACAGAGGTAGCCGGAACGTGAACACTGAGCCGCGTCCCGGGTCGCTCTCCAGCGAGATGCTCCCGCCGTGCAGCTCGACCAGCCTGCGGGTGAGTGAGAGGCCGAGCCCGGTGCCCTCGACCTGACGGGTCGTGGCGTGGTCGAGCTGATAGAACTCGTCGAAGATGCGCTTGTGGTGTTCGGCGGGAATGCCGACACCGGTATCGCCGACGTCGACAATGAGATCCTCACTGTCGGCGCGGGCGGAGACCCAGACCTTGCCGCCCTGCGGCGTGAACTTGATGGCGTTGCTGAGCAGGTTGTAGAGCACCTGCTTGAACTTGCTCTTGTCCGCGCGAATCTCGAGCTGGGCGGGCACCACGTCGATGCTGAGGTCGATGTCGCGACGTTCGCTCAGCGAGCGAATGACGTTGTGGACCTCTTTGACCGCATCCTGCACGCCGAATCGGTCGTACGCGAGCTCCATACGGCCCGCTTCGATCTTGCTCAGGTCGAGCACGTCGTTGACGAGCTCGAGGAGATGCTTCCCCGACGCGTGAATGTTCTGCAGGCATTCCTGGCGCTGCTGCGGGGTGAGATCGACGAGGTTGTCCTTGAGGATTTCGCTGAATCCAAGGATCGCGTTGAGCGGCGTGCGCAGCTCGTGGCTCATGTTCGCCAGGAATTCGCTCTTCAGCCTGGAGATCTCGGCAATCTGCGCGTTGGCAACTTCGACTTCGCGCTTCTGCGTGGCGATCTCGCCGAGCTGCGCGCGCTGCGCCGTGTAGAGCCTCGCATTGTCGATGCTGATGGCTGCCTGGCTCGCGATGATCCGCATCAACGCCTGCTCGATGCTCGTGAACGGTTGCACTTCGCGCCGAGCAAGTGTCAGCGCGCCGACGAGCCGTTGCGGCGATTCGAGCGGCATGACCAGACACGAGCGAGGCGCGTATGCGAGACCGAGGGTCTTGAAGCGGCGGTCCTTTGTGGCATCTGCGACCGAAACCAGCTTCCGGCGTTGCGCCGCCCATCCCACGATGCCCTCACCGAGCTCGAATCGCGCGACCTGTCCGAGGTTGTCGGTGAATGGGTACGTCGCGATAGCAGACAGGGCACGGCCGTCCTCCTCGAGGAGGAAGACCGTGGCAGCATCGCAGTCGACGAGGTCGGCCGCGGCCTTGAGCATGAAGTCGATCGTCTCCTTCAGCTCCAGACTCGACGTGAAGAGGTTACCGACCTGGCCCAGAAGGTCGACAATGACCTTGTCGTCCATCGCAGATCCGAGTATACCCGCGAATTTCGGCGCCAGCGGACTGTCGGGCAATTGCAATCGATCCAGTGCAGTGCTCATGAGCGGCGCTTTTGCAACTCCTCGACGAGGGCCGGGAGCACTTTCAAGGCATCGCCCACGACCCCCAGGTCGGCGAGTTTGAAGATTGGCGCGTTCTCGTCTCTGTTGACCGCAACAATTGCTTTCGCGCCCTTCATTCCAACTGTGTGCTGCATCGCTCCACTGATACCGAAAGCGAGATACACGGCAGGTTTGACGGTTTTGCCGGTCTGGCCAACCTGCATCGCGTAGGGCACCCAGCCAGCATCGACGACTGCTCGGCTCGCTCCGACTGCGGCGTTACCGAGCACTGCGGCGAGCTGATCGAGGAGCTCGAAGTTCTTGGGATCGCCGAGACCACGCCCGCCGCTGATCACAATCGGGGCCTCTTCGAGTTTTGGGCCGGCAGCCACGTCGGCAACCCGATCGGTCACGCGGGCCGATTTGTGCTTGTCGTCAATCGTCGAGGTGACCTGCGTGACCGCTGCGGGTCCGCCACCGCTGGGCTCGGCCACAAAGGATTTCGGGCGAATGATAGCCAGGGCCGGTCCGGCGGCCTCAAAACGAGTCACGACATTGAGGGTGGCACCAAAGACCGACGAATGGACGGAGATACCGTCGCCGTCGGTCAGATCGAGGCCGTTGGCGATCACCGGGACACCGAGCTTCGCCGCGAGCCGTCCCGCCACGTCGCGCGAGGTATACGTCATGCCGAAGAGCACCAGGTCGGGTTTGTGCTCGTGCATGAGGGCGGCAAGGGCGTCGGCGGCAGGGCCGCCGAGGAGCAGCTCACCCCAGAGGGGGTCTGTCCCGGCATAGAGCGTGGTCGCGCCGTGGGCGCCGAGCTCAGCCGCGGCATCAGCCGCATCCGGGGCAAAGGCGACGGCCTCCACGGTTCCGGCAAGAGAACGCGCCTTGGTCAGCAGCTCAAGGGCGACGGGCGCCGGCTTCCCGCCCGCGATCTCGGCGAACACCCAGATCTTTGCCAGCGACATCGCTCAGATCACCTTCTTCTCGGCGAGGAAGTCCGCGATGAGCTTGTAGCCTTCGCCGTCGTCCTTGACGATCGACCCGGCCGCCCGCTGGGGTGCCGGCTCGACACCGGTCATGCTCTGGCCTGCGGTGGCGCCACCCGCTCCCTCGAGCCCGAGGTCTTCCGAGGTGAGCCGGTCGAGCGGCTTCGACTTGGCGCCCATGATCCCTTTGAGGGAGGGGTACCGAGGCTCGTTGACCCCGGCGGTCACGCTCACCACGGCGGGAAGCGTCGCCTCGACGAGGTCGTAGCCCGCCTCGGTCTGGCGTTTGACCTTGAGGGTCGTGCCCTCGACCTCGACGGTCTTGGCGAACGTGACCGCGGGGATGTCAAGCAGCTCGGCGATCATCTGCGGGACCACCCCCGAGTACCCGTCGGTGGACTCCGTGGCGGTGATCACGAGATCGAAGCCCTCGCGGCGGATGGCGGCCGCAAGGATGCGGGCGGTGGTCAGGGCGTCGGAGCCGCGCAAGGCGTCGTCGGAGATCAGAATCCCCTTGGCGGCCCCCATGGCCAGGGCTTTTCGGACGGCGTCGATGCCCCGTTCCGGTCCCATCGAGACCACGGTCACCTCTCCACCCTGCGCCTCGACGAGCTGGAGTGCCGCCTCGACTCCGAACTCATCGCCGGGATCGAGCACGACCTCAACCCCCTCGCGCTTGAGCAAATGCGTGGTCGGGTCGAGCTGGCCGGTGGTATTGGGGTCGGGGATCTGCTTGACGCAGACGACGACCTTCATAGATGCCTCCGTGTTTGTCGCCTCGGGATCGAAACTCTAACGCACCTACGCCGAAATGCCCGGATCGGGGCGACCAAGTGCGCTCGCGATCGCCCCGAGATCGGTGTCGGCGGCCAGCGGAACACGCACGGCCTGAGGCTGGGAGGCGCTGATGGCCTCTTCCAGCGCGCCCTCGCTCCAACGCGAATCGGCCGTCGCGACGATCCCATAGTGGTAGCGGCGCCCGTCGAGCCATTCCTCCCATGAAGGGGCGCTGGTCACCGCTTCGATGCCCGCGTCACTGAGATCATCGGGCCTCGTGACCGGCTCGCCGTCGAGCGACGCGACCGTGAATCGCGCTCGCGGCCAGCGCTGGGCCGCAGCCCCGGCCAGCGTGTGCAGCCGGCGTTGCTCCGGAGTGCCTTCGGCATCGGGACGAGGGCCGGTCAGGATGAGGATCCGTTCGCACGTCATCGCGTCCCGGCCTCCGATCATCGCGCTCGGCTCGACGCGCCAGCTCTCGGGTGGCCGCCGATCGAGGAGCGATCGCCATCGAGCCCGGAGCACGCGCCGGTTGCGTTCGATCTTGCCGCTCTGCACGCCGCCGGCGCGGGAGGCGCCGCGAACGTGCTCGACCAGCGACCGCGGCTGATAGACCACGCGCCCCGGTCCGGCCGCGAGCGCCAGGCAGAGGTCGACGTCCTCGTAATACAGGGGCGCGAAACGGGGATCGAAACCACCCACAGCGTTGAAGGCGGAGCGGCGAACAAGCAGGCACGCCGCGGAGGCGTAGTCAACCGTTCGCCGGAAGTTGTACTCGGGGCGATTGGCAAGGTCGCCGTCGCCGTACTGCCTGACTCTCCCATCCCGCCAGAGGATCGATCCGGCCTCCTGGAGCCTGCCATCCGGGTATAGGAGCTTCGGCGCGACTGCCGCGACCCCGCGGCCATCGACAACCTCGATCAGTGGCTCGAGCCACCCAGGGCGGACCCACGCGTCGCTGTTGAGCAGCAGCAGGTGCCTGCCGCGCGCCAGGGCAGCGCCCTGATTGTTGGCTGGCCCAAAACCGAGATTGCTCGGGTTGCGCAGGATGGTGGCACCGGTGACCTGCTCGAGCTCCTCGGGTGTTCCGTCGGTCGAAGCGTTGTCGACGATCACCACCTCGTAGCGCGGTTCGGTGACCTCCGCGAGCAACCGGAGCGCCTCCCTGGTGAGATCCCACCGGTTGAACGTGAGCATCACCACCGTCACGTCCGGCCGGGCCACCTCAGGGAACCGGATCAAGTGCGACGCCTCTGCCAGCGCTGGTATCCCTCGCGAATCGGCCGGGCGATGCGATGCTCGGGCGACGCTCGGAGGTGGTCGAGTTCCGCTTGGAGTCGCGACAGCTCTGACTGAAGGGCGCTGCGCTCGTCGACCAGGCGCTGCTGGAGGATTGCCAGCGCCGAGCCGACCAGGTCGGGCTCGATTGCGTTCCGGTGCGCGTTCGCATCGCGCGGAAGTCGCTCAGCGAGCTCGGTCAGCGCACCGTCGAGCGTCTCGACCGCGGTGTCGATCGCGACCGGGTGGGCTCCGGCGAGCATGGCCTGGATCGCAGCAGGGAGGTCCCCCTCGATGACCGGAATCGACGCGTCGACGCGGTCCCTCTGCCCCGCGTCCGCCATCGAGACGGATGCCCCAAGCGACGCCGCGAGATGCGCGCCGGCGGGAGACGTGGCGACAACCGCGGCCGACCGGGACATCGTCGCCGCGATGTCGTCCAGTCCAGCCCATCTCGGGAGGTGATGGACGCGCTCCGCGATGACGCCCTGCACGTTGAGACTTGCTCCGATCAACGGCTGACCAGTTGGATTCATGGTCAGGGCAACCACCGACAGCTTCGGGTCGGCTCGCAGGGCCGCTGCCAGGGCATCCGCAAGACGTTCATTCGCAGGCGATGCGGAAAAGCCGGATGTGACCTCGACGACCAGCCGCCGCCCCGCCGGGACGGCACCGCAGAGCCGAAGCAGGTCGGCTCGCCGGCGCAGAACCTCGGCAGGGAAGACCCGACCGGCAAGGAGCACCGGATCGCCCGATTGCACCGCAGTGCCCCCGAGCCGTTCCTGGGTGACCTCGTCGCGTGCCCAGACGTCCCTACCTGAGAGGGCGCTCAGATCGGTATCTCCGCCCGAAGCCGCCACGGCGAACCAGATGACCGACGGTGCCGGCTCGAGTCCTCCCGCATACCGGTGAGCGCAAGGCTGGCGATGTCGCGATCCGCGATCGGCGCTCCCACCGGGTATCGGGCCGCCCAACTTCGGTCGTCGCTCAGCACATCGCCGGTGATGATCAGCGCGTCAAGCGCATACGGGTACGTCCTCGACGGCGGCAGCAGCGGATGCGCCTGCCGGCCCTCGTCGCCGGGAATCGGACGCTCCACACCAAACGGAGCCAGCGCGGCGACGGCGATGTCCGGCCGCCGCCGGGCCAGCTCGGCTTCGAGAACGCGGCGCAACGCCACTTCGCCGAGGTCTCCCGTATCGAATGCCCCGAAGAGCCCGACAACCGGCCGCGCAGCGACACCGTCCACGAGATGCCTCCGTGTTGCAGTCGGATCGGGGGCGACCGTCACGTCTCAGCAGTGGCTCAGGGAATGCGCGCAAGCGCCGGAGAGAATGAGGACACCACCCACCATAAAACAAGTCGAAAGGCAGAGGAGCACTGGGATGTTCGGGAATTTCTTCACCAAGCGGGTTGCGATCAGCGCGGCCGCATTTGCGGTCGTCGCGGTCGCCGGGATCGCCACGGTCTCGATCATCCCTGCGCTGGCGGCCGGGATCGGCGGAGGCAACGCCTCGACGCTTGCGGCGACGCCCGCACCCAGCACCGCCAAGACCGGCAATGCGGGTGCCAAAGCGGTCGCGGCGAGGCGCATCGCGCTGGCGCTCTTCCGCGAGTCTGTTAAAGAAACGGGCCTGAGCCGCACCACCGTCCTCAAGGACCTGCTCAACGGCGAGACCCTCGCCCAGATCGACGGGTCGAAAGCGCAGGCCGTGGAGAGCGCTGTGATGGCCAAGATCACCACGCGCCTGAACAAGGCGGTGACCAACGGCAAGATCAGCAAAACCCAGGAAGCCACCCTGAGCAGCACCGCGACAGCCGGCATCAGCAAGCTGATGAACCTCAACCTCAGCACATACATCCGGGTTCGCTTCGGCGGATTCGCGAAGACGCCCTCCACGTCGACGCCCCCCTCGTCGACCGCCTCCCCCGCCGCCGTCACCGGGTCGAGCTCCGCGCTCTGACCGAGCCGGCGGTCCGGCAGTCTACCCGGCCACCCCGGGTAGACTGCCTCGATGCCCAAGAAGAATTACGCCGCCGCTGAGCAGGTCATCGATCCGGCGAAGCGCTACACCGCAACCATCACGACCGACCGCGGCGACATCGTCATCGCCCTCGACCCGGCACGCGCGCCGAAGTCGGTCAACAACTTCGTCTTTCTCGCCCGCGACAGCTTCTACGACGGTCTCACCTTCCATCGCATCGTCGACGACTTCGTCATCCAGGGCGGGTGCCCCGAAGGGACAGGTCGCGGAGGACCCGGATACCGTTTCGAGGATGAGCCCGTCCAGGGTGAGTACGAGGCGGGAGCGGTCGCAATGGCCAACTCCGGCCCCAACACCAACGGCTCGCAGTTCTTCATCTGCACGGTGGACGACCGTCACAAGCTCACCAAGTCCTACAACCTCTTCGGCCAGGTGGTCAAAGGCATGGACGTGGTGGGTTCGATCCGCAAGGACGACGTGATGAAGTCGGTGACCATCGCCGAGGAGTGATGGCGGACTCTCAACTGCGTCTGATGGCGGTGCACGCGCACGAGGACGACGAGACCATCACCATGGGCGGGACGCTTGCCACGTATGCCGATCGCGGAGTTCGCACCTGCGTCGTGTGCTGCACCGACGGCAAGCTGGCCACCATCGTGGCCCCAGACATGCCCGAGGAGACAACGCGTCCGCGCCTTGCCGAGATCCGCGAGGCTGAGTTGCGTGAGGCGCTCCGAATCCTCAGGGTCGACGAGGTGGAATTCCTCCGATACGGCGACTCGGGGATGGCCGGCACGCCGACGAACTTTCTTCCCGACGCCTTCTGGATGGCACCGATCGACGAAGCGACGGGCAGGATCGTCGCCCAGATCCGCCGTTTTCGTCCCCATGTTATCGTCACTTATGACGGAAACGGCGGCTACGGTCATCCCGACCACATCCAGACACACCGGGCCACGCTGCTCGCCGTTGAGGCTGCCCGTCTCAAGCCGCTGTACAAGTATGCCGGCGAGCCCTGGCGTGTCCAGAAGCTGTACTACACCGCATTTCCGCGTGCGGAGTTCGAGCGCATGGTCGAGGCGGCCAAGGCGGCCGGCATGGAGCCTCCGTTCGGGGAGGCGAGTGCTGATGAGATGGAATTCCTCACAGCCGACGAGGACGTGACCACCACCATCGACACCGTCAACGTCATTGGCCGCAAGCGCGACGCGCTGCGCGCACACCACAGTCAGATCTCCGAGGACTGGCCGCAACTCACCATGCCCGACGAGATCCTCAAGCAGTTCGCTGACGAGCACTTCCAGCTCGCCATGTCACGCAAGCCGGCGGTGCTCCCGGAGACCGACCTCTTTAGCGGCGTCGAAGCAAGCTAACCGTCCTCTAGGGATGGTGGGTGCGTGGTGATGTCGCGTCCAGGACATGAGGCTGTCGCGGGGTGGTGCGAGCAGTGGCTCGGCGCCCGACCGGTCAACGTCATCTTTGAAAGCGGGCACCTCTCCACGGTCCTTGGGCTGCGACTGGCCGATGCCCGGGAAGTGGTGGTCAAGGTACGGCCGGACTCTCCAAGAATCCCTGGATGCGTCGAGGTGCAGCGTCATCTCTGGGAGACCGGCTTCCCGTGCCCCATGCCGCTCGCGGGTCCGTCGGCCCTTGGTGCCGACATCGCAACCGCCGAGGAATACGTGCCCGGTGGGATGCAGCTCGAGCGTGGTGGCAACACACCGATCCGTTTCGCCGAATTGTTGTGGCAGTTGTTGGATCGATGCGCACACCTCCATGTCGCGAACCGCCTCGATCCACCGCCTCCATGGGTTTCCTGGGATCACACCGGCCCGGGCGCGTGGGCTGCCGCCAGCGATAGCGACGCAGATCTCAACGCAGACCCCGAGCCCCGCTGGTTGAACGAGATCGGTGCCAGGGCTCGCGAGATCCTCCTCGCCTTTCGCGCGCCGCCGGTCGTTGGACATGTCGACTGGGAGTCCCAGAACATTCGGTGGAAGGACGGTCAGGCTCTCGCCGTGCACGATTGGGACAGCGCCGCCACGCGGCCGGAGGCAACGATCGTTGGTGCCGCCGCCGCCGTGTTCGCAAGATCCGGCGAGACCAATGCGGCCACGCTCGAAGAAAGCGAGGTCTTCGCCGACGCGTATCAGCGCGAGCGCGGTCGCTCGTTCACAAAGGTCGAAATGGGTGCCGCGTGGGCTGCGGGCCTCTGGGTTCTGGCATTCGACACCAAGGAGAACAGCGTCAATCAACGCGGCGACCCGGAGGAGTTTGCGGACGAAGCATGGGAGCGTCTTCGCCGTGCCTCCGTCTAACTTGGCACGCTGGGAATCATCCTTCGTCAGCCCAACTGTTTCCAGCCTGCGCCGGTCCAGGCCCAGAGGTGATACGGCGTGGCACCGCCTTCGACGCTCGAATCGGCCGCGACGAGTCGCAGGCCGTTGTCAGTCTCGATGAAGCTGGCGCCCGAGACGACCGGAGCCCCCGGAGCGCGCAGTGCGATCCACTCAGTGTTCAAAAGCCTCCAAATCAGCACGGGCGTCAGTGGCGTCTGAGGACTCCATGTCTGCCCGCACAAGAGCAAGGAGCGAATGCTCGGATCCCAGGCTAGGCCGAACGTCACTCCAATCGTTGGTGGGAGCCTCGTGTCGGCGATGAAGTGCCACGCAGCACCGTCCCAACGCCACATCTGTGCGTCGCCCGCCACGGTCAAGTCACTTGAAAACAAGCAGCAACTCATCGCCACCAGTTCGTCTGATGACGGGTCGAAGGCAATCTGGAGCGCATTGGCCGGAAACGGTGCGTGCCCGCCCCTGGGTATCCAGTGATCGCCGGCCCACAGCCAGGTCTGACTGCTTGAATTGTCTCCCGCTGATGCAGGTGTGACCAGAACCATCTGCTGAAGCGCGGGATCCCATCCCAACGTTCCGCCGGCAACCGGCGGTCGGGTGACGTCGGCATCTAACGCGTGCCATGTCTCGCCATCCCAGCTCCACGTCCCGTCGTTGCCGGCCGCCTCAAACGATCCTCCTCCCGCGAGCATGACCACCCGGGTAACGGGATCGTAGACAGTGCTGGCACCGTAGAGTGCCGGTGGCTGCTCCGCGGGCGCCGCAAGCGTCCAACCAGATCCGTTCCAAAGCCACGTATCGCCACCGGTTCCAGCACTTCCACCGTAGACAACGATCTGGCCGGTGGCGGCGTCATCAGCAACACTGAATCCGTCGGCACTTGGTTGTGCTGTCGGCGTCGGCTCTGTCGTCAGCGGTGCCAGTGATTGTTGAGGCACCGGCAGAACCAGGGATTCGGGCGTCGGACGCGAAATCAGGTAACCGACGAGTCCGGTGGCGGCCACCGCGATAACCAGCGCAAGCACCGTGACCTGAATGCGTCGTGGATGGTCTCCTTCCATCGCACGATCGATGATGCGCTCCGATAAGCGAAAGAGCATGGCTCTCGCGTTCGCGTCCTCAGCGAGCTCAGTCTCGTGGGGACGTTGCCCTGACCGGCAGAGGTGGGTGGCGGGGCTGGCTCTCCGGCGAATCCGGGCGTGAGCGAGGGAGCGCGACAATCTGCTTGCGCGAGCGAGCGAGCGAGCCGGTCTGAGCACGAGAGCCAGCCCCGCCGTCCGCCTCTGCCGCCGTGTGCGGAACTCGGAGTGCTAACTGCGCTCCAGCACCATCGCAATCCCTTGACCGCCGCCGATGCACAACGCAGCCACTCCGAGGTGCGCGTCGCGCTTCTGCATCTCGTAGAGCAACGTCACGAGGATGCGCGTCCCGCTGGCGCCGATGGGGTGGCCGATGGCAATCGCGCCCCCGTTGACATTGAGGCGGTCTTCCGGAACAGCGAGCTCGCGGCCGACGGCGACTGCTTGGGCGGCGAACGCTTCGTTGAGCTCGAAGAGGTCGATGTCGCGTAGTTCGACGCCCGCCTTCTGCAGAGCCGATCGCACCGCAGGGACAGGTCCCATTCCCATAATTCGGGGGGCGACACCGGCACTTGAGTAGCCGCGAATCCGTGCCAATGGAAGGCGATGCTCCGCCTTGGCGCGTGATGCGCTCATGACGATGACCGCAGCGGCACCATCGTTGATGCCGCTGGCGTTTCCGGCCGTGACGGTACCGTCCTTGGCGAAGGCGGCGCGCAACGCGGCCAGGGTCTCAGCGGTCGTACCCGGACGCGGGTGTTCATCGGTGTCGACGAGCACCGTTTCCTTCTTGCGCTGCACCGGGACGGGAACGATCTCGTCCTTGAACCGTCCGGACTTGATGGCTGCCTCGGCCTTCTGCTGCGAGCCTGATGCGAATGAGTCCTGGTCCTCGCGACTGACCTCAAACTCGCGCGCGATGTTCTCCGCGGTGCTGCCCATGTGACAGTCGTCGAAGGCGCACCAGAGCCCGTCGCGGATCATCTCGTCGACGAGCTGGCCGTTGCCGAGGCGGTAGCCGTAGCGCCCGTTCTCCATCAGGTATGGCGCCCGCGACATGTTCTCCATGCCGCCTGCCACGAGGCATTCCGCGTCACCGGCACGGATCGCCTGCGCGGCGAGCGCGACTGTTTTGAGTCCACTGCCGCAGACCTTGTTGATGGTGGTCGATGGCACGCTCTCGGCGAGTCCGGCTCCAATCGCCGACTGACGCGCGGTGTTCTGCCCAAGGCCGGCCTGGAGAACATTCCCCATCAGCACCTCGTCGACAGAATCGATGCCTGCACGGCGGAGTGCCTCTTCGACCGCGATCGATCCGAGTCTGGTCGCGGGCACCTCCGTGAAGGCGCCTCCAAAGGTGCCGACCGGCGTTCGCACGGCGCTGACGATAACCGCTTCTTCCATGTGAACCACTCTACGCCGCGGTCTTGGACGGCAGGTACAGGCTGGTGCCGAACGCCGTGGCGTACCGATCTTGGAACCCCTGCACGTCGAAGCGGTGCAGTTGCGGCCCGCGCTGCTCGACGACATACGCGGCCGCGAGCGACCCCATGCGCCCCGCAACGTCGGGCGAGGCGCCGGCCCGGAAACCCGTGACCAGGCCCGCGATATACGCGTCTCCCGCACCGGTTGGATCGACCACCTCGTTCACGGGCGCCACAGGAATCACCGTCACGCCTTGTGGGCTGTGGAGCTCGCTGCCGGCGGCCCCGCGGGTGACCGCGACAATGCGCGCCGCGCTGAGCGCATCGACTGAAAGACCGGTTCGCTCGCGGATCATCTCGAACTCGTAGTCATTACCGCCAACGAGCCATGCCTGGTCGAGTCCGCGGCGCAGGTCGTCATCGCGCATCGCGGGGATCTGCTGCGCCGGCACGAAGATCAGCCGGGCGCCGAGCGCTCCCGCCTGCTCGACGTGCAGGGCCATCGCCACGGAGTCGTCGGCGCCGACGATCACCTCCGAGATGTCGGTGAGGACGCTCAGGTCGACACCGGCTGCTTTCGCCATCGCGCCCGGGTAGAACGCGGTGATCTGGTTGCCGTCCAGGTCGGTCGTGATGAACCCGGTCGCCGTGCTGACGTCGTCGCAGGCGAGCACGGCGGACAGGTCGACGCCCTCGAACTCCAGCGCTGCAGCGTATTCGACGAAATCGCCCCCGCCGACGGCAGCACAGAGCATCGGCTGCTCGCCGAGCAGTGCCATCGAGAAGCAGATGTTCGTGGCGGTTCCGCCCCGGCGCTTCTCGAGCCGATCCACGAGAAACGCAACATTGAGCTCGTTGGTCTTGTCGGGCAG
The DNA here is from genome assembly GCA_963830305.1 of Candidatus Dormiibacterota bacterium. Taxonomy (GTDB): domain Bacteria; phylum Chloroflexota; class Dormibacteria; order Aeolococcales; family Aeolococcaceae; genus Palsa-851. Next base: position 245,539 of record CAWHLW010000004.1, on the reverse strand, counting down.
GATGTGGTCGCCGAAGCGCCCCCCGAACTCCATGATCGTGTCGAACGCGACCGACCCGGTAACGGCAACTCGTCCCACAGCGGTGGCAGGATAGCCAGCCGGATGTCTCCGCTGTACGGCGAGCGGCGACAATGGGTCGATGGTGTTGCACGAACTGGGACACGGGTCCGTCCCGCAGGATCCCCTCTCGGGCCTGTCAGCGACTGAGCCCGCGGCTGAGGAGACCGCGCTGGTCGACGCGGTCGAGGTCTACCACCGCACCTACACGACGATCCTGCGTAGCAGTGGGGAGACCCAGCTTCGGGTGTTCGAGCATTCGCACAAGGCGATGGGATCGAGCCTGCATCCACTTGCCGGGTCCATGGAACTCGACCTCGGCGCCCTGCTGTACGCGGTCAGGCGTCTGCCGGACGCGATCTTCCGGGCTCGTCTGGTGGTCATGGGGCAGTCGGCTGAGGTCTTCGCCCAGCGAGGATTCCGCCCGTTCAGCGAATGGACCGAGGTCAGCGCCCCGGGTCGCCGGAGGCGCTGGTACGACGACGGCGATGGCATCCTGGCCGTCCTGATCGCGAGCGCATCGGACGTCGACGACCTCATCCCTACGATGGTCGCGCTCCAGATCGAGCTGAACAAGCTCAGGGTCGCGCTGACCGGCTCGGGGATCGAACGCATCGATGACGTGACCCCAGGGGAGATCGCCACTGCGTGCGGCGGCCGCGAGGACGACTGGCTGCAGCTGTACGAGATCTGGGGCGTGGCATTCGGCAGCCGGCTTGCGGAGATCGCGGACCACGGCATGGCGCTGCGGGTGCGCATGCTCGGCGGCACCCAGGTCGGCTACGCGCGCGTGACGCGCCGCTGGTGGCAGCAGGTCACCGGGTTGATGCGCTCCGAATCCTTGCTCGACCGGCCCGTGTACTTCGTGAGCAGCAACTCGCACGCGATTGCCAACCTGCTCACCGGCGTCGCGCCGCGTCACGCCGACGAGCTCGCCGCGGCGGTCGATCGCGATGGTGGCGGCGAGCTTCGCGATGAGCTCCAGCGCTTCCGCGACGGCGGCGCGCAGGGAAACTGGAACAACTTCCTGTACTACGCGGCGCGGGAGCGGCTCCGTCTGCTGCCCGACTCCGAACGATCAGCGCTCCGCCGTGAGGAGCGTGAAGCAGGCTCCTTGAACGTCACCAGCCGGACAGCACTCGACGTCGCAGCGCAGGTGATCCCGCTTGACCGCGTCAATCCCGAGCGCTGCGACGAGCGGGTGCTGCCGATCGACCCGGTCGCGCTTGCGGCGAGCCGCGCGGTCATCGTCAACATCGACTACCCGCTCGGCCTCGCCGCGTACAACATTCTGCGCGAGGTCGCCGAGACCGTCGACCTTCGCGGGGTGTACATCCTCGGCAAGGCCGCAACCCTCAACGCCGACGTGGGCGACGTGATGATCAGCGGCGTCATCCACGATGAGCACAGCCGCTCGACGTACTGGCTCGACAACGCGTTCTCGGTGTCCGACATCGCCCCGTACCTGCGCTTCGGCAGCGGCCTCGACAACCAGCGGGCGGTGAGCGTGAAAGGGACGTTCCTGCAGAACCGCGGCTACCTCGACTTCTACTATCGCGAGGCGTTCACCGTGGTCGAGATGGAGGCTGGTCCATACTGCAACGCCGTGTACGAGATGACCCAACCCGCGCGCTATCCAACCAGTGAGCCGGTCAACTTCTCCAAGCTGCCCATCGATTTCGGGGTCATCCACTACGCCTCCGACACCCCGTACACGCAGGCCCGCACGCTCGGCGCGCGCGGTCTCTCGTACTTCGGCATGGACTCGACGTACGCATCGTCGGTCGCCATCGTGCGGCGCATCGTCGCCCGCGAGGGTGCGATAGGGCAGTAGCCGCTTGTCCCTGGTTTCTCTGCGCGACGTGGGTGTCGCCTTCGGTGCCGAGACCATTCTCGAAGGCGTCACGTTCCGCATCGAGACACGGCAGCGCATCGCTGTCGTCGGCGCCAACGGTGCAGGGAAGACCACCCTGCTGACGCTGATCAACCGCATGCTCGAACCCACCCAGGGTGAGGTGGAGTGGGAGCGCGGGCTCCGGATCGGCTACCTCCCCCAGGATGCACCGGAACCGGTCGCCGAGACCATCCTCGACGAGGTGATGGCATCGCGCGCGGACCTCGCCGCGATGCACCACGAGATGACCACGCTCGAGCCGCTCCTCGCCGACGGCTCGCGCCCGGACGCCGAGAAGTTGCTGCTCCGCTATGGCGATGTCCAGCATCGCTACATCGACCAGGGCGGCTACGAGCTCGAGGCCACCGCTCGTGAAGCGCTCGGCGGCCTCGGCCTCGATACCGAAACACAGCAACGCCATCCGTCGCAGTTGAGCGGCGGACAGAAGCGCCGTCTCGAGCTCGCCAAGCTGCTCGTGCAGGACGCCGACCTGCTCCTCATCGATGAGCCCACAAACCATCTCGACCTCGCCGCGATCGAGTGGCTCGAAGACTTCATGCGCGGCGTGTCCACCGCATTCGTGCTCGTCTCGCACGACCGGCGTTTCCTCGACAATGTGTGCACGCAGGTGATCGAAGTTGCGGGCGGGACCATCGAGGAGTACCCGGGCAACTACACGCAGTACACGAAATTGCGAGTCGAGCGGCGCGAACGGCGTCGCCGTGAGTTCGCGGCGCAGAAGGCATACATCGATCACCAGGAAGAGTTCATCCGCAAGTACAAGGCGGGCCAGCGTGCGCGCGAGGCGCGGGGCCGGCAGACGCGGCTCAACCGTCTCGAGCGGGTCGCGCCCCCAACGGTCGACAGGAAGCCGCGCCTTCGATTCGCGAGCGCGCCGGCCTCGCGGGTGACCCTCAAGGGAGTTGGGCTCATCATCGGCCGCGACGAGCCCCTGCTCATGGTGCCACCGCTCACCATCGTGCCCGGAGAGCGCATCGCCGTGATCGGTCCGAACGGCAGCGGCAAGTCGACCCTGCTGCACACGCTCGCGGGCGACCTTCCTCCGCTGGACGGGACGCTCACCCTCGGTCCTCGCAGCGTGCGGAGGTTGTACCGGCAGGACCTGGGGCAATCCATCGAGCACGGCGCCGCCGACGTCCCGGCAGGCGAGGACGATCGCACCGTGCTGGCGGATCTCCTGGCGACCCACCCGGTCGGGGAGGAGCGTGCGCGCACCCTGCTCGGCTCGTTGCTCTTCAGCGGCGACGACACGCTCAAGCTGGTCGGTGCTCTCAGCGGCGGCGAGCGGGCACGCCTGATGATGGGCAAGCTCGCGATCGAGGAGACGAACCTGCTCCTCCTCGATGAGCCGACCAACCACCTCGACATCCCCGCTCAGGAAGTGCTCGAAGCAGCACTCGTCAAGTACCCGGGCGCCATGGTCCTGGTGACCCACGACCGGGCGCTGATCGATGCGGTGGCCACCCGGACCTGGGCGATCGAGGACGGAGGGATCCGTGAGGTGCTCGGCGGATACTCGGCGCTGCAGAAGGCACGGGATCGCGAGCGTCACAAGTGAGCGCCGCGGTCGCGCGCTCACGCACTCCCTCGCCAGGGTGGGCGCTGGTCGCAGCCACCGTTGCGGTTTCCTTCTCGGCCATCCTCATCAAGGCGGCGGATGATGACGCCGCGACCATCGTGTGGTTGCGCATGGGTATGGCGACTGTCCTGCTGGTTCCATGGGTGATACGCGATGCGCGGCGTGGGGTGCTGCCCAAGGGGGCCGCGCAGATCGGCCTTGTGGTGGTGAGCGGCGTGTTCCTGGCCGGACACTTCCTGCTCTGGACGGCATCACTCAAGTACACATCGGTCGCGGCCAGTGTCCTGCTCGTGTCGCTGCATCCGATCATCGTGACACCACTCGGCAAACGCCTTCTGGGGGAACGGGTTTCTCGCCAGATGCTCGCGGGAGTCGGGCTTGCGATCGTCGGCACGATCGTCACCTGCGCCGGCGATTTCCGCGTTGACAGCACCGCGTTCGGTGGTGATCTTCTGGCCATCGCGGGTGGTCTCTGTCTTGCGGGATACCTGCTCATCGGTCGCAGCGTGCGCTCGAACCTCGGTGTCGCCGGATACTCGGCGATCGTCTACGTGGTGGTGTGCGTCATTGCGGCACTGACGGCCGTTGCAGCGGGCGTCGCGCACTTTCCATCACCACGTGTCGCCCTCGCATGTCTCGGACTCGCGGTCATCTGCACCATCGGCGGCCATACGGTGTACAACTGGGCGCTTCGCCACGTGCCGGTGCTGCTCGTCTCCGTTTCATTCCTCGGCGAGCCGCCCCTCGCCGCCGTGCTTGCCTTGCTCATCCTTGCGGCCGTCCCGTCCCTTGCCACCGTGATCGGTGGAGTGCTGATCCTCGCGGGCCTCGCCCTCGCGTTGGTCGAACCCGGCGCGCGCTCCGGGCGGACCTCCGATATCGCGATCGCGCAGTGATCAGTGCGAGTAGCGGCGCGAGCGGAGGCCCATGCGATGCAGGATGTATCGGTTCACCGTCCAGACCGTCTTGAGACCGTAGATCAGCGAGACCCGGAAGTTCACCGACGACGCGTCGTCGAAATACTTGGTCGTCACCGGGACCTCGGCCACCTTGAACTTGAACGACGCGGCCTGCGTGAGGATCTGCGTGTCGAACACGAAGTCGTTGGAGTTGCGAAGGAAGGGCACGGTGGTGAGGAACTTGCGGCTGTACGCGCGATAGCCGGTGTGATACTCGGTGAGCCCAAGACCGAGCACGCGATTCTCGTACCCGGTGAGGAAGCGATTGGAGATGCGCTTCCACCACGGCATGCCCCCGGCCCTTGCACCGCCAGGGCTGAGAAAGCGTGAACCGAGCACGACGTCCGCCTCGCCGCGGCGGATCACCTCGACCATGTCGTCGAGGATGGCGGGATCGTACTGGCCGTCGGGGTGGAGCATGACGATCACGTCCGCGCCGTCGCGCAGCGCCTCGATGTAGCAGGTCTTCTGATTGGCCCCGTAGCCGGCGTTGTGCGGATGCGAGATCACCACGAGGTCGAGGGACACCGCCAGCGCCGCAGTGCCATCACGACTGCCGTCGTCGACCAGGATGATCGTGTCGACCACGCCGGGAGGAATCCCCGCGAGCGTGGTCTCGAGTGTCTTGGCCGCGTTGTACGCGGGCATCACAACTACGGTTCGCAAGGACTCGACGGAACCTCGGCCGGTGGTGAGAGCCGCGCGCTTCTTCTGAGCCGTGTCAGGCACCTGCGTCCATCCTTTGGTGCCAGCACCAACGCGGTGTTGGCGCGTTTGACCTCTTTTGCCTCTCGATGATAGCGCATCGACACCACCCCTCTTATGAGGGTCAGCCGACCTGCACCGGCTTGTAATTGCGTTGGTAGAACTCCCAGAACTCGCCGGATTTGAGCGGTCGCCACCAATCCTGGTGCTCGACGAACCAAGCGACTGTCCGCTCCATTCCCGATTCGAAGGTGACCGTCGGGGCCCACCCGAGGCCGGAGAGACGCGTGGAATCCAGCGCATAGCGGCGGTCGTGACCGGGACGGTCACGAACGAACTGCTTGAGGGAGCTCGGCTTACCGAGCAGCCGCAGCACGGTGTCGGCGACGGTGATCCCGTCGGTCTCACCGCCCGCGCCGATGTTGTAGTCCATTCCAGTGGCGCCGCTGCGCAGCGCGCAATCGATGCCGCGGGCATGGTCCTTGACGTAGAGATAGTCCCGCACCGCGCCGCCATCGCCGTATATGGGCAAGGGCCGGTCGTCGATCGCGTTGGTGATGAAGAGCGGAATGATCTTCTCGGGGTACTGATACGGACCGTAGGAGTTGGAGCCGCGGGTGACGATCGCAGGAAACCCGTATGACGTCCGATACGCCTGGACCTGGAGCTCACCGCCTGCCTTGCTCGCGCTGTACGGGCTGCGTGGTTGGAGCGGGTCGCCCTCGAGGCTGAAGCCGCTGTTGTTCTCGCCGTATACCTCGTCAGTGCTCACCTGCAGGAATCGCTCGTGACCGTGCTCACGCGCGGCGTCCATCAGCACGAAGGTGCCGTACACGTCGGTGAGGATGAACTGTCCCGGCGCTTCAAGCGACCGATCCACGTGCGATTCCGCGGCGAAGTTGACGATGACGTCGACGCCGGAAGCGAGCTCTCGAACGGTCGCGGCGTCGCAGATATCGCCATGAACAAAACGAAAACGCGGATCGGCGCGAACGCTGTCGAGATTGCGCTCGTTGCCGGCATAGGTGAGCTTGTCGAGCACGACCACGGAGTCGCCGGGATACTCGCGGAGCGTCATCCGGACGAACTCACTGCCGATGAAACCGGCGCCACCGGTGACCAGGAGTCGCATGTCAGATGTTCTCGACCGTCCAGTCGAAGCCGATGCGTGGGTCGTCCCACGCAATCCGCCCCTCATCTGGATCCTCGGAGCTGTATGGCTCGGTGACGTAGTAGTTGAGGATGACGTCGCGTAGGGACAGGCACTGGTACCCGTGCGCCACCAGTGGCGGTATGGCCACCATGCGCGGCGCGTTCTCGCCGAGCATCAGGGTCTGGACGTGCCCCGCAGTCGGCGAATCATGGCGAAGATCCACGAGGACGACCCGCGCATCGCCCTGGACGATGTCCCAGTAGTCCCACTGGCGCTTGTGCCAGTGGAACGCCTTGATCAGCTCGGGTGGATTGCCGCCACGCGCATAGGCGAGGCTTCGGGACATCTGGGCGAACTCCTGGTCGGGCAGAAATTGCCGGCCGTGATCGTCAAGATCACCGCGCTTCAGCTGCTCGATGAAGTACCCGCGCTGATCCGTCCACTTCTTGAAGGTCTTGACCATGACGCCATCGATCGAGCCAAGACGCTCCGTGACTGGACGCGAGGCCATTGCGTTGAGCACGCCTTCCATCTCGGGGAGCACTGTCATCCATGCCACAGCTGCTGAGACCAACCCTCGATATCGATGATCGCGTTGACGCTGCCGGCACTGTTATACAAGACGAGCGGTGCCGCGACCCGGGCCGGGCCGACCACGACGCGACACACGCACGGTCGGCGGACCCGGCTCGGTCGCTTGTTCAGGCTGGTTTCGACTACTGGAACCAGCCCTCGAGGTCGAGGATCGCGTTGACGTTGCCCGCGCCGTTATAGAGGGAGACATCGCCATTGGTCGGATCAAGTGCCACCACAGCCAGGTTGGGGAGGACCGCACCCGCCTCTGCGTTCAGGTCCGAGACGTCCGGCGGTTGGGTGAGTTGACTGGGGTAGACGGACAGGTAAGTGCGCAGCGAGGGAGCAACCGCGGTCAGGTTGGCGATCATCGCCACCACCGGTGTGGTGACACCGACGTCCGGCACGCCGTCGTGGCCTGCGACCGTGATCAGGCGATGCGAGTTACCGCCGATGAGCCCGCTCGCGCACGATGGGGACGCTTGCCGGGTGTCGCAGATCCTGGTGGGGGCGAGTGCCTGGTACTGATATCCGGCGGGCGTCGCTGTCGCCGTGGCGCTGCCAAACCATCCGTTGGCGTCGACCAGGACATTGATCGACCCCGCAGCGTTGTAAACACAGATTGCATCGTCGGACCCGCCGGTGCTCGTCGGGCCGAGCTTGACCATGACCCGGTCCGCTCGAACTGCACCCGGTAGAAGGTTGATGGTGGAGGTTCCCGTTGGAGTGCAGGTGCCATTCGAGTTGGTTGGGAAGAGGCTGAGATAGGTGGACACGGTTCCTGCCACGCCTGTCAGATTCACAACTGCTGCCTCCGCCGTTCCGTCATTGGGAACGCCACCCGCACTCGCGACCGTGACCACGATCGACTTCGCCGATCCCACCGCCGAATGGCCGTCGCACGTGGCCGGCTTACGCGTGTCGCAAACTCGGAAGGGTGTGATCGGATGGAACAGGCCCTGGTACTGGCTCGATGGTGCCTGGGTGAAGTACCCCTCGGCGTCGACGATGACGTTGACACTTCCCAGAGCGTTGTAGATGTTGATCGAGCCGTGGCCGCCGGCACTGGCACCGACGGTGACCGTGACCAAGTTGGAGTAGACGACACCTGGCGGAAAGTTCAGATTCGACGCGTTGGGTCTTGGGGCTCCGTATGGGTACACGGTGAGCAGGCTTGAGGCTGTGCCTGCGACGGCGGTGACATTGACGACAACGGCTGTCGCGTCATCTGGAATCGGGTTGGTGCCAACACCGGTGACCTGGAGGGCGCGAACAGCGCCCGCGCCGAGTCCTCCAGGGCGAGTGTCGAGAATGCGGAATGGTGTGACCGGCGTGTAGTTCGACAGCCCGACATAGGTGAACAGCGACGCCGCGGTCTCGGTGCTCGCTCCGACGCTGTCGGTGGCCTGGACCTGCGCCGTGGAGGTGATCACGCCGCCGCTCGGCGGAGTCACCAAAGTGAAGGAAGTCGGCGTCAACGCGCTGATCGCTATGGTCGCACCGCCGAACGTGACCCCCGATGTCGTATCACTTCCAAAATCGGTACCGCTGACGGTGACCGTCTGACCACCGGCAACCGCCCCAAATGAAGGATTCAGTGCGGTGATCACGGGCGGAGACACGGTGACGTCGTAGATGCGCGTGTTCCAGCAGGCGTGGATCGTCATACAAGCCCCTTCTACGCTGCCGTCCTCCGACCCGGAGACAACCCACACGTCCTTCGGGTTGGCCGGATCCTGGGCCGCACCGGAGTAATCGCCCCAGCGGCATCCCTCAACGGGATCGCAGGCGCCGGCGAAGAGGTCGTTCCCGTTGTAGTACGTCGAGCTTGTGTGCAGCAGCTCGAACGCGCTCAGCGTCGAGCCACTCGACGGGATCGAAGCATCCATGATGCTGGGATTCTCCGTCGTCGACGATTCGTCAAAGACCGTGATCATGTCGCCTGCGGAATCGACGCTCACGGCCGGGTAGAAAAGGTCGACCCCGTCGATGCCGACATTGTTGAGCTGATTCGTGGGGGTCACAGTCACGCTGCCGGTGCTGTTGGCCGCTATCTCCAGATAGTTCAAACAGTCTCGCTGCACCGTGTCACCCGAGGGCTCGCAACTGGTCCCGTCCGCCGTCCAGATCTCTCCGTTCTCCCACACAGCATTGAGGAACCGGTCATCGTTCGTCTGCAGTTGCGGTCCCGTAGAGTCGTCCTGATCGGCCGGAGGTAAGAATCCAGTGCTGTCGTTCACCACCGTTGCTGTCATCGAGACATTGACAGGCGTTTGATTCACGACGTTGGAGTCCTCCGGCGTTCCGGTGAACGCTTGCACGAGAGCATCCGGCGAACCGCTTGCGCAACCGTTTCCAAGACAATCGGATTGGTTGCTGACGATGTACGCAACCGACATCGACCCGATCGCCTGCACCGGTTGCGGCGCGAAGGGGCCGTCATAGAAGTAGTAGAGCGAGAACCCGGATCCATGGGTATTGTTCTCGTAGTCGGTCTTCTGGAGAATGTCGATCTCGCTGCCCGTGAAGAAGTTGTCGCACCCGTAGTCGTCGAAGGTAACGGTCACGGTGTTTGAAGAGATTCCGAGCCCTGGCTGATCGCCAAACTCAGTGGCCTCAAACCCAGTCTGTTGGGGCGTCGCCAATGGGAGCGCGTACACCGTCCAGTCGTCAAGCGGTAGAGGGTTCGAGGAGCCGGACACCGCGACGAGAATCGGCTGCGCTTCGGGGCAGTCGTTGGGAGACGAATACTCATCTGGCACCTCGGTGATGGTCACCCAGAACCGTCCGCCGCTTGCGTCGTAGATGATCCGGGGATCGCTGCTGTGGTAGCCGTCGGTGACCTCCATGAAGGAGTTGAGGTCGGCAAATCCGCCGGGAAGCGGGGCTCCCGCTCGACTGAAGACCTCAACGGTGGAGTTCACCACCTCGACCACATCGCCGGGGCCGGCCGCGACGTCCTCGTTGGGCGGCGTCACCTCCTGATCGGTTCCGAAGGCGTGAATCGTGCTCGCCTGTGCTGTTCCAGCGAACCCTACCAGCTCGTCAGGAGGGGTTGATGCGATAAGTGGTGCTCCAGCGACCTTCGAGCGCGTGGACGAGGACTGAGCTGCAGTCGCGGGAGCGACAGTTCCCGTGTTCGAAGCAGCTCCGTTCCCGCGCTTGGTGATGAACGCGCCACCACCACTCTTGAGAGTCCGCGAAAACGCGGCCGCATGCTGCTTCACAGTCAGCGGCAAAAAGGGAGTCTCATGCGTTGACGCCACGTGGTTCGAGGCGGACAGGGTGGGCGCGGGACTTGCGGCCGAGGCATTCGTGGATGCAAACGCGGGAAGCATTGCGGCCGCAGTCAAACAGACGATCCAATTCCAACGTCCAGCCTTCACGCCACGCCTCCATCCCGATGACTGACCCCTCCACACGAGAGTGTAACCCGGGTTCCAGTGGAATCCGCAGATGCTTGCAACATCCGCATGAGTTGCGAGTCAGTCGAGCCGAAGACTCAGCGGCGCGGGCCAGAGCACGTTGGCGTTGAGGTATGGCTCATCGACCTCGTCGATGCCTCCCCAACGCTCCGCGAATGAGCGTGCGTCACCACCCGCGATGCTGCTGCCATCTGCCCGTGCGGCCTCGCCCCAGGTCAACTCCGCGAGTGGTGTGCACAGAACGCGGTGATCCATCGCGCGGACTCGCATGCAGTAGTCGACGTCCCAGAGAGCGTGCTGAAACGTCTCGTCGAGACCACCTACCGCCTCGAAAACATCGCGCCTGGTCATGAGACACGCGCCCGACACGGCACTCATCTCCTTGATGACATGCAGGTGCTGATCGACGCTGGTCGCTAGGCCCAGACGCCCGCAAATGATCCCCTCATGCGCAACGGTCCCGTCCGGGTACCGCAGCCTGACACCCACCGCACCGATGTCCGAGCGCTGGCTCAGCTCGAGCATGGTCTCGATCCAGCCGGGACTGATGACGCGGGTTGACGCGTCGAGTAGGACGATGTGCTCACCGCTCAACGAACGCAATGCGCTGTTGATGGCAGCAGGAGTGTCGTCGCCGGTGATCACAAAGGTGACCGTGCGGTGGCCATACGTCGAAAGTCGCTCGATGCTCGCGACGCAGTCCGCGGCATCGACACCATCGGCTCGAGCAACAACGATGACGTCGACCATCGGCTCGCCGTGGATTGCATAGCGCGGGATGTAGAGACCGGGGCTGGGACCGAGATCGACGTGCCCCTCGAGCCCACGTCGTTGCAGGGCATCCGCAACCGCGCGACGTCCCGCGTCCTGTGCCAGCGGTTTGAATCCTGCCGATACGGCGGTAGAACCGGGCACCATCCGCCATGCATAGAGCACATCGGGGACGTGGCCGACCCGCGTCGCGCGCTCAGCCACACGCAGCATCAGATCGTGATCCTGGCTCCCGTCGAATCCTTCGCGGAATCCACCGACCTCACTGGCAAGTGACCGGCGCACCAGCGTGAAGTGGTTGATGTAATTCTCGGCAAGCAACCGGTCCGGTGAGAAATCGGGCTTGAACGTCGGTGCACCCAGGCCGCCGTCGGGCAGGAGCTTGTCCTCGTCGGAGTACACGAGGTCTGCGTCGGGATGCTCGCGCAGGTACGCGGCCATCGAGTAGAGCGCGTGAGGCCGAAGGACGTCGTCGTGGTCGATGAAGCCGACGAACTCTCCGGTCGCAAGCGCGAGCGCTGAGTTCGATGCAGCCGCGATGCCACCCTGTTTGTCGCGATACACGACACGGACGCGAGGATCCGCGGTGGCGGCGTCGAGCACGGAGCGCACGTGCGGCTGCGTACTCGCATCATCGGCGATGCAGAGCTCGAGATGCGGGTACGCCTGCTCGAGCACCGAGACGATCGCTGCCTCGAGCCACGACCGCTCGGGGTTGTGCACCGGCATGAGGAGGCTGACCACGCGTGCGCCGTCATCTTCTTCGGAGATACGACGCATGGTCGTGAGCTCCGCCGGTCTCGGCGTGTGCAGCGCAAGCCAGCGGCGGTACTGGCGGCGACGGGCGGCCGCTGTATCCGCCACACCGATCGCCCGGCGGAGCTCGCGGTCGCGACGGATGAGCCCGGCCAGCGCCGAGGGACCCTTGTCCACGAGCGTTAGCGTCCTGGATGCCGCCCTGTGCAGCGTCTGTTGCCGCCGCAACTCCGGGGGTACCACTCGCCTCGCCTTGCGGGCCAGCGAAACCGCGATCCGCGCTGATGCGCTGCCGGTGGCCTCGGCAAGCTCCGCCCTCAGCGACTGGAGCTCGGCCTCCAGTTCGGTGATGTGGCGCCGTGCCGCCAGCAGCTCCTCGGCGAGCCGGTCGCCCTCATCGCGAGGAGCTGTCACGGGGCAGAATCGGGCGGGGTCGCCCCGGCCATCTCAGGGTGCATCGAACGCAGATGGTATGCGGGGCGCGCGCGATACGCCGCCGCTTAGTATGCTCGAACTCGGGCGGGAGGCCAGCCACTCGCGATTCGTATTGGAGACTCCGACATGAGCGTCGTCGCGCACGGGAGCGGCACCATCGACGCGATCCAGCGCCCCAGAAGCATCTTTCAGAGGAATCTCAACCTCGTGCGCGAGCTCTCGATCACCAGCTTCAAGCTGAAATACACGGGCTCGGCGCTGGGCTACGTATGGTCGCTGGTGAAGCCGCTGATGCTCTTCGGGATCATGTACCTGGTGTTCAGCATCCTGCTGAGGGCCGGGGTGGGAGCGTTTGATTTTCCAGTGCAACTGCTCGTGGCGATTGTGGCCTGGACCTTCTTCACCGAGGCGACCTCGACTGCAATGAATGCGGTGGCAGGCAACGGCGACCTCATCCGCAAGGCGTACTTCCCGCGCTGGATCCTTGTCGTCGCATCAACCACCAGCGCATTGCTGACCCTGGCGATCAACACCGTGCTCGTAGTGATCATCACCTTCGCGCTGGGGCATCTCGACCTGACGTGGCTCAGCCTACTTGCACCCCTGTACTACCTCGAACTGATCGTTCTGGTGCTTGGACTCTCGATGCTGCTCTCGTCGCTGTTCGTGTTTTTCCGAGATCTCGGGCACATCTGGGAAATCCTCTCGCTGGTGCTCTTCTACGGATCAGCCGTTGTTTTCCCCTTCGAGATCATCTACAGCCATTCCAAGAAGCTTGCGGATTTCGCCGGCCTGAACCCGGTCGCGCAGATCATCACGGACCTCCGGCACGTGCTCGTCGAGCCAGACAAGATCCCTTCGATGGCATCGCTCATCGGACCACTCGCGTACATACCGATAGCGATCACCATCGCCGTGTTCATCCTTGGCTTCGTCGTCTTCAACAGGCTCACGCCGAAGTTCGCGGAGTCGCTGTGAGCGCAGTCGTTGAGGTCTCCCACCTCCGCAAGCGATTCCGCCTCCCGCTCGACAAGAGCAGCACCCTCAAATATCGGGCGACGCACTGGCGCAGCTCGTCGCGATACCGCGATCTCATCGCGCTCCGAGATGTCTCATTCGACATCCCTGAAGGTCAGTTCCTCGGAATCACCGGTCCCAACGGCTGCGGCAAGAGCACGCTGCTCAAGATTCTCTGCCGGATCTACAAGGCCGACGGCGGGTTCGCCCGCGTCAACGGCGAGTTCTCGGCATTCCTCGAGCTCGGCGTCGGATTCAACCCGGAGCTCACCGCCCGCGAGAACATCTTTCTCGGCGGCGCGATGCTCGGTCTCACCCGCGCTCAGCTGCGCCACAAGGTGGACGAGGTCTTCGCATTCGCCGAGCTGGAGGAGTTTGCGGAACAGAAGCTGAAGAACTTCTCGTCGGGGATGCAGGTGCGACTCGCGTTCAGCGTCGCCATCCTCGCGCAGACGGACCTGCTGGTCATGGACGAGGTGCTCGCCGTCGGCGATGCGAGCTTCCAGGAGAAGTGTTTCGACACGTTCAGCCGGTACAAGCGCGAGGGAAAGACGATCGTGCTGGTGAGTCACGATCTCAACTCGCTCGAGGAGTACTGCGACCGGGTGATCCTCCTCAACCGGGGCGAGATCATCGGTGACGGTCCGGCCGCGGAGGTCACCAACGCTTACCAGCGCATGGTGGCCGATCACGCGCTCGCGGCCGAGCGAGACCTGCCCTCCGACCTGTCCCGTGGTGACCCGAGTCAGTGGGGATCGCAGGCTGTCGAGTTCATGTCGGTAAGCCTGCTCGACGCGAGCGGACAGACCGCCCGCCGGTTCGACACTGGAAGTCAGATGACCCTCGACATGCAGCTGCTCGTGCACCGCGATGTGGGGGATTTCGTGTGCGGCATGGCCATCCGCCGCGCGGACGGTCTGCTGCTGTCGGGCACCAACACCTTCATCGACCACGTCACGGTGTCGAGCCATTCCCCCGGAGAGATGGTCTCGGTGCGATACACGATCGACTCGCTTCCGCTGCTCGCCGGCGGGTACATCGTTCAGGTGTCCGTGCACGACGTCACCGGCAGCGACATCTACGACTTCGCCGCCCCCGCAGCGACCTTCCACATCAACAACATGGGCGGCCACGTCGGCATGCTCGAGATGCGGGGACGCTGGCAGGTGGAGCAGGAACGGGACGCGCCCACCCCGGCCGTCCGCCAGACCGCCGGGTAGGCACGGCGCTGGTCCGGACCAGCCGGTCCTCGATTTCGCGCGGGCGCGGCCTGAGCACCACGCTCGGCGTGCTCGGCACCATGGTGCTCGGTTTCGCCGTCCGCCTCGTGCTTGGTCTGCACACGCCGCTCGAGGCGAGCGAGGCGACGCTCGGGCTCAGTGCCCTCCATATCCTCCACGGCCAGTTCGCGGTCATGGACCCCGACGGCCAGTACTTCGGCGCCACCGATGCCTACCTGGTTGCCCCGTTCGTCGCCGTCTTCGGAACAAGCCTCGCCGCCATTCGCGTCGCGCTTGCAGTCATCGGCGCACTGACCGTCGTGTGCGCCTGGTGGTTCGGCCGCATCGCCTTTCGCCGCCCGGAACACGCGCTGGCCGGCGCATTCGCAGTCGCGGTCTTCCCGCTCTTCGCCGTCTACTGGTCGGCGCGGCTGTACCCGGGGTCGGCCGAGCTGCTGCTCCTCGAAACTTTCTGCCTCTGCGTCGCCGCGCGGATCGGGTGGGGACGCGCGCACAAGAAGCGGTATTGGGCGGTACTCGGTTTCGCGGCAGGCATCGCGCTGTGGTCCGACCTGCTGTTCGTCTGCGTGGTCGTGACGATCGCGCTCGGTTTGCTGATGCGCGGCGCCCGTGTCGGGTGGTCCAACGTGTTCACCGGCGCGGCAACCGCGTTCGTGGGCGGCGTCGTCGGGATGCTGCCCTGGCTGGTGGCCAACATTCCCAACGGCTTCTACAGCCTGCGAGCCATCCCCAGGGAATCCGTGAGCCTGACCGCGAGCGCGTCCAACCTGGTGCGCGAGCAGGTCCCGATGCTTGTCGGCGCCGCGGCAAGTTGCGGGCACGCCGTCGTGCCTGCGCTGGCGGCCGATGTTGCAGTGGCGGCGCTGCTGGTTGCCATCCTCTGGACCAGGCGCCGGACACTCGAGTTGATCGTCACCGGCCACTGGACCGGTATCTCGCAGATCGACCTTGCACTGCTGGCAATCCCGGTGACGATCGTGCTGGTGGTGCTCGGCGGCGTCAACGCAAATCCGTGCGCCGCGCAGAGCCTGCTTCCGGTGGCAATCCCACTGGCACTGGGCGCGGCGACGGTTCTCGTCGAGCGCACACGCTGGCGAGCTGTTGCTGCTGTGGTGGCAGCGGCATGGCTCGTCGTGAGCGCGATCACCGCCACGGGTACTCTCGAAGGGTCACAACCCGTCACCACCTCCGGCGCCGTTGTGCCCACCACCCTCGACGCCGGTGTCGCGCTGCTCAAGGAGCACGACGCCGCCGCAGTGTGGGCCGACTTCTCGCTGTCACGCGTGCTCTCGTACTACAGCCACGACACGCTCCCGATCGCCGAGTATGGGGGGTACGCGGGATTCATCAACCGGCAGCAACAGGTCGAGACCGCGCTCGATCCGAGCTGGGTATTCGTCGCCGGCGATCCGAATATCGCGAAGTTCCTCAAGACATGCGCGACGAAGTCGATCAAGTACACGATGTACTCGGCGGGCGGGCTCGACCTCTACACCGGGCTGACCGCCTCGCTCGAACCCGGCGACGTGTTCACCGGCGTCGACGCGCAGACCTCGTGATCAGATGGGTGCGCCCGTGACGAAGAAGAGCAGATGTGCCGGGACCACGCCCATGACGACGCTGATGATCAGCACGTAGAGCATCGCCGTCGCCGGCTGGTTGGCGCGGATCCGCGCAAAGTGACGGGTCAGGAGGGCCACGCCAGTGGTGAAGACAATCCCGGAGCCGACGACCAGCAGCCAGAAGGGGATCGCGTCACCCGACCAGAGCAGCTCGCCTCGAACCATCGATCCTGAATTGAGGATGACCAGCACGATCACAACCGCCTGGATCGCCACGGCGATGAACACGATGTCGATGGCCCGGCGCAGTGGGCGAAACGAGAGGTTGGGGGCAACCAGGTACCAGTGGCCGAGGAGCATCCCGGCAAGCGCGCTCCCAGAGACCAGCGCGGCGGGAACGAAGGCCACAACCGCGGTGCCGACTCCACCGAGAGAGGGGCCGAAGGCGGCGGCAGCTTTCGCGATCGCCATGGCGCCGAACCCGATGGTGAGCGCGCCGACCACTCGACGCGCCACGTCGGTCATCACCGTGCAGAAGAACGCGTACCCGAGCAGTGCGACAGTGAACGCGATCGACCAGTGGAAGAGCGATGCCTGGGCGCCTGCGGGGAGCGGGGTTCCGAGCAGGCCACTGCCGGATGGCAGCAACGCCTCGATGAGCACGTCGAGGGCTGTGAGGCCGGCGCAGATCAACGATGTGCTGCCAACGAATCCCCGCCCCACCTTGCCGATCAGGTCCACGGTGTATGCGGCCGCAGTCGTCCCGGCCGCGACCTCGAGCAGCACGACCACTGTGGCGATCGGAGCGAGCGCCGGCAGCGAGACGGGATCAGCCACCGACCGATCCTACGTTTGTGGCGCTGCCGCACCGAGGCGATCGGGGATCAGGGCGCCGGCGGTCGCCTGGTGAACCAGTCGAGTGCACGAACCGCCTTCTGGAGCAGACGTCCCCGCGCGGTTCCCTTCGGAGCGGCCTTGGTGACGGCGCGGTCCACCTTCATGACCAGGCGCACCGACTTACGCCGGCTCCAGCCGGTCACCGCTTCCAGATCGTCCACTCGTGCCCGGAGCTCAACGAGGTCACGCATCTGGTCGACGATGAGGTGGTTGCGCTCCTGAAGCTCGTGCTGCATGCGCGCGTACGCACGGTCGTAGTCGGCAACCACACGGTGGATCGGCGCCTTGGAACGACGGTAAAGCGCTGCCCAGGGCGCGACGTACGAGGCGTCGTAATCCACATCGCGGATGAATCCTTGACGAGCGAAGCGCTCGGTCCAGTACTCCTGGGGATGGATGTTGGTGTGCGTGGGGTCGCGATGGTGCAGCGGGGTGGAGGTCAGGAGGATCTCGTCAGTGAAGGCGCAGAGGTTGACGATCGCTCTGTCGGCGTCAGCAGCCGACATGTGCTCGACCACCTCGAAGCAGGTGATCAGGTCGTAGTGCATATCGAGCGGCTCGGTGATCGACCCGACGGTGAGGAACGGCCTGATGTCCTCGCGTGAGTGGTTCACCGCGAACTCGCTGAAATCGATGCCCCGGGCATCGACGCCACGATCACACAGCGCCTCCACGAGCAACCCGATTGCGCACCCGGCGTCGAGGGTGGTCGTCGGATGGAAGTCCTCGATAAGCCGGTCGCCGATGGTGCGAAAGAAGTCGAGCCAGTACGCGTTGCGCTCATAGCTCACGCCCTCTGAGGCGTAGTGGCCGTAATACTCGGCGCCGTAATCGGTCGAGACCGTCCCCGCAGCGGCAGCCTCCGCCTCGCTCCCGTCGGGCATCGCCTCGTCCTGGGCCGTATCCGATGCTCTCCTCACCCAGGCGAATGCTAGCACCGGCGAACGAGCGCATATCCCTCGGGTGACGGTTTCGCACACGGGGTTCCAATTCGATTTGGCTCTGCTAGGTTGGGTCGCGGATGGTCAGCGCAGCCTCGAGGTGGCGATGGGTCATCGGCGCGGCCGCGGTCTGCGCCGTGTACCTGGTGGTCAGATCCATCGCCGACCTGCACACCGCATTCGGCGGCGGCTCCGCCGTCGACTACCTCGCGATCGCTTCCGCCGGGCGGGTGGTCCACGAGGGATCTTCGTGCGTCTACTGCGTGGGCTCGCTGGCGGCGAGCCAGGCGCAGCTGCTCGGATACCTGCCGGCCAGCAGCGCCACGTTCCCGGTGCCGTTCGTCAACCCGGCGTTGATGGCGTGGTTGATCCAGCCTCTCGCGGTGCTGCCTCTCCAGACCGGCACGGACATCTTCATCGGCCTCAACGTCGTGGCGATGGCGCTGTCGGCTGCCATCCTCACCCGACGCGCGACCCAAGGCATCGACGGGCTGCTCGCCGCGTGCCTCGTCGTGACCGCCGTGTTCTCGCTCGAAGCCGGCACCGGCATCCTCCTCGGGCAGTCCGACGGGCTCATGCTGCTCGCAGCCGTCCTGGCCATCGAGGCACTCGATCGGCGCCGACCAATCATCGCCGGACTGCTCCTCGTGCCCCTGCTGCTCAAGCCGCAACTGGTGTGGCTGGTGCCGCCAATCCTCATCGTCGCCCGGCAGTGGCGGATGCTCGCAGCACTCGCGGGCGGAGCAGTGGTGGTGCTCGCGGGCTCGATCGCAGTCGCCGGCGCCGGTCATCTCCTCGACGCAATCGGGCTTGTGACGGCGCCGACCTACGCGCACCTCGACCTGCAGAGCAATTCGATCCCGGCGCTGGTCGCACGCCCGCTGGCGAGCAACCCCGCTGCGTGGGTGGCGTCGCTGGCTCTCGCCGCGACGGCCGTCGTGATCGCCGTGTTGCTTCGGGATACTGTTCGACGCAACGTGGTTCCGGCCGTGGCGATCGGCCTCGGCCTGTCGGTCGTGCTCTCGCCTCACCTCGGTGACTACAGCCTGATGCTCCTCGCGGTCCCGGTCGCGGTGCTCGCGCCCCGCGCCCCGGCGCTCACCCTCGCGCTCGCCGCCGCCTATACCGCGGCGTCGCTGTTCAATCCGCTCGTGCCGCTCAACGAGAGCACTGTGGCGCTGGTCCTGCTCGCCGGTGTCGTCGCAGTCGTGTGGCGCGCCACCCATCCAGCGTCGGGCGAATTCGCGCTCAGCCTCCCGACACGCTCAGCCGCAGGGGTCAGCAATGCCTGATCAGCGGGCACTGCTCCTCGGCCGGCTCGCCAGCGCCATCGACGGCGTCGCCGATGTCGCACAGCAACTCGGCCCCCCGGCAACGCAGGCCAAGGCGTCCGCGCCATCGCCTCCGCCGCTCTCTTCGGTCGGCCGGCCGTGGACTCTCGCCGCCGCCATGGAGCCGATTGCCACCCCCGCCGTCGAACACGCTGCACAGGTGCGTTCCGCCGCCCAGGCGACGACGATGGCGTTCGAGCCCCCGCCTCCCCTGGAGCACCACCGGTCCTGGATCCCGCTCGCGGCCATCGGTTCGAGCCTGATCGTGCTCATCGTCATCGCTGTGGCCGGGGTGCGTTTCCTCACGGGCGGCGCTGACGTCCATCCCAGGTCACCCTCCACCGCACAGATTCAGCTCACCGGCGTTCGCCCTCTCGCATCCGCTCCTGCGGCGGGCTCGATCCCGCCCACCCAGGTGTCGTTTCCGGCGAAGACCTCGGTCGTGGACATCGAGGTCAACTCGGGCGGCCAGGCCGGTCAGGCGCCGGTCCAGGTCGTCGTGAGAGTCGGACAGCCCGCACAGGCGATCATCCAGAACGCCTACGTCCTCAGCCAGTCAGGGGCCACGGTCATCCCGCTTGCTTCACCGGGTGGCGCCTTCGCACCAGGTGAGTACACGGTGACGATCACCTACAAGGGCGAACTGCTGGGAGCGACGGCTTTCGCCGTCCACTGAGACCGCCGGGTCAGTGATCCACGGGCAGGCCCGCGTCCTGCCAGGCGTCGATCCCACCGGTGACGTTGTAGGAGTTCGGCCGCCCGAAGGTACGCAGATAGTCGACCGCACGGGCGCTGCGTCCACCCATTCGGCAGTGCACGTACACATCACGATCGGTCGGGATCTCGGCGATGCGCGCAGGCAGTTCGCCGAGCGGAATCAGCACCGATCCAGGAATGCGCACATCGTCGTATTCGGACTTCTCACGCACGTCGATGAGCAGTGCGCCGTTGGCGATCGCTTCGCTCGCGGCTTTGGGGCTCACCTCGGTGTTCTCGGGCATTCGCGGCAGTATAGATATGGGTGGGGTTGGCCCCGCCGGTCCAAGCGCGTGTGAGCCTGTTAGGCTCGTGACCGTGAGCACAGTTGCCGCGCCGGCGGTGGTGGACTCTCCCTGGCTGAACGCACAGCGCCAGTTCGACAACGCCGCCGAGATCCTCAATCTCTCTCCGGGGTTGCGCGCTGTTCTGCGTGAGGTTCGTCGGGAGCTGGTGGTGCGTTTCCCTGTGAAGATGGACGACGGCAGCGTCCGCATGTTCGAGGGTTACCGGGTCCAGCACAACGTGACTCGCGGTCCTGCCAAGGGAGGACTCCGGTTTCACCCGGCCACCGACATCGACGAGGTGAAGGCCCTGGCGATGTGGATGACCTGGAAGTGCGCGCTCGCGAATCTCCCGTACGGCGGGGCCAAAGGTGGCGTCGCCGTCGACCCCTCCACCCTCAGCCATCGCGAGCTCGAACGTCTCACCCGCAGGTTCGCCGCCGAGATCAGCGTGCTCGTCGGACCGGAGTCCGACATCCCGGCGCCGGATGTGAACACGACCGCCGAGATCATGGCCTGGATCATGGACACGCTCTCCATGCAGGCCGGCTACTCCGTCCCGGCATCCGTCACCGGCAAACCGCTGGAGATCGGCGGCAGCGAGGGCCGTCCGAGCGCGACCGGGCGGGGCGTGAACATCATCGCGATCGAGGCCTGCAGGCGTCTCGGTATGGAGCCATCGCAGACGACGGTCGCGATCCAGGGCTTCGGCAACGTCGGCAGCTGGGCCGCGCAGCTCATGCACGAATCGGGATTCACCGTCTGCGCAGTTGCGGACGTGACTGGCGGTATCTACTCGAGGACCGGCCTCGATATCCCCTCGCTGCTCGCGTACAGGATCGAGCACGGCGGTGTGCACGGGTATCCGGGCTGCGAGCCGGTGACCAACACCCAGTTGCTCGAGCTCGACGTCGATGTCCTCGTACCGGCCGCGATGGAGAATCAGATCACCGCGCGCAACGCGGGACGGATCCAGGCGCGGCTCATCGTCGAGGGCGCCAACGGGCCCACCACGCCGGATGCGGACAGCATTCTCGAACGACGCGGCATCACCGTCGTCCCCGACATCCTCGCCAACTCCGGCGGCGTGACGGTGTCGTACTTTGAGTGGGTCCAGGACCTGCAGTCGTTGTTCTGGGAGGAGGACGAGATCAACGTCCGGCTCAAGAAGATCCTCCAGAAGGCGTTCAACCAGATGTGTGAGCAGGCGGATCGCCATAACGTGTCGCTGCAACTCGGCGCCTACCTGGTGGCGGTCAAGCGAGTCGCCGACGCGACCGCAGTTCGAGGCATCTACCCGTAGGGGTGGCTCCGATCCCAGCCTGGACATGAAGCTTATCGATCGGCTGCGCACGCTGCCGTTGCCGGTCGGGACCATCCCGGTGGCGGTCGGGCTCGGGCTGGCCGGGCTGATGCAGTACGGGTTCCTCGTGGTCGCGGCGCGGGCACTCGGCACGGCTCGCTTCGCCCCGCTCTCCGTCTTCTGGGCGCTGCTCTTCGTCTGCGGCCCGGGGTTCTTCCTGCCGCTCGAGCAGGAGACGGGACGGGCGATCGCCGCCAGGCGCGTCCGCGGCGAGGGCGGTCGACCGGTCTTCATGCGCGCCGCATTGCTCGGCGGCATCCTGGCGGTGGTGCTGATCATCGCCACGCTGATCGCGGCGAGCCCGATTGACCAGCACGTGTTCAAGGGTGACCCCGCCCTGCTCGCCGGGCTCATCGGCGGTTTCGCCGCGTACCTCTGCGAATTTCTCGCCCGCGGTGCGCTGGCCGGCAATGCGCGCTTCGGCGCGTACGGTGTGCTGCTCGGCGGCGAGGGCGCGCTTCGGGTGCTGTTCGCCGCCGGGCTCGCGGTGATCGGCGTCAAGACCGCCGGCCCGTACGGGATCTCGCTTATCGTCGCCTCGTTCGTCGCGATCGGCCTGGCGACCATCGGCCGGCGGGGGCTGCTCCGTCCCGGGCCTCCCGCGCCCTGGGGAGAGATCACCCACGCGCTCGGATTCCTGCTGATCGCGTCCGTGTTCACCCAGTTGCTGCTCAGCGTCGGAGCGGTCGCGGTGCAGTTGCTCGCCACGCCAAGTCAGCAGACCGCAGCCGGCCGATTTCAGCTGAGCCGGATCGTCGCCTACGTCCCGATCTTCCTCTTCCAGGCAGTGCAGTCGGCGCTCCTGCCCAAGCTGTCCACGCTGGCCAGCAGCGGTCGGAACCGCGAGTTCCAGGCGCTGCTCACCCGGCTGGTCCTGCTCATGGCCGGGATCGGGGCGGTGGCCATCGTCGGGTTCACGTTCCTCGGTCCCACCGTCACCCGGATCCTCTTCGGGCACGGGTTCGAACTGAGCGACGTCGACTTCGCCCTCCTCTCCGCGAGTTGTATCGGCTTCATCTTCACGCAGATCTTCGGCTACGTCCTGATCTCACTTGCCGGCTACAAGCGGGTCGCGCTGGGATGGACGAGCGGGGCGATCGTCTTCTTCGTCGTGACCGCCCTGGGCTCGTCGCTCTTCCTTCGGGTCGAACTTGGGCTGCTCTGCGGCGCGATCGCCTCTGCCGTGGTCATGGCCGCCCTGCTCATGCCCCTGTTGCGAGAGCGCCGCACTATCGACACGGACCTGCTAATTTCCGATCTGGGGGGTCCGCCGGGCTGAGACTGCGCCCATGGGTGCTCGTGCCCGGATTGCGCTGGTCGGAGCCGGGGCGATGGGGGCCAACCATGCGCGCGTCATCGCGGAGTCGGACGGCGCCGACCTCGCGGTGATCATCGACACCGACCCCGAGCGGGTGCGCCCGCTCGCGGACCGGCTCGGGTGCGCCTTTGCCGAGGACCTCGACGCCGCCGCCGGCTGCGACGCGGTGGTGATCGCCACCCCGACCGCCTTCCACGAAGGCGCCGCCCGAGCGCTCCTCGAACTGGGCAAGCCGATCCTCGTCGAGAAGCCGGTCACCCCGGAGCTCAAGACCACCAGGTCGCTGGTCGCATGCGCGGAGCGCCGAGGCGTGCCCCTGATGTGCGGATTCGTCGAGCGGTTCAACCCGGTGGTCGCCACCATGCGCAGCCTCCTCGACGAGGAACCGGTCCACATCGTGGGACTGCGCCACTCGCCCGAGACGCCGCGAAGCACGCTGAGCGTGGTCTTCGACCTGCTGATCCACGAGATCGACCTCGCGCTCTGCTACATGGGCGGCGCACGACCCTCACGCGTCTGCGGCGCCACGACCTCGGCGGGCCGGCACTCGATCCTGGAGGTGGCCGACTGCCTGCTCCAGTTCCCAAGCGGGGCGATCGCGACGCTCTCGTCGAGTCGGGCGAGCCAGCGCAAGGTGCGCACCCAGCTCGTGGCCACCCCCACGGCGCTGTACGACGTCGACCTGCTTCGCCAGGACCTGACCGTCTACCGCCACCGGGCGCATGCGCAGGGCGTCGGCGATGGGCAGGCTGCCGGCTACCGCGCTGAGACGGTGATCGACATCCCCTTTGTCCGGCATACCGGCGAGCCACTGGCATTGCAGTTCGCGCACTTCATCGACCTGGTGTCCGGGCGCGCGGACGCGTGCGCGGAACGCAACTCGATTCTCCCGGCTCACGAGGTGGCTGCGGCCATCGAGGAGTGCTCATGAGCGACCCGACGATCACGTACGTCATCCCCGTCCACAACCAGATGGCCGACCTTCGGAGGACCGTCCGTCTGCTGGTCGCTCGCCTCGCCTATCTGCCGGGGTCCGAGATCATCCTCGTGGAGAACGGCTCGACTGATGGATCAGGTCCTCTCTGCCTTTCGCTGGCCGCGACACTCGACAGCGAAGAGGTGGCGGTTCGCGTGACCACCTCCGCCAAGGGCCTCGGCTTCGCCTGGCGCCGGGGCATGGCGATGGCCCGCGGCGACACGCTCGTGCTCACTGCCGCGGATCTCCCCTTCGGCTTCACCGACCTCGACGGCTACCTCGGCCTCAGCCCGCGACCCGCGCTGGTGATGGGGTCGAAGACACATCGCGATTCCCAGATCGAGACGCCGGCGGTCCGGCGCGCCATGTCAGCAGGCTTCGGTCTCCTCCGTGCCGGCCTGATCGGGCTCTCCATCGACACGCAGGGGTCCGTGCTCATCCAGCGTTCCCTCGCGCAGGTGCTGCTCCCGCAACTGCGGGCCGGCGACTACCTGATCGGCGCCGAGATCAACGCCTGGGCGGCGCACGAGGGGATCACGCCGGTCGAGGTCCCCGTTGTCTACATGGCGTCGGGGCGGTCCACCGTCTCGCCGGTGCGCGACTCGGTTGCCATGGCCGCTGGACTGCTGGCCCTGCGCCGGCGGATTGCCGGGGAACGCCGGCTGACCGCGCGCGGCGGCGAGGTGGCGGTCTCGTGACAGCCACGCAGGCGCCGGTCGAGGCTCGCATCCGGATCTCCGCCCCCCAGCTCGGCCCTGAGGTCGAGAATCTGGTCCTCGAGGTGCTGCGCAGCGGCCACCTCGCGCAGGGCCCGATGGTCGGACGGTTCGAAGCGCTCTGCACCACCATGTCCGGCACCGCTCATGCGATCGCGGTGGCCAACGGAACGGTCGCGCTCGACGCGGCCCTGGCCGTGCTCGACATCGGTGCTGGGCAGGAGGTGATCACCTCCCCGTTCACCTTCGCCGCGACGATCAACGCGATCCTGCGCAGCGGGGCGTCGGTGCGCTTCGCCGATATCCGCGATGACTTCACCATCGATCCTGAATCGGTCGCGGCGCTGATCGGGTTGCACACCGCCGCGATCATGCCGGTGCATCTCTACGGGCTCCCGGCCGACATGCGCCCGCTCATGGCGCTGGCCGGCGCACACGACCTGGCGATCGTGGAGGACGCGGCGCAGGCGCACGCCGCGGATATCGACGGCCGCCGGGTGGGCGGCTTCGGGGTGGGTTGCTTCTCGTTCTACGCAACCAAGAACGTCACCAGCGGCGAGGGTGGCTGCGTCACCACCGACGATGCGATGCTGGCGGAGCGGCTTCGCGCCCTGCGCAACCAGGGAATGCGGTCGCGATATGATTATGCCATGATCGGCCAGAACTGGCGGATGAGCGACGTGGCGGCCGCGATCGCCATCCCGCAGATGGAGCGTCTCGACGAGATCGTCAGAGCACGGCGGCGCAACGCCGCCCTGCTGACGTCGCTGCTCGAGAACGACGAGGCGATAACCACCCCTCGGGTGCCGAATGGTCGCGGCCACGTCTGGCACCAGTACACGATCCTGCTCGAACCCGGGATCGACCGCGACCGTGTCGCCTCGTCGATGTCCTCAGATGGGATCGATACCGGCGTGTACTACCCGGGCCTGGTGTGGGATCACGAGGCGTACCGGAATCATCCCAGGGTCCGTCGCGATGACACGCCATTCGCGCGCGACTGCGCGTCGCGCTGCCTCTCGCTGCCGGTCCACCCGGGGCTCAGCACGCACGACATCGAGCGCGTGGCCGCAGCAGTGCACCGGGCGGTCCTCGCGGCCTGACAGCGACGCCGTATCAGCTCGACGAAGTCGACTCGATCGCTGAGAGCAGCTCCTCGCCCTGGTCGGTCGGGCCTACGAGCGCGAAGCGCACCTCGCCGATGCCGGAGACAATCTCCTCGGCCATGGCCTGCACCTCTGCGGCAGTCACCTTCATGATCGCCTCGGCTCGCTCGTCCGGGGTCTCGAGCGGCAACCCGGCGCGCCAGCGCGACCCGTAGAAGCGCGCGCTTGCGATCGCCGTCTCGGTCGAACGCAAGAGCCTGCCGATCATCGCCGACTTGGCGGCCGCGAGCTCGTCAGCGGCGACGCGCTTCGACGCCATCTTGCGGAACTCCTTGAAGGAGAGCGTGGTGGCCTTGCGCGCGTCCTTGGGGCGCGTCGCCGTGGCGATCGCGAAGAGCCCGGTGTCGTCGAATCCTGCGTGGTGCGCGTAGATGCTGTAGCAGAGCCCATTGCGCTCGCGAACGGTCTGGAAGAGGCGCGACGACATGCCGCCGCCGAGCACGTGGGTCATCACCGAGAGCTGGGTGCGCCGCGGGTCGGTGGCCGGGATCCCGGGCACGGCGAACACCATGTGCACCTGTGGCTCCTCCTGCGCGGTGACCGGGCGCACGTTCGCGGTGTAGCGATCACCCAGGCCCCACTTGGCCTTCTTGCGCGGGCGCGGCTTTCCCATGGGAATGTCCGCGAGCAGCTCGAGCGCCTGATCGTGACTCAACGTCGCGCCGCCGGAGATGACCAGGCACATGGATTTCGGCGCGTAGAACATCTTGTGGTAATCGACGAGCTGCTCACGCGTCGCCTTCTCGATGACAGCTGGAAACCCTGCCGCCGACCACGACATCGGCTGGTTGCCACCGAATGCCACAGTGCCGAGCCGGTCCCAGAGCCATCCGTCGGGGTCGGCGAGGCGCATGGACAGCTCCTGGAGCACGACGTTGCGCTCGCGTTCGACCTCCTCCGCAGCGAAGAGCGGCCGGCTGAGCATGTCGCAGATCACGTCGGCAAGGTCGAGCATCGCGGTCGCCGGACCCTCGGCGAAATAGGCGACCTCCTCGGTATCGGTGTACGCGTTCGTGTTGGCACCGAGCCGGTCGATCTCGCGCGAGATGATCTTGGTGGTGGGACGCTTCTCGGTACCCTTGAAGAACATGTGCTCGAGGTAATGAGCCAGCCCGGACGTTTCCGTCGTCTCGTCGCGTGAGCCGGCCCGAACGATGAGGAACACGCCGGAGTTCCTGCTGCTCGACGGCGCATTGAGCAGGCTCACGCCGTTGCTGAGCACGTTGAGCTCCGGTCGGTATGGGATGTTGATCGCCATCGTTATGTGGTCCCCGATTCCCAGGATGCGAGATATTTCTGCTGCTCTTCGGTGAGCGTGTCGATGCTCACACCCATCGCCTGCAGCTTGAGGCGCGCAACCTCGCGGTCGATGGCCTGGGGCACGTCGTGGACGCCGAGCCCCAACTCCTTGTGGTGCTTGGCGATGTACTCGGCACACAACGCCTGGTTGGCGAAGCTCATGTCCATCACCGCCGCCGGATGACCCTCCGCCGCGGCGAGGTTGAGCAGGCGGCCCTCGGCGAGCACGTGGATGGTGCGTCCGTCATGCAGACGATGGGACTGCACGAAGGTGCGCGGCGCAGTGACCTCGACCGACATGTCGTCGATCGCGGCGAGGTTGATCTCGTCGTTGAAATGGCCGCTGTTGGCGATGATCGCGCCGTCCTTGAAGCGCTCGATCGACCCGCGATCGATGACGTTGATGTCGCCGGTGACGGTGATCACGATGTCGGCCTCCGGCGCCGCGTCTGCGAGCGGCATGACCCGGTAGCCGTCCATGACCGCCTCCAGCGCGCGGGTCGGGTCCACCTCGGTGACGATCACGTGTGCGCCGAGCCCGGTTGCACGGCTGGCGAGGCCACGGCCGCACCACCCGTATCCACAGACGACGAAGGTCTTGCCGGCGAGCAGCACGTTGGTGGCCCTGATCAGGCCGTCGATCGTGCTCTGACCCGTGCCGTACCGATTGTCGAAGAGATGCTTGGTGAGCGCCTCGTTGACCGCGATGATCGGAAACTTCAGCGCGCCATCCTGCGCCATCGCGCGCAGCCGGATCACACCGGTCGTGGTTTCCTCAGTTCCCGCGATGACGTCCTCGAGCAGCTCACGGCGACCCTTGTGCAGCTCCGCGACGAGGTCTGCACCGTCATCCATGGTCACCTGTGGGTGCGTGTCGAGCACCGCCTGGATGTGCGAGTAATAGCTCGCCGAGTCCTCGCCCTTGACGGCATAGGTGGGGATCCCATGCTGACGCGCAAGTGCTGCAGCGACAGCATCCTGCGTGGACAGGGGGTTGCTCGCGCAGAGGCTCACGTGTGCGCCACCTGCCTTCAGGGTGATGGCGAGGTTCGCAGTCTCACTGGTGACGTGGAGGCAGGCGCCGAGACGCAGACCCTCGAGCGGCCGCTCGCGCGCGAAACGCTCACGGATGATGCGCAGGACCGGCATCTCCCGCGCCGCCCAGTCGATGAGGCGCTGACCCTCTCCAGCCAGGCTCGGATCCGCGACATCGGACTCCGACACTTTCAAAACGTTGGTCACCTGATTCCTCCATCGGTCTTCGTACGCAACAGCGCCGTGTACGGGCGCCCGCCGAGCGCGGCAGATCCCCCGAGCGCGCTCAACTCGATCAAAAAGGCAAAGCCCACGATATCGCCCCCGAGGCGGTCGACGAGGGCGCCCGCGGCGCCGGCGGTGCCGCCGGTGGCGAGCAGGTCGTCGACGATCAAGACGCGCTGGCCCGGCGCAATGGCATCCGAGTGCATCTCGACGATCGCTTCGCCGTACTCGAGGGTATACGCCTGCGAGATCCGATCCGACGGCAGGCGCCCCTCCTTGCGGACGAGCGCGAAACCCGCACCGAGGCGGTCGGCAACGGCGCCTCCAAGAATGAAACCACGCGACTCGATGCCGGCGACGATATCCACACCCTGGTCGACGTAGGGTTCCGCGAGCGCCCCGATCGCAGCATGAAACGCGACAGCATCGCCGAGCAACAGGGTGATGTCCTTGAAAACGATGCCTGGCCGGGGGAAATCGGGGACATCACGGATCAGTGAGCGCAGCCGTTCCACCACGTCACGCTCTTGAATCGTCACCGGAGCCAGTCTATCCGACAAACTCTTCGGTCGTGCCCTCTCCAGCGAGCCCCCCACGATGAGGGTGGTCATGGATGGGCGTCCGCTGCAGGGAGCCTCATCGGTTCGCGGCATCGGAAGCTACGAGCGGGGCCTGCTGGCGGGATTCGCTGAACTCGAGCAGCCCCCACAGGTGAGCCTGCTCCTCTCCGCTCACCAGGAGCCGCCGGCCGGTGCCTCGGGGATTCTCCGAGCCCAGACGCGTCGGATCCCGGTGATCCACCCCACCCTGCAGCCCGTCGCCGACACGTTGTTCGTGGCTCGTGCGCTTCGCGGTGCACGTGCCGATCTCTACCACGCAATCGAATTCGGACAACCGGTGCGCACACGCCTGCCGGTCGTGGTCACCGTGCACGACCTGATCCCGTTTGTGATGCCGCGTGATTACCCGTGGGTCCGGCGAGCGCGCGTGCCTGGATTGCGCCTGCTGAGGCGGGCTGACGCGGTGATCGCGGTGTCCGAGTCGACGCGGCGTGACGTGCTCCGCTTCACGCGCACCGATCCGCAGCGGATCACAGTCATTCCCGAGGGAATCTCGCCGGATCTTCCAGCCTGCGTCCGACGAAGCGGTACAGCGGCTGCGGTCCAGATTGCGTGTCGACGGACCGTTCCTGCTCGCTGTCGGCACCTTCGACCCTCGCAAACGGATCGCGCTGCTTGCCGACGTGGTCCGGCGCGTTCGTCATGACCACGACGTCGCGCTTGTCATCGCCGGCGATCAGGGAACCTTCACGCGCTTCGTGACCGACGAGCTGGATCGCGCGGGCCTTGGCGAGCACGCGCGCGTGATCGGCCACGTCAGCAGCGACGACCTCGTCGCGCTCTATACCGCGGCGGAAGTGTTCGTGTTCACGTCGGCGTATGAGGGCTTTGGACTGCCACCGCTGGAGTTGATGGCGTGCGGCACGCCCGCGGTCGTCTTCGACAACTCATCGCTTGCCGAGGTGAGCGGCTCCGTCGCATACATGGTGCCGGACGGCGACGCACCTGCGATGGCCACCGCGATCAATCAACTGCTCGATGACTCGGCGGAGCGCGATCGGCGTCGCACCGAAGGCCTCGCATGGGCTTCCACCTTCACATGGAGACGCGCTGCCGAGCTGACCTTCGAAACCTATGAGAAGGTGCTTGAACGCTGACAGCGAGCGGCGCTATTCCTTTTCCGTGACGCGGTACTCGAGGTACGCACCGAACATCAGCCGGGTCTGGGCTTCAAGCGCGGGAATGACGCTCAGCGCCAGTCCCACGACGGGGTAGGTGAACAGCTGCAGCTCCGCCCATCGCCGGCGCCACCACGGCCACTCCCTGGGCTTTGGGCAGATCCGATAGTCCACCTGCACGAGCAGGAGCGTGTTCAGCAGCGTGATGGTGAGGATGCTCGCAGAGACACTCCCGAGCAATGCCGCGGTGGACGAGAGGCTGTAATCCAGGTCGATGAATGCCGGCAGGGCGCCGCCAAAGAAGAGCAGCAACGGCAGCGTCGCCCAGGTCAGATGGTTGAAGATGAGATTGGCGTAACGCCGCGCGCGCTGGCGCCACGGGATCTCCGGGTGACTCAGCATTCGTGAGGTGACGTAAGGGATATCGGTCGCTCCCCAGGCCCATCGCTTGATCTGGTTGTACTGCGACGCATGGGTTGCTGCATAGCCACGAGCTCGGGGCGCATCGCCATACACGGGAAGGAATGCCGGCCTGGTGTTGAGCTTGCCGCCACAGTGGAAGAACGCCTTCCAGAAGAAGCGCGAGTCCTCGGGAATCACGTCGCTGTCCCAGTAGCCAACATCGGCCAGCAGCTGGAGCGACAACGTGTACGAGGAGAACATCACCAGCCGGTGCGGATTCTGGTGCAGGAACATCTGCCACTGCGTGGCCGCGGTCGCCATGACGCGCACCGCGGTCGGGACGCGCCAGATGTTGTTGAGAAACACCGGCACCGGCTGCCATATCGAGAACAGGCGATCCTGCGCTGAGCAGAACTGCAGCGTGAGGTACGCGAAGTACTGAGGGTGCAGCCGGAAATCTGAATCGAGGTCGGTCACCATCGTGCGCGCCGGGTCGAGACCGAGCTCGTCGCAGGCGGCCTTGAGGACGGGACCGCCATACGCCATCGCCGCCGACTTGCCGACGACGATGCCGGGAAGCAGGGGATCCCGGATGTGCAGAAACAACCGGAACGACTCGGCGAACTCCTGGCGGAGTTTGTCCACGTTCTCGATGCCGCCGGTGTCGGTCTCGCGGGTGATGATCGCGCAGACGCGAAGGTGTTCCGGGTAGTTCTGCGCCGCGAGTGCGGCCACGGTGGCGCGGAGCACGTCGTAGGATTCCGTGTACGTCGGGATCAGTGCGCAGTGGACCACCTCGGACGGTGCCGGCGCGCCCTCCGGCAGCGCTGCCTCGAACTCCTCGCACCGCTGCCACCAGTCGATGGCCTCGGTCGCGGTGAGCGCTTTGAGCGTCTGGCGGACGCCTCGGACCGTCACCGTGGTCCGCACCAGCCAGTAGGCATCGAGCAGGACCGCGCCGAGGCCGAGGATCCACAGCATCCCGTCGTCGTTCAGCCTGATGGCGAACGCTGCGATCACAGGAACGAGCAGGGCGAACCACGTCAGCGCGCCCGGGAGGATTTCAAGAAGCCGCTGCTGGGTATGTTGCGACAGCGGGATCGCCCTGGATCGCGCGATCATCTGCACCCCAGTCTACCGATCCGTCACATACGAGCCTGAATGCCCAAAGAACCAACCGACCCCAGCGTCGACGCCGATCCGGACGAAGCAGACGCCCCGCCGGCCGAGGTGATCGAGGTCGTCGATGACGATGACGACGCTGACGAGATCGAGATCGAGATCGGCGTGGTTGTCGAGGTCGATGACGACGATGACGACGACGATGACGAGGAGACCGTCGCGGTCGTGGCGCCCGTGGTCGTTGCACCGGCTCCCCGGCCCTCGCCGACGCCGGGACGGCCGCCTGGAGCGCGCGAGGAGCCCCCGCCACCTTTCGGGGTTGGCGAGCACGTGATTCTGACCTCGAACACCCGTCCGCGCACGGGCACCCCGATCGGGGACTACCCCGTCGGCTCCACCGGTATCGTCGAGACCGTGCTGAGCCAGACGGCCATCGTTCGGTTCGACCGCCACCGGGACACCAAAGAGGTCGTCGCTTTCACGTGCCTCGAGACCGCCGAGACGCCTGAGCGCCACGCCGAGCTCACATTGCTCATGGTCGAGCCAGTCCGCGTTGGCGATCGAGGACCGCGGCCGGCGGCCAACGGGGCAGCGGCGGCGCCGCAGGCCGAGCCCGAGCCCAAGCCGGCGCCGGCGGTTGTCGCTCCGGCGCCACCCCGAGCTGCCGCACCCGCAAAACGAGCGGAGCCTCGGGCGGCAGCGGCACCTCCCCAGCGCCCAGCCACGACGACGCAGCCGGCAGCGACCGCGTCCCGCACGGCATCGCCGGCCAGGTCGACCCCTTCCATGAAGGCGGGACCGGCCACAAAAACGACCGCCGCGCCACCGAAGCCCGTTGCCAAGAGTCCAGCCGCCAAAAGTCCGGCAGCAAAGAGTTCCGCCGCTCCCCGAACGGCGGCCGCTGTCAAGACCACGGCGGCGGCGAAGCCCAAGCCCACGGTGAAGGCCAAGCCCGCCGCCAACGCCAAGTCTGCTGCCAAGGTGAAGCCTCCGGCTGCCGCCAAGTCCCGACCGGTGGTCAAGAGCAAGACCGCAGCAAAGCCCCTGGCGCGACCCGCCAAGTCATCCGCGAAATCGACTGCCAAGGCCGCCTCGAAAGCGACTGCCAAACCGGCGCCGAAATCCAGCGCCAAGCCGGCGCCGAAATCCAGCGCCAAGCCGGCGCCGAAATCCAGCGCCAAGCCCGTGGCGAAATCGAGCGCAAAGCCGGCGGCGAAAGCAGGAGCCAGGCCCGTGGCGAAGCCCGCGGCCAAATCCAGCGCGAAGAAGCCACCCGCAAAGGCCAAGGCGGCACCCGCCTCCAAAACCGTCGCCAAGCCAGTCGCCAGATCGAGCGGGGCCAAAGCTCCAGCCAAGGCGGCTCGCTCTGCTGCCCCCAAGCGGCCTTCGGCCCCGTCGCGGTCAGCCCGCGCCAAGCCCGCGGCAAATCGCCGGGGGCGCTGATCGCTCCCGGGCTCTTCTACCCCACTCGGGGCGCCGCCGGCTCCTCCAACGACGCGTAGACGCCGCGATAGGCGGGTGGCAGCAGCTCGGCGATTCGCGATCCGATGAGGTCCGCGACCGCCTGATCGTCACGCCGCTCCCCCGGGACTCGCTCGGGCAACGCGAACGGGCGACCGATGCGAAGCCCGATGGGCACCCGTTTCGGGAACTTGCGACCCCGGGGCAGCGCAGCTTCGGTGCCCCAGACACCGATGGGCAGGATGGAGGCGCCTGAACGGCGCGCGAGGAATCCGACCCCGGCTTCGGCGCGTCGCATCCCCGGGGTGGATGAGCGGGTTCCCTCGAGGAAGATCAGCAGGCGTCCGCGACGGGAAAGAATGTCGAGCGCCGTTCGCAGCGCGCGGCGGTCGGCCGCGCCCCGGTCGATCGGGAAGCAATTGCACCCCGCCAGGATCCAGGCAATGATCGCGGGCTTGAACAGCTCCCGCTTCGACATGCAGTAGAGCACCCCAGGTCCGAAGCCGCCGAAGATCCAGGGATCGATGTTGCTGAGATGGTTGCAGACGACCAGCAGCGGTCCCTCCGCCGGAATTTTCGACATGCGATCGAGTTGGAGACCACGCCCGAAGAATCCACGAAGGGTCGCACGGCAGGTCAGCGAGACCGCCTTGTAGCGCCAGCTCCTTTTCCCGTCGTCGCGGACCGGAAACCGCTCGGGGAACCCAGGGATTTCTTCAGTCACCAGTTCGATGGTAGGGCGTGGCGCATATGCGGCAATACAATCCTGGATCCGGCCCCCTTAGCTCATCGGTAGAGCAGCCGGCTTTTAACCGGTTGAGGGAGGTTCGATTCCTCCAGGGGGCATCGGCTACCCAGAGACCGCTGCCTTTGGATCGAGCAGTGACCTCACGTACGCTTCGACATTGTCGAAGCTGGACAGAAGGCCATCGTATTTGTCCATGTGGTCACGGCCGGCCTTGTCGCGGAAGACCAGGCTATACGTCAGCCTCGTCACTCCATCGGCTTCGTGCAGATCCATCGTCTCCACGGCCTCTACACCTGGCCACCCTTCGAACAGCCAAGTCTCGACAGTCCGGGTCGGCGGCTCGACCTCCAGGTACGTACCACGAAACGAGCACTCGATGCCGTCCTTGGTGACCATGACGATGTGGTAGTCCCCTCCAACTCGCAGGTCGATGGAGCACTCCGTCACCTCCTCCTCGAAGGGCGCGAAATGTTTTCTCACATGCTCCGGCTTCGTGAAGACGTCGAACACGAGATTGATCGGAGCGTCGAAATCTCGAGTGATGAGAATCTCGAGATCGTTCGGGAATTCGATGACTGCCGACCCATGCCCATTAGCTGTCACTGGCGCTCTCCTTGTTGTGTTGCAGTGCTTTCAGGTAGTCATCCACCCGATCCAGCCGGTCATGCAACGCCTGCTCGTACTTGGCCAGCCACTCTTGGAACGGCTGAAGACGTGCCGGTTCCAGGCGGTACAGCCGGCGGCGCCCCACTGGCCGGCAGCTGACGAGTTCCCACCTTGCTGAGCACCCGCAGGTGCTTTGAGACCTGAGGTTGGGACATCGAGAGGTCATGCACGATCGTCCCGACCGCCTTCTCACCCGTGATCAGCGCGTCCAGGACTTCGCGACGGTGCGGCTTGGCAATCGCGTTGAAGAGGTCGGAGGGCGTGGAAGGGCGGGTCACGGCTCCATTATATTCCATTAGTGGCATGTGTCACGCGCATGCCTACCGGACGTCGCGGCAGCTCAACTCAAGAGGCACAAGGAGCGTGGGACGCGACGCATCCTCAGGCCGGTGTGATCTCGATCTCCAGGAGTTCCTGCGCCGCACGCAGCGAGGCCTCGACCGTCTCGGGCGTGTCCCCGCGAGCGAAGAGGAATCCGAGGTAGCGGTCTCCCTCTGGCAGTGGGCGCACACGCTCGCCGAGGGGAATCGAGATGGTCACCCCGGTGATGCCGCGAACCGACTCGGCGCGATGCAGACTGTCGACGCCGCGCAAGGTGCCGGCAGTCGGTATGGGCAGCATGAACACGCCACAGGCCGGGTCCACCATGTGCATCGCGCCCAACGGCAATCCGCACGCCTCACGCAGGATCACGTTCTCGAGCGACCGCGTCTCACCCGGTGCGTCATCAGACTCAAGTCGAATGACCTGTGAGCACAGGCCACCGATGGAGCGCGCAGCCACCTCGATGACCACCGGAGTCGATCCGGCCATGCGGATCTCCACGTGCACCGGTCCGTGCATCAATCCAAGCGCTGACACTGCCGCTCGCGCCGCCTCGATGACGGCGGTCTGTGCCGCGCGGTCAAGGCGCGACGGCGTCACATAGATCGTTTCCTCGAAGAACGGACCGACCAGCGGATCAGGTTTGTCGAACACGGCGATCACCTCGAGAAACCCTTGGCGCACAAGGCCTTCGAGCGCAACCTCGACGCCGTCCACATAGGTCTCCACAAGCATCGGTGACACCGCATCGTCTGCACAGATCTCGCGCAGCAACGACCCCACGCGGCGCACGGCATCGCGCGCGCCGGCAAGGTCGTCAGCGCGAATCACCCCGCGACTCGCCGCGAGGTCAACCGGTTTGATCACGCAGGGCAGACCGACAGTACCGACGGCCCGGTTGACGTCCTCATCACCGGCGTCAACGTCGAGCGAAACCCAACGAGGCTGGGGGAGACCGCTCGCCACAAGGCATTCGCGGAGCAGGCGTTTGTCGCGTGTCGCCGCCACCGACGGCATCGGGTTACGAGCCGGCGTGTCAAGGCGTTCGGCGATGCTGGCGGCGGTCAGCACCGATCCCTCGTCGACTCCCACCACCGCATCGATCGGCCATCGTTGCGCAAAGCTCGCGGCGCGCTCAGCCGACTCCGCCGGGTGACGGAGGTCGAGCGTCAGCACGCGTCCTTCCATGAGCCGTGCAAGGGTCGGCGCCTCATTGGAGGCCACCACGACGTCCAGACCGAGTTGCTCGGCTGCGTGGAGAAACGGGGTCGCGCGATACGTTTCGGTGGGCAGGATCAGCATCACCCTCGGCACGCCGATCAGCCTACCGTGGCGTTTCACACCGACGTACCATGGTGATGCGCATGAAAGAGCCGAGAATCTCAATCACCGACTTCGCTTTGACCCGCATCGAGCAGGTCCGGGCCAACCGCAAACAGCCGGATGCGGGCGTGCGAATCGCGATCACCGGACGGGAGGCCGGCGCCTTCACGTACGACCTCTCCCTCGTGAATGACGGCGACGAGCGTGACGGCGAGATGGTGGTCAACGGTCCTTCGGGCGTGCGCTTCACCATGCCGCTCGCATCGGCGCCGTACCTCGACGGGATCACCATCGATGCCGACCGCTCCCGCGGCGCGCTGACCGTGAGCAATCCCAATCCGCTCTGGTTCGACGACCTTGCCCGCGACGTGCAACAGCTCCTGGACGACGAGATCAATCCGTCGGTCGCAAGTCACGGCGGGTATATCGATCTGCTCGACGTCAGCGACGGCATCGCCTTCATCCACATGGGCGGGGGGTGCCAGGGCTGCGGCATGGCCGAGGTCACGCTGGGGCAGGGTGTGCGCGTCGCGATCCTCGAGCGGTTTCCGCAGATCACCGAGGTCCGGGACACCACCGATCACGCGCAGGGGGCCAACCCGTACTACCAGGCCGCGAAGAAGTAATCGGGACCTAGTTCAGCACCGCCGCCCGCTCCACGGTCAGTGGGTTCCGCTCAGGCGGAGCCCCGTGTCGAGCCAGTAGTCGATCCAGGTCTCCCGAGTTGCACCCAGGTGGTCGTAGACGGCCTGTGCGGGCAGGTTGTCGGGAGCCGTCTGCCAGATCATGTGGATCGCCCCATGCTCGCGGCAGCGCTCCAGACAGGCCTTCATCAGCGCGGAACCCACCCCGCGGCCGCGGGACGACGCGACGACGTACAGATCGTTCATGACGCCGACGCGGCCCGAGATGGTCGTCTCCCAGCTCCAGAACAGGGTCGCAAACCCGACGTCCTCGCCTCGGTCTGTGGCGATCAGTTGGACTCCCTCGTGGGTTGAATCTCCCATCAACGAGCGCGCCATCGAGAGCAGCGCCGAATCGGCTGGCCCGACGCCGTAGAAGTCGCAATACGCGCGCATCAGCGGGAGCAGGCGGAGCACCTGAGCCTCGGTGTCGACGATGTCAATTTCCACGGCAGCCCCACCTCCTGGATCTCTGGGCTTTCCGCTGATTCTGAGCCAGGCGCGGCCCGGCTCTTTTGCCGCCTGAGGACATTGTCGTTCCACAGACGCAACCGGAATTCAACACGAGATCGGCAAAGCTGCTCTCGTGAGTACCGCGGCCCCTCGCGTAAGGCGGGCACTCCCGACATTCCTCAGCACGGGCGGGCGATACGCGCGGGCGCTCTGGGCGGGCTACGCGGTCATGTCCACATTGCTCGTTGCCTATGTGATCTCGTTGCTGATCCGCTCCCCAACGGATTCGTGGCCATGGGTGGACGGCTGGGGCGTGGTTGCCTACGAGTTCGTCCTCATCGCCATGCTATTCGCGCGTGGGTTCACAAAGCTCCCCGGCCGGGCGGTGGCATTCACCCTTGGCGCTGCGGTGCTTTCCTGGGCGCTCGGGGACCTCGTACTCACCTGGGAAGGCTGGGGCGGCGCGGACGTCGCGACCCCCTCTCTCGCCGACGCGTTTTACATCGCGTTCTATCCGCTGGCGTACGCGGCGATCGTGCTCATGCTCCGCCGGGAGATCAAACGACTCCTCCCGGCGACGTGGCTCGACGGGGCCATCGCCGGACTCGGCGCAGCGGCGGTCTGTGCAGCGTTTGCATTCCACGCGGTCATCCGGACCCTGGGTGCCGACGTCACCCCGATCGCCGTGGCGGTCAACCTCATCTACCCGATCGGCGACGTGCTCCTCCTCGCCCTGGTGGTGGGTGGCACCGCCGTCCTCCCGGGTCGGCGACTGCCGTGGCTGCTCTTCGCAACCGCCTGCGCGGTGAATGGCATCGGGGACACCTTCAACCTCTTCGGATCGACCTCGCAGGCGGGCGTCGTCTTCAACGGCATCGCCTGGCCGACCGCGATCACCCTGATGTCCCTCTCGGTGTGGGTGCCTGCGGGGAAGCGCGAACTGCTCGAAGGCGGAAGGCTGCCGGGCTTCGTGCTCCCGGGAGCCGGCGCGCTCGCCGGGCTGACCATTCTCGTCCTGGGCGCGCTGCAACAGCACGTGATCCAGGTGGCGGTCGACCTGGCCACGGCGACTCTCGTCGTCGTCGGCGTGCGCCTCGCCCTCTCCGTCCAAGGCCTGCGCGCCTTGACGGAGGAGCGCCATCGCCAGGCGAACACCGACGAGCTCACCGGCCTCGGCAACCGCCGCCAGCTGACCACGCTGCTGGACGCGTATTTCGAGGACCATGCCGATCCCTCGACACCGACGCGCACCCTGGCCTTCCTCTTCGTCGACCTCGATCACTTCAAGGAGATCAACGACTCGTTTGGACATTCCGCGGGCGACGAGCTCCTGAAACAGCTGGGGCCGCGCCTGACGAGCTCACTTCGCGCCTCGGACGTCCTCGTCCGGATCGGGGGTGATGAACTCGGCGCCGTCCTCATCGACAGCGATCCCGACTATGCGGCGGGTCTCGCGCGGCGCCTGACTGCGCTGCTCGAGCAGCCGTTCATCCTCAACGGTGTCAGCGTCCGCATCAGCGCAAGCATCGGCATCGCCGTTGCTCCCGCCGACGCAGAGGACAGCATCGGACTGATGCGTTGCGCCGACGTCGCCATGTATCGCGCCAAGCTCGCTCATCGGTCGTATGAGATCTACACCTCATCGATCGACGACGGCGGCAACCGCCTCGCGCTCGTCGAGGAGCTGCGAGCGGCGGTCGAAGAAGAGCGTCTCGTGCTCCACTACCAGCCGCAGATCGACCTTCGCAACGGCGAGATCATCGCCGCGGAGGCGTTAGTGCGGTGGCCGCATGCGCGCCTCGGCCTGATCCCACCGCTCGACTTCCTCCCGCTCGCCGAGGAGGCCGGTCTGATGGGACCACTGACCTATCTCGTGCTCGATCATGCGCTCGCGCAGTGCGCCATCTGGCGTGATACGGGCACCCGGATTGCCATGTCGGTGAATGTCTCGTCCTCGAACCTGCTCGATCCCGGCTTCATCGAGCAGGTCCAGGCATCGCTGCGGCGCCATCGCGTGCCGCCGGCGTCGCTGATCCTGGAGATCACCGAGACCACAATCATCAGTGACTTCGCCGCATGCCAGGCGGTCATCGAGGAGCTGCGAGCGCTCGGCATCGGGATCTCGATAGACGACTTCGGATCCGGGTTCACGTCGCTCGCGTACCTCGGAAGCCTGCCGATCACCGAGCTGAAGCTCGACCGCACCTTCATCGGTGGCCTGTCCACGAACGGCCGCGAGCAGGACGTGAAGCTCGTCCGAGCGACCATCGAGCTTGGTCACTCGCTCGGACTGCTCGTCGTCGCGGAAGGTATCGAAACCTTGGCATCGCTCGAGTTGCTCTCCCTGCTCGGCTGCGACCGCGCGCAGGGCTACTTCACCGGCAGGCCGGTGCTCGCCCAGGAATTCCCCGTTTCGTCGACTCTGCCGGCGCTGCGCGTGGCCACGACAGATCCCGTCGATTCCTTCCCGAAGTACCTCCGCACCGCCGTCTGACCACCGCCACCGCGGCGGTTCTGTGCACGCAGACCACTGCCACTCGTGCGCCGTGTACAGGCCCGCGCCCGTCGATCTGTGCGTAACGGCCGAAGAACCGAGCGCTCGCCTCTGACAGAGTTCCTGCAACGCGCATGTCCGGCGTACATGCACATCAGCAAGACAGAGGTGAGGTACCGCTATGTTGTCGGCCCTGAATCCGGATCCGAGCTGGCTGAACTCCGGCGACACCGCGTGGCAGCTCACGTCGGCAACGCTGGTCGGGATCATGAGCATCCCGGGGCTGGCGATTCTGTATGCGGGGTTGATGAAGCGGAAATTCGCCGTGAACTCCGCGCTCATGGTCGTCTACGCATTCGCGATGACGCTGGTCATCTGGATGTTCTTCGCGTATGACATGAGCTTCGGGAGCCCGCTGCACATCGGCGGAGCGGCGACGACCTTCGTCGGAATCCCCCATCCGGTGGCGGGGGCAAGTGACCTCGAACAGCAGGCGAGCATCCCGCTGCTGAGCGGGCTCATCCCCGCGTTGCGCTTCCCGATGTCGTCGCTCGTGTACTTCCAGTTCGTGTTCGCGACGATCACGGTCATCATCCTCGGCGGTGCGCTGCTCGGTCGCATCAGCTTCAGGGCGTGGGCACTGTTCGTCCCGCTCTGGATCACGCTGGTGTACTCGGTGGGCGCGTTCAGCCTCTGGGGCGGTGGCTGGCTCGGATCGCTCGGCGCCGTTGACTACAGCGGTGGGTACGTCATTCACGTTGCGGCGGCTGTGTCGGCATTCGTCGCCGCCGCGGTGATCGGCCCGCGGCTGTTGAAGGATCGCCAGAACAACACGCCGAGCAACATCATGTTGGCGGTCGCCGGAGGAGGGTTGCTCTGGCTCGGCTGGAGCGGGTTCAACGGCGGCGACCCGTACTTCGCCAACGCCGACGCATCGGCGGCCGTGCTCAACACCCACCTCTGCACCGCAACCGCGTTGCTGACCTGGATGATGATGGACATCTTCATCCTCAAGCGGCCGACCATCATCGGCATGATCAGCGGCATGATCGCGGGCCTTGTTGCGATCACCCCTGGAGCTGGTTATGTCAACGCGTACGCGGCGTTCATCATCGGCATCGGGGCGGGCATCCTGCCCTGGATCTCCATGAACTGGCTCGGCAAGAAGAAGCTGTTCACCGAGCGCGTCGACGACACGCTCGGTGTCTTCCACACCCACGGGGTTGCGGGAGCATTCGGCGGCCTCATGACGGGCGTGCTTGCGTCCCCGAACATGGTGGTGTACGTCGGTACCGCCGGGACCGCGTCAGTCGCCGTGACCGGCCTCGTGTACGGCAATGCCAAACAGCTCGCACTCCAGGCGCTCGCGCTCGGTTTCATCATCGTGTACGACGCGGTGGCCACCTTCGTCGTCATCAAGCTGGTTGGACTCATCGTGCCGCTGCGCATGACCGACAAGGAGCTCGAGGTCGGAGATCTCCTCCTCCACGGCGAGGTGGCGATCGACATGGAGCCATCCGAGGACGTCATGTCACTGAACGGACATCTGAGCCCCACGCCGGTGGAGGCCGGCTCGCCGGTCTGAGTCCGCCGTCAGTCAGGCGTCAGTCAACCCGGAGACCGTCAAGCACCTGCAGGGCGGTCTCCGGGTTGACGAATGTGGCGGTTCCCACCTGGACCGCGCTGGCGCCGACAATCAGGAAGTCGCGCGCCGACGCGGCGTCGACGATGCCTCCGACGCCGATGACCGGGATGTGCACCGCGTCGCACACAGCGGCGACGGCCGCGAGCGCGAGCGGTTGGATGGCAGGGCCACTCAACCCACCGGTGCCGAGCGGAAGGACGGACCGTCCGCTCGCGCGATGGATTTTCCTGCCGATGTACGTGTTCACCGCCGACACCGCATCCGCCCCGGCATCCTCGACCGCACGCGCAACTGCCGCGATGTCGGTGACATTCGGGCTGAGCTTGACGATCACGCAGCGTTGGGTGACCTTGCGCACGGCGGCGACGAGCCGGCCGGCGGCATCGGGATCGCGGCCGAAGTCGAGACCCTGCGCGATGTTGGGGCATGAGATGTTCAACTCGATGCCGGCAATCTCAGCGACCGGGTCGATGACCGTGGCGCAGCGTACGTAGTCATCGATCGAACCGCCTGCGATGTTGACGATGATCGGAATCGTCCAGCCCCGCCAGCGCGGTGCATAGTCGGCGGCGACAGCGTCGATGCCCGGGTTCTGCAGCCCGATGCTGTTGAGCATTCCTCCGCCGGTCTCCGCGACACGCGGCGGCGGATTGCCCTCACGTGCGCGCACCGTGGTGCCCTTCGTGTACAGCGCACCGATGCGGTTGATGTCGATCAGCTGCGCGAGCTCGAAGCCGTACCCGGCGGTGCCGCTGGCCAGGCCCACGGGATTGGGCAGGGTCAACCCACGTCCGAGGTCGACCCTCGCGAACTCGTTCTGACTCACGCGACGTCGGCCCCGGGAAGCGTGCTCAGCCCTTCCCAGTCCACCTCGCGCATGGGCATCACCGGACCGTCGGTGCAACAGAGCCGCCAGGCAGTCGATCCATCCTCACTCCAGACCGGGAGGGCACAGCCGAGGCACGTGCCGAAGCCGCACCCCATCGGCGCTTCGAGCGAGGCTTCGAGGGTCGAAGGCAGCTCCGCTCCGGACTCCACCAGGGTGCGCATCACCGCGCCCAGCATCGGGTTGGGCCCGCACGCGTAGAGCGCGCTCACCGGCGACGCCAGCGCCTGACCGAGCAACTCGGTCACAGGACCGTGGTGCCCGCGCGTCCCGTCATCGGTCGCCTCGGCAACCACCGGAACCGCGGGACGCGCAAATCGTTCGGCGGGATAGAGGCGGGTGGCCGTGCGCGCTCCATTCAAGACAAGGATGTCTTCAACACCCCGGCGGCGCAGCTCGTTGATGAGCAGCGGGAAGGGTGCGCAGCCCAGGCCACCGGAGACGCAGACGACCGTGCCGCTGTCCACCACCGTGAACCCGTGTCCCA
This sequence comes from Candidatus Dormiibacterota bacterium, assembly GCA_963830305.1. Taxonomy (GTDB): domain Bacteria; phylum Chloroflexota; class Dormibacteria; order Aeolococcales; family Aeolococcaceae; genus Palsa-851. The sequence continues at coordinate 202,652 of CAWHLW010000004.1, read as the reverse complement.
GCGGGCCGAGAGTGTCGAGCGGTTCGCCGGGTTGGAGCTCGGAGAGCAACCGCGTTCCCGCCCCCACGGCCTCGAAGACGAAACCGCAGGTGTCGTCCTGGGTCCACGCCACGCTGAACGGGCGCCTCAGCAGCGGCGTGGTGCCGGCGCCGCAGCGCAGCTGTGCGAACGTTCCCGGCATCGCCGTGGCTGCCAGGTGCGGCAACCGCGCCACCAGTTCCAGGAGTCCGCCGCCGAGCCGCTCCACCACGAGCACCTCACCGGTCTCGAGTGACGCTCTGCTCAGATCCGCGGTCACGAGACCGCCTGCACCACGCCGTCCCGGTACTCGCGCACGGTTGCGACCCTGACGCTCTTGCCCGATGCATGCCGACCGATCGCATCGACCAGCGCCGCGGCGGTATCGAGCGACGTGCAGCACGGGATGCGTCGCTGTTCGGCGGCGAGCCGGATGCGATACCCGTCCTTCACCGTGCGCCCGACTGCATCGGCCGACGCGCCGTCGGCTCTGAAGTCGAGCTCGTCGGTGCCGAAGTTCGAGACCGTGTTGATGACGATCGACACACGTCCGTCCTCGATCACATCGATGACGTTGGGCCGTCCGTGGCCGATCTTGCCCACCGACACGGCGGTGATACCCGCACTTGCGAGTGCCGCAGCGGTGCCGGCGGTGGCGTAGATGGTGAAACCGAGCGAGCTGAGCTGCGCGACGATCGGCAGTGCCTCTGCCTTGTCGACGTCGGCAACGCTGCACAACGCGCCGCCACTTGTGGGCATCTCGCCCAGTGCGGCCACGAACGCCTTCTCGAGCGCGGCGCCGAGGTCGGTGTCGATGCCCATGACCTCGCCGGTCGACTTCATCTCTGGACCGAGCGCCGTGTCGACGTCGATCAGCTTGACCGTCGAGAAGACCGGAGCCTTCACCGCCACCAGCGGCCGCGCCGGCACCAGGCCCGTCGCCCATCCCAGCTCGGTGAGCATGGCGCCGCGCATCACGCGGGTGGCCAGCTCCACCATCGGAACGCCGGTGACCTTGCTCAGGAATGGCACGGTCCGCGATGCACGCGGGTTGACCTCGAGCACGTGAGGGATGCCGCGGTGCACCGCGAACTGGATGTTGCACAAGCCGCGCACGTCGAGCGCGCGTGTGATGCGCACCGTGGCATCGACGATCAGCGCGCGGACATCGTCACCGAGGATCCGCGCCGGGTATGTCGCCATCGAGTCGCCGCTGTGGACACCCGCGCGCTCGACGTGTTCCATGAGTCCCGGGATCACCACGGTCTCGCCATCGCTGATCGCGTCGACGTCGACCTCGGTGCCGAACAGGTACCGATCGATGAGCACGGCACCGCGGCGGCGTCCGCCCTCGGCCGGCAGCGCCGCCATCGCGGCCTCGAGATATCGCTGCAGCTGGCTGCGACTGTGGACGATCTCCATCGCCCGCCCGCCGAGAACGTACGAAGGACGCACCAGGACGGGGAATCCGATTCCGTCGGCGATGGCGAGTGCTTCGTCGAGATCCGTCGTCGCCGCACCCTGCGGCTGCGCGATGGAGAGCGAGCGCATCAGGCCTTCGAATGCGCGACGATCCTCGGCAAGGTCGATGCTCGCGATGCTGCTGCCGAGGATCGTGAATCCAGCACGGTCCAGGGGCTCGGCGAGGTTGATCGCGGTCTGGCCGCCGAACTGCACGACGACACCCGACGCCTGCTCCTCTTCGAGGATCGCGGTGACCGCCTCCTCGTCGAGCGGCTCGAAGTAGAGACGCGTGCTGCAGTCGAAATCCGTGCTCACCGTCTCGGGGTTGCTGTTGACCATCACCGCGTCCACACCCTGACGGCGCAGTGCCATGGCGGCGTGGACGCTGCAGTAGTCGAACTCGATCCCCTGCCCGATGCGGATCGGACCGCTCCCGAGTACCACCACGGTGTTGGGTGCCGGCGCCGGGGCTGCAGGCCCCTCGTCCTCAACCTCGTACGTCGAGTAGTAGTAGGGCGTCGCGGCCTCGAACTCGGCAGCGCACGTGTCGACGCACTTGAAGACGGGCGTCACACCCGCGCTGTGCCGGCGCGCGCGAACGCGCTCGGGGTCGATACCCGTCAGCGCGCCGATGCGCGCATCGGTGATGCCTGCGCGCTTGGCGGCGGTGAGCGCGTCGTCATCGAGCCCGGTCCAGCGCAGCCGCTCCTCGCAGGCAACGATGGTGCCGAGCCGGCGCAGGAACCACGTCGAGATCCCGCTGCGCCGCGTCAACTCCTCGGGTGTGGTCCCTCCGCGCAGCGCTTCCAGCAGCGCCGCCGCACGCCGGTCATTGGCGACGTCGATGAGCACCGGTTCGTGCAGCGCCGCAGGATCCGGTTGCGTCTGTTCGAGCGAGCGGAGCGCCTTGCTGAACGCGGCCTCGAAGGAGCGCTCGATGGCCATCACCTCGCCGGTGGACTTCATCTGCGTTCCGAGGCGCCGGTCGGCCTCGGGGAACTTGTCGAACGGCCAGCGCGGGATCTTGACCACACAGTAGTCGAGCGCGGGCTCGAACGCGGCGCACGTCTTGCCGGTGACGGCGTTGGGAATCTGGTCGAGCCGCCGTCCCACCGCGATCTTCGCCGCAACGCGCGCGATCGGATAACCGGTCGCCTTGGATGCCAGCGCCGATGAGCGCGAGACCCGCGGATTCACCTCGATCACGTGGTACTCGTGCGAATCGGGCGCCAGCGCGAATTGCACGTTGCATCCGCCCTGGATATCGAGCGCGTTGATGATGCGCAACGCCGCGCTGCGGAGTTGCTGATGCTCGCGATCGGTGAGCGTTTGCGCGGGTGCCACGACCATGGAATCCCCGGTGTGCACACCCATGGGATCGAGGTTCTCCATGTTGCAGACGGTGATGCACGTGCCCGACGCGTCGCGGATGACCTCGTACTCGATCTCTCGCCAGCCGGCGACCGAACGCTCGATGAGCACCTGGCTGATCGGCGACGCAGCGAGTCCCGCGAGTACCGTCTCGGCGTAGCGCTCCTCGGTGTCGCACAATCCGCCGCCCGTGCCCCCAAGCGTGAACGCTGGGCGCACCACCAGCGGCAGCCCCATCTGCTCGCGCAACACCCGCGCCTCAGCAAGAGACGCAACGGTTGCAGACTCCGGCGCCGGCTCACCAATTGCAGCCAGGAGCTCCTTGAACCGCTCCCGATCCTCCGCCGTCCTGATCGCTCGCAGCCCCGTCCCCAGCACGCGCACCTTGTGCCGCTCGAGCACACCAGCATCATCAAGCGCGACCGCCAGGTTCAACCCCGTCTGTCCCCCGAGCGTCGCCAGCAGTCCATCCGGCCGCTCCGCGATGATGATGCGTTCGAGCACCTCAACAGTCAGCGGCTCGACATATACCGCATCCGCCGACGAATCGTCAGTCATGATCGTCGCCGGATTGCTGTTCACCAGAACAACGCGAATCCCTTCCTCCCGAAGCGCCCGACAAGCCTGCGTCCCCGCATAGTCAAACTCGGCCGCCTGCCCAATAATCACCGGCCCCGACCCAATAACAAGCACACACTTCGGAACCTCAGTCCCCCCCGCCGAGAGATCCGAAGTAGTGTCAGTTCCAACGGATGAGGCACTGGACAAGGGCGTCGCGCTGGTGCCATTCCCGCCGACGTCCTGGGCGAGCGGGGGGTGGGGTTTCGTGGCGAGTTCGCGTAGCGGTTCGACCGAGCGCGATGCTAAGTCGTTGCGCGAGGGCGAACCGCGGAGCGTTGTCTGAGCAAGCGAATCCCCACCCCCCGATCGCCCGAGCACGCACATCCGCAGGAATTCGTCAAAGACACCAGCGCGATCCTGGGGTCCGGGGGCGCCCTCCGGATGATACTGAACAGAAAACGCCGGCAGCTCACGATGTCGCAATCCTTCGACGCTCTGATCATTGAGGTTGCGCTCGCTGACGTACCAGCCGGAGTTATCGGGAAGGGTCGCGCCGTCGACCTGGAACTCGTGGTTCTGCGAGGTGACGTAGACGGCGCCGTTCTCGATGTCGCGCACCGGATGGTTGCCGCCGTGGTGCCCGAACCCGAGGCGCGACGTGGAAGCACCGGCGGCCTGACCGAGGATCTGATGCCCAAGACAGATGCCGAGCAATGGCACGCGCCGTTCGAGAAGGTCCTTGCAGAGCTGGACCGCGTGCGGCAACCGCGAGGGATCGCCGGGTCCGTTGGAGAGGACGACACCATGCGGGTCGTGGCGCAGCACGTCCTCGATACCCGCGTCCTGACGCACCATGATCACCTCCGCGCCGCGGCTGCAGAGCGCGCGCACCTGGTTCAGCTTCACGCCGTAGTCGACGACCACCACGCGCGTCCCGCGCCACGCGTTCTCGCTCCCCGAGAGCACCACACCACGGTGCAGCGTCACGTCGAGAGGTTCGGAGTACGTGCGCCAGGGCTCGTCGATCGAGACCATGCCGACCAGGTCCTCGTCGCTCACGAACGGGCGCTGAGCGAGCCACCTCCACCTGCTCGGCGGCCGACATCTCCGACGCCGGCGCGATGACGCCGCGCAGTGTGCCGTGGTCGCGAAGATGGCGCGTCAGCGCACGGGTATCGACGCCGCGCAAGCCCGGGATGCCGTTGTGGCGCAACTCATCCTCGAGGGTTCGCTCCCCGCGCGCATGGCCGATGTCGGCGGAGAGCTCGCGCACCACCAGCGCGCGGCACTGGACCCGATCCGACTCGGCGGTATCGTCACGGCAGCCGTAGTTGCCGATGAGCGGATACGTCATCACGACCACCTGTCCCGCGTAGGACGGATCGGTGATCACCTCCTGGTAGCCGCTCATGCAGGTGTTGAAGACCACCTCGCCGTTCTGCGTGTGCTGCAGCGGCGCGCCGAAGAGGATTCCCTCGTACGCCGCACCGGATTCGAGGGCGAGACGCCCGCGGACGTCAGACATTGGTCACCTGCTCGGAGACGATCGGCACACGCGCCGGATCCTGGTGGATGACGCGACCGCCGGCCAGGGTGAGCAGCACGGTGCCGCGAAGTCTGGCGCCGATGAGCGGCGTGTTGCGCGAGCGCGAATGCAGCGGCGTCTCACCCACCGTCCATTCGGCATTCGGATCGAAGAGCGTGCACGTCGCCGACTCGCCGATCCGGAGGCGGGGCTCGGGGACGCCCGACGACGGGCCGAGAATCCGTTGTGGGCCAACGGTCAAACGCTCGACGAGTGTCGCCAGCCACTCGCCTCCCATGCCGCCGATGGTGATGCAGGCTGCGAGCGCAGTCTCGAGCCCGATCATGCCCGGCGCAGCGTCATCGTACCCAAGCGATTTCTCCGCGGCTCGGTGGGGTGCGTGATCCGTCGCGACCGCCTCGATGAGACCTTCGCGCAGGGCCTGCACGAGCGCGACGCGGTCACGTTCTCCGCGCAGCGGCGGGTTCACCTTGCGCAGCGCCTGCGGGTCCGGTTCCTCGGCAACCGGAAGCCACATGGAGAGGTGATGCGGAGTCACTTCCGCGCTTACCGCGAGGCCCTGGTGCCGCGCGCGCCGCAACGAGGCGACCGAGCCTTCGGACGAGAGGTGCTGGAGGTGCAGATGTCCAGAGCGCGCGTGCGACAGCGCGCGGATCGCGAGATTCACCGCGCGGGTCTCGGTTTCGACGGGACGGATCGGACTGCGCGTGACCGGGCCCTGGGTCCCATTGGCCTGCGCGATCATCTCCTCGTCCTCGGGGTGCACCAATACCGCACGCGAAAGATGCGCGGTTTCCGCAAGCGCGATCGCCAGCTGTCGCGGCGACACGCTGTTGCGACCGTCGTCGCCGAGTGCGACAGCGCCGGCCTCGACGCACTTGCGGATGTCGACCAGCTCCTCGCCGTCGAGACCGCGGGTGAGCGCTGCCACCTGAAGGATCGAGACAGGCAGATTGCTCGCCGCGAGCCGTGCCTCGGCGACGCGTTCCGGCGTGTCGATCGGCGGCGTGGTGTTCGCCATCGCGACCACGTGAGTGAATCCACCGGCTGCCGCCGCACGAGATCCGGTCTCGAGCGTCTCCGCCTCATCGTCGCCGGGCTGACGAAGGTGGACGTGCAGGTCGATGAACCCTGGGCAGAGCACGCATGGGTCAACGCCGTCAGGCGGGCTGAGGTCGACCACGGGCACACCCGCCGCCTCGATGTGGTGGTAGATGGCCAGGATCTTCCCGCCGTCGATCCAGACGTCCTGCCCGGGAGCGTCGAGACGGCCGAGCGGATCGATCACCCGTACGCCCCGCAGGATCGCGTTCACGGCAGCGCGCTCCGGCGCAGCCACGCGCCATCGACGCCGTCCACCTCGCGCAGGCGCACGAACACGCGATCACCGGAGGCGGTCGGCACGTTCTTGCCGACATAGGTGGCGCGAAGCGGCAGCTCGCGATGCCCGCGGTCGATGAGCGTCAGCACTTCGACGGCCGCCGGGCGACCGCAGTCCACCAGGGCATCGAGGGCAGCACGGAGCGTGCGGCCTGTGTACATCACGTCGTCGACCACGATCACGACGGCCCCATCGATCTGCGGTGCGGGTCCCCCATCGACGTCACAGAGGGCTGGGTGGGGTGCTGTCGGACGTGGGCGATCATCACGGTGCCCGGTCGGGTCGAGCGTCGCCACCGGCACCGCGGCGTGCCCCAGGCTCACGAGCTGGCTGGCAACGGCGCGGGCCAGCGGCACCCCCCTGGTTGGGATGCCAACGAGGACGACGTTCGCGAGCGAGGGATGTCGCTCCGCGACCTCGTGCGCGAGGCGAACCGTGACGCGCTGTATTGCGCCGGCATCGAGCAGCTGCGGGCTCTCGTCGAGCGGCTGGGCGAGGCCCGTCATGACGCCCCCGTCATGCGAGCAGCATCTCGAGCAGCGCCATCCTGATGGCGACACCATTCGCCGCCTGGCGGAAGTAGGCGGCCCGCGGATCCGTATCGACCTCCGGGGCGATCTCGTCGACCCGGGGCAGGGGGTGCATCACGATCGCCGTCGCCGGGAGCTGGCGCATGACCGCGGCGTCGATGCGGATCGCGGTCCGAGCCTGCTCGTATTCGAGCGGGTCGGTGAAGCGCTCCTTCTGGACGCGGGTCTGATACACGACGTCGACGTCGTCGATCACGTCGGTGAGCTGCTCCGCGAGACGGCACTCGACCCCGCGGGCCTCGAGCCGGGCGAGGATGTCGCCGCCAATCTGGATGACCGGCGGGGCGATGAAGGCCATGCGGACGCCGGGGTAGAGCGCGAGCAGGAGCGCGAGCGAGCGAGCGGTCCTGCCGAAGCGGAGGTCGCCGCAGAACGCGACCCGCACCCCCTCGACATGGCCGAGCTCGCGCTCGATCGTGTAGAGGTCGAGCAGCGCCTGGGTGGGGTGCTCGCCCGGGCCGTCCCCGGCGTTGACCACCGGGACCGAGGCGACCTCCGCCGCCCGTGCTGCCGCGCCGGCCTCGTCATGGCGGAGGACGATGACGTCCGCGTAGGTGGACACCATGCGGACCGTGTCCTCGAGGGTCTCACCCTTGATCGCGCTGGAGAAGGTTCGCGCCGCCTCGGTACCGATCACCGCGCCGCCGAGACGCAGCATCGCCGATTCGAAGCTCAACCGCGTGCGCGTGCTGGGCTCGTAGAAGAGGCTGGCCATGACCCGGTGCGCCAGGCGGTCGTCGCGGACGTCCGCAAGGGCGCTGGCGCGGCTGAAGAGGACGTCGAGGAACTCGCGATCGAACTGCTCGGCGGTGATCACGTGGCCGAGCACCCGGTGTCGCGCGGTCGTTGCCGTCATGGCGCTTCGCCCTCCAGCCCGGGCGGTTTCGGGCAAGGGCGGCCGCGCAGCGGCGCCGCGATCCCTTGCCGGCCTCTCCGGACCTGCTTGAAGTGGATGCGTTTCGCGGACTCTACCTTAGAGTGTCCTCATGGCACTCGGCGACGTCGGCAAGCTGCTCCTGATCGTGGGCGCGGTGATCCTCCTGATCGGCGGCGTCCTCATCCTGCTCACCCGCGCCGGTGTCACCCAGCTCCCGGGCAGCATCTCGGTAAGCAGCGGGAGCTTCTCCTTCTTCTTCCCGGTGGCCTTCTGCATCGTGGTCAGCGTGGTCCTCACCGTGGTGATCAACCTGATCCTCCGCCTCCGCCAGTAGCGCGGCAAGCGCGTGGCCGAGGCGGTGAGGGAGCTGACCATCACGCCCGACGGGGCCTTTTCGCTGGCTGCTGCGTCGAGCTTCGGCTTCGGACCCAACACCGGGCGGCCCAAACCCGAAGGGAATTCGATGTCGCTCGCGTTCGTGGCCGACGATCTCGTCCACCACGCCGCCGCCCAGGTCAAACAGGACCCGGATGGGATCCTCCACTGCCGGGTGTTCGGTGACGCCGATCCCGACGCCGTGGCTGCCCAGGTGCGCCGGGTGCTCTCGCTTGACCGCTCTGGGACCGCATGGGCCGAGGTCGGTGCTCGCGATCCGCTGATCGGCAGGTTCCAAACCGAGTTTCCAGGACTCCGCCCCGTTCTCTTTCACTCACCGTACGAGGCGGCTGCGTGGTCGATCCTGAGCCAGCGCAGGCATCGGACCCAGGCGACGGCTGTGCGAAAACGCCTGTCAGCAGCGCACGGCCGGGTGTTCGCGCTCCCTGGGGTCGAGCTCGAAGCGTTCCCGACGCCGGCCGAGCTCCTTGGCATCGACTCCTTCCCCAGCCTCGAGCCGCAACGCATCGACCGCCTGCACGCCGTGGCCCATGCCGCCCTGGACGGGCAGCTCGATCCCGCCGGGCTCCTCGCCATGCCCACGGAGGACGCGATGGCGGCGCTGCAGCGGCTCCCCGGCATCGGGCCGATGTATGCCGGGCTGATCCTGCTCCGCTCGACCGGCGCGACCGACATCCTGACCCTCGCCGAGCCGCGTCTCGCGTCGTACATCGGCCATTACTACGGGCTGAAGCGCTCTGCGACCACCGCTGAGATCGCGAAGCTCGCCGACGCCTGGCGGCCGTTTCGGACCTGGACCTGCGTGCTCATCCGTGTTGCCGGGGATCGCGACGGCCTCCCCTGGGGACCTCAGGACGGTGGCGGCAGGTAGCGACCCGCGGTGATCCGTCCGCCGGAGACGGTGAACGCCCAGGTCCCACCCTTGGCCCACTGCATGCCCCCGGTGCATGGGGACGTGGGCGTCGGCGAGCGTCGTCACGATCGATGCTACGACGTCGCCGTGCGTGCAGACCACGGACCCGGGGATGGCGACAAGCTGACCCAGGGCCCAGTCGGGATCGGCGCCCTCTGCGAGGCGATCCTCCTCCTCGACACGGAGACCCTTCGCCTCCGCAAGGGGCGCCACCGTCTGCACGCAGCGGAGGTACGGGCTCGACACCACCCGTCGCGTGTCGGGAGCGAGCACGTGAGCGAGACGCTCCGCCTGGATCCGCCCCGCCTCGGTCAGCGGACGATCCCGATCGGGCTCCGTCCAGCGCTCGCGTGACCCCGCCTTGGCGTGGCGGACGAGGTAGCTGACCGGCTCATCGCCAGGCACGGGACCAGCCCTCATCGACGCGCTTCCAGACCGCCGGCCACCCGGCGCGAGCCCGTGCCGCCGCATCGCGCTGCTGTGCCACCAGCTCACCGGCGGCAAAGAGCGCCGTCTCGTGGACCCGAGGCGCCGACGACCGGTCCCGCAGCCAGGCCTCGGCGACGACGGCGTCGTGCAATTCCCCGAGCACCTCCTGGAGTGCCGCCACCTCCCGGGCGAATTTCGCGGCATTCTTTCCGGTCGCCGCCGCCGCCGCCTCGGCGGCATAGCGGCAGCGCTTGGCGCGAATCCGAAGGTCGTGGAGCTGTTCATCGGGAACATCGCCACGCGCGCCCAGGGCGCCCGATTTGAGCGACCGCCAGGGTTTGCGGACGAGACCCGGGAGGACCTCACGAGCCGGCAAGGCGGCCATCTCGGTCAGGACTGGCGCGCGGGCTGCGACCACCAGATGGTCAATCGCCTCGATGTAGTGATCGGTGTCCATGGCGCTGAGCAGGTGGCGCCTCGCCGCACCGACCTGCGCTCCCAGGGGCGCCACGACCGCGAGGGCCGGACGCCGGTCGTCCGCCGGCAGCGTGCCGGCCGCCGACCGGAGACGGTCGCGCAGCACCTCCGCGTCGCGGACTCTCCCGAGCTCGCCACCGAGCCAGCGGAGATCGTCACGCAGCGCTTCGGCCCAGCCCGCATCCAGCAGCGGCCGGAAGGTGCGCAGGTCGCTGCGCAGCCGCCGGGTCGCGACCCGGGCCTGATGGACGTCCTCTGCGTCGATGCCAAGCCGGACACCGGGATCGTGGCGAAGCAGCCGGATCACCGACGTGCTCAGCGACCGGCGGACGACATCGCCGGCAGTCGCGGCGCCTCCGAGCGTGACCGCGCCGATCTCAGGTGGCGGGGTGCCCACCAGACCGAGGGCTCGCGCGACGAGGGCTCGCTGACGAGCGGGCTGGGCGCCGGCAGCCTGGTACCGGGTCGCGATCAGGTCGAGAAGCTGGCCGTTCTCGCTGAACAGGTCGATCTCGCGGAAGCGCTGGGTGATGCGAGGGCCTGAGTACACGGACACCGTGTCATCGATGAGGCGCATCAGCACGGCCCCCTCGCCGTCGATGAGCACCGTTTCGACGGTCTGGGTCACCAGGCGCGCCACCAGTTCGATCGGCGTGTGGCGTGAGTAGGCGCGAACCAGGTGCATCGCCTGCTCCGGGGGACGCTCCGGGCCGCCGTCGAAATGCAGCTCGGCCCCGTCCGGTGCGGCCATCCCCTCGCTGGTCGCGGGCAGGCGCAGTACCCAGCCGGGGTCTGACGAGTACTCGAGGGCGACCCCCCACCGAGCGAGGCGAAGATCGGCGGTGTCCCAGTGCGTGGTCCGGAGCCTGCGGGCCGGCTCGGTGATCACCGCCGCGGCAGCGTCGAGATCTTCCAGCGGCTCTGGTGAGAACGTCGTCGGGACCTCGAGTTGGAGTCCCCGTCCGAGCTCAATCCCCTCCGGGGTGGTCACCTCGTGGTGCGCTCGACCGCAAGCCTGTGCAGCTCTTCCTGTGCGTCGAGACCGCGAATCGTGGGCACCTTGCGCCAGCTGCCGTCGGCGTGCAGCTCAGAGGCGAGCACGTCGTCGGCGAGGAGCACGTCCATCACCTCGGCGAGCCGTGCCTGCAGGCGCGGATCGATGACCGGTACAACCGTCTCGATCCTGCCGTCGAGGTTGCGTCCCATCAGGTCAGCGGATCCGATGAACCAGCGATCGTCACCGAAGTGATAGATGCGCGAATGCTCGAGATACCGGCCCACGAGTGAGCGCACCCAGATGTTCTCGGACATCCCCGCGATCCCGGGACGCACTCCGCAGGAGCTGCGCACGATGAGGTCGATCCGCGCGCCGGCAGACGACGCCGCATAGAGCGCCTCGATGACCTCCGGATCGATCAGGTGGTTGCACTTGATGATGATCCGGCCGCTTGCATGCGTCTGGGTCCGGATGAGCTCGACGATCCCGCTGCGCAGCGTGACGGGGGCGACGAGGAGGCGGCGGTACTGCCGCTGGCGGCTGTAGCCGGTGAGGTAGTTGAACAGGTCGGTGAGGTCCTCGCCGAGGTCTGGGTCGGACGAGAACAGGCCGATGTCCTCATAGAGGCGGGCCGTCTGGGAGTTGTAGTTCCCGGTGCCCATGTGGCAGTAGCGGCGGATCCCGGTACCCGTTCGCCGCACCACGAGGGTGGCCTTGGCGTGGGTCTTGAGGCCGACAACTCCGTAGACGACATGGACGCCGGCCTTCTCGAGCTCGGCGGCCCACGTGATGTTGGCCTCCTCGTCGAAGCGGGCGGTCAGCTCGACGAGCGCGACCACCTGCTTGCCCGACTCCGCGGCGCGGATGAGGGATCGAACGATCGGGCTGTCCGGGCCCGAGGTCCTGTAGAGCGTCTGCTTGATGGCGAGCACGTCGGGATCGCTCACCGCCTGGTCGACGAAGGCTTCGACGCTGCTCGCGAAGGATTCATAGGGATGGTGGACGAGGACGTCACCCTTGTCGATCTCGCGGAAGATGTCGACCTCGCCCTCGTCACCCGGGGACTTGGCGAAGGCCGGCGGGATCACGGGCGCGGGAAGCCGCTCCTTGAGGTCGGGACGATTCAACTCGTAAAGGCCCCAGAGGCCACTCAGGTCGAGGGGGCCGGCGACCGTGTAGACATCCTCCTTGGAGAGCTCGAGCTCTCGCATGAGCAGCTGCGTGACCTCCTCGGTCATGGTGTCGTCGATCTCGAGACGAACCACCTGCGGCGAGCGGCGGCGGCGCCGGAGATACTCCTGGACGGCGGTGCGCAGGTCCTCGGCCTCTTCCTCTTCGAGCGCCGGATCCGCGTTGCGCGTCACCCGGAACGGGTACTGACCAACAACCCGCATGCCGGGGAAGAGCCGGTCCAGGTGCGCCGCGATCACCTGCTCCACCGGGACGAATCGCTCGCCGTCCGGCACGACCACGAACCGAGGCAGCAGCGGAGGAACTTTCACGCGAGCGATTCGCTGCTCGCTCCCCCGGGGGGCGCCGACAACCACCGCGAGGTTGAGCGACAGGTCGCTGATGTATGGGAACGGATGCGCAGGGTCGACCGCAAGCGGCGTCAGCACCGGGAAGATGCGTTCCTCGAAGACCGCATCGACGTGCTCGCGGTCGCCCAGGTCGAGCGACCCGTAGTTGGAGAAGCGAAGACCGACCTCGCCGAGGCGCTCGACGATGGCCCGGAAGGCCCGCATCTGGCGGGCGGTGAGATCGACGGCCCGTCGCTGGATCTCGGAGAGCTGCTCGTCCACGGTCATACCGTCAGGGCTGAGCGCCGACACTCCCGCTCGCCGCTGCTCGATCAGGCCGCCGACACGGACCTGGAAGAATTCGTCGAGGTTGCTGCTCGAGATCGCGAGGAACTTCGCCCGCTCGAGGAGCGCGCGGGACGAGTCTTCGGCAAGCTCGAGCACACGAGTGTCGAAGTCAAGCCAGCTCAGGTGGCGGTTGATGTATCGGTGCCGATCTCCGAGCGCGACGGCGTGATCCCGCGTCTCGCCCCCGACGGTAGGCGCCGCGTCGCCCGGGGCTTCCGCGGGCTCGGACAGGGCCATCAGCCAAGTTCCTCGATGGCGCCGGAGTCGAGAAAGACGAGGTCCTCGGCGATGTTGGTCACGCGGTCGGCGATGCGCTCGAGGTGGTGGGCGATGAACACGAGATTGGTGGCCCGGAAGACGGTGGTGTTGTCCTCGGTCATCAGCTGGATCAGGTCATCGAAGAGACGGTGGTAGATGCGGTCGACGCGGTCATCGCCTGCGGCAATGCGGCGGGCCTGGAGGACGTCGCGCGACACCACGGCGGCGAGGATGCCGCGTACCTGGTCGCTGCAGTAGGCGGCCATCTTGGGGACGTCCACGTACGTCTCGAGCGGCGGCAAATCCGCCAGGTTGCGGGCGAGCTTGGCGATGCTCACGCAGTGGTCGCCCATGCGCTCGAGCTCCGACGACATGTTGAGGAGCCCGATGATCTCGCGCAGCTCGCGGGCTTCCGGGTTCCGGTTCGCTATGAGCGAGAACGACAGCTCGCGGAGCTCGCGCTGGCGGTCGTTGACGAGCGCATCGTCCGCGATCACGCGCGCGCAGAGGCTCACATCGCGCTCTGCAAGGCCGCTCGTCGCCTGGGTGATCGCGGTGTCGACCAGCTCGCCCATGTCGGCGACGATGCGTCGCAGATGGGTGAGCTCGTCCGAAAGCAGGAGTTGGTTGGGGTGCAGGAGTGGTTCGCTCATCTTCTCAGGACTCTAGTGTCCCCGATGAACACCATCACATCACCCCCGCACCATAGCCATTTCACAATCGCTTTGCGCCGCGGCCTCACCGCATACTCGCAGTCGTGCAGCCCGTCGTTTCGCCGCTCTGGGACCGGATCGACACCGTCGAGAGCCTGCGGCGGCAGGTGGCGACCATCGAGGCGCTCATGTTCGCCTGCGATGCTCCTCCCATCCTGATCACGCTCGTCGAGGACCTCTACCAGTCGATCGACCATTTGGAGAGTCCGGCCCCCGAGTACGGTCACCCGCCGTCTCTGCTGGACGCAGGCTGAGCGTTCGCCCCAGCCGGGTCCGGAATCGCCGGGCCAGGTCCTCGGGCTCCCAGGTATAGGGGAGCCCGGTCGAGACGACGACCCGGTTGCGGCGCTCGTCGTATCGGAAGGTCGGCGGTCCCCCACCGTTGACGCGGCGATCGAGCTCGTCGGCGAGCTCGAGGATCACCGCGAGCTTGTCGATGCGCTTGATGTCGACCGGCGTGCAGAGTTGGGCGTAGCGGGGCAGGTTGCTCCGCGCCTTGCCGAGCCGGGCGAGGGTGGTCGCGATCAGGGCCACCTCGCGATGGGTGAAGCCCTGCAGGTCGGCCGATGCGGTCACTCCGGCGGCGTGGGTCCAGCGGTCGTAGTAGTTGATGCTCGGGCCGACGTCGAGCAGCGTGGTCGCGTGGTCGAGCACCTCGCGCATCTCGGCGGTCATGGTCGGGTCGGCGACTCCGAGGATGGCCCGGCTCATCTCGACCCGGCGTGCCGCCCTGCGAGCGTCCCATGTGGAGAACCGCGAGGCGAGCGCCTCGACCGATCCACGCCGGACCTGGTGCACCTCGGGGAGGGGCAGGTTCAGCTCGGCCAGCGCGATGCCCTCGCGCAGTCCGTGACCGGACACCATCAGGCTTCGAGCGCCGAGCGCCTCCATCGCGGCGATGACCACGAGCGCGCCGCCGGCGATCGAATCGGCCCGGTCGGTGGAGAGCCCCGGCACCGTCCGCAGGGACGTTCGATTCCGGGAGGTGAGCCGTGAGGTGAGCTCGCGGACCTCCCGGCGCTGGAGGACATACCCGTCGACCCGGGCGATCGGGTGAGCAACCGATCGCATGTGGATCTTTGCGAGGTTTCGCACCGTGCCCCCGGTGCCCACCATGCCGCCGTCCTCAGGAAGGACGGGTACCCCTGCGTCACTGAGGGTCTGGGTCACGTGGTCTCGGAGTGCCGCGATCTCGGACGCCCGCGGAGGGTCGCTGTCCAGGAACTGATCGGTCATCACGAGTGCGCCCAGTTCGAAGGTCCACCAGCGGAGCGCGCGCCGGCGCTCGAAGTAGGCCAGCTCGAAGCTGCCGCCGCCGACGTCGATCAGGTAGCCGTTGTCGATCGGCAGCCCGTGGACGGCTCCGAGAAACGCGTAGCGCGCCTCCTCCTCGCCGTCGATGACCTTGATCGCCAGTCCCGTGTCGGCCTCGAGCCTGGCGAGCACGCTGTCGCGGTTGGTCGCGGTGCGGATCGCGGCGGTGGCGACGGCGACCGTCCGCTGCGCGCCGGCGGCTGCTGCGACCGCCCTGAAGTCGCGCACCGCCGCCACGGCCTCGGTGATCGCGCTCGCCTCGAGGCGGCCGCGAGCGTCGATGTGGCGCGCCAGCTGGAGCGAGGTTCGCGCGTCGGCGATGATGTCGAGCTGCCCGGAATCGTCGAGCCGCAGCACCGCGATTCGGGCGGAGTTCGACCCGATATCGATGACGGCGAGCGGCGATTCCAAGGCGACCCTCTCCCTGGTCCGAACTCGATTGGGAGCGGCAAGTATAGGCAGGGCCGACTCCCAGGCCGTCAGCGCCGTCCCGTCACGGCTGCGTCGGGCGTAGTGGGTTCGCGTTGCTCGTGGACGCGGTCGAGGCGGTAGCCGACTCCGTAGACGGTGGTGATCCTGAAAGGCAGCGCCTCAAAGGGCTCGAACTTCTCCCGAAGCCACCGCACGTGAACGTCGACGGTCTTGCGCTCGCCAAAGAACTTCGGTCCCCAGACGCGGCGGATGAGCTGCTCGCGCGAATGCACCCTGCCCGGGTTGGCGAGCAGGAAGGACAGCAGGTCGAACTCCTTCGGCGACAGGCGCAGCGGCTCCTCGCCGACGTGCACCGAGCGCGCGCCGCGATCGAATCGGAAGTCGCCGAACTCCTCGACCTCGACGACGCCGCGCTCCTCGGCGGTCGGCTGGGCGCGGCGCAGCAAGGCCATGACTCGAGCAGTGAGCTCCGCGAGCGAGAACGGCTTGGTCATGTAGTCGTCGGCTCCCACGCGGAGGCCGACGATCTTGTCGAGCTCGCTGTCCCGAGCGCTCAGCACCAGCACCGGCGTGGTGGTCTCCTGGCGAAGGATGCGGCAGACCTCGAGGCCGCCGAGCTCGGGAAGCATGAGATCGAGCACGATCAGGTCAGGCCGCAGCTCGCGCGCCTTCTCGAGCGCCTCGATGCCGTCGCAGGCCTGGCTCACCTGGTATCCCTCGCGGACGAGGTTGAATCGGAGGGTCTCACGGATCACCTCTTCGTCTTCGACGACCAGGATGTGCTTGGCTCCCACGATATCGGGTGAGCCTAGTCGCCTCCCCTTTATGGAGGGGTTAAGGAAAGGTCAAAAAACGGGCGTCTCGCGATAGGTGCCGAAGACCGTGCGCAGCGCCTCGATGATCTCGCCCTCGGTGGCGCGAGCGCGCACGCAGTCGATGATCGCGGGCATCATGTTGTCGCTTCCGCGGGCGACCTCCTGGAGCGCGTCGAGACGCGTCGCAACGCTGGTGTTGTCGCGGTGCTCGCGCAACACCTTGAGGCGCGCCGCCTGCTCGGCCTCCACGTTGGGGTCGATCACCAGCGTCGGCGGCTGCACGTCGTCGACGCTGTGCTCGAAGACGTTGACGCCAACAATGACCCTTTCTCCGGTCTCCAGCTGACTCTGGTAGCGGAACGCGGCGTCGGCGATCTCGCGCTGGGGGAACCCCTCCGCCACGGCGTCGAGCATGCCACCGCGTTCGGCGATCGCTGCGAAGTAGTCCTCCGCAGCCTGCTCCATCCGGTTGGTGAGATCCTCGACGAACCAGGAACCGGCGAGCGGGTCGACGACCGAGGGAACGCCGGTCTCGTAGGCGAGGATCTGCTGCGTGCGCAGCGCGATCTGCGCCGCCTTCTCGGTGGGCAGGGCGAGCACCTCGTCCATCGAGTTGGTGTGCAGCGAGTTGGTGCCGCCGAGCACTGCGGCGAGCGCCTCGAATGCCGTCCTCGCGACGTTGTTCTCGATCTGCTGCGCCGTGAGCGAGCACCCGGCCGTCTGCGTATGGAAGCGGAGCTTGAGCGAGCGCTCGTCCTTTGCGCCGTACCGCTCGCGCATGTGCCGCGCCCAGATGCGCCGCGCTGCCCGGTATTTGGCGATCTCCTCGAAGAAGTCGATGTGCGCATTGAAGAAGAACGACAGGCGCGGCGCGAACTCATCCACGTCCAGGCCGCGTTTGATGCCGGCTTCGACGTACGCGAAGCCGTCGGCAAGCGTGAATGCAAGCTCCTGCGCCGCGGTGCTGCCGGCTTCGCGAATGTGGTATCCGCTGATCGATATCGGATTCCAGTTCGGCACGTTGCGCGTGCAGAACTCGACGACGTCGGTCACGAGTTGCATCGACGGCCGGATCGGGAAGATGAACTCCTTCTGGGCGATGTATTCCTTGAGGATGTCGTTCTGCAGCGTGCCGCCGAGCTTGGTATAGGGAATTCCCTGTTCGTCGGCCGCCGCGAGATACATCGCGAAGAGAATCGGCGCCGGCGAGTTGATGGTCATCGACGTGGTGACCGCTCCGACATCGATCCCCTTGAAGAGCGTGAGCATGTCGTCGATGGAATCGACCGCCACCCCGCAGCGTCCAACTTCCCCGAGCGCGTGGGGCGAGTCCGAAGTCATGGCCCATGAGCGTCGGCATGTCGAATGCCACCGAGAGACCCGTCTGGCCCTGATCGAGCAGGAACCTGTAGCGCTCGTTGGTGTCTCGCGCGCTCCCGAACCCGGCGAACTGGCGCATGGTCCAGACCTTGTCGCGATACATCGTCCGGTGGATCCCGCGCGTGTAGGGGTAGGCGCCGGGTTCGCCGAGATCCCGTTCGACATCGATCGGTGCGTTCTCCGGGCCGTACCACGTCTGGAGCGGCAGGCCGCCGAGCGTGTCCGGGGGGATGGGCGGCGCCTCGCGCGGCTCCGGCGCATCCGGCTGACCTGTCGGCACTCCGGCCCGGTCGATCGTCTGGGTCATTGCTTGCTGGGTTCCTTGCTGTGCCCGTTGAGGATGCGTTCGGCCAGGGCGTACGGGTCCACCCGGCTCAGATCGCCTTCGAGCTCTCAACTCATTGTCCCCTCATGCAACGCACTTCGGGCGCGATCGGCAGCCCGCTCGACGACGATGGCCTCGACCTCGGCCCGCAGCCGGGCGATCCGGCGGCGTTCGAGCTCCCCGGAGGCGGCGATGGCATCCCCGTGGCGATCGATTGCCGCGACCAGGTCGTCGACACCTTCGCCGGTCTCGGCGATCGTGGTGAGCACCGGCGGCGTCCAGTCGGTCCGCTTGGTGCCGTGACGGACCAGCTCCTTGAGGTCTCGCACGACCTTGGGCGCTCCCGGCAGGTCCGCCTTGTTGACCACGAAGATGTCGGCGATCTCGAGGATGCCTGCCTTGATGATCTGGACGGCGTCCCCGGTCGCCGGTGTGGTGACCACGACCGTGGTGTCGGCGGTCTCCATGACCTCGAGCTCGGACTGGCCGACGCCGACCGTCTCGATGAGGCATCGATCCCGGCCTGAGGCGTCCATCAGGCGGATCGCCTCACGAGCCGCCGCGGCCAGTCCGCCGAGATGACCTCTGGCCGCCATGCTCCGGATGAACACGCCTGGGTCGAGGGTGTGCCGGACCATCCGGACCCGATCCCCGAGGATCGCTCCGCCCGTGAATGGGCTCGAGGGGTCGACCGCGATGACGCCCACCTGGTGTCCGGCCGCCCGCCAGCGCTCGATGACCTGGTCGCAGAGGGTGCTCTTGCCGCTTCCCGGGGGACCGGTCACCCCGATGACACGAGCCAGCCCGGCCCGCTCGCGAACCTGACGGAGGAGGTCGGCGATCCCGGGATCCCGGTCCTCGACCATGCGGATCGCACGCGCCAGGGCGCGGGTTTCCCCCGCCATGAGGCGCTCTGCGAGCTGAGCTTCAGACATCCCAGGAAGTCTACCGGCGGCCCGACTTCATCCCGTTCACCGTAACCCTGTCGTCAGCCGAGTTCGTTATAAAGCCCAGGTGAGACGACAACGGGCATCGTTGCGCCGCAATCACGTCAGGCGCAGCCGGATCTTGCTGGGATTCCTCATAGCGTTCGGTTTCGTGCTGTCCGGAGCGGTCGGCGCCCTGGCCTATTTCATGCCGGCCATCGTCACTGCGATCCAGGACACGGGGCACACCATCGACCGCGACATCCCGACGGCCAAGGCGTCGGCTGCCGCATCGTCTGCACCATCACCGTCGGCGTCGGCCTCGGCAACGGCCCCGCCCGCACCGGGTCGACCCTTCACGGTGCTCCTGCTCGGCTCGGACAACGACGCCAAATTCGGCGGGACCGTGCTCACCCAGTCGATGATCCTGGCCAGGGTGAACCCGACCACCAAGCAGGTGGTCATGGAGTCGATCCCCCGAGACCTGTGGGTTCCGCTCTCGAGCGGAGGCAACGCGAAGATCGACTCGGCCTACCTGCACGGTGGCCCGAGCGCCGCCGTGGCGACGGTCGAGGAGGACTTTGACATCCACATCGACCACTACGCCTGGATCGGATTGCTCGGCCTGGTCAACCTCATCAATCAGGTCGGGGGCATCGACGTCGTCGCCACCAACCCGGTCATGGACGACTTCTACCCCGCCGACCTCAGCAGCAAGGACCCCTACGGCTACGAGCGGGTCGCGGTCCTGCCGGGTCCGCAACACATGAGCGGCATGCAGGCGTTGATGTACGTCCGTTCGCGACATGGCGACCTGCGCAGTGACTTCGGCCGTTCCCAGCGCCAGCAGCAGGTGCTCCTTGCGCTGCGGGCCAAGGCGAAGCTGCTCGGCATCGCCGACCTGCCGGACATCGCGACCGCCATGGCCAACGACTTCTCGACCGACATGTCAATCCCCGAGATCGCGTCGCTGCTGCCGATCGCGAGCAACGTGCAACTGCAGAACGTGAAGCAGGTCATCCTGTCATCGCCGTACACGTCGAATTTCGAAGTGGACAACGAGCAGGCGCTCCAGCCCGACTGGAACCTCATCCTTCCCGAGACGCACCTGTACTTCCCCGCGGTGTGAGTCGGACCGTGAGACGCGCCCTGTCGGTGATCGTCCTGCTCGCGCTCATGGCAGGTTTCGGTTTTGGCGTGAACCGGTTGATCGCGTCCAGGAAACACAAGATCCCCACCGAGGCGTCGGTCTTCATCCCCACCGCCGAGCGGCCGAAGATCGTACTCCCGGGCACGCTGTACCTCGCCCAGAACGGCGACATCTATCGCCTCAGCGACGGGTTCTTCACCGATTTGCATCTGTCGACGTCATCCGGTTCATGGATGCAGCCCGCGTACATCCCCAACTCCCAGGACATCGTCGCGGTGTTGCGCGCCGCCGAGTACTCGAACCTCTACCTGTTGAACGGTCAGGGGACGATCATCCGCCGGCTCAGCAACAATGCATACCCGAAGATCGGCAAGGTCTATCTCAACCACTGGATGTTCTACCCGCACGTGGGTGCGAACGGCAACACCATCTACTTCAGCTACGACCAGCCAAAGGATTCGGCGACGTACGCGGTCGACTTCTCGGTGTGGACGGGCGCGCTCAACGGCACGCTCGCCGGCAAAGAGCTCACCGTCGCCAACCCCTTCACCGGCGGGGACGTGGATGCCACTCCCATGGCCAACGGCTCCGTCATCTACTCGAAGTACGCGATCGGGAGTGGCAACGCCTATTCGCAGATCGCGATCCAGGTCAAGCCGCTGGGGAACCCGATCATCCTGACCACGCCAACGCAGGATTGCGGTCAGCCTTCCCCCTCCCCTGACGGCACGAAGGTGGCGATGATCTGCATCGGTGGCACCGGGCTGCAGAGCACGCGAACTCGAGGTCGCAACCCTCACCAAGGGAAAGCTGGGGACACCCGTAACGCTCGTCAACAACTGTCTCTGTACGGACCCGGTGTGGTCGCCGGACGGAACCGGGCTCGTCTACTACAACACCGCCGATATCACCGGGCATTTCGAGCTCTGGTGGATCAAGGGAGCGGAGAGCGCCGCACCGTCGCCACCACTCCAGGTGACGACGAACCTCGACTTCGACGCAACATCGCCGCCGAGCTGGTCACCGCTGAGCAGCGTGCCCGTGATGTCGCGCTAGAAACGGTCTAGTAGAAGATCTGGGCGAGCTCGTAGAGCTCGCGAGGCACACGCCGCTGCTCGGCAACGACATCGGCAATGCTGGCCACGTCGACCGTTCCGTTGGTGACGACGGGCATCTCGCCGAACAGTCCCTCGACGACCAGGTCGTATGCCTTCGCTCCAACACGTGTCGCCCAGATGCGGTCGTACGCGGTGGGCGAACCTCCGCGTTGCACGTGTCCGAGCACCGTGGCGCGGGTCTCGTGACCGGTGCGCTCCTCGATGATGCGAGCGAGATTCTCGCCCACGCCGCGTCGTGACAGCTGCACGTGCCCGAAAGCGTCGCGCGCACCCGCCGCCTCATCCTTCGATTGCAACCCGTCCATCTCGACGCCCTCGGCGACGACCAGGATGCTGAAGTCGCTGCCCGCTTTTCTGCGGACCTCGAGATGCGCGACAACCTCGTCGACGGTGACGCTGAACTCGGGGATGATGATCATGTCGGCGCCGCCCGCGAGGCCGCCCATCACCGCCACCCACCCGGTGTCGCGACCCATCACCTCGCACACCATCACACGGTGGTGCGACGTGGCCGTCGTGTGGAGGCGGTCGAGTGCTTCGGTCACGACGCTCACAGCGCTGTCGAAGCCGATGCAGTACTCGGTGATGCTGAGGTCGTTGTCCATGGTCTTGGGGACGCCGACTACGCGCGCACGCTGCTCAGCGAGGCGCGCCGCAACGCTGAGCGTGTCATCCCCGCCGATGGCCACGAGCGCGTCGAGCTTGAGCCGTTCGATGTTGCGCAGCACCTCCTCGATGCCGTGCTCCAGCTTCATCGGGTTGACGCGCGAACTGCCGAGCATGGTGCCGCCGAGCTGGAGGATGCCGGAGAGCCTCGAGCGCTCGAGGGTCATGACATCGCCGTCACCAATCATGCCGGCCCAGCCGTTGCGAATGCCGAACAGCGTGTCACCGGCCGCGAGTGCGCGCCGTCCGATCGCGCGGATGGCCGCATTGAGACCTGGGGCGTCACCGCCGCCCGTCAGGATGGCAATTCTCTGTCCCATTCTTCCCCCGCTGTTCAGGAAGCTATTGACCAACCCCGGGATCACCGAGGAACGCCTGCTCCTCGGCGCTGCCGAGTATGACGGTCACGCCGCCGGCGGCGGCGGTCGCGGGGGTCGCGGGCGGCGTGGTCACCGGTGCGGTGGGCGCCGGCTCGGTTGTGACGCTGACGCCGAAGAATGTGGCCAGCCATTGCGCGGCGGCGAAGTCCTTGCCGCCACTGCTGTCGATCACCTGGGTCACCGTCTGGGTTGGCGCGCGGCCACCGGCCTTGGTTGCCAATCCGACCATGTGCATGACCGACGCCCAGCGGGTGGTGGCGTTGTCATTGCGTCCGCTCGCATTGACGAACGTCACCTGCGCGCCGTCGGCGATGGCCGCGGGCGTCGGAAAGACGTTCTGGACGAAATGCTGCAGCGACGCGTAGCTTCGATCATTCGTGTAGAGGTAGTAGCTCCCGCAATTCCTCGGATATCCGCAGTCGTACAGGAAGTTGGTGTCATCGAGGCTGATGTGCTCGATGCTCGCCGGGTTGACGCCGTCCACGAGTGCATAGAGTGACTCGGCATCACCGATGGTGAGGTCGGTGAGCACGTTGTCGCCAAGCGCGTCGATGACGTCCGGGAGCTTGCCGAACCCCCCGATGCTCTCGATCTGACCCTTGAGGGCGACGACGATCTGCTGCTGGCGGGCGCTGCGTGCGAAGTCCGAACCCTGCCCGTTGTTCCCGTGGCGGGAGCGGGCATAGATGAGCGCCGTCGCTCCGTTCATGTGCTGCATGCCCGCGTTGAAATGGATGGTCTCGTACCGGCAGTTCCCCTCGTCGCATTCACCGGCGGGGTACTGGTTATCCGTGAAGCCGGTTGGGACGTCGATGTTGATCCCACCGACGGCGTTGACCGCCTGCTTGAACGCGTCGAAGTCGACGCCCACGAAATAGTTGATGCCAACGCCGAGAATGTGAGCGAGCACTGGATCGGCGACGGCGGCACCTGCGTCCACAGCGCTCGCAGGCTCCGGTCCCTCACCGAGCATTCCGGCGGCATAGGCGAAGTTGATGCGCTGCTGCGTCGACTTGCCATTCTTGAGCGGAATGGTCACGAACCAATCGCGCGGGACCGAGATCTCCGCGATCTGCGGCGGACGCCCCTGCAAGGGCTGGATCGAGATGACCATGATCGAGTCGCTGAGAAACGCGCCGTCGTGCCCATCGCCGCCATACCCGTAGAGGACGATGTTGATCCGCTGATTGCGCTGACGTTCCTGGTCGATGGCTGAACCGCCACCGCCCTGCAGCGCACCGACCGCCGCGCTGATCGGGTTTGTGTGGAACGTCTTGGCGAGCGCGAGCGAGAGACGCACACCGTAGATACCGCCCGCGACGAGCAACAGCGAGAACATCACGACGACCGAGACGACGGCACGTCTGCGCGTGATCCAGTTCGGAATCACGTTGTAGCGCGATCTGCGCCGCCTGCGAACGGATGATCTGCTGATTGTTGCCATGGTTGAGGTATTGCTCTCGACTTTCTGAGGGGTGAGTTGACCGCCGTGCATCGTGCGGGGCCGGCGCGCCACAGTGGGCTCCCTGTAGGGGAAACGCTGATGTCAGCTTCCGGTTACCGCTGCCCGGGACAAGGGTACCCCAGGGTCCTGTGGTCGGGAGCCGACGTGGGATGATCTGCGGCCAGACGCGGGGACGGAGGAATGAGGTGCGCGCACAGCAGGTTCAGGGCCTCGAGGGCCCATCAGGGCTCCATCTGGTCGAGGTCGACGAGCCCGATGATTCGGCTCGAGTGGTCATCGAAGTCGCCGCTGCCGGCGTGAGCTTCCCCGATCTCCTGCTGACTCGCGGCGAATATCAGATGAAGCCGCCGCTGCCATTTGTGCCCGGAGTTGAGGTGGCCGGCCGTGTCCGCTCCGCCCCCGAGGGATCGGGATTCATCCCTGGCGATCGGGTGATGGCCTTCACAATGCTCGGTGGATTTGCGGACGTGGCGCTGGCAGAACCGGCCCTCACCCTCGCAATTCCGGCGGGCCTGACGTTCGAGGCCGCTTCGGGGTTCGTCATGAACTACCACACCGCTTTCTTCGCCCTCGCCCGCCGAGGGCGGATCCGGCCGGGCGACCGCGTCGCGATTCATGGGGCCGCGGGCGGCGTCGGAACCGCCGCCGTGCAGGTTGCGCGCGGACTCGGTGCCGAGGTGATCGCGATCGCGGCCGGCCCCGACAAGATGCACATCGCGGAACGCGCCGGCGCGCACCGGGTCCTCGACGCCGAGGGTGATTGGGTTGCTGCGCTTCGAGCCCAGAACGACGGTCTCGGCGTCGACGCCATCCTCGATCCCGTCGGTGGAGAACGTTTCGACCAGAGCGTGCGATGTCTCGCACCCGAGGGCCGATTGATCGTGGTGGGCTTCACCGAGGGGCGCATCCCGAGCGTGCAGGTGAACAGGGTCCTGCTCAGGAACATCGATATCGTCGGCGCGGCCTGGGGTGCGTTCCTCGGCGTCGAACCCTCGCTGTTCGGCAAGACCCAGCACGAGCTCGACGCGATGATCGAGGCCGGCGTCGTGGCTCCAATCGTCGGTGCGACGTACCCGCTCGAGGAGGCACCTGCCGCGCTCAATCTCCTCGGTCAGCGGCAGGCGCGAGGCAAGGTCGTCCTCACCATGTAGGCGCGGCCTACCGAGAATGCATCGAGTACGTTGTGGGTATCTCCGGGACGCCGTCCGCATACCGGGTTCTCCTCGCGCTTGCGGCCGTCGTGGTCGCAGTTGGCGCGGTGTCGCTGGTCGTCACGGGCGCCGGACGCACGGCACCGACACCGAAGCCCAGCGCGTCCTCCGGACCGACGCTCATACCGTTGGACTGCGCGCCCGGTCAGCTGCAGCTCCACGGTGCATACAACGAATGCGCCTCGATTGATCCGGCCACTCGCTCCTGCGACGTGACGATGGTGGCGTTGGCTGACATATTCCGCCTGACCACCTCGGCTCACCACGACGAGTTGTACGTCGACATCCAGCGGTTCACGGGACCGGGTGATTACGGGCTCACGGAGGGGGCCTTGCAGGTCGACTTCTACGACGGCACCGGCGCCGAGTGGAGCTCGGTCGCCGGCAGTCTCACCGTGATCGCCAAAGACGGTCGGTCGGGAACCGTGCAGGCGATCCTCGAACCCTGGGTGGGCAACACCTCGACCATGGCACTCGGCGTCAGCGGCCCGTGGAGCTGTGGTTGACCAGCGCTAGTTGCGCAAGAGGTCCCTGGCGATCACAACCCGCTGAATCTGGCTCGTCCCCTCGTAGATCTGGGTGATCTTCGCGTCGCGCATCATGCGTTCGACCGGGTACTCGTTCACGTAACCGTAGCCACCGAGGATCTGGACCGCGTCGGTGGTGACCTTCATCGCCGTGTCGGCCGCGAGCAACTTCGCGATCGCGGCGAAATGACCCACGTCCGGGCTCTTGTCGTCGATGAGCTGCGAGGCCCAATACACCATCGCCCGTGCGGCGGCGGTCTGTGCCTCCATATCGGCGACCATGAACTGGATGCCCTGGAACTCCGCGATCGCCTTGCCGAATTGCCTGCGCTCCTTGGCATATCCGACCGCATAGTCGAGCGCCCCTTGCGCGATCCCGAGCGCCTGCGCGGCGACTCCGGGGCGCGATCTGTCGAGGACTTTCATGGCGATGCGAAAGCCTTCGCCTTCCTCGCCGATTCGGTTCGCGGCGGGGATGACCACCTCGTCGAAGTGGAGCTCGGCGGTGTTGCTGCCGCGGATGCCGAGCTTGCCGTGGATCGTGTTCGCCGTGAATCCCTT
This sequence comes from Candidatus Dormiibacterota bacterium, assembly GCA_963830305.1. Taxonomy (GTDB): domain Bacteria; phylum Chloroflexota; class Dormibacteria; order Aeolococcales; family Aeolococcaceae; genus Palsa-851. The sequence goes on along the minus strand of CAWHLW010000004.1, from coordinate 176,523 downwards.
GAGATGCTGCGCATCCTCGAGCACGAAGGCGCTCACGCCCTTCGCCCCCTCGTTGGGATCGGTCTTGGCGAAGACGGTGATCGTGTCCGCGACACCACCCGCGGTGATCCAGATCTTGCTGCCGGTGACCACGTATTCGTCGCCGTGGCGTTCGGCTCGCGTCTGCATCCCTGCCGGGTCGCTGCCGGCGCCAGGTTCACTGAGCGCGTACGCGCTGAGCTTCGCCCCACTGGCGAGGTCCGGGAGCAGCCGTGCTTTTTGCTCGTCGGTCCCCGCGATCATCAGTGGATATCCGCCCAGCGCCTGGACGGCGAGGATCAACGCGCTGGTTGCGCAGACCTTCGCCACCTCCTCGATGGCGACGTTGAGCGTCAGCGCGCTGCCGGAAAGGCCGCCGTACTCGGGCGGAAAGGGCAGCGCGAAAAGATCGTGCTTGCGGAACAGATCGACGACGTCCCATGGGAACTCGCCGCTGCGGTCGATGTCCGCGGCGCGCGGCGCGATGCGCTCGCGAGCGATATCCCGCACCGTGTCGCGAATCATGGTCTGCTCGTCGTTGAGGCGGATGTCCATGCGGTTGATGCTATCAAGCCACCGAATCAGTCGTTGAGCAGGTGGCGCGCGATGACCACGCGCTGGATCTGATTGGTGCCCTCGTAGATCTGGCACGCTTTCGCGTCGCGGAGGCGTACCGCCGTGGGGTGATCGTCCGCCGCGGACTCCGGCGCGCATAGGTCGACCGCCGCTTGCGAGACCCAAACGCAGGTATCAGTGGAGTACAGCTTCGCGATCGCAGCGTCGAGTGTCACGCGCTTTTCGCCGTCGACCAGTGCTGCCGCGTACCGCGTCAGATGCCGTGCAGCGCTGGTGCGAACCTCCATGTCTGCGAGCGTCGTGCCGTCGACGTCAAGGTCCGCGGCGGCGCGGCGACGCGACGCGGCGAGCGCGGCGTCGAGCGATCCCTGGGCGATCCCGACCGCCTGCGCCGAGATGCCAACCCGGCCGCTGTCAAGCGCAGACATCGCGACTGTGAAGCCGACGCCCTCATCGCCGAGACGGTTGCTCACGGGGACACGCACCTGGTCGAGGATCAACTCACCAGTCCACGAGCCGTGCAGCCCCATCTTCAAAAGCGGTGTTCCCGCTCGCACGCCCGGCCATGCGGATTCCACCAGGAATGCTGTGATGCCGTGTGCGCCCTCGCCGGTGCGCGCCATGACGATGTAGAGATCGGCATCGCCTGCGCTCGTGATGAAGGCCTTGGCGCCGTCGAGCACGTAGTCGTCACCGTCGCGGACGGCCCGCGTTTGCATCGCAACGGCGTCACTCCCTCCGGCGGCCTCGGTCAACGCGAAGGCCCCGAGCCACTCGCCCCGTGCGAGCCTGCGCAGATACCGTGACTTCTGGTCATCATTGCCGAAAACCAGCAGCGGTTCGGTGCCGACTGAGAGATGCACGTCGAGGATCACCGCACAACTGGCATCGACACGCGCAACAGTTTCGATGAAATCGATGAAGTCCGCGTGCGTGCCACCCGCTCCGCCGAACGCCTCGGGGGTGAGGATGCCGGCAAGCCCCGCTTCGCCCGCCGCCTCGACGATTCTCTTGGGGGATGGACCATCGCCGCGTGCCATCGCCGGGGCGATCGGCGTGATGGCGTCCTCCACGAAGGCCGCGATGCGGCCGCCGAGAGCTACGTCGACGAGCTCAGTCGACACGGACGAGCGTCGCCTCGCCCTGCGCGATGCCGCTGCAGATTCCCGCGGCCCCGTACCCGCCGCCACGGCGGCGCAACTCGTAGAGCAGCGTCATGAGAATCCGCGCTCCGCTGGCGCCGATCGGATGGCCGATCGCGATGGCACCGCCGTTGACGTTGACGCGGTCTGGATCCACCTCGAGCATGCGCGTGCTCGTGATCGCCACCGCGGCAAAGGCCTCATTGATCTCCACCAGGTCGAGCTTGCCGGCGTCCACCTCGCCGTGCGTTCGAGCCATCGCGGCGTCGATCGCAAGCGCGGGCACCGTCGCGAGGTAGGGATGCTCAGCAGCGGATTCACCATACGTGAGCCACGTGCCGAGCGGAGTCAGCCGCTCTGCACGGGCGCGTTCCGCGCTCATCAGCAGCACCGCGGTGGCGCCGTCATTCATCCCCGGCGCGTTGCCCGCAGTGACCGTGGTCCCATCACCGAACGCACCGCGGAGCGCGGCAAGCTTCGCGAGAGTCGTATCCGCGCGCGGCTGCTCGTCGCGCTCCACCACCGAACCGTTGACACCCACCGGCACGATCTCGTCCACGAGCCGCCCGGCGGCGAGCGCCTCCTGGTAGCGCATCTGCGAGCCGAAGGCCCACGCATCCTGCTGCTCGCGGGTGACCCCGAGCTCGGATGCGACATCGCTGCCGTGCACACCCATGAGCACCCCGTCGACGGGGCAGCAGAGCCCGTCGCGCATCATGCTGTCGACTGCGACGCGATCGCCGAAGCGACTGCCAAAGCGTTGATCCTCGAGCAGGTATGGGGAGCGGGACATCGACTCCATCCCACCCGCGACGACCACGTCAGCCTCGCCGGAACGGATGAGCAGCGCCCCGAGGTTGACCGCTTTCAGCGCGCTTGCGCAGACCTTGTTGACGGTGAACGACGAGACGCTCGCCGGGAGACCCGCGCGCAACCCCGCCTGACGCGACGGCACCTGACCCTGGCCGGCGGCGAGCACCATGCCCATGATCAGCTGATCGACCGTGGCCGGGTCAGTGCCCGTCCGCTCCAGGACCTCGCGAATCACCCGCGCCCCGAGATCGACGGCCGGCACCGACGCGAGCCCGCCACCGAGCTTGCCGAAGGGTGTCCGCGCAGCCGCAACGATGACGGCATCAGTTGGCACGGTCACCCTCGAGCACCTCGAATGGCCGGAGCAGATGGCGCGCGATCAGGATGCGCTGCACCTCACTGGTCCCCTCCCCGATCTCGTTGATCTTGACGTCGCGATACAGGCGCGCCACCGGCGACTCCTCCATGAAGCCCATGCCGCCATGGATCTGGACCGCCTGATTCGCGCATGCGGTCGCCACCTCGGACGCGTGCAGCTTTGCCATCGATGCATAGGGTGCCGCACTTTTCCCGGCATCAATCGCAGCGGCGGCTCGCCAGGTCATCAGCCGGGCCAGCTCGATCTGGGTTCCCATGTCTGCCAGCTTGAACTGGGTGGCCTGAAACGTCGCGATCGGAACCCCGAACTGGCGTCGAGCCGACGAGTAGGCGAGCGATGCGTCGAGACACGCCTGCGCGACGCCGACCGACAGTGCGGCGATGGCCACGCGGCCACCCTCGAGTATCTGCAGGAACTGGGTCAATCCCTGTCCCGGTGTCCCGACGAGGTTGCCAATCGGCACGCGGCAGTCCTCGAAGATCAATTCTCGGGTGTCCGATGCGTGCCACCCGAGCTTGCGATATTTGGGAGCCTGCGTGTACCCAGGGGTTCCATGCTCGACGGCGATCGTGCTGATCTGCTTGTGACCGTTGTGCGACCCGGTGATGGCGGTGATGGTCACCCCCGCGCTGATGTCGGTCCCCGCATTGGTGATGAACGCCTTGCGCCCGTTGATGACCCACTCGTCGCCGTCGCGCACCGCGCGCGTCTGCGTGGCCGCGGCATCAGATCCCGCGTCCGGTTCGGTGAGCCCGAACGCCCACAGCCGCTCGCCGGCCATGAGGGGCTCGAGCCAGCGCTGCTGCTGCTCTCGCGAGCCGAACTTCACGAGCGGCGAGATCCCGAGTGAGACCCCAGCCTCGAGGGTGATCGCGCAACTGGCATCAGCGCGAGCGATCTCTTCCATGGCGAGGCAGTAGGAGATGAAATCGCCCCCGGCACCACCGATGTCCTCAGGGAAGGGCAGTGCGAACAGACCGAGCCTCGCCATTCCCGCGACGAGCGCATAGGGAAACTCGCCGGTCTCGTCATAGTGGGCGGCCGCCGGCGCGATCTCCGCCTGTGCGAAGTCCCGAACCACGTCGCGAATGTGACGCTGCTCGTCACTCAGGTCGAAGTTCACTCCAACCTAACGGTAGCGCGGCGGGATGGCCTCGAGGCACGCTCTCAGCGAGCCTGCGCGCCGAGCCTCACTGCCGTCAGCCGGACGACGTCCTCAATCGTGTCGGCGATGTCCGCGCCGGCGGCCGTGAGCGCGTCGAGCTTGCTCTGCGCGCTCCCCGTGTTCCCGCTGATGATCGCGCCCGCATGACCCATGCGCTTGCCCGGCGGAGCGGTGCGCCCAGAGATGAACGCCACCACCGGCTTGTCGAAACCGGTTTCGCGAATCCACGCCGCGGCGTTCTCCTCGTCGGACCCACCGATCTCGCCGATCAGCACGACCGCACGGGTCTCCGGATCATCGGCGAAGCGCTGCAGGACATCGGGAAAGCTCAGGCCCATCACCGGGTCTCCACCGATCCCGACCGACGTCGTCTGCCCCATCCCTGCCTGCCCAAGCCCCTGGATCACCTCATATGTGAGCGTGCCGCTCCGGCCAACAATGCCCACCGGCCCGGGCGTGTTGATGTGGTTCGGAATGATGCCGACCTTGCACTGATCGGGAGTCACGATCCCCGGGCAGTTGGCACCCAGCAGCTGATGTCCCGACCGGATCACGAATTCCCGCGCCCGAATCATGTCCTGCACGGGAATGAGCTCGGTAATGCACACCGTCAACTCGATCCCAGCAGCCGCCAACTCCATGATGGCGTCAGCCGCAAACGCAGGGGGCACAAAGATCCCCGAAACATCGGCACCCGTAGCCGCAACAGCATCGGCGACGGTATCGAAGATCGGCACCCCGTCCTGATCGCTGCCGCCCTTCCCAGGTGAAACACCAGCAACGATGTTGGTGCCGAAAGCACGCATCTGGGCAGTGTGGAAACTCCCCTCGCGCCCGGTAATGCCCTGTATGAGCACACGCGAAGACCGGTCAACAAGCACGCTCACGACGCGAGCCTGGAGGGGAGGGCAGACATGGTCTGTAGCATCACTACGGTGGGGAGGGCATGAACGGAGGGGGGCCGTCTCGCAGCCGGGGCTACCCCCCCCGGCGAGAGCGAGGGGCGGGACGCCAAAGGCGTTCCGACCCCGTGCCCCCCGCAGTTCATGCCCTCCCCACCGAGCGTGCGGCGCAGTTCGCCGTTCATGCGCCCCCCTCCCTTGTGAGTTGGACGATTGTCTCGGCAGCGCCGGTCGCAGTCGTCGCCGGGACAATGCCCGCCGCCTCGAGCAGCCTTCGTCCTTCCTCCTCCATCGTGCCGGTCATCCGCACCACGAGGGGCTTGGTTATGTGCAACTCGTCGCGGGCGGCGATGATGCCGCGTGCGACCTCATCCCCTCGGGTGATGCCTCCGAAGATGTTGATGAAGACGCCGCGCACCTTCGGGTCGAGGAGCACCATCTCGAGCGCGTTGCGCACGCGCTCTGCGTTGGCGCCGCCGCCGATGTCGAGGAAGTCGGCGGGTTCGCCGCCGTGCTGCTTGACGAGGTCGAGCGTGTTCATGGTCAGGCCCGCGCCGTTGCCGATGCAGCCGATGTCGCCGTCGAGGTGCACGTACGTCAGGCCCCGTTTGCGGGCCTCCACCTCGAACGGGTCCTCGCCGCTGCGGCCGTCATCACCCGTCTCGTCGCGCGCGAGTTCCTCGGCGATGTCCTTGTGGCGCGAGTCGGCGTTCTCGTCGATCTCGAGCTTGCCGTCGGCGGCAACGAGATTCCCGTCGGGCGTGAGCACCAGGGGATTGATCTCGCAGGTCAGCGCGTCGAGTGAGGTGGCGACGCCGTAGAGACGAGTTGTCAGTCCGACAAGTTTGGTGACGAGCTTTGGCACCCTGTCGTGAAGCTCGGGGGCGTGTTTCAGTCCGGCAAACGCCAGCTGGCGGATCTCGAAGGGTTGCGGACCGGCAAAGGGATCCGGCCAGAGCTTGGCAATCCGTTCGGGGGCCTCCACCGCGACCTGCTCGATCTCCATACCGCCCGCGGCGGAGAAGATGATCACGAGCCTCCTTCGGTCACGATCGAGCGTGATGCCGAGGTAGAGCTCGGCATCAATGCTCAAGCCGGTCTCACACCAGACGCTGCGCACCGGGTAGCCGCGAATGTCCATCGCGAGGATGCGCGCGGCTTCCCGTTGCGCCTCCTCGGGGGTGTCGACGACCGCGATGCCGCCTGCTTTGCCGCGGCCACCGATGGGCACCTGAGCCTTCACCGCGATGCGTCCGAGCTCACGAGCCGCGGCAGCGGCCTCCTCGGGGGTCCGCGCCAGCCGGCCCGGCGGAACTGGGATGCCTGCGGCGGCGAAGCGCTGTTTCGCCTGGTACTCGAGCAGCTTCATCGGCGGGCCAGTCTAGAGAAAGCGGTATCGCTCATCGAAGAGGAGCGATGCGATCGATCTCCTCCAAGTCGGCGGCGCTCGGCCGCCAGCGGCCCGCTCGCGCGTTGGCTCGCACCTGCTCCGGCGATGTCGCCCCGGCGATGACCGAGACCACCTGCGGCTGCGCGGCGAGACCTCCGATGGCGACATCGAGGATCGAGATGCCACGCTCGTGAGCAAAGGCCTCGAGCGCCTCGACGACGTCGAAGTTGGCGTCCGTCAGCCACCGGCTCGGGTTGGCGCCGGGGGCAGTGGCGAGACGCGTGCCCGGGACGGGCGGCTGACCGCGCCGATGCTTGCCCGTCAGCAAACCGTTGGCAAGCGGGCTGTACGGGATCAGCGCCACGTCGAAGTGGGCGCAGGCCGGGACCACCCCGTTCTCGATCGCGCGATTCAGGAGGCTGTACTCGTTCTGTGCGGTCACGAACCGGGTGAGGCCGCGGGTTCGCGCCATCCAGTCCGCGTCGGCGATCTGCCAGCCGGCGAGGTTCGACGAACCGGCGCACCGGATCTTGCCCTCGCTCACCAATTCGGTGAGCGTCTCCAGCGTCTCCTCGATCGGGGTGAGCGGATCCGGGGTGTGGAGTTGGTAGAGGTCGATCCAGTCGGTGTCGAGCCGGCGAAGGCTGTTCTCGATGGCGACACGGATCCACGCACGGGAGCCGCCGCGGTCCGGGCCGCCGGAGACGTGCCCGAACTTGGATGCGATGACCACGTCCTCACGCCGCCCCTTGAGCGCCGCGCCGAGCATCTCCTCGCTCTGCCCGCCGCCATAGATGTCGGCGGTGTCGAAGAAGGTGATCCCTTCTTCGAGGGCTGCATGCACGATGCGGGCCGTGCCCTCGGCGTCAACCCGCCGGCCGAAGTTGTTGCACCCGAGTCCGACCACCGTGACCTGGAGAGCGCCGCCGCCGATCGGTCGAGTCTCGATGCCGCTCACGCCCGACAGAGTACGCAAACCTCGTCTCTCAACAGCAGCCGGAGGCTGCTAGGCTGACCGCGTTGGCAGAGCGCGTCGTCGGGACTCCACCAGACCAAGATCCGGCGCCGGAGCCGGCAAAACCTCGAGCCGGGGACGCTTCCGACCGCGTTGCCACCGAGCCGCAGAAGACATCACGTCGCGACGGCGTAAACGTGATCTCGGTGCGGACGCTCGTGACGGCGGCGCTCATCGTGCTCGGCATCGTGGCGCTGGTTGCGTTCCTGGCCACGATCATCAGCATCGTCCTGGTCGTGCTCGTCGCGATCGTGTTTGCCGAGGGGATACGACCACTGGTGGAGGACCTGCGGTTGCGGCGCGTGCCGAGACCGGTCGGCATCCTGGCCGTCTACATCGCCGTGCTCCTGTTCATCGCGATCATGGTGCTGCTGCTGGTGCAGCCGATCGTCAGCGAGGCATCGTCGCTTGCCAGGAATTTCCCGACGTACCAGAAGGACTTTCTCAAGTGGTTCACCGGGGTGGAGCAGCAGTTTCACTTCAATGTCGACGTCGCCAAGCAGGTGAGCTCGGTCATCGATGCCACACGCAATATCCTGTTCGCGATCGGCGGAACGATCTTCAGCATCATCGTCGACTTCGTGCTCGTGCTGGTCGTCGGCTTCCTGTGGCTGGTGAGCAGCGACCGGCTGAAGTCGTTCACGGTGGATCTTTTTCCCGAGGCACACCAGGAGCTGGTGGTCGACATCTTTCGGGAGATGGGATTCCGGATGGGCGGCTTCCTCCGGGCAGTGGCCATCAACAGCCTTGCCCTCGGACTCGTGGTCGGAGTGGCGTGCTGGCTGCTCCGCCTTCCCGACCCCGTCATCCTCGGCATCTTCGCCGGTCTCACCGCCGCGATCCCGATGGTCGGGGGCATCATCGGCGTGGTACCGGCGGTGCTGCTCGGATTCACCGTGAGCCCCGCATACCCGATCGTGGTGTTGATCGTCCTGATGGTGATCCAGTTCGTCGACGCGAACACGGTGGTGCCAATGGTCATGAACCGCGTCGTGTCCCTGCCGGCGTTGGGAGTCGTGCTCGCGCTCCTCGTCGGCGGTGCCATCCAGGGACTGATCGGTGCGATCCTCGCCGTGCCCGTCGCCGCCGCGCTTCAGGTGTTGCTCGTGCGTGCCGCGGTCCCGGCGATCCACCACGCCCAGGGTCGCACCGACCGCGCCTACGCCAAGGCGTACGTGCCGCTGTCCACCGGCCTCAAGGACTCCGCTCCGCGCACCGGCGGGCGACGCGTCAACCCACGCTGACTGTCAGAGCGGGATGTTGCCGTGCTTTCGTTTCGGTGTCTCCACCTGTTTGTTGCGCGCCATGCGCAGCGCGGCGATCAGCGCGCCTCGGGTCTGCCGCGGCTCGATCACGTCGTCAATGTAGCCGCGCTCGGCCGCGTAATACGGGTTGGCGAACTGCTCGCGATACTCCTCGATCAGCTCGTCTGACCGCTGCTTCGGGTCAGCCGCCTGAGCGATCTCGCGCTTGAAGATCACGCTCACCGCACCTTGCGGCCCCATCACCGCGATCTCCGCAGTCGGCCACGCCACGTTGTAGTCGGCGCGGATGTGCTTGGAGCACATGACGTCGTACGCACCGCCGTACGCCTTGCGTGTGATCACGGTGAGCTTGGGGACCGTGGCCTCGCAGTATGCGTAAAGCAGCTTGGCACCGTGACGGATGATGCCGCCGTACTCCTGGTCGGTCCCGGGGAGGAAGCCCGGCACGTCCACGAACGTTACCAGCGGCACGTTGAACGAGTCGCAGAAGCGCACGAAGCGCGCGGCCTTGTTGGAAGCGGCGATGTCGAGCGCGCCTGCGAGCACGCGTGGCTGGTTGCCGACCACGCCAACAGGGTGTCCGTCGAGCCTTGCGAACCCACAGATGATGTTCTCGGCGTGGTAGTGCATGACCTCGAGAAATCGCCCGTCGTCGACGACGCGCGTCACCACGTTGCGCATGTCGTACGGCTGATTCGGGTTGTCGGGAATGATCGTCTGCAGCTCGGGATCCTCACGGTGCGGATCGTCGAGTGTCGGATGGTATGGCGGTTGCTCGCGGTTGTTCGGTGGGAGATACGAGAGCAGCTCGCGCATCTGCGCGAACGCCTCGTCCTCGGTGTCCGCGATGAAGTGGGCGACGCCACTGCGCTGGTTGTGCACGTCCGAGCCACCGAGCTCCTCGAAGGTCACCTCCTCGCCCGTGGTGACCTTGATGACATCCGGACCGGTGATGAACATGTAGCCGACCTTGCGCACCATGAAGATGAAGTCGGTCATCGCGGGTGAGTAGACCGCACCGCCCGTGCACGGTCCGGCGATCAGCGAGAGTTGCGGGATGACACCGCTCGACGCGACGTTGCGATAAAAGATCTCGGCGTATCCGGCCAGCGAGACGACGCCTTCCTGGATGCGCGCCCCGCCGGAATCGTTGATCCCGATGCACGGGCAGCCCGTGCGCAGCGCGAGATCCATGATCTTGGTGACCTTTTCCGCGAACACCTCGCCGAGCGAGCCGCCGAAGACCGACGCGTCATGGCTGAACACGAAGACCTGCCGGCTTCCTATGGTTCCCCAGCCGGTGATCACCCCGTCGCCGCGGATTCTCCGATCTTCCATGTCGAAATTGGTCGTGCGGTGCAGGGCGAACATGTCGAGCTCGGTGAACGATCCGGGATCGAGGATCCTGTCGATACGCTCGCGCGCGGTGAGCTTGCCCTTGGCGTGCTGTGAGCGCTCCGCCGCACCACCCCGGTGCACGGCGTCGTAGCGCCGTTTGCGAAGGAGATTGATCTTTTTGCCGGTGCCGTCGCGAGCGCCGCTCGACGACGCTGCTTCCGCGTCGAGCGGCACCGGGACGCCGGCAGGAGCGACCGCATCGCTCGCACCGACAGGGGGAACACCCTTGCGCGCCTGTCTGGTCACGGCGTCAGGCTACCAGGGAGCGCATGCGGCTTCGAGTTCACACCGTGACCGGGGGGCGGTAGGCGCCGAACACCTCTCGGAGCACACCGCACACCTCACCCACGGTTGCGTGAGCGTCCAGCGCTGTGCGCATCAGGGGCAACAGGTTTGCCGTTCCCTCCGCACCCGCACGCAACGCACCCAGCGCGCGCTCAACGTCGCCCGCCGATCGAGAGGCGCGCACCCGCGCGAGCCGCTCGATCTGCTCGGCTTCCAGGTCGGCGCCGATCTGCAGGATCGGGACCGTTGGTTGCGACGTCTCGGTGAACCGATTCACGCCGACGATGACCCGTTCGCCGGACTCGACGAGACGCTGATGGCGATACGCCGATTCCTGGATCTGCTGCTGGTAGAAGCCGGCCTCGATCGCGGCGACGGCGCCACCGAGCTCCTCGACGCGAGCCATCAGCGCGCGGGACTCCTCGATGAGCTCGTGCGTCAGCGTTTCGACCAGGTGTGATCCGCCGAGTGGATCGGTGACGTTGGCCACGCCGGTCTCGTGGCCGATGACCTGCTGCGTGCGCAATGCGATCTCCGCAGCCTGCTCCGAGGGAAGCGCGAGCGCTTCGTCGTAGCTGTTGGTGTGCAGTGACTGCGCACCGCCGCACACGGCGGCCAGCGCCTGCAGCGAGACGCGCACCACATTGTTCAGCGGCTGCTGAGCGGTGAGCGTCGCCCCGCTCGTCTGAGCGTGGAATCGCAGCTGCAGGCTGCGTTCTCCCGATGCGCCGAAGCGCCCGCGCATGACATCGGCCCAGATCGCTCGTGCGGCGCGAAACTTGGCGACCTCCTCGAAGAAGTCGTTGCTCACGTTGAAGAAAAAGCTGAGCCGCGGAGCGAAGTCCTCGACGTCGAGCCCCGCGTCAATCGCGGCCTGGACATAGGCGACGCCGTTGCTCAGGGTGAACGCGATCTCCTGCGGGGCAGTCGCCCCCGCTTCGCGAATGTGGTACCCGCTGATGCTGATCGTGTTCCAGCGAGGGAGGTGCTCCGCGCAGTACGCGAACGTATCGGTGACCAGGCGCATCGACGGGCGCGGAGGATAGATGTACGTGCCACGCGCGGCGTATTCCTTGAGGATGTCGTTCTGGATCGTTCCCCCCAGGGAGGTGGCGGCGATCCCCTTGCGCTCGGCCGCCAGCTCGTAGAGCAGGAGCAGCACCGACGCGGGAGCGTTGATGGTCATTGACGTCGTCACGCGGTCCTGAGGGATGCCACGCATCAGCAGCTCCATGTCGTCGAGCGAGTCGATGGCGACGCCCACCTTGCCAACCTCGCCGTGGGCCACCGGGTCATCGCTGTCGTACCCCATCTGCGTCGGCAGGTCGAACGCAACCGAGAGCCCGCTCTGCCCCGCGCGCAGCAGGTACTGAAATCGTTCGTTGGTCTGCTCGGCGCTGCCGAATCCCGCGTACTGACGCATCGTCCAGAGCCGCGAGCGGTAGCCGTCAGCGCGGATGCCCCTCGTGTACGGGTACTCGCCCGGTGGCGGTGGCTCGTCGGGCTGGTCAACGTAGAACGGTTCCAGCGGCAGGCCGGACTCGGTCTCGTTCGGGGTGCCAACCTCGGAGCCGGGGTGGTCGCTCACGAGTGTGACCCGGCACTCTCCTGCTCTGACTGGCACAGCTCGGTGAGCACCCCGGCGGCGGCGGACGGATGGAGGAACGCCACCAGCCGGCCGGCCGCGCCCTGACGCGGGCAGGTGTCCAGCAGCTGCAGGCCGAGATCGGCGAAGCGGTCGAGGCTGGCCTGAACGTCATCGACGCCGTAGGCGACGTGATGCAGGCCACCGCCCCGCCGGGCCAGGAACCCGGCGATCTTCGACTCCGGCCCGGTGCTGCCGAGCAGCTCGATGCGTGACTTGCCCACCGCGAACATCACCGCCTCGATCCCATCGCTCGCCACCACCTGCCGGTGCACCGGGGGTGAGCCGGTGAGACGCTTGTATGCCGCGACCGCGAGATCGAGGTCTGCGACGGCGATGCCGACATGGTCGATCCTCGTGAATGCGCTCGCCATCTTCGGCCGAGTATAGGAAGCAATACGGCAACGCCGTGTTCGCTTCCGGGAACTCGATGCTAGCGTCCAGTGGCCGTGAGAACCCGTCGCGCGGTCGCCATCGCGGCCGCCGTGAGCACCGTCCTTCTCGCGTATTACGCGATCGCCTGGGCCCAGGTGACCCCGCTGCGCGAACGAGGCACCGACTTCTCCGCCTCATATGTGGCGGCACTCCTGGTGCGAAGCGGCGACAGCGGCGAGCTCTATGACCAGTCCGCCGAGCACGCGCGCCACCTGACGGTGCTTCCGGCCGGCACGGTCATCAACCTGCCGTTCATCACACCACCGACCACAGCCCTGCTGGCGCTCCCGTTCACCGCGCTCGATCCGGGCACCGCGTTCCGGGTGTGGTCGCTCGTCGAGCTCCTCCTCCTGGCGCTCGCGGTGTGGGTGGCGATCCGCGCCGGCCCCTGGCCCACCGCTGCCGGGCGATCGATTCGAACGGCCACGTTGCTCATGGGACTGGCCGCCGGAGGAACGTACGCGTTTCTTCTCCTCGGCCAGATCGACGGCTTCCCCGCCTTCGGCCTCGCGCTCGCCTACGCCGCCTGGCGGAAGGAGCGATCCGCGGCCGCGGGGTTCTGGCTGGCCCTTGCCTTCGCTGCGACCAAGCCCCACCTCGCAATCGGGCTCGGCATCTGGCTGATCGCGAGGCGCGACTGGCGAGCGCTCGGCGGCGCGGTGGCCGGCTGTGCGGTCGTTGCCGGCGTCTCCCTGATCCTGGTTGGGCCCGCAGGTCTCGCGGGGTTCGTGTCAGCCCTGGGGTTCGCAGCAGGCAACACACCGGGCGCGAGCACGCTCGGCATCCCCGGACTGGTCGCGTCCTGGCTCGGGAGCGGCGCCGCGCCCGTGGTCATCGGGCTGGCGGGATCCCTGGTCGCGCTCGCAGGCTGCGCGGTCCTCGGGTCGCGCTCACGTGGCAACCCGGGAGCGGTCGAGGTCTCGCTTGCAGGTGCAGCCGCGCTCTCCCTCGCGGCATCACCCCACCTTCTGCCCCACGACCTCGTGATCCTGGCGCCGGCGTTCGCATGGTGCATGGCCCGCGCCGCTGCCACTGAGGCGGCGTCCTGGCCGGGTCTCCTGAGCATTCGCGTCATGGCCGCATGGGCGGCATTGGGTGTGCTGACGCTCGTCGACACCGGCAACTCGGCACCGGCCCCTCCTGGCAGGCTCGTGCCGCTCGCGCTGATCGGCATCGGGGTCGCGGCGCTGCGGATCCCGGCCGCGAGGACCCCGGCCGGGCGGCCAGCTCGGGTTGCCCTGGCTCAGTCCGGCGGCGGCAGCGGGGCCGGCGGGTCGACCGCGTAGTCGTAGAAGCCGCGACCGCTCTTGCGCCCGAGCCGACCCGCACCCACCATGCGCTCGAGGATCGCAACGGTGGCGACATCGCCCGGAGCATGATCGCGCTCCATGCGGTCCCGGCGGATGGTCAGGACCGTGTCGAGGCCGGAGAAGTCCGCAAGTTGAAATGGGCCCATCGGCCAGTTGAGCCCTTTGCGGACCGCGATGTCGATGTCCTCCGCGGAAGCGACCCCACCCTGGAGGAGCGAGAACGCCTCGCGCGAGGCGGATCCGAGAATCCGGTTGACGATGAAACCGTCGATCTCCTTCTCAACGAGGATCGGCGTCCGTCCCATCCGTTTCGACCATGCGACCGCGCGAGCGCACGTCTCGTCTGAGGTCTCCGGCCCGCGCACCACCTCGCACAGGTCCATGACCAGCACCGGGTGAAAGAAGTGCATGTTGCAGCAGAGCTCTGGACGCGCCGTCGCATCCGCGAGTCTCGACACCACGATGTTGCTCGAGTTGGTGGCGATGCCGGCGCGTGCCGGGAGATGGGCATCGAGCTCGGCGAAGATCTCTCGCTTCACCGATGGCAGCTCCACCACCGCTTCGATGGCCCACGCAGACTCCGATGCCGCGCTTGCCAGGTCCGTGGTTGGCGTCACCCGGCTTCCAGCGCCGTCGGCGTCGGCGCGTTCGAGCCGGCCTTTCTCGACCCGGCGGTCGAGCCACTGACGGTTCGACGCCATGGCACGCTGCAGATGCTCCGCGTCGACGTCGACGAGCGAGACGTCGATCCCACTCAGGGCGGCTTGCTGAGCGATCTGCGCTCCCATGGTCCCAGCCCCGACGACGAGCAGGCGACCCTCATCGCCGCTCGCGGCTCGCCGGGGACTCATCCGCTCACGCCTCGTCCGGCCACCGGACCGGCACTCGAGTGGTGCAGTTGGTCAGCTCCTGCGAGGCTTTGGTGTAGCGCACGATGGTCGGGAAATCACCTTTCAGCTTCAGGCGGCCGAGCATGATTCCCTTGGTTGCGTCGAGCTCCTTCTGCGCCACCTGCTTCCAGCGCGAATAGGCGCCGGTGATGACGAACTTGGCCTGCTGAGCATCCTCACGGGTCCCGACCCGGACGTCGCGGGCCTCGCCGTGCCAGAGATCGAGAAAGACGCCTCGATCCTCGGGGAAATTCTTGTCAGGCTCGGCGAGGACGACCAGGCCGACGGTGCCCTCCCAACCAGCAGCGGCCTGCTTGTACACCGGTGACCTGTTGATCTCGGCCTTGAAAGCTTCGGCCCATTCGGGACTGTACGCGTCGACCACTTCGGCGTCTGCCACTGTCTGCCTCCTTGGACGGATACCCGGATGCCGCCGGGCAGCCAAGTGTGCCCTGCCCGCTCGCCGATGCGCCACCTTCGTAGACCTGCCATCCTCTAGCCATGCCTCAAAACCTCCGGCTGCCGGTGGATCCGCCGTGCGCGCGGTGTGAGAGCACGCGGTTGGTGCCGCTGACCTTCGGGGACCGCCAGACCGGATACGACCAGCCCGGCTTCAAGTGCGCAGATTGCGGGGCGCGCTTTCAGACATTGCAGAACCAGCGGGTGCCCCGCCCGATCTGAGGACGGGGTCTGACTCAGCCGGGATGCCCGGTCAGTCCGTAGCGGGATCTTTGAGCGCCCGAGCCACGTAAACAGCGACGTCGTCCACCGCGAGCGTGCCACCGATCTGCTTGGCTGAGATCCCCTCATCGAACATGGCGAGACAGAACGGGCATGCGGTCGCGACCTTGGTGGCGTGCGTGTCCACCGCCTGATCCACCCTGCGGTGGTTCACCCGAGGCTGATCCTCCTCCATCCACATCCTGCCGCCGCCTGCGCCGCAGCACATCCCCTCGCTCTTGCTGCGAGCCATCTCCACGACCTTGAGCCCGGGGATGCGTTCGAGGATCTCGCGAGGCGGGGCGAAGATGTCGTTCCAGCGTCCCAGATAGCAGGAGTTGTGATACGTGATGGTCTCTTCCTGCGCCTTGGCGGCGTCGAGCGTGATCCGTCCTTCCTTGAGCAGCCGATCGATCAGCTGGGTGTGGTGGATGACCTCGTAGTCGCCCCCGAAGTCGCCGTATTCGTTGGCGAATGTATTGAAGCAGTGCGGGCACGACGCGATGATCTTGCGAACGTTATGGCGCTTCAACACCTCGACGTTCTCCTTTGCACGTTCCTGGAACAGATACTCATTGCCGATCCTGCGTGCGGGATCACCGGTGCATTTCTCCTCGGTGCCCAGGATGGCGAAGTCCACACCGGCCGCCTGCAGGATCTTGGAGAGTGCAGCTGCGATCGTCCTGGCACGCTCGTCGAATGACGCCGCGCAGCCGACCCAGTAGAGGTACTCGGCGTCGGGCTTGTCAGCGATGAAGGAAACACCGAGGTCCTTTGCCCAGTCCGCTCGTGACTGATGCGACAGCCCGTACGGGTTGGCGACATTCTCGATGTTGCGCAGCGCCGATTCCGCCTGCCTGGGCAGGCGCGACTCATCGAGGACGAGGTGGCGGCGCATGTCCATGATCTTGGGAACGTGCTCGATGAGGACAGGGCATTGATCCATGCATGCGCCACAGGTCGTGCACGACCAGAGTGTCTCCTCGAGGATCGTGCCGCCGATCAACGGACGTGGTCCGTCATTGGGCACCGCTGCCGCCACCTGCTCCGGCGACAACCATGACGGTTGAAAGTGCCCGGGCAGATCGTGCTCCGTGCCGGGGTGATGGTCCCCGCTGGTCCACATGGGCGCGCCGTCGTTCGCCCCACCGTCGTTGGCCTTTGCGTCCTGCGCAACGTGCGCATCGTGTCTGGTGGCCGCGTATCCGCCGGCGAGGTTCTCGTATGCGAGGTCGCGCAGGTCGGTGATGAGCGTCTTTGGCGACAGCGGTTTGCCCGTGTTGTATGCAGGGCAATGCGTCTGGCAGCGTCCGCACTCCGTGCACGTGTAGAGATCGAGCGTGTCCTTCCATGAGAAGTGCTCGAGTGCGCCCGCGCCGAAGTGCTGGTCGGCCTCGCTCTCTGCGTTCATCACGGCCTCGATATCGAGGGTGCGCAATGCTCCTTTCGGTCGCTCGCTCTTGAAGAAGACGTTGGGAACCGACGTGATGATGTGCAGGTGCTTGCTGTAGCCGAGGTAGACGAGGAATCCGAACACGAGAGTCAGATGCGTCCAGAAGAAGATGCCGTGCAGGACGATGAGCGCCTCGCTGCTTGAGCCGAGCGGGCGGAAGATGCTTGCGAGCGCTGACGCGACGGGCCGCCACTGACCGAGCGCCTCGGGCGCGCCTTCGGCGATTCGCGTGGCGTAGTTGAGCTCCATGCAGATGAGCAGCGCACCGATCCACGCGAGGATGAGGATGGCGTCACCGCGGTGACTTCCCCGAAAACGCGTCGGGTTGATGACCAGCCGGTTGTAGAGCGCCAGGGCGATCCCACAGATGACCACGAGGAAGAAGAGGTCCTGCAGGAACGCGATCGCTCCGCTCCCCGGCAGCTGTTGGAACTGGAATCCCTGCCAGAGCGCCTCGACGATGCCCTGGGCGATCGCGGTCAGCAGGACGAGGAAGCCCCAGAAGATGAAGGCGTGCAGCACACCCGCAAGCGGCCACCTGAGCAGCCGCCCTTGGGCCATCACGTAGACGAAGAAGGCCCGCACACGCGCCAGCGGGTGATCGAGGCGACTCTCACTGCGCGTGGAGCGCTGCATCAAACCGAGCAGCTTTCGCCAGCGCAAGACGCTCGCAGTCAGCGACGCGCCGGCGAGCAGGACCAGCGCGATCGGGCTGATGATCGCGGTTACGGCCGCGGACACTAGCGCCCCTTCCACTCCGGCGGGCGTTTCTGCATGAAGGCCGCGATCCCCTCCTTGGCGTCATCCGTTGCGAAGAGCGCGACGAACTCGCTGCGCTCCACCTTCAATGCCTCCGCAATCGGAAGTTGCGCGCCAGCTCGCATGGCTCGCTTGGTGGCGGCAAGAGCGAGCGGCGCCCTCGAGGCAAGCAGCTCACCCCAACGCTGCGCGGCGGTGGGCAGTTCGTCGGGCTCGACGACCTCCGCAACCAGCCCGATCGCCAGCGCGCGGTCCGCGTCGATCGGATCACCGGTGAGCAGCAGCTCGGCCGCGCGGGCCGTGCCAATCAGCCGCGGCAGGCGCTGGGTGCCACCCCAGCCGGGGATGATGCCGAGCTTGATCTCCGGCTGGCCGAAGCGAGCGGTACGGGCCGCGATGCGGATGTCGCATGCCAGCGTGAGCTCGCAGCCACCCCCGAACGCGATGCCGTTGACGGCCGCGATGACCGGGAGGCGCGAAGCCTCGAACAGGAGGGTCAGATCGGTGGCCTTGCCGATCGCATCGGCGCCGGCGCCGAAGCCGGTGATGTCCGCGCCCGCGGAGAAGAACTTGGGCCCGTTTCCTGTGATGACCAGCGCGCGGCACGACTCGTCCGCCTCGGCACTCGCGAGCCCTTCAGCGAGGCCGTTGACGACGTCGCCGTTCACCGCGTTTGCCGGGGGATGGTCGATGGTGAGGGTGACCACCGCACCTTCGCGCTCGACGCGGACGGCGTCGTGAAGAACCTGACCCACGAGCAGTGCCTCCCTCGTTTTCGATGATGGCTGGATGCGTCATACAGCAAATGGAGGCGCACGCGCCGCGATGCGCTGCAGGGCGGCGAGTAGAGTGCCCAGGGGTGGAGCTTCCCCCGCTCGGCGACAAGGTCGAGCCCGACGCGCTTCGTGAGTTGAGCGACGAGGGTCTCGACGCTATCGGTGCCGGGATACAGTCCGCCGAGCGCGCCACCATCGCGGCGATGGCGCCGTACGAACAGCATCTCCGCGAGATCCGTATGCGCGCCACGGAGCTGGCCACCGAGCGGCGCAGGCGCGAGCGGGCACAGCAGGTGGCGCAGCGTGCGGGAGTCCGCGAAGCTGCGAAGTCCGGCGGCATGCCGAGCCTGGCCGCGGCGCTGGCGAGCAGCGAGGAGCTCTTCGACGCCACGACGGTGCTCACCGATGTGCACGCATTCCTCAGCACCGGTGGCGAGGTCGGCTTCGGCTTCGCGACGAGGCCCGGCACCATGACATTCACCGATGGTCGCCAGCAACGCCAGGCGCGAACCTGGGGAGAGGCACGAGAGCTCCACGCGCTCGGGTGGGATCCGGGCGCTCCGGGGATTCCGGGTGTGCGCGTGCATCTCGCCGGAAGCCGTGTCGAACGCGTTGTACCGGCGGCCGACGTGGTCCTCGACATCAGCGAGGGATCAGACCCGCTCCCGTAGCGGCGCGGGTCAGAGGCTGTTCGCCGACCTCAGCTGCGGTGCGTTCGGTGCCGCCGCAGGGAGACGCTGCACGATCACCTTCTCGACGTCGCGCGAGACGAGGATTGCGGGGCGGGTGGCGTCGATGCGCACGAACCGGCGTGGATGCTCCGCCGCAAGTTGTTCGAACGCGCCCTCAACGGCGGCGTGGAACGTCTCAGGCGCGACCTCGAAGCGATCGAGCGGGAGCTGCTGGGCGCGCTGCCGCTGCGCCGCGCTGGCGGCGGGTATCGCGAGGTAGATGGTCAGATCGGGCCAGACGTCGCCGCATGCAGCCGCGTGCAGCCTGAGCAGATCGGCTGTGGGGATACCGCGTCCGCCGCCCTGGTACGCGATCGTCGAATCAGCGTATCGGTCGGCGATCACAACGCTTCCACGCCTGAGCGCGGGGAGGATCGTCTCGTGCAGCAGCTGCACGCGCTCTGCGGTGAAAAGCAGCGCTTCGGCCCACGCTTCGAGCGCCGGTCCCCGCTGATGCTGAAGCACGAAGCTGTGCAGGATCTCGCCGAGCGGAGTCTCGTCCGGCCGCACTGTGACGACGTCATGACCCTGCTGGCGAAGGGCGCCCGCAAGGGACGCGACCTGGGTGCTCTTGCCTGCACCATCAAGCCCTTCGAACGAGATGAAGAAGCCGCGCCACGCGCCCATGTCAATCAAACTCCCCCGCCGTCGGACCCCTCGCCCGAACAGCTTATTCCGAGGGTCGCAGTATGACGAGTTGGCGGTTGGGTTCGTCACCAGTGCTGCGCGCGGTGAGCGCGTGCTGTTCGACGAGTTGGTGCTGCAGCCTGCGCACGTATGCATTTTGCGGCGTGAGCTCGACGTCGTTACCGGTTCGTTGCATCTGCTCGATCCCCTCGAGCACGTCCTGCATCGCGGGCTCGGTGTCTCCTTCCGGTTCGTCATCCGGCTCTTGGACGGGCGCGTCGACGCCATACACACGGGCGAGCGCTCCCTTGATCTGCGCCACCGTATTGCTGCGCAGCACGTGAATTGGGATGCCCGACGACTCCGCGGCACGCACCGGCGAGTCGTGGCGCCGGTAGTAGTTCTTCAAGGTGAGGACGAGGTCGGCGTCGTCGACGTGGTGCTGGATGCGGACGGGCAGGCGCATCTCTCGGAGCGATTGCTCAAGGTAGTTGCGTGAGACTCCATACGGAAAGATCGAGAGCGGTGGTCCGGGGCGGACCGCCGGCGCCGGCGGTTCCCACTCGCGTTCGCGACGCTGCTGTCCGGCGATGTACTCGTCGACGTCGAAGCGCCGGCGGCGCTCGCGGGTCCGCCTGCCGCCCCTTCCGCCGCCGGGGAATGGCGCCGGCTCGAAGGGCGACGGCCTGGTCGCAGCGGCGCTGGTATCGACGCGGCTCACAATCGCGCCCGCATCGTCGCGGGTGCGCAATTGTGGCGGGCGAACCCTCCCGCGAAGCGCCTCGTCGACGGTCTCCGCAAGTGGCGCGTGCACAACCACGCGATCGCGCTCCTGAATCTCGATGAGGACATCGAACGTGGGCGGCGATTTGCGCTCGAGCACCGACTTCTGCGTCCCGCGGCGCCGCGCCTCCTCGTCGGAGAGGGTCACGGTCTGGATGCCGCCGAGCAGGTCGTTGAGTGTCGGGTTCACGAGCAGCGAATCGATGTTGGATCCATGTGCCGTGCCGACGAGCTGCACGCCGCGCTCGGCGATCGTCCTCGCAGCGACGGCCTCCAGCTCAGTGCCGATCTCGTCGATGACGATGCACTGCGGCATATGGTTCTCAACAGCCTCGATCATCACCGCGTGCTGCAGTGCCGGCGTCCTGACCTGCATACGGCGCGAACGCCCGATGCCCGGGTGAGGGATATCGCCGTCACCGGCAATCTCGTTCGACGTGTCGACGATGACCACACGCTTGCCGCACTCATCGCTGAGCACGCGCGCGCATTCGCGCAGCATCGTGGTCTTACCGATACCAGGCGGTCCGAGCAGCAGGATCGACTGGCCGCTGATGACCATGTCCTTGATGATGTCGATGGTCCCCGTGACCGCGCGCCCGACCCGGCAGGTGAGCCCGACGATCGTGCCTTTGCGATTACGGATGGCGCTGATGCGGTGCAGGGTGCGCTCGATTCCCGCGCGGTTGTCGTCACCAAAGAGGCCGACGTGCTCCGTGACATAGTCGATCTCGGCGTTGCCGACATTTGCTGAGTTGAGGATCGCCTCACCGTCGGTGAAGCGCGCCTCGGGCTCGCGACCGAGGTCGAGCACGATCTCGAGGAGATCGCCTCGTCCCTGAGAGAGACGACGGGCGGCAGACGCGATGTGAGGCGGGAGCGCTGCGAAGAGGAGGTTGAGCTCCTCTTCCCATGAGGATCCGTAGGGCATCATCTGGACGACGATCTCTGTCTCCTCGGTGTGGTCGTTGACAGGACGCGGAGTGGGGCGGACGGCGAGCTCGATGGAACGCTGCGTGCGATCCCTGCATGGATCAGCACAGGTTTCTTGCGCCGCGAGGGTGCATTGATGCGCACTTTCTCACCGAGCTCGCTGATCAGCAGCAATTGCGTGCCGTACACGGCGAAACCGCGCTGCTGGAGTGCCCGGATCAGCTCGGAGTTGTAGTGGCGGAGCACGCAGGAGGCAGGTCCTGATGGCAGCTCCGCAAGCACCGCATCGATGATCGCATCACGCAATCCGGGATCATGGCCCTCGACCATCATGCTGAGGCTCGCCGGCTGCGCTGCCGTCGGCGGGCGGATCGCTGCCCAGGCGACGATTCCCGGCCGCTCGACGACCAGGTGACGGACGTTATCGCGGCCCATGCCCGCGATGAGGCCCTGCGCGTATCCAGCCTGCCACGTCTTCAGCGAGGGACCTTCGACTGCGGCCACCTGTGATGGCGTCGTGCGCAGATACAGCAGGTAGATCGCCCCGATGTCATCGCGACGCGCCGGACGGATGAGCGTGGATCTCACCGACGGCTCAGGTTCGTCGGTGGCCTGGTCGCGGTAGAGGATCTGCTCGGTCGCGAACTGCGCGTAGCCGTGCTCGAGGAAGACCGGCAGGAGCGGATGGTCGAGGGGCAGGCGCACGTGCACACGCTGGACGCCATGCTCGAGACCGCGATTGCGTATGCCGTCGAGCAACTCAGCGCGGGCGAAATGACCGTGCGCAGTCGTCGAGGTGCAGAGGTTGAGGATCTGCCACGAGCGCGGACGCACCGAAAGCGACTGGACCTGCACGAACCCGACAACGCCCTCCTTGGTGTCCTCCGCGACCAGCATCTCCTCCGACACATCGGTGATCGGCACCAGCGAGGAGAGCGACTTGGTGAGCGCTTGCCAGAGGCGCAGCAATGTTGCCTCGGGGACAGGACTGTCGAGGGTCATCTGCGCTCCGTGACGCTCGTCCTCGGTGGCCTCCCGATACAGCTGCTCGATGCGCGCGAGATCGCGAAAGGATGCCGAGCGGATAATCACGCCGCGCTGACCTCGAGTGCTGCCGCCGCGCGTTCCAGGAACAGCTGGTGCAGGCGCGAATCATCTGTCATCTCCGGGTGGAAGCAGAGACCGATGTGCGGTCCCTGGGCGACCGCCACGGGGTTGCTGCCGAAACTGGCGATAACCTCGGCGTCGGCGCCGGCCTGCTCGATCAGCGGCGCACGGATGAAGACCGCTCGGAAGGGAGCGATCCCAAGCGGCACGATGGGGATGTCGGCCTCGAACGAATCGACCTGACGTCCGTAGCCGTTGCGGCGGACGCTGATATCGAGGGTACCCAGGGCGATCTGATCCGGGCGGCCGTCGAGCACCTCGCGGCTCATGAGGATGAGGCCGGCGCACGTGGAGAGCGTGGGCATCCCCCCGGCCAGCCGCTCGCGGAGGGGCGTCTCGAGACCGAACACCTGGAGCAGACGGCTCATCGTCGTGGACTCTCCACCGGGCAGCACGAGCGCGTCGACATCGTCG
This sequence comes from Candidatus Dormiibacterota bacterium, assembly GCA_963830305.1. Classification (GTDB taxonomy): domain Bacteria; phylum Chloroflexota; class Dormibacteria; order Aeolococcales; family Aeolococcaceae; genus Palsa-851. The sequence continues at coordinate 153,532 of CAWHLW010000004.1, read as the reverse complement.
AGCTCCGCGGGGGTGCGCACCGTGGCTGCCTCCGCGCCACAGCCGCGGAGTGCCATCAGGTGTTCCCGGACGTCGCCCTGGAGGGCGAGAACGCCTACCCGAAGGATGGTCAATTCCCTCTCAGCGGACGCGGTCGCTCCGTCCCTGGCGGGGCAGGCTACGCGTCATTCGCACACCACTAGTGTACGCCCCGAGCAGCGCCGCGGCAGCATTACCAACCGCGGGTTGCGAGCAGCTCTCCAGCCGGCATCGAGGCGACGTCGAGTCCCGGCATTGCCTTGCCCAGGCCGGCGCTCACTTCAGCGATGACATCGGGCCTGTCGAAGTACGTTGTCGCGGCGACGATCGCCTTTGCGTACGCCTCGGGATTGGTGCTCTTGAAGATGCCGCTCCCGACGAAGTTGCCGTCGCAGCCGAGTTGCATCATCAGTGCAGCGTCGGCCGGAGTCGCGATACCGCCGGCGGAGAAGTTGACGACGGGCAGCTTGCCCGTGCTGTGAATCTCCTGGACGAGGTCGAAGGGTGCGCCGAGATGCTTCGCCTCGGCCATCAACTCTTCCGGACGCATCGATGCGATTCGCCGGATGCCGCCCTGCACGGCGCGCATGTGGCGTACCGCTTCCACAACATTGCCGGTTCCGGCCTCGCCCTTGGTGCGGATCATTGCCGCGCCTTCACCGATGCGCCGGAGCGCCTCGCCGAGGTCGCGCGCTCCACAGACAAACGGCACGTCGAACTGCCACTTGTCGATGTGATGTTCCTCGTCCGCCGGTGTCAGCACCTCGGACTCGTCGATGTAGTCGACGCCGAGCGCCTGCAACACCTGCGCTTCGACGAAATGACCGATGCGGGCTTTCGCCATCACCGGAATGGTCACCGCCGCGATGATTTCGTTGATGAGGCTCACGTCGCTCATGCGAGCGACACCGCCGTCGCGACGGATGTCCGACGGAACGCGCTCGAGCGCCATGACCGCGACAGCACCGGCATCCTCCGCGATCTTCGCCTGCTCCGCTGTGACCACGTCCATGATGACGCCGCCCTTGAGCATCTCTGCCAGGCCGCGCTTGACGCGCACGCCGCCGGTGTGGGGCTCGTGTCCGTTGGAACCTGTCTTGTCGCTCGCCATGATTCTCGCTCCTCGCCCGGCTCGTTCTGCCGGGAATGGATTCATTCTAAGGGTTTCTTGACGAGTTCTTCGCCCTGGATCTCGTTTGTGCTGCTGGCTTTGTTGCAGATTTTGTGCTGTTCCTGGGAGCTGGTGCGGAAGCCTTTGTTGCAGCTTTTGTGCTGGCTTTCGGCGCTGGTTTCGCCACCGGCCTCGGACCCGCAACTCTCTCGGTATTGAGCTTGAGGGTCTCGACAGACCGCTGCAGGTTGCCGCGCACAATCGGCTCGGCGGCGCGACCGAGCAGTTTGCCCGCGATACCGCCACCAAACTCGTACTCCATGTCGAAGGTCACCTGCGTCTTCTCACCTTTGGGTTTGAACGCCCAGAGACCAACCTGCTTGAAGCCTTCGTTGGAGTGCCAGCCAATCGCCGCATTCTCGGTCCATGTCGTGATGTCGACCACCGAGGTGAGCGTCGTCGGACCTGCCCTCATGCCGACGTCGAACTGTGCACCTTTGCCGTGTGTGACCTTGCCGGTCGGCTGCCACTTCACCAGGTCCCTCATGTACTTGGTGGTGTTGCGATAGTCGTCGACGTACGCGAACACCGTGGCCACGGGAGCATTGATGGTCATGTCGATGGTGATGCGACCCATATGCCTGGACTCCTGGCGCGGCGGCACCGCGCGATTGCCTCAGTATGCGATTCCCGCCACCGCGATGCAGGGCGTCTCAGGGGCCGCTGAGGCGGGTGGTATCATCCGGGCCGGGCGCCGGGAAGTAGCTCAGCCAGGTTAGAGTGCACGGTTCGGGACCGTGAGGTCGGGAGTTCGAATCTCCCCTTCCCGACGGTTTCGCTCCGGAGTGTCAATCGCAGTTGGACATGACGTTGAGCGGATAGCATTGAGGATTGCGGCCCCGTAGCTCAGTGGATAGAGCGGCGGTTTCCTAAACCGTGCGCGCAGGTTCGATTCCTGCCGGGGCTACCAATGTCGTCAACGCGAGCACGCCGCCGAACCCCACCATGCCGACGCCGGCAACACCGTCGGTAATCCGAATTGCCCGTGGACTTAACGATCGACCGGCCAGCGAGACGCCGGTTGCGAGCATCGTGACCCACGTCAGGCTGCCGATCGCAACGCCGGTCACGAGCAGCATCGCGGAAGCAGTGGTATGCACGAGCCCCGAAGTGCTTGCCGCCGCGAAGATGGCGCCCCACGACACGATGGTCGACGGATTGGAAGCTGTTCCACCGAGCGCGGCGAGAAACGCCCGACGTGGACTGGCTGTCTCGGAGCGAAGCTCAGCGCCCACTCGCACGCGGACCGCGCTGTACAGCGTGCGCACGCCGAGGACGACGAGCACCAGAGCGCCGGCGAGGCCAAGAGCAATGCGCACGGGATGGATGGTGAGCAGCGGCGTCGCACCTCCGGCGCCGGCCGCTGCGTACAGACCGTCGATCGATGCGATACCCGCCCCGATTGCAAAGCCGACTCGCCAGCCGCTGCGAAGGGTCGACCTGATCAGAAACAGCGACATAGGACCCAATTGCAGCGCGACGAAGAATCCGAGCCCGAAACCGATGACCGCGGCGTTCATCGTGCAGGACTCTAATCCGTGGCGCAGCCGGTCATGTCAGCTCGGGAAGCCGCAGCGGGCCGACCCGCTTCCAGAACACCAGAGTTCCCGTCAGCCCTCCATACGGCTTGAACGCGTAATCGGGAATCTCGCCGGTCAGCGTGTAGCCGAGCCGGTGGTAGAGGCGCGCGGCGCCACCGTCGACCGCGGTGTCAAGCACCAGCAGCGTTCTGCCGAGCTCCACCGCAATCGTCTCGGCCGCTCGCATCAACGCGGTGGCGATCCCGCGGCCGCGATAGCTCGGACGCGTCATCAGCTTGGCGATCTCAGCCCGATGCGGCTGGTTGGGCGGAAAGTCGAGGAGGAGCGTCACCGTCGCTGCAAGAACATCGCCGTCCCAGGCGCCGAGCACCACCCGCTTGTCCTGGGTGGCGGCGGTCAATGCGTCTTCCCAGTAGGCATCTGCCACACCCGGGTCGAGCGGGTGCATGAAGCTCACCGAGCCCCCGTCGGCGACGACGTCGATGAGCAACTGGCTCAGTTGCTCGCGCGTCTCCTCCGATGGACGCAGCGTGGTGATCTCGATCGCAGCCATCACGGTGAAGTTTGCGGACCTGCGGACCTTTCCGCTCTGCGCGAGGGGTCAGATCGCGCCGGCGGTGATCGCCTGTTCGATCCAGGGTATGACGATGTCGAGCATTTGATCCAACGTCGTCGTGGCTTCAAACCCGAGCACGCGCTGTGCCTTTTCGACTGAGGGAATCCGGCGCTGAACGTCGTGCTCGAACGGCTGGTCGCTCACGTACCGGAAAGGCACGTCATCGCCTTTGATCCTGTGCCAGATCTTCTCGGCGAGCGTCAGCACCGTCGTCGATTCGCGGGTCGACAGGTTGAAGTCGTCGTTCAGGGCGGCGGGGCTCTCCATCGCCGTCACGATCCCCCTGGCGAGGTCGCCGGCGTACGTGTAATGCCGCACTTGAGTCCCGCTCCCCAGGATATGCAACGGGTCCTGTCCTTTGATGACCTTCTGCACGAGGTCCGGCACCACGTGACTCATCGCCAGCTTGACGTTGCCGCTCATGATCTCCACGTCGCCGAGCGCTCGGCCTTCACCGACGCCGACACAGTTGAACGGGCGGACGATCGTATACGGCAGATCGTGCTGGCTGTGAGCCGCTCGAGCGAAGTATTCGACCGCGAGCTTCTGAAAGCCATACGACGATTTCGGCGGTGGGACCTCGAGCTCCTGGCCTTCGGCTGATGGCCACGTCGTCGCCGATTCGAACACCATCGACGAGCTGAGATAGGTGACCTTGCTCAAAGAGCCTTCGCGGTGCGCTCGTATCGCCGCGTCGCACGTGGCCGCGAGGATTCGCTCGTTGGTGGCGAGCAAATCGTATGCATATGCATGGAAGTACGAGATCCCGCCGATCATCGCCGCCCCGGCGATCAGGTGGTCGCACCCATCCAGCGCGTCGCTCATGAGGTCGGCATCGCGTGCATCGCCTCGAATGAGTTTGTATGCCGGATGGCTGTCGAAGGATCGGACGACGTGCCCGTATTTCGACTCGTTGTCAACGCCGACGACCTCGTACCCGCGTTCGAGCAGTTCCTCCACCACGTACCCACCGATGAAGCCGGCCGAACCGGTGACGAGGACGCGGGTCACGAGCCGTCGCCGCGGTCGCGGCCGCCGCCGCCCTCACGACCGCTGAGGCCGAGCGCGTACAGGTACCAGTGCAGGTATCGGGGTATCCACGCCTTGACCTTGAAATTGGATGTGCCGTCGGTACGGTCGAGCCAGATCGTCGGCAGCTCGGCAACCGGCAGGCCGAGGCGCCGGGCCTTTGCGACCAGCTCGATCCCGAGCTCGAAGCCGGCGTCGGAGTCGATGCCGACCCGCTCCACGAATGCGCGCGAATATGCCTTGAAAGAATTGGTCGCGTCGTGGGTGCCGACACGCGCGATGAGGTGCAGCGACACTCCCGCGAGGCGCGACACGCGGCCTTTGATCCACGGCCCGCCGACCTGCTGACCACCTCGCATGTAGCGCGATGCGCATGCGACGACCACACCGCGCTCCACCAGCCGGGTGAGCTGATCGATCTGCATGGGGTCGTCGCTGCCGTCTGCCATCGTGACCACGACGACGTCGGCCGTCGCCTGTCCGATACCGAATCGGAGCGCCTTCGCGGGCCCGCGCCCGAGCGTGTTGAGCACGGGCCTCAGCTGTGGCTCGCGCTTCGCGTAGCTTTCGAGAAACGGCACCGTCGTGTCATCGACCGTGTCGTAGACGACGAGCACCTCCGCAGGCAGCGTGATCGCCTCGAAGATCCGATCGAGGAACGGCACCACCGCGGCACCCTCGTTATACGCGGGGATGACGACGCTGACGCGTGGTTTCAAACCGTGACGCCTCTGCCGAGGAGGTTGGTGATGTCGACCACCGGTTTTTCGGTGCGCAGCTCACCGTACGCACGGTGGGGCGCCGCGATGATCAGCAGATCGGACTCCGCCACGACGGTCTCGAAGGGAAGGATGTCCGGGTCGCCTGTGACGTACGGATCACTGGACAGGACACGCGCCGCCTTGCCGGTGAGGATGCGTTTGAGCTTGTAGCTCAGGCTGGAACGCGGGTCGTCGGACTCCGCCTTGAACGCCATCCCCAGAACGCCGACGGTCATCCCCGTGAGGTCGAAGCGCTGCTCGAGCTTTCCCAGCACATAGAGCGGAATCCCCTCGTTCACCATCACCGCGGCGTGGCCGAGCGTGAACCGATTCTCTGCGAACGCGGTGATCTGCATCGTGTCCTTGAGGAGGCACGGACCAGCCGTGAGCCCGGCGCCGGGCAGATCTGCGGCGCGCGGGTAGTGGAACATCACCGCCTGTCGAATCCGTTCGTAGTCGAGCCCGTTGTCATTCGCGATCATGTAGAGCTGGTTGGCGACGGCGAACTTCAGATATCGCCAGCTGTTGGTGAACAGCTTGGCGAGCTCCGCCTCCTCGGGTTCCAGCTCAACGGTTTCCGAGGTCAGACACCCGAACAGCTCGCCCGCCCGCTGCACTGCGCGTGGAGTGGTTCCGGAGATGATCTGCGGGAGCGAGCGCAGCTCCACGAGCGCGTGACCTTCCGCGATTCGCTCCGGGCAGAAGCTCACGTCGACATCACGCCCCTGCGTGGCGATGAGTCTCGCGACACGCTTGGTCACGCCGGGGTACACGGTGCTGCGCAGGACCACGTGATGCCCGTCAACGAGATGGCCCGTGAGCGGGGCAAGCACGCGAGCGACCGCCTCGACATCGGGGCTCAGATACCGGTCGACCGGCGTGCCGACGACAACCACGATGTGCTCGCCGCGATCGATCGTCTCGGCGTCCGTGGTTGCATGCAGCCGGCCCGCAGCGAGCACCCGGGCGAGCACCTCCGGCGCGCCCACCTCCGCGAAGGGCATCGATCCGTTGTTGACCTTGTCAACCGCGTTCCCGTCGGTGTCATAGAGACGGACCGCGAGGCCGCTGTCGGCGAAGGCCAGCCCCAGCGGGAGTCCCACATGGCCGCACCCGCCGACGACGACGATGTCGTGGTCGAACTGTGCTTGCCGCTCCATCTACATCGCCGCGGCGAGGTCGTGTGCTTTCCGCGTCGTGGCCGCCGGCTCCTGATCAAGGCCGCGATCGGCACCGCGGTGGACGACAAAGATAACCGCAACGATCACTGCCACAAACGGGACAACCTCCGTCGTCAGGAAGGGACCGGTACCTCTGGGATAGATGACCTGGGCCACTGTGAACGCCCAACCGGTGGCAATCACCATCCAGGGCTTGGAGACCGCGACGGCCATCCCGAGCGGCGCCAGGAACAGCACCTCATACGCGACGGTGTGGAGTCCGATCACGACCGCAAGGGCGAGCGCGACCGCAAAGAACACTGTGGTGTCGAGCCGCGAGCGAATGCGCACGAGAAGGACGACCGCGACGATGGCGAGCGCCACGAAGGCGAGTTCGGCTGCGGTCGTGCTCGTGGTCCATCGAGCGATGGTGCCCGGAAGTCCGATCCCGATCTGAAATTCCCCAAGTTGTGTTGCGCTGCCAAGCCACTGGAGGCTACACGATGGCCCGACCATGAGGACGCAGAGGGCACCGATCCCGGCGACGGTGGCCGCGCAGGCGGCGACGATCCGCCAGCGCTGGTGGATGACCAGCGCGATCACGGCGAGGAACACGAGCTGCGGTTTGAGCGCGACCACGCCAATGAGGATCCCGGCGGCCACGTCGAGGTGCCGGCGCATCAACTCGATGGCAAGCAGGGCCACCACGAGCAGCAGCGGATCGTTCTGGGCGAGGCTGAAGTCGGTGTTCGCGATCTCGTTGAGCAGCAGTGCTCCGATCACGGCCGCCATCAGCCACGCCGGCAGCCCAGCGCGTCTGCGCCAGAGGAGCGCTGCACAGACAGCGATCGCCGCAAACAGAACGACCTCCCAGGCGTCGACAGCGATTGGAAGCCGCAGTCCCGAGAAGGGCGCTGCCAGCAGCGTCAGCGCCGGAGGCTCGTTGAAGTGCCAGACGATTCCCGCAGCCGTCTGAGGAAGCACCGCTCCTGGAACCAGGTGCAGGCCGGCCAGTTGCACCGTTTTGGAATAGATGCATCCAAGCCCCGCTGCCTGCGCCTGGTGCGTTGCGGCCACCCCGGCGTAGTCGGTGACCTGGGGAAACATCACGGCGCTGCGGACCGCCGCGACGGCGATCGCGATCGACCCGGCGGTACTCGCAATTGCGGCGATGACCCAGGGTCTCGGGCGCGCGGCGGCGGCGTCCGGCGTGCCGGGCGACCGAAGGCCGGAGAAAGGCATCTGCGGGAGCACCCTAACCCGGCCGGCTTGCAGGCGCCGGGGACGTTACCGACTAGGTACGGGTCCGGGCACCGGCGAGTGGTGGCATCCTCAGCGTCGCGGCCGCCACGGGCCGGCCCGTTCGTCGCGACGCGACGATCGCGATCGCCGCGGCAACCAACAGCGCCCAGCCGGAGAGTTGCCCCGGTGGGAATTTGGCCGCATCGGCGAAGTCGGCGAAGGCGGCCAGAGTGATGAGTGCCCACGCGCCGAAGACGATGCTCACCGGCGAGGTCGCTATCAGCCGCGTGTCAACGGTCATGCGCCGGGCGGCCGCAGCCACGCCGATGACCAGCGCGGGAGCCAGCATCACGAGGTCATCCGAATATGCGTGCGGCGAGGCCACCAGCGAGAGTACGGCGGCCCCCACCAGCGCGGTGTCGAGCCGCCTCGGATCTCGGCGGACCAGCATGCCGAGCCATAACGCGGCCGCACAGGCAAGCAGAGTGGCCGCGAGGCCGACGAGATGGGCGGCGAAACCGCTGCCGAACAACGATCCCACCACCCCGATGAAGCTCAGCATGTTTGCGAGCTCCCACCGCGTGGTGGACGACGCGAGAATCTTGACGAACCCCCCCACGCCGGCTGGACCGACCAGTGCAACCGAGGCCAGCGCCAGCCCGCAGACCCCTGCGAGGGCACCGAGGATGATCCCGCGCCGGCGCCAGCCGATCAGGAAGGCAAGCAGCCCGAGCGCGAGGTGCGGCTTCGCAATCCCCGCCGAGACCACCAGCAGCGCGGCCCCGGTGGCGTGGTGGCCTCCTTTCCACGCGCGATAGGCGAGCACGATCCCGAGCGCCAGTATGGGGGTCCACTGGGCCTGGATCACCGTCGTCCACGTCCCCATCGACGCCAGCGCTGCGGCACCCGCAGCCACTTTCCAGACGCGCGCCGTCCCGGGTGGCCAGTCGACCCACCGGACGGCGAGCACCACGGCAAGCACGAGCACGGCAAGCTCGAGGATCCCCCAGAGGCGATAGGCGGTTGCCAGTGGCAGGAAGGTCACGGGCAGCACCAGCGCTGCGGCGACGGGCGTGTTGACGAAGGGAAGGTTCCCCTCGCGGTCCGGTGCGATGAGGCGACTGTGCAGGGGTTGCTGCACCGCCTCGTCGTAGAGGTCCCCCGTATGTCCTTCGCGAAGCAGGGTCCCGCCGACGTAGAACGCGGTGAAGTCACTCCGACCGACGTCGATGCTGCTCACCTGCGACCAGACGACCGCGTACGCGACCAGCAGCGCCGCAGCGATGGCGATGATCAGCCGGGCAGGCCTCTGAGATCGGCTCACCTCCGGCAGCCTATCCGCTGTCGCAGCGAACGCCCGGCGTGTTATCAGCCCGTGACACCCCGCTCGATTCGATTCCGCGATCCCGTTCGACGCGCTGAGATGCCCTGCTGCGACACTGGAGCTGTCCATAGAGGAGCCGCCCATGTATGAGAACGACGTCAGGGACCCGCGGTGATCACCGCCGCGCACGCAGTGCTGTACGCAGACGACCCCGACCGGGCACGGGCCTTCTTTCGCGATGTGCTCCAGATGCCGAACGTGGACATCCACGGCGGGTGGCTCATCTTCAAGTTGCCACCTGCTGAGCTCGGCGTCCATCCCGCCGGCGAGGCGTCGCCCAGCGGTCACCATGAGCTGTTCCTCATGTGCGACGACATCGATCACACCGTCACCGACCTCACCGCCCGCGGCGTTGAGTTCTCGGCGCCGATCACGACAGCGCGATTCGGACGCATGACGCGCATGCGCATTCCGGGTGGCGGAGACATCGGTCTGTATCAACCGTCACACGCCACCGCGCACGACCTCGAGCCCTGAAAGGCGTCAACGCCGTCACGTCCGCCGGTCGCTCGGTACCATGAGGCGATGAGTTCCGAACCACGCACGCACATGGTCCAGGCGCCTGACGGACGTCAGCTCGAAGTCGTTTCCGCGGGACCGGAAGACGGCCGTTGCTTCCTGTTTCACAGCGGGACGCCGTCGGCGGCGGGCGCCTATCCACCGCTGGTGGCGGAGCTGGGCAAGCGCGGTCTGCGCCTGGTGACGTTCTCTCGCCCCGGGTATGCCGCGTCGTCCGCCATGCCGGGGCGCGCGGTCGGCGACGTGGCCACCGACGCGCAGGCGATCCTTGACTCGTTGAAGATCGGCTCGTTCTTCTGCGCCGGTCAATCAGGCGGCGGGCCACATGCGCTGGCGTGTGCCGCGCTCCTGCCCGACCGCGTGATCGCGACTGCGTCACTCGCAGGCGTCGCGCCGTACCCGGCCGAGGGGCTTGACTGGCTCGCCGGCATGGGCCAGGAAAACATCGAAGAGTTCGGGGCGACCCTGCAGGGTCAGGACGCGCTCGAGACGTACCTCCAGCGCGAGGCCGCCACCCTCCACGACGTCCAGCCCGCCGAGATGGCAACGGCGATGGGAGATCTCGTCAGCGACGTCGACAAGGCAGCGCTCACCGGCGGGTACGCCGAGTTCATGGCCGGCAGAATGCGCCGGGCCGTGTCGACCGGCATCGCGGGCTGGCGGGACGACGACCTCGCCTTCGTCACTGCATGGGGGTTCGATCCGGGGTTGATCGAGACGCCAGTGGCCGTCTGGCAGGGGGGCGAGGACCGCATGGTCCCGATGGCGCATGGTGCGTGGCTTGCCGCGCACATCCCCGGAGCGCAGGTGCACCTCCTCCCGGAGGAGGGCCATCTCTCGCTCGCACTGAATAAGATCGGTGATGTGCTGGATGGCCTGCTCGCGATGGGCGAGGCCGCTGCGCATCCGGCCCACGCATCGTGAACACCGTATAGTCGCCGCAGTCTTGGACGCGGAGAGGAGATCAAACTCATGACACCTGACGAGGTCAAGCAGAGCATCACCACCTGGTGCTCGTCCGATGACGACCTGGAGATTGCCTCCGACCGTTTCGAGCCGGGCACGGATTTCTCGTTCGGACTGAAGGCGGGAACCCTGAGCACGGCGCCTGTCGAGCTGGTGGTGTTCAAGGCGGACGGCGCTGATCGAGTCACCATCCGGCGGAGCGTCACGCTCACCGGCGACGACGTCGATGCCGCCAACCGGTTGATCGCATCGCGGCCGGGCTCGGTCACCGCTTCGGTGGAGCGCTCCGGCGCTGACACCACCGTCGTCGCCCAGACGTACGTGTACCTCGACGGGTTGAGCAAGCACACCTTCGTCCAGGCGGTTGCCGAGCTCGCCCGCACCAGCACGCTGCTCGACGCCATCGGTGGTGTCGAAACGGCATCCGAGGTCGACGAGGAAGCAGCCGTGGTCGCGTCCGATGCCGTGGATGCGGACGCCGAGCCGGATTCCACCCCGGTTGCCGACACGCCCGTGACTCCGGTGGCGGCCGCTGCCGCGTCGACGTTCCAGCCTTCCCCGAGCCCGTCGCTGCCCCAGCCGAGCTCAATCCCATCCGGAATCCCGGTCGGCCAGCCGCTGCCCACGCCGACCTTCACACCGCAGCCGGCGCAGCCCGTGCAGGCGCAACCGGCCTACACGCCACAACCGGTGCAGCAGCCCTATCAGGCGCAGCCGGTGCAGGCGCAGCCGGTGCCGCAGCCTGCAGGCGGATGGGCGCCGAGCCACTCCGTGCCGCCGCAGGGTCTCCGCGCATGGGGCGCCCCGGATCCGTCCGGGCCGGTGGTCGCCAATCTCGCTCCCGGCTTGCCCATCCAGGTCGCCGAGGTGCGGGGTGCGTGGGCGCGAGTGATCTGCTCGAACGGGTGGACCGGCTGGATCGACGGCCGGATCATCGGCGTCGCTGCCTGACCTTTCGTACCGCGATGAGCACCGGCTCGGACACGCCGAGCCTCGACCAGCTCAACGCCGCGCTCGGTGAACGCCGCGCGCGGTCCCTCGCCATGGGTGGCGAGGAGCGAGTAGCACGGCAGCACGACCGAAACAAGCTCACCGCCCGCGAGCGGATCGACCTCCTCTTCGACGCCGGCACGTTCGTCGAGCTCGGCCTGCTCGCCCATCAGCATTCAATGACCGGCGCGGTGACCGAGCCTGAACGCACACCGGCAGATGGTGTGGTCACTGGCGAAGGACTCGTCGACGGACGCCGCGTGTACTGCGCCGCCTATGACTTCACGGTGATGGCCGGGTCGATGGGCATGATCGGCGAGCAGAAGGTGGCGCGACTGCGCAGGAAGTCGATGCTGAACCGCCTGCCGATGATCTGGCTGCTCGATTCCGCGGGAGCGCGAATCCAGGAGGCTGCAGGGAGCACGTTCGCCGGAAGCGGCGCGCTGTTCTTCGAGCAGGTGCAGATGAGCGGCGTCGTTCCTCAGGTGGCTGCAATGCTCGGTCCGTGCGCGGCAGGCACCGCGTACATTCCTGGTCTCGCCGATTTCGTCCCCATGGTCAAGGAGACGAGCAGCATGTCGCTCGGGGGTGCACGCCTCGTCAAGGCCGCGACCGGCGAGGAGACGACCGACCATGCCATGGGCGGAAGCCAGGTCCATTGCTACATCAGCGGCGTTGGAGATCTCGAGGTCGACGACGACGCGGCCTGCATCGCTGCCGTCCGCGCGTTCCTCTCCTTCATGCCGTCCAACAATCGTGAGGAACCGCCGCGGATGCAGGCCGCCGATGTCCGCGACCGGCGTATCGATGACATCGGAAAGATCGTGCCAACCAATCCCCGCGCTGCGTATGACATGCGCAAGGTGGTCAAGCGTCTCGCCGACGACGGTGACGTCTTCGAGGTGAAGCCGACCTTCGCACGCAACATCATCACGGCGCTCGTGCGTTTCAACGGCCGGCCCGCGGGGATCGTTGCCAGTCAACCGATGATCAAGGGAGGAGCTCTCGACATTGACGCCGCAGACAAGGCGGCACGGTTCATCTGGCTGTGCGATGCGTTCAACGTTCCGCTGGTCTTTCTCCAAGACGTCCCCGGTTTCATCGTCGGCACCGAGGTGGAGAAGCAGGGCATCATCCGCCACGGGGCCAAGATGCTCTACGCGGTGAGCGAGGCGACCGTTCCCAAGGTGACCGTGGTACTCCGCAAGGCGTACGGAGCCGGGTACTTCGTGATGTGTGGTCGCGGCTACGAACCCGACACACTCGTCGCGTGGCCGACCGCCGAGATCTCGGTGATGGGCCCCGAGGGTGCCGTGGACATCATCTTCACCAAGCAGATCGCCGGGGCGAGCGACCCGGTCGCCGCACGTGCGGAATATGCGGCGTCCGTACGTCAGACCATCGACCCGTTCATCGCCGCGTCATGGGCGATGGTCGACGACATCATCGACCCCGCCGACACGCGGCGAGTGATCATCGACGCACTCGAAGGTGCTGCGACAAAACGGCAGCGACGCGCCTGGCGCAAGCACGGCGTGCCACCGGTATGAGGAGGGCAACGTGACCGAGGTCAAGGCCGAGTTGGTGGGCAATCTCTGGAAGATCGTCGTCGAGCTGGGTCAGGTCGTCGAGGAGGACGACACGCTGATGATCCTCGAGTTGATGAAGATGGAGATTCCGATCACCAGCCCCACGTCCGGCACCGTGACCGACATCCTGGTGACGGAGGGCGAGGTGGTCCAGGAGGGTCAGACGGTCGCCATCATCGAGTGACCGCGCGCCGGTGACCGTCTCGCGACAATAACGGCAGCCGGCGGCGCGCGTGCGACGATGGATCGGTGAATTCGAGCCAGCTCGACACGATCAGTGTCAAGACCTCGGACAACGTCACCCTGGGATACAGCGTCGCGGGTCTCGGCAGCCGGCTGGTGGCGCAGATCCTCGACAACCTGCTGGCGGTGCCGCTCACACTGGTCGCGCTCCTGCTCTACGGAGCGGTGGCGAGCGTTTTCGTGACCGGCTCGGAGGGCGCTGGGTTCGCTGATGCGGGAGCGGCCTTCTTCGCCGCATTCGTCTACTTCGGGTATTTTTTCGTGGCCGAGGCGGTGACCGGCGGCAAGACCCCCGGCAAGAGCGCCATGGGTCTGCGTGTGATCCGGGTGGACGGATCCGCGGCCGACTTCGGCGCCCTCGCGGTGCGCAATGTCATCCGCGTCGTCGACGTGGGAGTTGTCCTGATTGGCATCGTGATCATGTTCTTCCAACCCCAGACACGCCGTCTCGGGGATCTCGGCGCCGGAACTCTCGTGGTTCGCGACCGTGCGGTCGTATCACTCGCCGCGGCCGTGGCGCCGCCGCCCATCATCCTGCGGACCCCCGATGCAGGACCGCCGATCGACGGGCTCGACCGCATCGGTGGATTCGAACGCGACGCGCTCCGTGTCTTTCTCTCGCGGCCGGGCTTGACCCCGAAGCTGCGTGCCGATCTCGCCGCCGACATCGCGAAGCGGCTGCTCGACCGGCTCGGGCTGCCGCCCGGGGCACCGGAGCGCCTCTGGCCGCCCGAGCTCTTCATCGAGCGCGTCTACCTGCAACTCGATCAGCGGTACCCGTGAGCCTCGACGCGTTCATAGCCGAGCGCGAGGGGCGCTGGGGCGCGTTGGAAGCGGCGATCAAAACGGCCAAGCGTGGCCGTCTCCGCAACCAGTCCGCGAGCGAGATCGAGCGCTTCGGACTGCTGCTCCGTCAGACGTCGAGCGACCTCGCGATCGCGCGCCGCGATTACCCGGACGCGCCCATCACCGAGTACCTCAACACGCTCTGCGCACGAGCCCATCCGCTGCTCTACCGAGGCAGGGCATGGCGCATCGGCGCCATCGCCCCGTTTTTCGCCACGGCACTTCCCCGCTCGTTCCGCGCCGCGTGGCCCTACATCGTCGCGAGCCTCGCGCTCATGGTGGTCGGGTTCATCGCAGGGTGGCTCGCTGTGGATCTGCGGCCCGATCTGCGCGCATCGCTCGTTCCGCCCTCGCTGTTTGACGAGATGGCTCGCGGTCAGATCGGCACCGGCGTGCAGGACGCGCCGTTTGCGGCGGCATTCATCATCCAGAACAACATTCGCGTGGCCCTGATCTGTTTCGCGGGCGGGATCCTGCTTGGGATTCCCACAGCCCTTGTGCTGCTCAGCAACGGATGGATGCTCGGGACGGTCGCTGCCGCCGTCCAGCTGGGTGGCTACAACTACCAGTTCTGGTCATTGATCGTGCCCCACGGCATCCTCGAGCTGAGCGTCATCGTGATCAGCGGCGGCACCGGGCTGATGCTCGGCGACTCCATCCTGCGCCCGGGGCAGCTTCGCCGCGGCGAGGCGCTGGCACGGGTGGCGGTGCGCGCTGTGATGCTCGTGCTCGGCGCCGCGAGCCTGCTGATCATCGCGGGGACGCTGGAGGCGTTCGTCTCTCCGAGCTCGCTCCCGGACGGCGTGAAGCTCGCGATTGGGGGAACCGTGGGGATCCTCCTCTACACGTGGCTGCTCCTGGCCGGGAGGCAGCCGCGGGAACAACGGCGGGCTCCCCGGTTCGACCGTCCTGCGGAAACCCCCGCGTAGACTGGAGTTGATGGACGTTGTCCGCATCACGCCGCGCGGTTACTGCCACGGCGTGGTGGAAGCGATACGGATCGCAAAACGTGAAGGCGCCGCCCGCGCGGGCAGTGAGCCGGTGACCATGCTCGGGTACCTGGTCCACAACGAGCACGTGACCCGGGAGCTCGAGGAATCCGGCGTCGCGCTGGTGGCCGAACCGGACCGCATGAAGGCGCTCGAACAGGTCACCGAAGGGACGGTCATCTTCACCGCGCACGGCATATCGCCGGCGGTGGTCGAGGCCGCGCGTGCCCGCGGCCTCAACCTCGTCGACGCAACATGCAGTGACGTCACCCGTACCCACGATCTCGTTCGTGAGCTGGTGGCGAGCGGGCACCACGTCATCTACATCGGCAAGCGGGGTCACCCCGAACCCGCCGGAGTCCTCGGTATCGCACCTGAGCACACCACCCTGATCGAGAGCATCGACGAGGTGGACACGCTCGAGCTCCCCGACGAACGGCCGCTCGCGGTCACGTGTCAGACGACGCTGAGCATGTGGGATACACAGTCCATCATCGAGCGCCTGGTTGAGCGTTTCCCCACCATCGAGGTGCACAACGAGATCTGTCGTGCAACCCAGGAACGTCAGGAGGCCGCGGTGCTTGCGGCCGACGACGTCGACTGTGTCGTGGTGGTGGGAAGCGCGCGCAGCAGCAACAGTCAGCGGCTCGTGCAGGTGGTTCGCGAAAAGGGGCACCGGCCCGCATATCTCGTCGACACTGCCGCCGACCTCGATCCCTCGTGGTTCCGCGGCGTTCGGAAGGTTGGCGTCACCTCGGGTGCGTCCACGCCGACACAGATAACACGTGCGGTGATCGCTGCCGTGGAGGCGATGCCCGAGACTGACTAACGTGACGTTTTGGCTGCAACGGTCACAAACCTGGCAAGCCTGCTAGTGTCCTGCCTCGATGACCACAGGAGGGTTGCCGCCACCCCCACCTCAGGCGCCTGGTCAATGGGACGGAGGGCAACAGTACGTCCCGCCGCCCCCGCCCCCGGCATACCCGGTGGCGACGTATTACGCGGGACCGCAGCCCGGACCGGCTCCCGGTATCGCGTACGCGGGATTCTGGATCCGCTTCGCAGCGGCGCTGATCGACGGGATCATCGTCGGGGTGCCCTTCGTGATCATCTTCCTCGTGGTCGAGGGATCCGCGCTCAGCTCCTACGCGAACTGCATCAACATTGCCGCCCAGTCCGGATCGTTCGCAACCATCTGTTCCTCGACATACATCGGCTCGGTCGGCTACTGGTATTTGATCGGCCTCGGCGTGCAACTGCTGTACTTCGTCATCCTCTGGTCCAAGCTCGGTGGCACGCTCGGCCAGCGGATGCTGGGTCTCCACGTCGTTGACGCAGCCACCGGCCAGAACATCGGCATCGGAAGGTCGCTCGGCCGTTTCCTCGGCTATGTGATCAGCATCATCCCGCTCTACATCGGTCTCATCTGGGCTGCCTTCGATCCCCGCAAGCAGGGCTGGCACGACAAGATCGCGAGCACATTCGTGGTCCGCAAAGTCTAGAATCCGGCCACCGACTCGCGGATGAGGCGGTACCACTGAAGAGGAGAGAGCAACGTGGCAGCACTGCCGCCCCAACCACCAGGCAGCCTCCCCCCGGATCCGCCCGGCGTAGCGCCTCCCGGTAGCCCACCCCCCGTTGGTCCACCGCAGGGTCCCTACTCTCCTGGCAACGCGTACTCAGGCCAGATGCCGTACGCACCGCAGGCGCTGCCGCAGCCGGTCGTCGTCAAGGTGCACAAGCGAACCTTCTGGCTGACGATCGCGCAGATCATCATCATCGTGAAGGCAATCCTGATCATCCTAATAGCTGCTGGTTCGGTTGCGATCGGCGTGTACATCCTCACCGCGGGCCATGCTGCGCTGCACAACATCCCCGGCTACAACAACTACGCGAACCAGTTCGGCAACTCATTCGTGAATGCGGCCGGAGCGGTCTTCTTCGCGATCGCCGTGGTGCCGTTGATCATCGGCATCGTCGACCTCATCCTCGGCATCATCGTGGGACGGCCCTCGCAGGTCGCACGCTGGATCATCATCGTCCTCGACGTCATCAGCATCATCATCGCCGTCGCGGATTTCGCCCGCGTGCACAGCAGCAACGGGGACATCGTCCTGATCGTGTACCTCGTACTCCAGGTTATCGTCCTCTACGCGATGCTGCTTGACCCTGCCACCCGAAGAAACTTCGCGGGCAAGGCCGTTTGAGCACGAACGGTGCGCGCGCCGCTGTTAGAGGCGCGCCCGCCGTTTGAGGTCGAGATAGCGGTTCACCAGCCGGGGTGACAGCGTGCGCGCGTCGGCGTCGATGGTCTCGACGCCCGAGCTGCGCAGCATGCGCAGCGTGTCGTCGCGATCGGCGATGAGGCCGGCGGCGACAGCACGGGCGTAGGCGTCGTCGCCGCTTCGCGGGACGGTATTCGCGGCGTCGTCGAGCGCCGGGTCGCGGACCGTGACCACCAGCGGCAGGTGACGGCGGCGAAGGCGAACGCATTGCCGGATGAGCGCCTTCCCCTGGTCGGGATCGAGGACATCAGTGAAGATGACCACGAGCGAGCGACGTGTCTGCCAGCGGCTGAAGTACGCGAGCGCATCGTCGTAGTCGGCCTCCGTCTCACCCGGTTGGATGGGGCGCGTCGCGTCGAGAAAGCGGCGCAATTGCGCGGTGCCGGCGCGCGGCGGGAGTGTTCCGGTGACCGTGTCGGAGAATGCCAGCATCCCGGCGCGATCCCCGGCGCGAAGGGCAACATGGACGAGGAGCAGCGCGGCGTTGATCGCATGGTCGAGCTTGGTGAGCTCGCCGGCGCCGATCCCCATCAAGCGCCCGTGGTCCAGGCAGATCACCAGGGGCTGGGCGCGTTCGGGGATGAGATCGGTGGCCATCAGGCGACCGGTCCGCGCCGTCGCCCGCCAGTTGATGGCACGCAGTGGATCGTCGGGAAACGCCTCTCGTACCCGGTCGAACTCGCTGCCCTCGGTGCGCAGGCGCATGGTTCGCAACCCGAGCTCGGCGAGCTGACCGCGACGCGCCAGCGCCTCGTAGACATCGATCGCAGCGAGGTTCGGGTCGACGCGGACGGGACGCGTGGCAGCAACTGTCGTCTGCCGCCAGCCGATCCCCCATGGGCCGATGACGCGGACGACCGCCGGTCCGAGGACGACGTCGCCGCGCGCGACCGGTGTGACCGTGTACTCGAGGCGCGCGGGAAGCTGCACGTTCCATCGCGTTCGCGACGGATGCAGTCGCGCTGGAATGCGCTCGTTGACGATCGCCGAAGGACCCGCGGCGCGAGCCGTGATCGCGAGAGTCACGCGGTTGGCGACGCCCACAGAGAGCAGGTCGTTGCACTCGCGCTCAACTCGGAGCACCGCTTTGCCCGGCGCCCGCCGCGAGTCGATGGCGATCCCAAGCAGGACCGCGACGAACAGCACGAGTCCCACCACGAACACCGTCAGTGCCGCCGCTCCGATGGCGATGATCGCAACGGCGACCACGAGGAGACCGGCGCCGCGCCAGGTCACCTCGGGACTGGGACCCTGCCCACCGCCCGCTGGACCGCGGCGACCTCGGAGACTCCCTGGATCTCCGCCTCGGGCCGGCGGATCATCCGGTGCCGCAGCGCCGGGATGCAGACATCCTTGACGTCATCGGGGACCACGTAATCACGCCCCTGAATTGCGGCCATCGCCTTGCCGGCGAGGAGCAGGGCGATCGATCCACGCGGGCTGGCGCCGAGCGAGAGGTCGGGGCTGGTCCTCGTGGCCGTGACGATCGCCGAGATGTACCCGAGCACCTCATCGGAAACGCGAACCGCCGCCACCTCGGCGCGCACCGTCTTGAGAGTTGCGGCATCGATGATCGCGCTCACTCCGGCGGCCACGAGGTCATGGGCGTTGAACCCGCCGTCGACGCGGCGGAGCATCACCACCTCGGTCGCCGGCTCGGGAACATTCACCTCGAGCTTGAAGAAGAACCGATCGAGCTGTGCCTCCGGGAGTGGGTAGGTGCCCTCGTACTCGACCGGGTTCTGGGTGGCCACCACGAGAAACCGATCGCCGAGCGGCCGGCTCTCACCATCCGACGTCACCTGGCGCTCCTCCATGGCCTCGAGCAGAGCCGACTGCGTCTTGGCCGGGGCACGGTTGATCTCGTCTGCGAGCAGCGTGTCGGTGAAGATTGGGCCCTCACGGAACTCGAAGGTCCCCGAGTTCCGGGCGGTAGACGCTGGTCCCGATGATGTCCGACGGGAGCAGATCGGGGGTGAACTGGATCCGCGTGAAGCGCGCATCGAGCGCAGCAGCGAGGGTGCGCGCCATCAGCGTCTTCGCCGTCCCGGGCACGCCCTCGAGAAGCACGTGGCCGCCGCAGAGGACCGCGATATAGAGCCCATCGATGACCTGGAGCTGGCCGACCACGGCTCGACCCATGGTCTCGTGCAGTGCGCCGCGCAGTGCGACGGCGTCGTTCGCAGGTGCCACTCGTGGCATTGTGCCCTGCGCGCTTGCGGAATCAGCCAACTGGTGCACCGGTCCACTCCCTCTCGCACGCATCCACATCGCGTGCGAGGCGGAGCAGCTCACTCTCCTCCGGTCGCCCGGCGGCGAGCGACCGGGCGTGGGCGAGCAACGCTTCGAGTCCACCGCTCGCCTGCGGGTTGGCAACGGAGACCGCCGCGCAGAACGATGCGTCGTCGAGATGCCAGTCCACGCCTGTCACGCTGCCGATTCTCCGTTTGAGCTCCTCTGCGTAGCGTGCGGCGATCGGTCCGCGCAGGCGGCTGCGCGCGAAGAGCTGCCCCATCGCCGTCACGTAGGCGCCGGCGCTCGGCACCTGCGCGTCGCCACCGTCCTGCGCCGGTTTGCCGAGCCGGCGGCCGTTGAGCGCGATCGCCAGCAGCACGACGAAACCGGCGAGCAACGTCGCCAGTCCGACTGGGCCGTCGAAGATGGCACCAGCCCCCGTCGTCTCTGTTCCCTCGCCGTGGTGATACTCGTCAAAGCTGATCCGGCCGCCGCGCGCACGCTGCAGCAGGCTGAGCGCCAGGAACGAGGAGTCGGGATGGCGAAGGCCGTCATTGGACAGCGGCTGGGTGTCGCCGAGGACATACGCGCGTCCGCCGGTGCCGACTTGAACGACGCCGGCCACCACCGCGTTGTGCTCCTCCAGCATGGGAACCAGCGGCGCCTGGTCGGAGAAGGTGAGCCCGGTCGACACCGGCACGGACTGCACGCGATCGGTGCTGTCGAACGGCTGCGCGACGGTCGCGACCCCGCTCCCCGCGGTCGCGGACGGGTTCACTCCGAGCCGGCCGAGCAAGGGCGCGGCATCGGCGAGGCTGTCCGGCGTGACCACAAGGACGAGGTCACCGCCCGCCCTGAGAAAGGACATGGTGGCGTTCACGTCGGAGCTGGTCAGCGCGACCGTGGGGTCGTAGCAGAAGACCAGATCGCTGCCGGTGAGATCGAAGCTCCCGCTGATCCGGCTGACGTCGAGGCCGAGGTCCGAGAACCACGTGTAGAGAGCGAGCGTGCCCAGGCTCCCTGCCGATCGCGATGAGGGGTCGGTCTGGTCGTTGGGAGGGATCGCGCTGCTGATCGCGATGACCGCGAGGATGCAGAGTGCCGCGATCAGAGTGAGCATCGCAGAGAGCGGCGGCCGGCTCACTGGTGCTGCGCCCCGGCGGCGCGGCGGGCGACGCGCCGGACGGCTTCACACCGGGCACGCGCCACCTCCCAGTCATCAGCGCCGACGGCTTCTCGGCCGTACCAGGCCTTGTCGAACGAGGCAGCAGCGGGAGCAACCGCGGCGAGGAGATCCGCGTCGGTCGACAGCGTCGCGAGCATCTCGCGGGTCGTCCAGGCGCGATCGACTGGCGCCCGTCGTTCGGCGATGTCCAGCAGCGCCGACCGGAAGGCACGTCGAATCGCTTCTCGATACTCGCCGCGCTGTGCCGCGGCGAGCGCGAGCGTCCACTCACGCTCGGGGTCATCACCGGCGGTGGCCGGTTCATCCGCGACGTGCGCACGACGGCTGCCGGCGACGCCGCGCAGCCGGTAGATCACGAACGCGGCGATGGCAGCGAGCACGAGCAGGCCGAGCAGGATCGAGCCGCCCTGGCCGAGCACGCCGAACAGGTGCGTGAGGATCCACTGGATCGCGGCGCCGATACGCTCGAAGATCGACGCAGGCTGATTCTGGTCGAGATCGGCAAAAACTGAGGACGCGTACACCTGGTGCAGGAGGTTCTCTGCAGACTGCGAGTCGACGTGGCATGCGGACCCGGCGGGCAACGCGAGGGTGGTCACGATGAGATCGAGCCGCTGCCTCGCGCCGGCAACGCCGGGCGGCGTGGCGGTGAGGTTCGCGATGATCGGGGCGAGATCCGCCGTCGACGCGGGTGCGAGACCCTCGGCCTCGGTCACCGCTGTGAGTGCCGCCGGAGGTTGCGGAGGAACCGCGGTCAGCGCGCCGTCCGCGCGACCGAGCAACGCCAGGAACTCGAGCGTCACGCACGGACTGGCAGCCCGCGCCGGCGCCGCAGTGGATCCCGCAACGGTGAACAGCGCAGCGCCCGCAACGACCGCGACGAGCAGACGCCTCACAGCGACCGTGCGAGCATCTCGATGTCGAAGCCTTCTTTGCGGATCCGAATGTCGTAGTACAGCAACGTCACCCCGATGTAGGTGACCGGAGCGATGAACACGGCAGAGATCGCGCTCGCCACCTGGTCGAAGACAAAGGTGTTGCTGGGGTCGAGCGCCGATCCGGGAATTTCGAAGATGGCGCTGATCACCGAGGAGATGATCGCGGTGATGATCGCGAGCAGCGCCATGCGTCCCAAGGTCGGCCAGAAGCGTCCGCTGATCAATTGCCAGCTCCGCTTCAGGCCGCCCCAGCCGGACACTCGCTCGAGAACGATCGCCGGGACGGCAACGACGGTTCGCACGTAGACCATGATCAGGACCGGAATCAGCGCGAGGAAGGCGAGCACCGCCAGCAGCGCCCCAAGACCCCCTGCCCCGACGGCACCGAGCAACGCGGCGAACGCGATCACCACGGCGAACGTGCCCGCATAGGCGAGGACGAGGATGAGGATCATCGCAACGAGCGAACGGAGACGGCCCCATGCGGCGCTGTATGCGGAGAGCAGCGAGCTCGGCCGATCGAGGTATCGATCGCTCACCGCCCGGGTGGTGGCCGCCTCTCCGAGCGGGACGACAACCAGCAGGCTGAGCAGCAGCAGCCCGACGGAGACGGCGAGCACACCGAGATACGAGTTGAGGAGCTGTTGCGCCTGTGCCGGCGTGATCGTCTGGCTGCCCAGCGACGCGAACGGTGAGCGCACGAAGGTTGCCACCCCGGTGAGCTCGAAGAGCAGCCAGGTGAGCAGCGCATACGGGATTTGCACAACCGCGCTGATCGACGCGATGAGAACGAAATTGCGCCGGTACATCGTGAAGGTGGCGTCGAGCCACTCTCCCACCGACAGCGAGCGGAAACGCCCGGAGCCCACCTGAGACGGCATGAAGCCCGGATTCCAACCCGGCTGCGGGGCTCCCCACGCCGGGGGTTGAGCCCACCCGGGAGGCGGCGATCCCCATCCCGGCGGCGGCGACCCCCAGCCGGGCGGCGGTGATCCCCAGCCTGGTGGAGGCGAACCCCAGCCGGGCGGAGATCCGCCCACGCCAACCGGGGGCGGGCTCGGAGGCGGCGGCTGATCGGTCATCAGACCCATTGTCAATGCTGCACAGCAAGGGTGAGCGACGGTATCCTCACAACTTGAGGCGATGAGAGAGTTCACTGCCGCGCTTGCTCGCGGCCATTTCAGCCTGTGGCACGCCCGATGCGGGCGCTAGTCGTCGACCCGACCCTCATCGACCCCGGCTCCGGGCGGCGGGGTCGCGGCAGGCGTCGGCGCACGCAGCCGAGCTCTTCGCTTCCGGTCGAGGTGCGCGACGTCAGGACTCCGGTTCCTCCCGGACCCGGCTGGGTGCTCATCCGGCCGGCGCTGGCGGGCATCTGTGGCACCGACCTCGCCCTCGTGCACCGGAACCCGGTGCCCAACATCCTCACCGCATACGCCTCAGCCGGCACCTTCATCCCCGGCCACGAGGTCGTGGGCGTGGTGGAGCGCGCCTCCTCAACTCGCTGGGCGCATGAGGGCGATCGTGTCCTGGTCGAGCCAACCCTGCGCTGCGCTCATAAAGGCCTCGCGGAGTGCCGTCGCTGCCGGGCCGGCGACACCCATCTCTGCGAGAACGCCGATCGTGGTGGGGCGCTGTGCTCGGGCCGTTCGGTCGGCTCGAGCGAGCGGGCGGGCGGCGGCTGGAGCGAGGGGTTCCTCGTCCACGAGGACATGCTCGTTCCGGCCGACGGCATCTCCGATCAGCGCGGCGTCCTCGCCGAGCCGGCGGCCACGGCGCTCCACGCGGTCCTGCGCTGGTCGCGCCGCGGTGACACCGCTGTCGTCATCGGGTCGGGGGCATTGAGCCGGCTGATCGTCGCAACCCTCCGCCGCCTGCATCCCGATCTCGACATCATCGTGCTGCACGATGCTCGGAGCACCACCCGCCCGAGGATGGGACGGCGTCATCGCGAGAGCGCTCCCCTCAACGGGGACCCGAACGCCGCGTTCATGGCGATCCGCTCGATCGGAGCGAACCGGGTCTGGCACGGCTCCTCGGAGCAGATGCTCCAGAAGACCGCCGAGCACATGGAGGCGCGGGTGATGCGCCCGGCCGGAGGCGGTCTCCCGGTCCTCGACGGCGGGGTGGACGTGGTGTTCGACTGCCGCGCCTCGGCGCTGAGCATCGATCTGGCCGTCCGCCTGCTCCGCGCCGGCGGCACCCTCGTCCTCTGCGGCCGTTCCGGCCGTCACGAGATCGAGTGGTCGCTGATCTGGGCGCGTGAGCTCACGGTGCGCGGTGCCGCCTCGTACGGGCGCGAGCCGGACGGCAAGCGCACCTTCGGCACGATCCGCGAGTGGCTGAGCGATTCCAGCTTCCCCGTCGATGGCGTGGTCACCCACCGGTTCCCGCTCGATGAGTACGCCGCCGCGCTGTCGATCGCTCAGGCAGGCACTGCTGCCGGTGCCGTCAAGGTCGTTTTCGAGGGTCCGGCGGCAACCAGCCTGAGGCCGACCGCTGCCGCGATCGTCGCTCAACAGCCCGACGAGCCCGTGCTGCTTCAGTCGACGGCGGCCCGAGTTCGCGGCAACCGCGTCAAAGTCTCCTAAGGCCGCTCGCGTGGCTCCGCGTCCGTATGACGCGTTCCAAAGTGATCCGAGGGCCGGGGCACGTCCGTATCAGGAGATGCGCAACCCCCGAGCGCGTGTCGGAGCATGAGAGTGCACCTGAGTGACGACGACATTGTCCGCTCGATCTCTGCCCATTCGCCCGAGGGGATCGAAGCTTTGTATGACCGTTACGGAGGCCTCGCCCACACCGTCGCTCTGCGCATCCTGAGTGACCGAGGCGCGGCCGAGGACGTGGTGCAGGAGTCGTTCCTGGCCGTCTGGCGGCGTGGCTCGACCTTCCAGCCGGGCCGCGGATCGCTCCGATCGTGGATCTGCACCATCGTCCGCAACCGCGCGATCGATCGATTGCGCGGCGACCGGACCCGGCAGCGGCTCGACACACCCATCGAGGGCGAATCGATCGAGCCGGCGGTCAGCGACCCGTGGGCGGCCGTCGCTCTCGAGTTGAGCGGCGAGGAGGTCCGCAAGGCGCTCTCCGAGCTTCCCGACGAGCAACGCCAGACCATCGAGCTCGCCTACTACGGCGGATACTCGCAGTCCGAGATCGCCACCGCGATGGAGGTACCGCTCGGCACCGTCAAAGGACGGGTCCGGATCGCGCTCGACAAGCTGCGCACCACCCTCGCCGACCGTCTGGAGACGCCATGGCAGACCCAATGAGCCACGACGAGGTCGCCGACCTCCTCGCGCTCGAGGCCGTCGGCGCGCTCGAGCCGTCGGATCGAGACGCGATGGAGCGCCACCTGACGACCTGCGCGGCCTGCCGGCACACGGCGGCCGAATATGCCGACCTCGCGTCGTTGCTGCCGTCCGCACTCGACGTCGAGCCCCCGGCCGCCCGTCTGCGCCGCAACCTCATGGCCCAGGTCTATGCGGAGGCAACCGCGTCGCCGCCGGTGTCGTGGTGGCGGCGGCTGATCGATGCGATTCCCGCGAGCCGAACCTTCACGGCGGTGGGAGCCGCCGCGGTGATCGCGGCAATCGCCTTCGGGATCTGGGGCGCTACCGGCAGGATGGGCTCCGAGGCGCCGGTCGCGTACACCGTCTCGGGAACGACTGCGACGGGAACCCTCGACGTCAACTCCGGCGGGACACCGGCGGTGCTGACCGTGACCGGGCTCCAGGCGCTTCCCAGTACCAGCACCTACGAGGTGTGGCTCATCCCACCGCAGGGCTCACCCAAGGGGGTCGCGTTCCTCAGCCGCGCGCCGGCCGGCGGAGCGTGGACGGCGGTCATCCCGGGAAGCCTGGCCGGGTACAAGAGCATCGCCGCCACCGTCGAGCCCGCCGGAGGCAGCCCGACTCCCTCCAACATGGAAGTCCTGAGCGGTCAGCTCTCCGAGTCCTGAGGCGGCGCCTGGGCTGCCTTGCGGCGCTTCTCGGCCACCGCCGGGAGCACTCGCTTGATGCCCGAGTTGTCGACGACCATGCGGCGCTCGCGCTTGCGATCCCGCTGGCGGATGCGCTCGCGCTCGGCATCGGGAATCTCCGGCTCGTGGTCCGTCACAGCGCTCAGGCGCCGAGCGGCGCTTCGGTGTGCCGCCTGCCACGAGCGATGGCGACCCCGACAGCCGCCGCCGCGGCAAGCGTGACGACGGCCCCACCGGCGACCGCCTGCACCCGGCGGTCGAGCCCGAGCGCCCGAACGCGTTCGCCGAAACCGGCTGCATCCGCGATCGCGAGCGCCGCCGCGTAGATCTCGGCTCGCCGCGCGGGGTGCAACGTCCAGGCCGCGAGAGCGCTGCCGATCTCGTCGCCGGTCTCGACCAGGGCCGAAACTTCCGGCGCCGCGGCGAAAAAGAGCATGTCGCCATCGAGCGCGGCGTCGAGGCGATCTTCAACGTTCACGATCCCGACCTCGACAGACGTTCTGCCGGCATCGGTGCGCCGAGACGCCTGCGCAGCGACGTCAGCGCCCGGAAGGTGAGCAGCTTCACCGCTCCTTCACTCCGTCCCATGATCTCGGCGATCTCGCGATTGGGCAGGTCACCGCCGAAGCGAAGCAGGATCGCCTGACGCTGGTCGTGGGGCAGTCCGGCAACCGCGGCGCGCACCTCGTCGGCACGATCGTTCTCCTCCGCGTGCAACGCGGGATCGGCGCCGGCGTCGGGGAGCATGCGTGGTTCGAGCTCGATCCACCCCGGACGGCGGCGCTCCCTCGACACCAGGTTGCCGGCGACGCGATAGAGCCAGGCAGAGTACGGAACGCCGCGCCATTCGAAGCGTGGGAGTTCCTCCATCGCCTTGGCAAACGTTGCTGCGGTCACGTCGTCGGCCTGCTCCATGTCGCGGGTGAGTGTGTAGACGTAGGCGTGGATCTGATCGACGTAGCGCTCGTAGAGCGGCGCGAACGCCGCTCGGTCACGCTGCGCGGCCAGGATCTCCAGCCGCTCCTCCTCGAGCTCGGCAGCGGTGCGATGTGCCATTGCTATCGCTGCCCAGCGCGCGAAGGGAGCAACTCGCAGAAGCGTGTTGAGGTCATGGCGTTACGCCTGCGGGCGTCCTCCGATCAGCCCGAGCCGCGTGCCGACCTCTTCGAAGGCGAGCAGCGCCCGGTCGAGTTGCTCGTGGGTGTGGGTCGCGCAGACGATCGTGCGGACCCGCGCCCTGCCTCGCGCGACAGTGGGAAAGCCGATGCCCTGGGCGAAGATTCCGCGTTCGAGGAGCATGTCGGAGAGTTGCATCGCGACCGGAGCCTCGCCGCACATCACAGGAGTGATCGGGGTCTCGCTGTCGCCGATGTCGAAACCGAGCTCGCGAAGTCCGCTCTTGAAGTGGCGCGTGTTGCTCCAGAGCTGCTCCATGAGCTGCGGCTCCTGCTCGAGCACATCCACTGCGGCGATACACGCGGCGACCACCGCGGGTGGATGCGATGAGGAGAAGAGGAACGGCCGCGCCTTGTGGATCAGGTGGTCCCGGACGATCTGCGACGACGCGACATAGCCGCCCACGACGCCGATCGCCTTGCTCAGCGTGCCGATGTTGAGCGCGACTCTGCCGTGCAGACCGAAGTGATCGGTGGTGCCCCGGCCATTGGTGCCGAGCACACCGGTCGCGTGCGCGTCATCCACCATCACCGCCGCGCCGTATTGCTCCGCGCGCTCGACCAGCTGTGGGAGCGGCGCGATATCGCCGTCCATGCTGAAGACGCCGTCGGTGACCAGCAGAATGCGCCGATATCCCTTGCCGCGCGCCTCACTGAGCGCACGTTCCGCGTCATCGGGGTCGGCGTGCTCGTAGAGGATCCGATCGGCCTTGGTCAACCGGATGCCGTCGATGATGCTCGCGTGGTTGAGCTTGTCACTCACGACGCAGTCACCTTGATCGAGCATCGAGCCGATGACACCGATGTTCACGGCATAGCCGCTCTGGAATGTCAGCGATGCTTCGGTGCGCTTGAATGCCGCGAGGCGGCGCTCCAATTCCTCGTGCAGCGTCTGCGTGCCGGCGATGGTGCGCACCGCACCCGTGCCCGCGCCCCATTCGAGTGCCGCACGCGAGGCCGCCTCGACCAGCCGCGGATGCGTGTTGAGGCCGAGATAGTTGTTGCTGGACAGGCTGATCACCGCCTTGCCGGCGATTTCGACCTCAGGGCCCTGCGCTGACTGGAGCACGCGCAGCGGCCGGAACAATCCATCGCGACGCAGCGCGTCGAGATCCTCGTTGAGTGATGCGTCGAGTGCTTGGACCGCCTGCGACGCGTCTGCGCTGGTCACCATGCGTTCAACGATACCCCGAGCGCTACTCAGGGGTGAGCGTCACCTTGCCGCACTGACCCGACTTCATCAGCGCGATCGCGCCATCGATCTCGTGGAGGGCGAAGTGGTGTGTGATCAGCGTGGGCACGTCGATAACGCCGTCTCGAACGTACGCGGTAACCTGTTCCCAGGTCTCGGGGATGCGCCGGCCGGCGATGCCGTAGAGGCTGAGACCCTTCATGACGACGTCGCTGGAGAGGTCGACGACATCCGGCCCGTCGCCGATCCCGAGCAGGCTGATCCAGCCCCCGGGACGCACCAGGCGCGTCGCCGAGGCCACCGCGACCGGCGATCCGCTCATCTCGAGCACGCAGTCGATGGCATCGCCGGCGGCTTGACGCACCGCGCTGTCCACCGCGTCGTCGGTCGCGCGGACGATCGCGTTTGCACCCATGCGCTCGGCGAGGTCGAGACGGTACGCGTTGCGATCGACGCCCACGACCCGCGCCGCACCCTGGGCGCGGGCGACGGCGATCGCCGCGCAGCCGATCGGACCGCAGCCGAACACAACGACCGTGCGCCCGGCGAGATCGCCGTACGAGCAGGCGTGCACGGCGTTGCCGAACGGTTCCATGGCTGCGGCGACGTCAGGGGGAACTGCATCGCCGACCGGCCACACGTTCGCGGCCGGGACGACGAGATGAGTCGCAAATGCCCCGTCGACATCGACACCGAGAATCCGCGTGTTCTCGCAGACGTGAAAATCGCCGCGCCGGCACTCGTCGCAGTGGCCGCAGACGATGTGCGACTCGACCGCGACCCTGGTCCCGATGGGTGGTCCCTGGACGCCGTCACCCCATGCGACCACCTCGCCGCAGACCTCGTGACCCACCACGCGCGGTGGGTGCACGCGTGCCGCGGCCCACGGGTTCCAGTCGTAGAGATGCACGTCGGTGCCGCAGACCGATGCGGCGGCGACGCGAAGCAGGATCTGGCCGGCCGCGGGTGACGGCATTGGAACGTCGCCGATCACGAACCCGGGCGCAGGCGTCGGCTTGAGGATTGCGAGCACGGCGCCGTGATTATGCGTTCGCGACCCGTCCGGTCAAACGTCTGTGCCGTGTCCGCCGAGCCCGGAGAGACTGCGGCGCATCGCGGCACACATCTGCCGCTCATCGCCACGCGCGGGAGGACAGAGACATGCTCGATGGCATTGACCGGCCGGGTCTGGGGCCACGCCCTCGCCGGATCCCGGTCGAGGACCTCAGCGTCTACGAGGGGCGTGGCGGCCACACGCTGCGCCGCCACGTCGAAACGCGGCCGGGCGACGAGATGCGCCGCATCCTCCGCGAGGGCGTGGCCGCAGCCGGTCGTTTCGTCAGCCGCGCCACCGCGCAGCGCTGCGTCGACATCGCGGTGACGCGGCGCAGCTCGGACATCACCGCGTGGCTTGCCGGCAGGGACAAGGGCGCACCGTTCACCTTCGTCGAGGACATGGGCGAGGTGATCGGTCACGTGCTCACCTACGCCGAGGTGAGCCGAGGCGTGGTGGTCCCCACGCAGGTGACCGCCGTCCGCCTGGTGCTGCGCCGCAACGACGAACTGCCCGGCGGGTTCACGCTCGTCACCGCGTACCCGACCCGATCCCCGCATCGCCACAAGAGACATCAGGAGCGCTGACAATGAATGGCATCATCGATATCGACATCGCGATCGACAACGCCCCAACGGAATATCCGGCACTCGCCCAGCTGCTGGCCGGCTACTACCACCAGGACTGGCAGCAGGACCATGCGACTCCGGACGCCGCGCTCCATGCATTTGCGCGTGACGCCTCGCCAGACACCGTTGCGTCTGCCGCGGGTGACATCGCCCGCCTTGTCGGCGTGGGATTCGACGACGACGCACTGACGCGCGTCCTCGCTGACGGGTTCGACTGCAACTACGTCCCGGTGGCCAACGGACTCACACCAGAGGGCTGGCTGCTGCACCTCCGAGATCTGCTCGTCCCCTCCGGGTCCTGACCCGGACCGTCACCGTGCCCGCGGCGACGCGGCAACCCGCTGGAACAGCGCCACGAAGTGGAGCAGAGCCGTGGGCACGAGTGTCGGGATCGCGATGATCAGCGCAACGATTTCGACCGGTCCTGAGAAGAGCCGGACCCAGTAGAGGGCGAAGATCACGATCCCGGTGAACAGCGTGTTCCGTCGGCCCCACACGGTATACACGAGCTCCGGGCGGCGTCCGGTCAGGAGGACGATCGGCGTCAACAGGACCGGTCCCGAGTAGCGAACAACGATCAGCAGGGCGAGCCAGAGCGGGAGGATGCCGAGCGCCCAGGATCCGATCGCCCCCACGACGAAATAGATGGCATCCCCGAACGGGTCCATGGCCTTGCCCAGGACGGTGACCGGACCGTACCGGCGGGCGATGAATCCGTCCACCGCGTCGAGGAGGCCGACGGACCCGCCGATGCTGCCCCAGAGTGCGAGGCCGAGACGCCCCGGCAGCGTCAGCGTGCCGATGAACAACACCGGGACACACGCATAGCCACGCAGCGCGGTGAGCCCATTGGGAATCCCATACCGGTCGACGGGAGTCCCGTCGGGCGTCCGCAGCAGGGCGGCGCCGCCGATCACGCCGACGGTGACCAACACCCACCAGACGGCGGTGGCGATCACCGCGAGCGTGATCGTGCCATGCCCGTGCACGAGCGCCACGTCGCTGCTCACCGCTTCGCCGAGGATCAGCCCGAGGACGGTCCAGAAGAGCAGCGAGCGCCGCAGGTGCACGCTGCCGCGTAGGCGCGCCAGCGCCGTCCGGTAGAGTCCGGCTAGACCACCCAGCCCAGAGCCCCCGACGGGGATGGAGACGCCGGGATCAGACCGCGAGGCACGTGATCGTCTTGACCACGCCGTCCGCGGACTGAATCCGGTCGAGGATCAGACGTCCGATCCCCGGCACGTCGGGTGCCTCGACCTGGGCGATGACGTCGTACTCGCCCGTGATCGCGTCGACCAGGACGATGCCGTCGCTGCCTCTCAGGCCATCTGCCACGTGTTGCGCCTTGCCTGCGCTCGCTGTCACGAGCACGTACGCACGAATCATCTCGTTGCTCCCACGGTTCAAACGCTCGGCGACTGTAGCATGGGGACATGCCGTGGGCGATCTTGATCCGGCTCCTCGCCAGGCTTGCGGCAAGCCTGTTTTTCTGGCGCATCGCGACCAGCCGCCGGAGCGCCTACGCGAACGGTCAACCTGTTCCGGGCGCCACGCCGAAAGCGCGCATCGACGCGCAAGCGGCCGTCATGGCGGTCAAGACATCGATCCTCCTCACGTGGCGCGCGCTGCTGACCGCCACGTTCCTCGCGGTGACCGCGGTGCTCCTCGTCTCGGGCCTCACCATCGTCGTGTTGGGGCCGCGCTGGCTCGGTGCGATCCTCCTCGCCGCAGCCCTCGCGTCCGGATGGGCGACCTGGTTCGAAGGACGCGTCCTAATCGTCGCCGTGCGGATGCGGAATAAGCGGCGACGCGACGAGCGGCTGCGTAAGACCGCGACTTCCTAAGCTGAGCGTGGTCTCGGAGCGGGAGGGGTCGCCCGTGCCGCCGCGAATTTGGCAGCGCCCGAGAGAGCGCGACAATCTGCTTGCGCGAAGGAGGGCGCTGACAAGCTGAGCAGCGGCGCGGGCGACCCCTCCCGCTCCGCGTCGCAGGGCGTTGCTTAGGCCGTGGCGCGGGCGACGCCTCCCGCTCCGTCGCCAGGCGTTCAGCTTAGGTACGGCGCGATATTTTCGCCGAGTTCAGCCGCGTCCATCATCAGTTCGCTGACGGTGGGGTGGGCGTGGATGATCGAGCCAAGATCGTCCATTGACAGTCCGTCGCTGATCGCGACTCCGACTTCGTGGATGATCTCCACGGCGTGGACACCCATGACGGTGGCGCCCACGAGCCGGTCGGTGGTCTCGTCGGCATACAGCTGGACGAGTCCGTCGGGCTCGCCCTCGCCGAGGGCTTTGCCGTTGCCGAGGTAGCGCGCTTGGCCGAGTTTGACGCTGATGCCGGCTGCTTTTGCTGTCTCGGGGTTTAGGCCAACCATGGCGATTTCGGGATGGGTGTAGATGCATGAGGGCACGACGGTGCGGTCCATCTTCATGACCTCGTGACCGAGGGCGTTCTCGGCGGCGCGGCCGCCTTCGGCGCTGCCGAGGTGGGCGAGTTGGAGGCCGCCGATGCAGTCACCTGCTGCCCAGATCTTCGGGTTGGCGGTGCGCAGGAAGTCGTCCACTTCGATGTGGTCGCGATCGTTGATGGCGACGCCCGCTTCCTCGAGGCCGATCCCTCGGGTCTGTGAACGGCGGCCGACCGAGACGAGCAGGAGGTCGGCTTCGATTGCGGTGCCGTCGTCGAGGTGCGCTTTGACGGCGTCCGCGGCGTAGTCCATCGATTCGATGCGACGTCCGGGCAGGAAGTTGACGCCCTGTTTTTCCACGAGGCGACGCCACTGCTGGACGATGCGCGCATCCACGCCGGCGAGTACCTGCGGCAGCATTTCGACAACCGTGATCCGCGATCCCAACGCCGCGAACAGGCTCGCGAACTCACACCCGACGACGCCGCCGCCGATCACGAGCATGTGGTCCGGGATGCGTTCGAGGCGGAGGATACCGTCGGACGTCACCACCCGCGGGTGCTCCATGTCGATGCCCGGCAGCCCCGATGCCTCGGTGCCGACGCAGACGATGAGGTGATCGAACTCGTGGCGCTCGGCGCCGGTGACCACCGCGTCGCCGTCGACGACGCCCTGGGCGTGGACGACCTTGACGCCCTTGCGTTTGCATGCAGCCTCGACGCCTTTGCGCAGCGTCAGGACGATCTCCTCCTTGCGCTCCATCATCCGAGGGAAGTCGATCTCGGGCTCGGGAACGCGAATCCCGAACGATGCGGCGGCGCGGATCTTGCGCAAGACATCAGCGCCGGCGAGCAGCGACTTGGTGGGAATGCATCCCCAGTTGAGGCAGGTGCCGCCCAGCTCGGCGCGTTCGACCATGGTCACCTCGGCGCCGAGTTGCGCGGCGCGAAGCGCAGCGACATCACCGGCGGGACCGCCGCCGAGCACCACGACGCGTTGGCTCATGCCGAGGTGTGCGTGGTTGCGGGCACGGCGGCGTCAGATCCGTCCACGGACGGTTCGACAGGCTTGTGCTTTCCGCGTCGCGAGGTTGCGAATGCTTCAGTGACGATGCGTTCCTGCTCGAGCTGATGCGAGCCTGCATACCCTTCCGAGGGGCTGGCGCGGCCCGGCCTGCCGATGTAACCCCACTCGATGTTGTATGGGCGCGCCACGCCGATTGCGCGCTGGAGGCTCCCCCACGCTCCCATGTTCTGCGGCTCCTCCTGCACCCAGAACAGCCGCTCGAGATTGGGGTACGAGGCGACGAGGTCGAGGATCGAGTCGATCGGGAGGGGATAGAGTTGTTCAACGCGCGCGATGGCAATATCGGTCGCCTCTGCGCGTTGCGGCACCAGGGTGAGCTCGTAGTAGATCCGCCCCGAACAGAGCAGCAACGTGCGCACCTCGTCGCGACGTTCCGATCCGGTGGGATCGTCGATGACGGGCTGGAATCGTCCCGAGCTGAGGTCGGCGAGCTTTGAGGTCGACTCCTTGAGACGCAGCAGGCTCTTCGGGGTGAACACGACCAGCGGACGCGGGTCGCCGAGGAGACCCTGGCTGCGCAGCAGATGGAAGTACTGCGCCGGCGTCGTGCAGTTGACGAGGCGCATGTTGTCGTTGGCAGAGAGCTGCAGGAAGCGCTCGATGCGCGCGCTCGAATGCTCTGGTCCGCTGCCCTCGTAGCCGTGCGGCAGGAGCATGGTCAACCGTGAGTGCTGGCCCCACTTGGCGCGCGCCGACGACACGAACTGGTCGACGATCATCTCCGCGTTGTTGAAGAAATCGCCGTACTGTGCTTCCCAGATGACCAGTGTCTCCGGATCCGCTGCGCTGTAGCCGTATTCGAAGCCGAGACACCCGACCTCGCTCAGGGGACTGTTGAGCACCTCGAAGGTGGCCTGGGCGTCGGTGAGGTGCTGCATCGGGATGTACAGCTCGCCATTGATCTCGTCGTGAAACGCAAGGTGGCGATGACTGAACGTGCCGCGCACGGTGTCCTGGCCGGTCAAGCGGATCGGATGCCCCTGCGTGATCAGCGATGCGAAGGCGAGTGCTTCGGCCGTCCCCCAGTCGATCGCGCCCTCGAGCAGCGCCGACTTGCGCCGCTCCATCTGGCGGATGAGCTTGCTGTTCGGCGTGAAGTGCTTGGGAAACGTGAGCAGCTGCTCGTTGAGCGCTGCAAGCTGGCGACCGGAAACCGCGGTACGCAGCATGGGGTCGTCCGGCTCTTCGATCACCTGCTCGTGGGTCAGATCATCGAGCTCGGCGGCAAGGTTTTCCTTGACCCGCTTGTGCGCGTCAGCGATGCGTGTGTACATCGCCTTGGCCTGCGCGTCGACGTCCTGAGGCTTGATCAGACCCTCGGTCACGAGCTTGTCGGCGAAGATCTCACGGACGGTTGGATGTGCGCGAATCTTCTTGTACATGAGGGGCTGCGTGTACGCCGGTTCATCGGCCTCGTTATGGCCGAAGCGGCGGTAGCCGATCAGGTGCACCATCACGTCGCGGCGATACGCGCGGCGGTAGTCGTACGCGAACGTGACCGCAGCCAGGCACGCCTCGACGTCGTCGGCGTTGACGTGAACGATGGGGATGTCGAAGCCCTTGGCCAGGTCCGACGCGTAGCGCGTCGACCTGCCCTCGTGCGGGTCGGTGGTGAAACCTACCTGGTTGTCGGCGATGAAGTGCACTGTGCCACCGGTTGTGTAGCCGGGGAGCGACTGCAGGTTAAGCACCTCCTGCACCACACCCTGGCCGGCGAACGCCGCATCGCCGTGGATCAGCACGGGCAGTGCCGCCATGGGATCGAGGTGCAACGTCGTCGCGCGACGCTGGGTCTGCGCGGCACGGCACCAACCCTCGACAACTGGGTCGATCGCCTCCAGGTGGCTGGGGTTGGGCAGCAGGCGAACCAGGATGACCTTGCCCGTTTCCGTGTGATACGTGCCGGTTGCGCCGATGTGGTACTTCACGTCGCCGGTTGTGTCGAAACGGGAGATCTGTCGCCGTGCCGACGCGAGCTCGAACGCGTTGAGGATCGACTCGTAGGAGTGATTGGCGACGTGCGCGACGACCGCGAGCCGTCCGCGGTGGGACATTCCCAGGACCGCCTCACCAATGCCATCGTCCGCGACCATGGTCATGAGCGTCTCGAGCATGGGCACGAGGGCATCGAGTCCTTCGATGGAGAAGGTCTTCTGTCCGAGGAATGCCGCGCGTTGGTATCGCTCCATCGCGTCGACCTTGGTGAGGCGCTCGAGAAGACGCAACCGGTCCTCGACGGTGAGCTCCGGCCGGTACTTGCCGGATTCGATGTGCTCGCGCAGCCACACG
The DNA here is from genome assembly GCA_963830305.1 of Candidatus Dormiibacterota bacterium. Taxonomy (GTDB): domain Bacteria; phylum Chloroflexota; class Dormibacteria; order Aeolococcales; family Aeolococcaceae; genus Palsa-851. The sequence goes on along the minus strand of CAWHLW010000004.1, from coordinate 118,010 downwards.
CGCTGCTCATGGCTCGAGATGTGCTCGATCTCGAACGCGATGGTGCTGCAGTACGTGCGCCGGAGATTCGGCAGCACCTCGGCGAGGTTGCGGCCCGCGACGTAGACGCGCAGCAGGTCCGCAGGGATCTGCTCCATCAGGTCCTCGGTGAGACCATAGGTGGCCGGATCCATCGCGGGATCGCCGATTGGCGGCGACCCGAGCGGGTCGAGGTGCGCTCCGAGATGGCCGTGGGTGCGGTGCGCCTTGACGAGTGACGTCGCCGCTTGCATCGCTGCGAGGAGGACGCGATCCGGCGTTCCCTGGGCAGCTGGGGTGGGCGCCGGGGACGGCGAGGACGACACCGTCACCCGAGCGGGGACCCGCTCGAGCGCAGGCAGGATCAAGCCAAGACTGGCAAAAACGGCGTCGTAGAAGCCTTCGGCGCCGTCGAGCAGGGCTTCGATGCGACTGAGGAACTCACCCAACTCGGCGCCCTGGATCACCCGGTGGTCGTAGGTGCTGGTCATGGTCATGACCTTGCCGACGCCGAGGTCGCGAACACTGGCTTCGGAAACACCACGCCATTCCGCGGGATAGCCGATGGCGCCGACCGCGACGATCGTTCCCTGGCCCGGCATCAGTCGAGGAACCGAGGCCACCGTCCCGATGCCACCAGGATTGGTGAGCGTCAAGGTAGCGCCCTTGAGCTCGTCAGCCGATACGGTGTTGGTGCGCGCGCGCTCGATCAGCCGCTCGTACTCGTCGCGGAACTCGCTGAACTGCAGCTCGGCGGCGTTGCGAATCACCGGGACGACCAGCGAGCGCGATCCGTCCTTGCGCACGCTGTCGACGGCCAGACCGAGGTGCGCAGGTCCGGGGACCCGTGCCGGCTTGCCGTCGTCGGTGCGCGCGAAGTGCGTGGTCATCGCCGGACTCGCGGCCGCGGCACGGGCGATCGCATATCCGATGAGGTGGGTGAAGGACACCTTGCCGGCGTTGCCCCCGGCGGCGAGGGCACTGTTCAGCTGGCGCCGGCGGGAGTCGAGGACGTCGACGCTGACCATCCGAAACGAGGTCGCGGTGGGGATGTCGCGGCTGCGCTCCATGTAATCGACCAGTGCGGCTGCCGGACCCTTGATGGGCTCCGCATGCTCGCCGTCGGCAACCCGCACCGACGCGTCGGGCCGAGCGCCGGCGCCGGTCTTGGCCGCGAGCACATCGGCTTTGGTCACGATGCCGCCCGGGCCCGAACCGCGGACCGACTGCAGGTCGATGCCGTTCTTGGCCGCCGCGCGCCGGGCGAGGGGCGACGCGTCGACGTCGGAGCCGTTGGAGGCAAAGACGGGCGTCGATTCTGCCGGCACCGGCTCCGCCGGTGGAGGTGGGGGCGGTGGCGCCGCTTGAGCAGCGTCGTCCGGCGCTGCACGGGCGGGTGTTGCCGGCGTCTCGGCAGCGACGGCAGGAACTTCTGTCTTCGGTTCCGGCGCGCTGGAGGGAGGAGGCGGCGGCTCGGTCTCGGCTGCCGCGGGCTTTGCGGGCGGTGTAGCCGCCGGCGCGGCAGCCGGTCCAGGTGCGATCACCGCGAGAGTCGCACCGACCGCGACGGTCTCACCTTCGGCGGCAACGATCTCCGTGAGCCGTCCGGTTGCCGGCGAAGGGACTTCAACGTCGACCTTGTCGGTGGTCACCTCGACAAGTGGCTCACCCTCGTCGACAGTGTCTCCCACGGCTTTGAGCCAGCGGGACACGATGCCTTCGGATACGGACTCACCCATCGCCGGGAGGGTCAGCGAAACAGGGTCAGCCACGCTTGAATCGTCTCACCTTCGCTCTTCAGCAGTGCGGCTGACCGTTGACCACCGGCGAACCTGCCGGTGCGGGTGTGGCGATGAAGGACGGCACCGGCGTCGGCGTTGCGCTCGGCGGCAGCGACGGTGGCACCGCCGGAGGGTCGATCACCGGAGCATTGAGCGCGGAGTAGCAGCTGACCGGCGGCGAGCAGCCGGTCAGCACCAGTCCCCAGTCGGGTAACTGGGCAAAGCTCGTGCATTGCCAGTTGAGCGCCGTCGTCTGCACGCTGTTGTAGTCGTAGACAACGTAGTCGTCGATCCGGCAATGGTCCTTCGGCGTGATGATGAAGTGCTGGTCCACCGAGTTCGAATAGCCGTCCCCAAGGACGTCGAGCTCCATGCTCTTGCAGTGCTTGGCAGCCGTCAGGAAGCACGCGACCGCTGGGTCGGCCGAGATCGGCGCGGTGTGCGCAGCGTTGGGCTGGCCGCACTCCGGCGCCGTAGGATAACCACAGGAAACCAGGCCAATCGCGAGCAGGACGAGGGCGGCGACCTGGATCAGGGCGAGCTTGCGAGCCACGCTTCTCACACAGGGCAGTCTAGGACGGTCGGGATCGCGGACAGGCGCTAACTTGCCTGCCGCTTGCGACCGTCGGCGGAGATGCGGTGCCGCACTGCACGGAGCCACTGGCGCGTCACTGGAATGAATTCCTCATCAAGAAGCGCGCATGCGATGACCACCACGACTGAGCCGGCCAGGCCGATCACCCCGCTTTGCCATATCGGGAAACGCGGTTGCGCGACGCAGTGGCCGGTGCAGGAGATGGTGACCTGCGCCGCCGCGAGCCCGAGCAGGATGCCGGCGATCGCGGACACCGCGTAGAGCAAGACAGTCCTCGCTGTGTTCACGCGATGAATATAGGGGTGCAGTACGCCTGGGACCGGCAGCCCCGCGGGCAAACGGTACATACGCAGATCTGTATACTCTGAGCAGCCGGTGTCAGCCGGCCCGGCCGGAGGGGCGACCGCCACAGGATCTGGAGGTTGCCCAATGATTGGTGTTCACCGTTTCCGCGCATTCATCGGGGTTGCCACGGTTGCCGGCCTTGCGGCTTTCGCCGTTCATGCCGCTGCGCAGACGGCTCCTCCGCAGGGCCGCTACACGAGTTGGGCGCCGCCTGCAGTGGCGACAGCCACCCCAGGAGCCGGTCCGGTACTGCCGCTCGCCAGCGCCTCGCCGGTGGCAGACGCCGGCCCGCTCGGAGGCTTGACCGAGCCGCTGTCGGGACTGTTCAAGCAACTCAACGACAACACGGCGGCCACGGCGACGGGCCAGTACACGGTGCTGCAGGACCTCGAAAGCGCCCTGACGGCCCACATTCAGCAGTTCCTGAAATGGGTTACGGGCGGCCGATAAACGCCGGGCGGTCAGAATCGAGAGGTGCCACCCCCTCTCGTGCCAGGCGAAAAGCGCCGGGCGGACCTCCGCAACGTAGCGATCATCGCCCACGTCGACCACGGCAAGACCACGCTGGTGGATGCGCTGTTGAAGCAATCGCGCGTCTTCGCGGCCCACGAGCAGGTGGGCGAATTGATCATGGATTCCAACGATCTCGAGCGAGAGAAGGGGATCACCATCCTCGCCAAGACCACCTCGGTTCGATACAACGGGGTGAAGCTCAACATCATCGATACCCCTGGACATGCGGACTTCGGTGGCGAGGTCGAGCGCGTCCTGGGCATGGCGGACGGCTGTCTGCTGCTCGTCGATGCCGCCGAAGGCCCAATGCCCCAGACACGGGTGGTGCTGCGTCAGGCGCTCGCGCTCGGCCTGCAGCCGATCATCGTCGTAAACAAGATCGACCGGACCAACGCCCAACCGGCCGAGACGGTTGAGGCCACCCACGACCTGCTCCTCGAGCTCGCCAAGGAGTTGTGGCAGCTGGATGCGCCGGTCCTTTACACCAATGCGCGCGAAGGCACGGCCACTGCGGACCTCACACACCCCGGCGTCACCCTCGAGCCCCTCCTCGACGCCATTCTCGAGAACGTGCCACCTCCGCTGGCGGATCCTGACGGACCGTTTCAGATGCTGGTGAGCAATCTCGACCACGACAACTGGAGCGGGCGGCTCGCGTTGGGGCGGATCCAGCGCGGCACCGTGCACCAGGGTCAGAGCGTCGTGTCCTGCACCGCGACTGGCGCGGGAAAGCTCGAGCGGATCGCCACAGTCCTCACCGTCGAGGCGCTGCAACGGTTGCCCGTCGAGTCCGCCACTGCCGGTGAGATCGTCTACCTGTCGGGGCTCGCCGCTGTTGCCATCGGCGACACCATCGCCGACGCGGAGCATCCCGAGGCGCTACCGAGGCTGGAGATTGGCGAGCCGACGCTGCGCATGCAGTTCTCCGTCAACCAGTCGCCACTCGCCGGGCGCGAGGCAACCGTCAGCAGCACGTCACGACAGCTCCGGGCGCGAACTCGAGCGCGAGCTCCTCACCAATGTCGCGTTGCGCGTTGAGGACGGTCCGACCGCCGACATTTTCGATGTGAGCGGACGCGGCGAGTTGCACCTCGCCATCCTCATCGAAACCATGCGGCGGGAGGGCTACGAATTCGAGGTGGGGCGCCCGGCGGTGATCACCAAGGAGATCGACGGCCAGCGCGTGGAGCCGGTCGAGGACTGCGTCATCGACTGCTCAGCAGATGTGGTCGGCGCGATCACTGACGCGCTCGGCACTCGCGGGGCAAAGATGACCGCGATGCGCACCGATGCGGGTGGCGGCGTGCGCCTCACGTACCACGCGCCGACTAGGGCGCTCATCGGCTTGCGCAGCCAGATCCTCACACTCACGCGCGGCACCGGCGTGATGGCCACGCGGCTGCTCGGGTGGGAGCGCATGTGGGCGCTGCCCACCACCACACGGACCGGCGTGTTGACGGCAAGCCAGCCGGGCGTTGCGGTTGCTTATGGGCTCGTGACCCTGCAGGAACGCGGGCAGCCGCTGATCCCACCGGGCACGCCTGTGTACGAAGGGATGATCGTCGGGCTCAACCGGCGCCCGGGCGACATCCACCTCAACGTGACCAAGCAGAAGCAGAAGACCAACATCCGCTCCTCCACCGAGGACATGACCATCCGCCTGGTCCCGCCGCGGAAGATGTCGCTCGAGGAATGCCTCGACTTCATCATCGACGACGAAATCGTCGAGGTCACGCCGGTGGGTATCCGCATGCGCAAGCGCGTGCTCAACGCGGACGAGCGCAACAAGCTGCGCAAGCGCTCGATGGCCGCCGAAGCCAGCTAGCCGCTGCTACGGACCTCTGCGGAGGTCAGCGCTCAGCCGGCGACTGGGTTGCGGTCTGTGCCGCTGCCTTCTTCGCTGCCTTGGCGATGGCGGTAGCTTTGGGCTTCTTGCCCTGGCGCTTGGGGGCTCCCCGGGATTTCTCTCCAGCCACGGCCTCTTCTCCTCGACGGTGTGTTGTTCAGGTGGTACTGAGATTAGTACAAGTTTTATGCGCCGGGGACGCAGCGCCCGACCTCGGGCGTTCAGGAGAAGAGGGAGCTGTATCCGTTGAGTGCCGGCTGACCACCCAGATGCGCATAGAGCACCTTCGACTTCTTGTCGATCTCTTTGGCGGTAATCATGTCGATCATCCCGGCGAGTGACTTCCCCTCATACACCGGGTCGGTGATCATCCCTTCCAGACGCGCACCCATCTCGATTGCCTCCACTGTTTGACCGTCAGCGATCCCGTAGGTCCCGGCGTTGTAGCGGGCGTCGAGGATGATCTCGTCGCTGCGCAGGTCACGGCCGATCTCGATGAGCGACGCTGTCTGCCGGGCAATGCGGGTGACCTGGTCGAGCGTTTCCTGGGGCTTCGCAGATGCATCGATACCGATGACGGTACGGGGTCGTTCCTGAGCCGCAAAACCCGCGATCATCCCCGCCTGCGTGCTCCCAGTAACCGAGCACACGATGATCGTGTCGAAGAAGATACCGAGCGCGTCCTCCTGCGCCGCGACCTCCTGTGCCCACTGCGCAAAGCCGAGACCGCCCAACGGATGATCCGACGCGCCGGCGGGAATCGGGTATGGCTTGCCACCAGCGGCTTTCACGTCGTCGAGTGCCTGTTCCCAACTCGCTTTGAACCCGATGCCGAAGCCTTCCAGCACCATTCTGATGTCCGCGCCGAGGATGCGGCTCAAGAGGATATTGCCAACCTTGTCATAGACAGGATCGGACCAGTCGACCCAGCTCTCCTGGACGAGGACACAGCGCATCCCCATCCGTGCCGCCACCGCCGCAACCTGGCGCGTGTGGTTGGACTGGACACCCCCGATCGAGACGAGCGTGTCGCAGCCCTGAGCCAGCGCGTCGGCGACCAGGTACTCCAGCTTCCTGGTCTTGTTCCCTCCGAACGCGAGCCCGCTGTTGCAATCCTCGCGCTTTGCCCACACCTCGGCGCCACCCAGTCGCTTGGTGAGCCGCTCCAGTGGATGCACGGGCGAAGGTCCGAACAGGAGCGGCTGGCGGGCAAACGTCGCGAGTTTCATGAGCCTCCGGAAGTGGTGAACGGCGGCGAGTTTATCGCGTGCCGCGATGCTCAAATCCGGCCAACTCCTCACCAGAGGCTGATGCCACGATTCCCGCGTGACGTCACCGCCCGGCGCCGCTGACCAGGTCCTCGAGCGAGGCGCTCGAGTGTGGCTCCGAAAGCTGCGTATCCAGGATCGCGATGCCTTTCTCGCGATGGTCGCGGCGAGTCGCTCGCTGCATCATCCGTGGACGAGCCCGCCTTCCGACGCCGCCGGTTTCAGCGCGCTGATCGCCCGGGGAGCAGGCGAGGACTTTGTCTCACTTGCAGGATGGCGCGCCATCGACAAGGCGCTGGTCGCCGTCGTCAACCTGAGCCAGATGGTTCGCGGCGTCCTCCAGAGTTGCTACTGCGGTTTCTACGCGAATGCCGCGACCGCCGGACAGGGGCTCACCCGCGAGACCCTCGAGCTCGCACTGCGGTACGCCTTCACCGTGGAGCGACTCCACCGCGTCGAGGCGAACGTCCAGCCGGAAAACGCGCGGTCTCTCGCGCTGGTCCGGCGGCTGGGGTTCCGCCATGAGGGGTTCTCGCCGCGCTACCTGTACATCGATGGGGCGTGGCGCGATCACGAACGGTTCGCTATCACGGCTGAAGAGTGGCCGCACAGTCCTGGTCCGGGTCCATAGACTCAAGGGCGTTCTTATCCACTCTCGGACAAAGGAGCGTGAACGATGGCCCCGGCCAAAACCGCAACCAAGCCCAAGCCGAAATCGTCGAAGTCAAGCAGCACCACCGGAAAACCGTCCCAGGGATTCAGCGCCGAAGAGAAGGCAGCGGCGCGCGCACGCATCCAGGAGCTGAAGGCGGAAGCGGCCAAGGCCGATGGGGAACTGGCTTTGCTTGCGGCGATCGCCAAGATGCAGGAACCGGATCGCACCATCGCCAAGAAGGTCCACGCGCTGATCAAGGCCGCGGCACCGGTGCTCGCACCCAAGACCTGGTACGGAATGCCCGCCTACACAAAGGACGGCAGCGTGATCTGCTACTTCCAGAACGCAGGGAAGTTCAAGGTCAGATACCAGACGATCGGCTTCAGCGACAAGGCGAAGATCGACGACGGCGTCATGTGGCCGATTCAGTACGCGCTCCTGAAGTTGACCCCCACCGAAGAGGCAAAGATCACGGCCCTCGTGAAGAAGGCGGTGCGCTGAGCCCCCCGCTTGACAGACATACACAAATCCGTATAGTCTGCTGACTGTCCGGGTGCTCACCCGGGACGGCCGGAGGGGCGACCGATACCGAACTCGCACGCATCGGAGGTCGCCCATCGTGGATCAACTCAAGGCGCTCATCGACAACTGGATCCTCATCGCGCAGGGACTGCTCGCCAGCGTTGGCGCGCTCGCGTTCCTGGTCGCGTTCATGTACAAGATCGTGGCCGTCGATCCTTCCAGCGTCGCGCAGGCCAAGAAGTGGATCGGCCGTATCGTCTTCGGCACCATCGGCGTCGAAGTCGCGGGCACGCTGACCCACGCGCTCATCGCCAGCGTTCCAGCGACCATTCACTGAGCTCGCCGGATGCAAGCGATTCCGGGAATCGTGCAGGGGATCCGCGATCCCCTCGGCACGATCCTCCAGCTGTTGACCGGCGTGCTGTCGCACTTCATCGCGACCGCGCGCGCCGACCTGAACTCCGAGCTGAACCGCTACCTGTTCACCACCGTCGATCCGACGTCATCGGGTATCCGTCCCTTGACCTCGAACCCGGCGATCGCGCATCTGAATGGATCGCTGGCGCTGGTTGCGGACGTTCTGGTCGGCGGCGTTCTGCTCTACGCGTCGCTGCGGAGCATCTTCGAGCACACCGGCCGCGCACGCTACGCGCTCTACGTCGTCATTCCGCGGGTGATGGCGGCGCTCGTGATGGTGCACGGATCCATCTACTTCATCCAGATGGCGGTCGACCTCAACAACGCGGTCGGTGGCGTGGTGCAGTCACTCGGGGGGCCGCTGACCATCGACACGCTTCCCTGGTCGGGTTCGATGAGCGCAGCGACGGTCTCGCTCATCCAGGGGTCGCAGGACCTGTTCCACGCGATCTTCGCCCTCGGAGTTGTCGTGGCGGTGGTGATCCTCGTCCTGTCGTACGTGATCCGCACGGCGATGCTGGACATCCTCGTCGTGCTCGCTCCGCTCGCCGCCCTGTGCTCGGTGCTGCCGGACACCCGGCGGTATGCGTCGACGTGGCTGCGCCTGTTCATGGTCGCGGTCTTCATGCAGGCGGTCCAGCTGATCATCCTGCGCGTCGCCGTGGCGGTCGGGTTCGGCGCCGGAAGCGGCATCGCCGAGAGCCTGTTCGCGCTCGCGATCCTCTGGATCGTCCTCAAGGTCCCGGGAACGCTGCACGCGGCCACGCACGTCGAGACCAACGCGAACAGTGCGGTCCGGCATGTGCGGCGCTCTGTGCACAGGGCGCTGGCACCGGCACATCATGTCGTGCGCCATCGGACTGCGCTGTGATCCGCGCGCTCGCGGTCATCACCGGCCTGCTTGCTGTTGGACTCTGCGGTGGTACCGCGCTTGCGAGCAGCGCGGTCAGCAGTGACCCGACGGCCGCCACCTTTATGAAACCGCTCGCCCACTCGTGGGTCTCGCAGGGATTCGGATGCAGCAGCTTCGCGTTCGAACCCGTGGACGTCGCATGTCCCGGGGGGCACTGGCACTCGGGCATCGACCTGGCAGCGGCACGCGGGACGCCGGTCATGGCGACGCTCCCGGGCATCGCCACCGTTTACCTTTCCCCGACCGGCTACGGCCTGCACGTGATCATCGATCACGGCGGCGGCCTGAGCAGCCTGTACGGACATCTCAACACAGTGCTGGTGGCGAGTGGCGACCTCGTGGCGGCCGGCGAGATCATCGGCACCGTTGGATCAACCGGCAATGCAACCGGCCCCCATCTGCACTTCGAGATCCGACGCGACGGGATCGCCGAGGATCCGCGCCTCGATCTCACGCTCCCATGAAGCTCCTACCCGGTGGTAGCCCCGGTTGCGCTTCGCGACTCCGCGGCGATTCGTCGCGCCTGCTGCCAGACGACCCAGATCCGCTGCACGGCGGTCACGTTGGTCAGGATGGCAAGGATCCAGAGCGCCCAGATCAGCAGCGGCGAGATCACCAGACCGATGACGGTGATCACCACCCGCTCCGGCCTGGCGAGCAGTCCGCCATCGCCGTTGAAGCCGAGCGACTGTGCACGCGCGCGCACATAGGACACGAGCAACGATCCGGTCAGCGCGAACACCACGAGCATCGGCTCCAGCGTGTGGTGACCGTGGAAGATGAAGTAGTAGAGCAGGGCGATCGCGGTCATCGCCTCCGCGTAGCGGTCCACCGTCGAGTCCAGGAATGCGCCGTAACGCTGCTCGCGACCGCTGACCCTCGCGAGAGCGCCGTCGAGAATGTCGAACCCGCTCGCGATCAGCAGCAGCAGCCCACCCGGCAGGAGAAACCCGAGCGCGATCAGCACCGCGGACCCGGCGCAGATGAGCAGCCCGAGCATGGTCAGGATGTTCGGTGTCAGGTGCAGGGCTCTGAGAGCAGGAACGACGCGTCGCGCGCCGGACCTAACCCAGTCCTGGAGCCTGGACGTGAACACCGGATACCACCGTGCTCGCACCGGCACGTTCGCGTGCCACGCGATACACGTCAAGAATCTCGTCGACGACGTGTTCCCAGTCATAGAGCTGAGCCTTGGCGAGCCCGCGCTCGCTCATCGCCTTCCGGCGCGACGGATCGTCGATCAACGCACCGAGCGCCGCCGCCCATTCCTTCGGATGACGCGGGGGCACGAGCACGCCGTCCACGTCATGCGCGACCACGCTGCTGAAGCCGGGGATCGACGAGGCGATCACCGGCACCCCGCTCGCCATCGCCTCCAGCAACACGATGCCGAAGCTCTCTCCGCCCGTCGCCGGAGCGCAGAAGATGTCGGCAGATGCGTAGTACCGCGGCAGCAGCTCGGCGGAGACGCGCCCGGCGAATTCGACGTCGGGAATGCCCATGGCCGCGACCTGGCTTTCGTAACCCCAGCGCATCGGACCATCCCCGACCACCACCAGACGCGCGTCGTCGCGAACGCGCCGGAGCTGGCCGTACGCCTCGAGCAGCGTCGGCAGTCCCTTGCGTGACTCGAGCCGTCCGACGAAGAGGATCGTCGCCTTGCCCGGCGTCCGCAGCTCATCGAGCCGTGGATGGTTCGGGTTGAAGCGCGAGCAGTCGATGCCGTTCGGGACGACCCTGTACTCGCCCTCGAAGTATCGGGCGATGAAATCACGCGCAGGCACGCTCACCGCAACGTGCACGTGCAGCCGGTTGAAGTAGCGCTTGAGAAACGGTCTGCCGTAGTAGTAGCCGAGGTTGCGCCGGGCCATCGCGTGGAACGTGCCGACGTTTGCACCACTGTGGAACCGCAGCACGGTGATCGGCAGCGATGGAACGAGCGGCTCGTGGTAGTGGACGACGTCGAAGTGGTTCTCGTCGAGGAGCGCGCGGACGCGACGCACCAGGTGGAACGACAGCGCGATACGAGCCACCGAGCCGTTGGTGCGCACCGGCATGCTCCGGCCGATGCGCACGTAGCCGGGAATGCCGTGGTCGTCGCCGACGCGGCTCGACGGTGCTAGCACGGTCACGTCGTGGCCGCGAGCCCGAAGCTTGGCGGACAGGTGCCGGACATGCTCGGTGACACCCCCCGGGTGCATGAAGTCGTATGGGGAGACGAGGCAGATCTTCATTGCGTCCCGATCGCCGGCCAGATGGGGTCGAGGACGTGCCATTGCTCGGGATGCGAGTGGATCGCCTCCTCGAAGATGCCCAGCAGCATCTGCGCAGTCTTGCGCACCTCGGTGTCCCTGGGCGCATCCGGCGAATACCGGATCTCGGGATGGACCACCGCACGGACGCGATACCGGTTGCGGAACAGCAGGATCGGGACGATCGCCGCACCGGCTCTAATCGCGATCTCGACCGATCCGATCGGGATCGGCGCCGGCTGTCCGAAGAACTCGAGGGGCTCGCCGTTGCCGATGAGGTCGCGGTCGAGCGCCATGGCAACGACGCCCCCGGATCGGAGCACCTTGAACACTTCGCGCATCGAGGCGGCGCCGAGGCGGCGGGCGACCTGCGCGTCACCTTCGCGCATTCCCTGGGTGTCGATCGGGATGATCTGAACACCCTGGGCGCGGCGTGCCCCGACGACCCGGTCGAAGAGTTGCTTCGGCCGCAGCACCTCGGCGAGGAGCGCCATCTTGCCGCCCATCTTGTTCCACCCCGCCAGGCCGACCTCCCACGAGCCGAAGTGCATCGAGGCGACGACGACGCCATTGCCGCGCGCGATCGCTTCCTCGAAGTGGTGGAGATCCGTGATGTCGATTCGCGACGGGAGGTCGGTGCGGTGCGAGGACATCTCCATCACGTCCACCCAGCAGTGGGTGAGGTTGCGAAGGTTGCGGCGCACCAGGTGCTTGAGCGCCCGGTCGCCGATCGTCGGAATGACGTGACGGAGGTTGTCGCGCAGACCGTCGAACCGGTTCGGCACCGTGGCCAGGAGCGCATCCGCGACGCGATCGCCAAGCCAGTAGGAGACGGACTGCGGGAGCGCTCCGACGAGCGCTTCCGCCGCGCGGTAGGCGTAGTACGGCAGCATCGGATCGCGCACCACGCGCCGGTAGGCGCGCGTCCTCGCCACCAACTCGCCGGCTTGCGTCAACGCCGTCGGCTCCCGATCCTCTGCGGGCTAATTCGTCGCGGGTGTGGCGGGATCCGCCTCCGCAGCGGCGGGTAGCACGTCGGGCACGTGGCCATTGTGACGCCCTCCACTGATCTCGATGCCCGCAATGAACTCCTCGGTTGCCCGGTGAGCCTCATCGTCGCTCACCTGACGCGGCGGAGACTTCATGAAATACGACGCCGGCCCTTCAAGGGTGCCGCTGAGCCCGCGATCAAGACCGAGCTTGCAGCAGCGCACGGCGTCGATGACGATGCCCGCGCTGTTCGGCGAGTCATGCACCTCGAGCTTCAGCTCGACGTTGAGGGGAACATCGCCGAAGGACTTGCCTTCGAGGCGGATGAAGGCCCACTTGCGGTCGTGGAGCCACGGCACGTAGTCGGACGGGCCGATGTGGATGTGCTCCTTCTCCATCGGCGTCGCCAGCTGCGACTGCACGCTGTTCGTCTTGCTGATCTTCTTGCTCATCAGGCGCTCGCGCTCGAGCATGTTGAGGAAGTCGGTGTTGCCGCCGAAGTTGAGCTGGTACGTGTTCTCGAGCTCGACGCCACGCTCACGGAAGAGGTGGGTCAGGACGCGATGGACGATGGTTGCACCCACCTGCGACTTGATGTCGTCACCGATGATCGGCACGCCGGCCTTGCGGAACCGCGCCTGCCAGTAGTCCTCGCGGGCGATGAACACCGGCATGCAGTTCACCATTGCGCAGGGTGCTTCGAGGATCTGCTCGGTGTACCAACGGGTCGCGGCCTCGCTGCCGACCGGCAGATAGTTGACCACGACGTCGGTGCCGGTGTCCTTGAGCACCTGGGCGATGTCAACCGTGGAACCAGGTGCCTTGGTGATCACCTCGGACAAGTACTTGCCGAGCCCGTCGTGGGTCATGCCCCGCTGCACGGGAATGTTCAGCTTCGGGACATCACTGAACTTCACGGTGTTGTTGAGACCGCTGAAGATCGCTTCGGATACATCCTTGCCGACCTTCTCCTTGTCGATGTCGAATGCGGCGGAGATCTCGATATCGGAGATGTGGTAGCCGCCCAGGTTAACGTGCATGAAGTCCAGGCACGGTGTCGTTCGGATCTGCGTGCTTGTAGTACTCGAGTCCCTGGACGAATGACGAGGCGCAGTTGCCCACGCCGATGATCGCGACTCTGACCTTGTTGCTCACGACGCGCCCTCGTGTATCGGTGTTGGTGATGTGATCTCGGCGGGCATCCCTGCTGAGGAGATCAGCCGAGAGAAGCTCTTGAAATGCGTTGCAATGGCATCGCGGTCGAGACGGCAGAACACCTCTCGGCCCTCGCGACGGGTCCGGATGACCTCCGCTTTGCGGAGGATGCGCAGATGCCAGCTCATGCGCGGCTGGCTCACCTGGCAGTAGTCGGCGAGCTCGGAGACACGCATCTCGGAGGTCGCGGCGAGTCGCTCCACGATGAGCAGCCTCGTCGGGTTGGCGAGGCCCTCGAAGTGGACCGAGAGGTCACTCGCGCCGATGGCGATGCTCCCCGGGAGGGCTCGCCGCGGCGGCCTGGACGGGGCGTCAGAACCCATAAAGGAATCTTTCATAAAGGATCGCTTATGAATGTTAGACCGCTCCCGGCTCCGAGCGCAAGCCCCGGGATTAGTCGCCTGATTCCCCGGCGCCGCCGACCTCCTCGGGGTTGGGCACGGAAATCTCGCTCGCAGCGCCGGCCTCAGCTGGGTCAGCGGACTGCTCAGGGGTTGCGTCGCCGGCGCCCGCCCTCGACTCCTTGCGGGCCGCAGCCACGGCGTCGCGGTCCTCGTAGGACGGGAGGATGGCGGCCAGCAGGCGAAGGATCACGACGCAGACGAGGATCACGACGAGGAACGCGACGACGGCCAGCCCGATACCGCCCAGCACGGTTCCGATGTCGAGGAGCATCCAGGCGTGGGGCACCCGGGAAGGATGGCAGGCACGGACTACGATCGATCCCGATGGCCGAGTTGCCCAATCCCGCGGAGCTCCCCGCCTCGCTGACGATCAAACGGGGACGGATCGTGTTTCGTGCCCGCCGGCCGGTGGCGCTCGTCATCCCGCTGCTGGCGGTCACGGAGATCGCCGGGATCGTCTGCCTGCTCGTGGGCGCGACCATCGGCTGGTTCATCATGGCCGCGCCGGTGATCGGACTGATGACCACGGCGGTGGTGCTGCGACCGGCTCTCGAGCTCACGCGCGACGGCCTGGTGCAGCGTCAGTACCCGTACAGCAGCCTCACGCGCTGGGATGTCATCGAATCCGTCGGCATCGCCAAGGCGGGGAATCGCGTCATCCTCGCGTACAAGCTCGTCCCCGGCATCCCGCCGCCCCGGCATCAGCCCGCCAGGGATCTGCTCCTTGCCGTCAACGCGCCATACGACGGTGGGTGGTTCGCCGATTCGCTCGCAGGCGGGCCCGACGAGGCACTCGCCGTGGTGAGCCGGTACCTGGAGGATCCGGCGCTTCGCGAGATGCTTCCCGTCGGGCGCCGGTAGTCGCGCCGGCTGACGCGTCGCTCGCCTGGACGCCGCCCTCATTTAGGCTATTGGCGAGGCCACGGACGCGGGGTGCAGCGGGAAAACCCTTATATCCCAATATCCCAGGGTAGCCAAGTGGTCAAGGCAGCGGTCTGTAAAACCGTGTACCGATGGTTCGACTCCATCCCCTGGGACCACGCCCGCCTCGCGAGCTAGCGCGTCGCGTACCGGTTGTAGCGGGCTCGCGACCAGACGTAGCCGATCGCCATCAGCAGTGCGCACCACCCAAGCGCGACGATTGCTGAGTTGCCGATCGGTGTTCCAGTCAAGAGGCCACGCAGGGTGTTGATGATCGGGGTGAACGGCTGATTCTCCGCGAACCAGCGCACTCCGGCGGGCATGGAAGCAGTCGGCACGAATGCGCTGCTGATGAAGGGCAGGAACTGCGGGATCAGCGACAGGCTATTCGCGCCCGCGGGCGTCTTGGCAGTGAGCCCAAAGGCAATCGCGAGCCACGTCATCGCGAGAGTCAGCATGGCGAAGATGCCGGCCGTCGCAAGCCACTCGAGTGGACCGGCGCTTGCACGGAAGCCGAGCCCGACAGCGACGGCGACAAGCAGGACGGCGCTGACCAGCGTGCGTGCGAGACTGCCGAGCACCTGACCCGTCAGCACCGACGTTCGGGTGATCGCCATTGTGCGGAACCGCGCGACGATGCCTTCGTTCATGTCGATGCAGACGTTGATCGCTGTCGCTGCGGCGCTCGCGCCGGCGGTCATCACGAGAATGCCCGGGGTGAGGTAATCGATGTAACCGCCGCCCGCCGATGCGCCGAGTCCCGCTCGCAGCGTGTTGCCGAACACGCCGACGAATATCAGTAGCAGAAAGACCGGAACGAGCAGCCCACCGATGGCCAGCATCGGATAGCGAAGCGCATGGCGGAGGTCGCGCCGGAGCATCGTTGCGGAGTTGTGCAGCGCGTACGCCGAGATACTCATGCCGATGCCTCCACAACCCGATGGTTCGTCCCGGTGAGTGCGAAGAACACATCGTCGAGGTCAGGCGTCTGCACTGTGACGGTCTCCACCTTCAGTCCGGCATCGTCGAGGCGCACGAGCAGGTTTCGCAGCGACTGCGGCGTGCCGTCGGTCGGCACATCGAGCGTGAGCGCGTCGGTTTCGGATGATTCGTGGCCGAGAAAGCGTGCGGCGTCGCCGAGCGCTCCCGCCTCACGGAAGTGCAGCCGGACACGACCGCAAGGGACGCGACGCTTGAGCTCATCCGGCGTGCCCTCGGCCACCAGGTGGCCCTGGTCGAGCACCGCGATCCGTCCCGCCAGCTCGTCTGCCTCATCCAGGTTCTGCGTGGTGAGCAGGACCGTCACGCTGGTCGCCGTGAGCTCGCGGATGATCTGCCACATGGTGTGGCGGCTGCGTGGATCGAGACCGGTCGTGGGTTCGTCGAGAAAGATGATGCGCGGGTTGCCGATGAGCGTCATCGCCAGGTCGAGCCGGCGGCGCATGCCTCCCGAGTACTTCATGACCATCTGCCCTGCCGCGTCGACAAGGTCGAACTGCGCGAGCAATTCGTCGACGCGGCGCCGACCGGCATGACGGTCGAGGTGATGGAGATCAGCCATGAGGAGCAGGTTCTCGCGGCCGGTCAGGAGGTAGTCCACCGCTGAGAACTGCCCGGTGACGCCGATGGCATCGCGCACCTTCTGAGGCTCGCGGTTGACGTCGAAACCGGCGACACGGATGTCTCCGGCGTCGGCACGAAGCAGCGTCGACAGGATTTGCACAGTTGTCGTCTTGCCCGCTCCATTGGGACCGAGCAGCGCGAACACCGTGCCTTCGCCGATCGCCAGGTCGATGCCGTCGAGCACGAGCTTGTCACCGAAGGACTTGCGTAACCCCGTGATCTGCACCGCAAGCCGCGTGCTCATGACCCGGTGGCCACGGTCGGGCTCGCCACCGCTCGATGGATGGTGATATCGCCAAAGGAGCTGCGTGCGCGGACTTCAACCGATTGCTCCCCCGGCTCCGGACGGGCCGCCGGCCCGAGATCGTTGTAGACCTTGCCGAACTTGGTGTCGAGGTCGAGCCACGCAGCGACACTCTCGCGAATCCCGATGTCCACCCTGCCCATGGCCGTCTGTGCAACCACGGTCCCGCCCTCCACCTCGCCAAGACTCACATCGCCATTGGCGGTCTTGACCACGACGCTCGCGTGCGAGTGGTCGACGGAGATGGAACCGTTGGCGGCAATCACCCGGAGGTCACGCGACACGTCGCCGATCCAGGTGCTGCCGTTGGCTCCCTTGATCGTCGCGGTGCCGTCCACCGTGCCGATCCGCACCGCTCCCGATCCCGTGGAGATCTGCGCATGGCCGAAGGCCCGGTCCACGGCAACATCGCCAACCCCGGTGGTGAGATGCGCCGGTCGCGCCTCTTCGACCTGGACGTCGCCAACGCCCGTGGTGTAGTGGCATTCGCCGAGCGGGCCGGTGCAATGGAGCGCGGCGACTCCGGCCTCCCCGTGCACCTTTGAACCCACCGGAAGCTCGATGTGAATATCGATCGAGTCACCACCGTCACGCGAGAGGTATCGGTGCCAGCCCTTTGGGCCTTTGACCAGCAGCCGGCCATCGGCATACTCGACACGCGTTTGCTCGGCAGCCGCCACGTCCGCGGGCTTGGAGGGGTGAGTCGGACGGATCTCAACAACGGTGTCGGTGCGGTCACTGGCGGCGATTCGGACGTCGCCGACGCCGACCTCGAGGGTCACGAGGATTGGCCGGGGGGTATCGAAAGTAGGCATGGTGATTTCCTCCTGGTGGTGGTGCGGGTTAGCGAACCCAGCCCGTAAAGCGGCCCGGTCCCTGCGCGGCGCGCGTGTCGCGCCGGCGGCCGGGGTCGGTTCGATCGAGTGCAAAGCCCGCCGCACGGACGAGCCAGCTGTTCACAGAGAGCCCTTCACTGCTCGCCGCCTGGTCGACCCGGGTCTTGAGGTGGTCGGGCATGCGCAGGTTGATCCGCGCGGTCCCACCGTCCTCGGTGTCAGCGGGGCTCAGCGGCGCCAGGGGCGCGTCGTCATTGCTCGGGTTGGAGAAATCGTCCGACGCCGGCTCCGCGGGTGGCGGCGTCACGACGAACTCGGGGTTTCGGCCGCGAATGCGCACCTCCACCGAACCTGGGGCGAGCTCGCGAGTGATCTCCTCCGCCGCGGCCCCAAGCGCGTCCTGCAGAGCGAGGCGTATGGCCGAATCGAGCGGCGCGGCGAGGCGTTCGGCGAGGGCGCGCGCCTCGTCACCACCGGCCTCAGCCGCATCGGCTAGCTGTTGATGAATGCTCTCGACGTACGGGCGTAGGTCCATGACGCCACTATGGCAGTACTGTGATGCCATGTCAAGCGTCTCTGAGCCAAGATGGTGCCAGAGACCGAAAGCGCCGAAAAGATAACCCGTTTCGGCCGCGGCAACCCGAGCGTTTGGCGGCCCGTAATCGATCGTCAGCCGCGCGCGGCAACGGCGGACGAGACGAGCTGCATGACTGCCTCAGCAACGGCATCCGGGGTGCGCTCCGGGCCGGCCAGCTCGTCGACAAAGGCGAAGCTCGTGAGCGCCTGCAGCGCGTCCACGAGGCTTCCATCGTCCGCTCCCGAGCGGGTGAGCAGCGTGCCCAGGATCTGGCGCCGGCGCTCGTTCCGCGCGCCCTGGCCGGCGAATTCGCCGGTGCTCAGAACTCTCAGAGCATTCAGCCGCCTGATGACGTCTCGATGGACCGCGTAGAAATGGCAGAACACCTCCACGATGATCTGGAGCGCTGCGGCCAGATCTGAGGCCGCGAATGCTTCGGGAATCCGGTCCAGGCCTCCGCTCACGCCGAGGTCGTCATAGACGGCCTCGAGGAGGCTGTCCCGATCGCCGAACTGTGCGTACACGGTCACGCGCGACACCGCTGCGCGTTCGGCCACCGCCTCGAGGGTGAACCGGGGCGAGGACAAGAGTTCCTGGCGCGCCGCCGCGATGATCCGTGCCCGCCGTTCGTCCATCGCCAGGGCACGGCGTCCCAGGTCGTATGGGCGCGGCGTCATGTTGCCTCTTTCACTGTACGTAGTGTAAGGTAAATATCATGACAACTCAAGCTCTCACCGCTGACCTCCGCGACGAGGTCGTCGTGGTCACCGGCGGGTCGCGGGGCATCGGCGCCGGGTCTGCACGCCGCTTCGCCGGACTCGGCGCGGCGGTGGTCGTTTGCGGGCGCGACCAGGGTGCAATCGACACCGTGGTGGCATCGATCGCCTCCGCCGGAGGCCGTGCCATCGGCATCGAGGCAGACTGCACCAGCCAGGACGAGGTCGATGCGTTGTGCGCCGGCACCGAAGCCGCCTTCGGCCCGGCGACCGTGCTGCTGGCGTTCGCGGGTGGCGACGGACGCCCGGAGCCGCTCACGCACCTCGACGCGTCTCGCTGGCGCGCGGTCATCGACGGCAATCTCACGGCAACGTACATCACCGTCAGGACTTTCGCGCTCGGGATGGTCGAACGGCGGCGAGGGTCCATCGTGACGATGTCTTCCACCGCCGGACGGCAGCCGGGCGGTGCGTCGGTGGCGTATGCGGCGGCCAAGGCGGGCATCGTGATGCTCACCCGGCACCTCGCCGTCGACCTCGCGCCGAGCGGCGTGCGCATCAACTGCATCGCCCCGTCCGCGATCGAGACCGAGCGTCTTGTCGCGAACATGCCTGCACTCGCGCGCGAGCAACTCGGGCAGAGCTTTCCGTTGCGACGGCTCGGCACTGTTGAGGATGTCGCGGACTCCGCGGTGTTCCTTGCAACGCCGCAGTCATCCTGGATCACCGGCGTGACCATCGACGTCACCGGCGGCCGCATCACAGGGTGATCCCACCCGCTACGGAGTGAGCACGACCTTGAGGGCCTCGCGTCGCTCGAAGAGCTGGTAACCGAGCACCGCGTCGTCGAGCGCCATGCGGTGCGAGATGATCGCGTCGGGGTGGACTGCACCGCTCGCCACCATGGCGAGCGACTCGTCCCACCGCCCGATGATGTTCGCGGTGCCACAGAACTTGAGGTCGATCGCCTTGACGAACGTGGTGTTGAGCGGCAGCTCGAGCTCCTGGTCGCTGTGCACCCCGATGACGCTGATCCGGCCACCGGCGCGTGCGATGTCGATGCAATCGAGGAGCGCCGGAACCAGCCCGACGCACTCCAGGACGGCGTCGGCGCCGCGTCCCCCCGTCCGATCCTGAACGTAGCTTGGAACGTGCACGTCGTTGGCGTCGACCGGTATCGCACCGAGCGTCTGGGCCATCTCGAGGCGTTCGGACACCGTGTCCACCGCGTAGATCGTTGACGGCTCGAATCCGCGCGACGCGAGGATGGCCATCAAGCCGACCGGGCCGCAGCCAACGACTGTTACCACGTCTCCCTGCTCGATGCGTGCCTCGCTGGCGCAGTCGTAGCCTGTGGTGAAGATGTCGCCGACGAAGAGCGCCTGCTCGTCGCTCATCGAGTCGTCAACAGCGTGGAGCACGAGGTCGGCGTTCGGGACACGGACGTACTCACCCTGCGCACCTGCGACGTCGCCGAAGAAGGATCCGTAACCGAAGACCCGCTGATCCGGGCATCGGCTGAAGAGCCGGCGCGCGCAGTACCAGCACGCACCGCAAGGAATCGTGAACGAGCCCACGACTCGCTCGCCTTCGCCAAAGCGGCGAACGGCGCCGTCCACGGCCTCTATGACACCGACGAACTCGTGCCCGAGAATGCCGCCGGGGCTCATCCCGGGGATGCGACCGTGGACCACGTGCAGGTCGCTGCCGCAGATCGCCGTCCGGGTTACCCGGACGAGCGCATCACCCGGATCCTCAATCCCAGGTTTCGGTACGTCGACGAGCTCGACGACAC
The DNA here is from genome assembly GCA_963830305.1 of Candidatus Dormiibacterota bacterium. Classification (GTDB taxonomy): domain Bacteria; phylum Chloroflexota; class Dormibacteria; order Aeolococcales; family Aeolococcaceae; genus Palsa-851. The sequence continues at coordinate 97,504 of CAWHLW010000004.1, read as the reverse complement.
CGAAGTCTTTGAAGGCTACCGCCCGCATGGTCAGCCTGTCCGCCTGCTCGCGATCAGTGCGCCTCTTCTTCTTCGGCCGCTCGCCGCTGGATGACACGGTCCCGGAGCTCATCCTCGAGGTCACCGGAAGGAGTGACGTCGCGGCGCAGCCAGAAGGGAATTCGCTCGGGCTCGCCGGCGGCGAGCGCCTTGGCCTGGGCGTCGAGGTAGGCGCGAAGCGCGGCGTCGACCGCGGTCGAGAGTTCGAGGCCGCCCACCGTCAGGGGCTGGACGAGATCGCTCGCGACGACCACGCTGTTCAGCGGCGCAGCCGGTGGCTTCGACCCGAAAAGACGCCCGAGCCACGACATGCGCCGAGTGTACGCAGTCGCGAGTGTGTGCCTCTGCTCGGGGGTGCGGCGCGGTACCGTACACGCCGTGGCCAAGAGCGCGGCGACGACCCTGCAACTCCAGTGGACGGGCGACCCCGAGTCGGACCGCCTCATCAGTGAGAATCCCACCGCGCTGCTGATCGGCTTCTGTCTGGATCAGCAGATCCCCATCGAGTGGGCCTTCCAGGGCCCGCTGCACATGCGCGAACGTCTCGGCACGATCGACCCTGTCGAGGTTGCGCGCATGGATCCCACCAAGGTGGAGAAGGCGTTCCAGACGCCGCCCGCCCTGCATCGCTTCCCGGTCAGCATGGCGCAGCGCGTGTACGCCCTCTGCAAGGTGATCGCCGACGAGTACGGCGGCGACACCACTCGGATCTGGACGGAGGCCACGGACGCGAAGGATCTGCTGCGGCGATTCGCCGCCCTCCCCGGTTTTGGCGCCGCGAAGGCTCGGATCATGGTCGGGGTGGTCGCCAAACACCTCGGCGTTCGGCCGGCGGGCTGGGAGACCGTCGCGCCCGACTGGCCGACGCTGGCGGACGTCACGACCGTCGCCGAACGCGAGAACTACCAGGCCCAGAAGCGCGCCTTCAAGGCAGCGCTCCGCGCCGAGGCCGCATCGAAGCAGGACCCGCAGAAGTCGCCGGCATCCAGAAAAGGGCCGGTCAAGTCGGGGGCGCGTGGCCGGCGCTGAGGTCACCGTCTTCGAGGACGGCGGTGTCCGCATCGTCAAGATCGGCCCGATGGGGCCATACGGAAACAACGCGTACGTGGTCCGTGACGTCGCCAACGGCGTGGCGGCGCTTGTCGACATGCCGCTCGACGAGGAGCCGTTGCTTGCAGCGATCGCAGCCGAGGGCGGCGTGCAGACGGTCATCGCCACGCACTGGCATCCCGATCACTGGATGACCTACGACGCCGTGCGCGCCGCGACGGGTGCGCCCGTGCTCGTGGGAAGCCGCGAGATCAAGATCCCCGAGGAGCGCATCGACGGCCGGCTCGACGATGGCGCCGAGGTCCCCGTGGGCAGCGTGCGGATCGGCGTGATCCATACGCCCGGCCACACGCCGGGGAGCATCTCGTTGCGTGTCGGCAAGGCGGTGATCACCGGCGACACGCTGTTCAATGGCGGTCCTGGCAAGACAAGCGCACGCGGCGACCTGGAAACCATCATGGCGAGCATCACCGCACGGTTGTTGCCATTACCGGAAGAAACTCTCGTGCTTCCGGGACACGGCACGACCACGACCATCGCCGGCAGCCGCAACGGCATCGCTGCATACAACCGACACCCCAAGCCGGCGGGCTTCTACGGCGATGTCGAATGGGGTGACTGAAGCGGGATCACCCGAAGGGCCGGTAGTTCCACCTGAGTCAACGGACCTGCACCTGGCCACCGCCCGGGGGAAATGGGTGCTCACGGCGACCGTGCTCGGCAGCGCGATGGCGCAGCTGGATGCCACCGTCGTCGGCATCGCCCAACCCGCGATCGGCAAGGACTTCCATGCGCAGATCGCCGGCCTGCAGTGGGTGTCGGCGGGATATCTGCTCACCGTCGCCGGCCTGATCCTGCTTGCCGGCGCGCTCTGCGACCGCTACGGGCGCCGCAAGATCTTCGTCATCGGCGTGGCATGGTTCGCGATCGCATCGCTGTTCTGCGCCATCGCGCCGAACATCGGCCTGCTGATCGCGGCGCGAGGACTGCAGGGGGTCGGTGGTGCGCTGCTCACGCCGGGGAGCCTCGCCATCCTCGAGGCATCGTTCGCCCCCAAAGAACGTGGACGCGTCATCGGCGCGTGGTCGGGGCTCGGTGGTGTCGCGACGGCTCTCGGACCGTTCGTGGGGGGCTTCCTGATCACGGCGGTCTCATGGCGATTGATCTTCCTGATCAATGTGCCGATCGCGGTCGCGGTGATCCTCATCTCGTTGCGACAGGTCCCGGAGACGCGAGATCCGAATGCCACCGGCTACATCGACATCACGGGGAGCGCGCTCACCGTGCTGGCGCTCGTGGGCATCTCGTACGGGCTGATTCAGGGGTCGAGCGGACACTGGGACTCACCGGTCGTGCTCGGCGCTCTGCTCATCGGAGCCACGGCATTGATTGCATTCATCGTCGTCGAGTTGAACGTGCGTGCGCCGATCGTTCCGCTCGACATCTTCAGGTCACGGCAGTTCAGCGCCACCAACGCTGTGACGTTGTTGATCTATGGAATGCTCGGCGGAATGTTCTTTCTCATGCCCATCGAGTTGCAGCAGGTGTCGCACTACAGCCCCACGGCTGCCGGAGCATCGCTGCTGCCGGTCACCTTCCTGATGTTCGCGCTCTCATCGCGGTCCGGCGCACTGTCAGCGCGCATCGGTCCGCGCCTGCAGATGACAGCTGGACCGCTGATCGTGGCCGCCGGACTCGCACTCTTCGCACGCATCGACAGCGGGGGGAACTACCTCGTGGAGGTGCTGCCGGCCGTCCTGGTCTTCGGCTTCGGGCTCGCCATCACCGTGGCGCCGCTCACCGCCACCGCGATGTCATCCGCGCCGGCGGAGCGCAGCGGACTCGCCTCGGCAGTCAACAACACCGTCGCGCGCACGGGGAGCCTGCTTGCGATTGCGCTGCTGCCCGCGGTCGCCGGGATCACCGGCGACAGCTATCTGCACCCAGCGGTCTTCGAGACGGGTTTTCAGCATGCGGCGTTCATTGCCGCGATCCTCTGCGCCGCGGGCGGCGTGCTGGCCGCCGCCACCATCCGAAATGGCCCGCGCCCAGGAACGCAGCGACGATCGGTGCATCACGCGCACCACACGGCGGTCGAGGGGCCGCCGCTGCGGACGGGCGGGGAAACCGCCGCAGACTGATCAGTCGGCGTACCCGCACGGGGAGTCGAACCCCGGTTACCACCTTGAAAGGGTGGTGTCCTGACCGCTAGACGATGCGGGCGCGACCGCCAATCTTAGGTTCGTGCGCGCCGCTCGTCGCCGCCCACGAATCGAACTGGGCGCGCCGGTATACTCGCGGCATGCCTGTCAGAGAGATCGCCGGCAAGACCCTGGGCTTCGGTCTGGTGGCCGCTGCACTCATCGTCGGGGGCGTCCTCGACCTGCTCGGCGGCCACGTCTACAACGACTACCTGAACACGGCCCTGGGCATCATCCTCATCCTCATGGGGCTCGGGACCGGCGCTCTCGGCACCTTCCTGATCGTCGGCATCCTCTACGAGGAGAAGCTGCGCCGTCAGGACGAGGAGGTGCACGTCACGCCACGCGGAACCCCGCTGGCGCCACCGCCGCCCTGGGGAATGGCCGATGTCGGCAAGCCCCCCGGAGTCATGCGCGTCGGCGATGCGGCAACGTCATCCGGTGGCGGCGGATCACCGCGCGTGATGGCAGTCGTGGTCTCCAACCTCGACGCGCCGATGCTCATTGTCGGGTTGCTGGCGTGGACCATCCTGACTCTCGTGCTCTTCGCGCCACACTGAGTTCGGCCTAGTGCCCGGCCCGCGGGTTCGCACCCGTTTCGCGCCCTCCCCCACCGGGGCGCTGCATTTCGGCTCGGTTCGAACCGCCCTCTTTGCGTGGCTCACGGCGCGGCATGCCGGTGGCGACTTCATCCTCCGAATCGAGGACACCGACCAGGAGCGATACATCCCAGGCACCGAGGCGCTCATCCTCGAAACCCTGAGCTGGCTCGGGCTCAACTGGGACGAGGGTCCCGAGGTCGGCGGTCCTCACGATCCGTACATCCAGTCCTTGCGCATCGCCGTCTATCGCGAGCACGCGGACAGGCTCGTCGCCGACGGCAACGCGTACTGGTGCACGTGCACTCCGGCCAGGCTCGCCGCGATGCGCGAGGAGCAGCGCGCCCGCTCCGAGCCGACGCGATACGACCGGCGCTGTCTGACCCGGCAGGCCGAGGTTGCCGTTGAACGCGCGAATGGGATGGCCGCGGTGGTCCGTCTGCGCATGCCCGACGGCGTGTCCGAATGGGACGACCTGGTCCGCGGTCACGTGAGCTTCAACAATGCGGACATCGACGACCAGGTCCTGCTCAAAAGCGACGGCTTTCCCACGTACCACCTTGCAGTCGTCGTCGACGATCACCTCATGGAGATCAGCCACGTCATCCGCTCCGACGAGTGGATCCCGTCGACACCGAAACACCTGGCCCTGTATGCGGCATTCGGGTGGGAGCCCCCGCGCTTCGCACACGTTCCGGCGGTGCTCGGGCCCGACCATCAGAAGCTCAGCAAGCGCCATGGCGCGCGCAACGTCCTCGAGTACGGGGAGCTCGGCTACCTGCCGTCAGCGATCGTCAACGCCATCGCGCTGCTGGGATGGTCGTCGGGTGACGGGCAGGAGGTCTTCACACCGCAGGAGCTCATCGAGCGTTTCACGCTCGACCGCGTCAACGCCGCCGCGGCGATCTTCGATCCAAGGCGCCTCGACGATCTCAACGGGATCCACATCCGGCGCATGAGCACCGATGACCTCGTCGAGGCGCTCGAGTTCCCCCTGCCCGGGACCAGCAAGGAGACACGCCGTCAGCTCATCCCCATGCTGCGCGAGCGGATGGTGACCCTGGCTGACGCCACCCGCCTCTGCGCACCCCTGCTCGGCGACATCAAGATCGACGAGAGCGTCGAGTTCCCTCCGAAGAAGGTCGATCAGGCCACCGCAATCGCGATGATCGACGCCTGCATCGGGGCCATCGTCGACGGCGGTCTCGACAACCACGCTGCGCTCCTCGAGCGGCTTCGCGCGGTGGCCGAAGCCAGAGGCGTGAAGCCGCGCGACGCGTTCCGAGTCCTGTACATCGCCGTCCTCGGGTCGCCCACGGGGCTCCCGGTGATCGAGGCCATGATGTTTCTCGGCAAGGAGAAATCGCTGCAGCGGCTCAGCGACGCCCGCGCCCGGCTCGGGTGATCTGACCGCAGGCTCAGAGACCGGGACCGTCCTGCGTCGCGCCGACTTCGCGATCCACTGACTCCGCACGGCGAGCGGGCACATGCCGGTGGGCACCGGGCGCATGAGGGCGCGGAGCACGGCTCGACCGTGCTGCGGGAGCCGGCGGCGGCGCGGGAGCATGCGCCTCGTGCCGTGGAGCCGGCGAGGCCGCTGCGGGCGGTTGCGGTGCGATGGGCGCCGGCGCTGTTGGCTCCGGTTCGGGATGGTCGCGATCGCGCAGCGACGCCCTGATGTGAACGGCGACGCGTTCCGCGACATGCAGGGCGGCGCGATCGAGGCCGGTCGCGTGACCCGCCACCGCGACGCCGACCACGATCGCGCTGAACGGCCAGAGCGCCGAGAACAACGAGAGGCCTGAGAGCACGCCAAAGGCGGCGAGGATGGGATGCCGGCGGATGTACGAGGGGGGTGGGGCAGGCGGGGTCGGGGTGGTGGAACGGTCGTCTGTGATGGTCATGTGTCGAGGCTATGTGACGGCGTCGGACTGCCCGCGGACCAAGCGACGAACTCATGTCTGATATCGCCGTTCCGGTGTCGTTACCACGATGTGACGCTCCCGTGGATGGAAGGGGCGGGATGTCGCGACACAATCGAGCGGCCGGTCATGGGGGGCTGACCGCCGGTCTGACAGGAGGTCTTTGCACATGCTCGGGGGACAGCCGCGTCGTGACGTGACATGAGTGAGATGTCGGTGGCGCATCCACCGGTCCTCATGGCACGAGCGCGCGCCCGGATCGGCCTGCTCAACGGTCCCCAGCGCCTCGTCGTCTTCTCCATCTTTCTCGCGGTCATCGGCGCTGCGCTCTGGCTGCTGCCGCTGCGTGACGTCCACCGGGTCACGCTCATGGGGGCAATCCCCTGGTGGACCGAGCTGGCCATCTGCTACGTGACGAGCCTGCTCTTCGTCCACGTGCGCGTCCACCGTGAGGTGTCGACGCTCTCGCTCACCGAGATCCCGGTTGCGATCGGCCTCTTCCTCGTCGACCCGCACCAGTTGCTGGGGTGCTACGTCGTCGGTGTCCTGCTCGCCAGCTGGACGCGGCAGCGGCGCATCCGCTGGGTCAAGGATTTCGCCAACGTCGCCCTCGACGTCGTCTACATCGGCGTGGCCGTCCTGGTGTTCAACGCCGTCGGACCGATCCCTTCCGATCCGCTTGCGGTGCACAGCATCGCCGCCTTCGCCGCCGCGATGATCGTCGCCGGCTGGTTCGTGTATCCGCTCGCGCTGAACCTCGGCACCACGATCGCGCAGGGACGGCTGAACGTCGGTGAGGTCGCGCGCGCGTACCTGTTCCAGGTGATCGCCACCACCACCAACGCCTCACTCGGAGTTGTCGCGCTGATCATCCTGACGACACGCCCGATCCTGGCCTTCGCGCTCGTCCCCCCGGTGCTGCTCGTGCTCGCGGGCCAGATCGCGGCAGGCGAAAGTCAGCGTCGTGCCGACCGCAATGAGTTCCTGTACCGGACCACCGAGATCCTGCATTCGACACGTCAGGTCGGCGAGCGCGCCGGCGAGCTGCTGAACGGCATCACCAAGATGTTCGACGTCGAGCGCGCCGAGCTCGTGGTCATCCCGGAGGTGCGCGGGCCGGCGGTTCGATTCAACTCCTCCGGTGACGACGACGAGGCGCAGGCGAGCACCTCGGATCTGACCTTCGCCGAACAGGAGGTGCTCAACGAACTGCGAACGAGCGCGATCCTGACCGGATCGGTGGCCAGGGATCAGTCGCTCGGACTGGCGCTCGCGGAACGCTCGGCAACTGCCGGAACGGTGGTGGTGCTGCGCGGGCTCGAGGGTCCCCAGGGCATGCTCTTGCTGCTCAACCCAACGCGCGGCGTCAAGTTCGGAACCCATGAGCAGAACCTGCTGAGCACGGTTGCCGGGCTCATCAGCGTCGCCCTCGAGAACGGCCAGCTCGCCGAGGCGATCAAGGCGATGTCGGTCGAGAAGGCGGAGCTCGCGCGCCGCGCCTTCTACGACCCGCTGACCCAGATCGCGAACCGCTCGTTGTTCATCGAGACGGTGGCAACGTCGCTGTCGCAGCTCACGACTTCGAAGCGACCCGTCGCGGTGATGTTCATCGACCTCGACGGGTTCAAAGAGATCAATGACACGTTCGGTCATGCCGTTGGCGACCGCGTGCTCAGCGCGGTCGCCGCACGACTTCGCGTGCAGGTGCGCAAGCTCGACCTTGCCGCGCGCCTCGGCGGCGACGAGTTCGGCATGCTCCTCGACGGCATGCGCCATTTCAGCGATGCGGCGGTGGTGGCCGGCCGGATCATCGAAACGTTGCGGCGGCCGATCCCGATGGGCGACGCCATGATCACCATCGGCGCGAGCGTTGGTGTCGCCGTCGTCGAGGACGCAGCGGACGCTCCCGAGCCAGAGGAGTTGATGCGCCGCGCCGACATGGCCATGTACCTCGCCAAGCGCCAGGGAAAGAACCGCTTTGTCGTCTTCGACGAGGCCGCCCGGACCCCGGTGATCGCGCGGACTCCCGAGCCGGCCCACATCGCCGTCTGAGGCGAGTCGCTTCGGCATCTACGATGGGCGGGTGACACCACCGCGTTGCCTGTCGATCGCCACCTCGGATTCCGGAGGTGGCGCCGGGATCCAGGCTGATCTCAAGGCGTTCACCGCGGCCGGGTGCCACGGGATGACCGCCATCGTCGGTGTCACCGCACAGAACACGACCGCGATTGTGGCCACCTACCCACTTCCCACGTGGATCATCACGGCGCAACTCGAGGCCGTCTACGCCGACATCGGGGTTGATGCCGCCAAGACGGGTGCGCTCCTCTCGGCGGAGATCGTCACCACCGTCGCCGACTTCCTCAGGGACCACCCAACCCCGCTCGTGATCGATCCCGTCCTCCGCGCCAGCACCGGTTCGCCGCTGCTCGACCCTGAGGCCGTTGAGGTGTTGATCGGCTCGCTCCTGCCCCTGGCGGCCGTGGTGACCCCCAACCTCGCCGAAGCCCGAATTCTTGCCGGAACGGACGGCGACCGCCGGATGCTCGCCGAACGGATCGTTGCTCGCGGCGCCGGCGCCGTGGTGATCACCGGTGGCGAGGGCGAAGGCTCAGACCTGCTCTTCGACGGCAGCGACCACGTCGAGATTCCGATCGTGTGGGTGGAGGGGACCGCCACGCATGGCACCGGGTGCACGCACTCGGCGACGCTCACTGCTGAGCTTGCTCGGGGAACGCCACTTGCCGACGCGGCTCGTCGTGCCGCGGCGGTCACCGCGGCGGCGATCGGTCGAGGGTTGGTGGGGATCGGCGAGGGCGCGGGGCCCGTTGTGGTGGCTCAGTCCTCGGCGGCGAGCCAGCGGGTGCGCACGAGGTAAAAGAGCATGCCGATCCCGATCAGGTCGATCAGGAGCAGGACCGGTCCGACGTTCAGGCCACTGCCGAAGTCGAGCCCGCTCAGCGGCGTGAGTGCTTCGACGGGCGGGATCCGGGCGGCGTCGAGACCCTGACCCGAGGTCACCGCCGTCACCGCGGTCGTGAGCGGCGCGAACGGTGTCGGCACCGCCGCTGCCTGGGTGTGCGTGGCATCGACGTCGCCGGTGGCGCCACCGCTGCTGCCGTTGTGGCTGCCCGCTGATCCTCCGGAGGACACGGGCTTGGGGGTGGGGGTCGGCGAGGGGTTGTGGGTTGGCGCGGGAGTGCTTGTCGGTGCGGCGGTTGGGGTCGGCGTCGAGCCTCCGTTGGGGCCGCCCGACGGACTAGGAGTCGGGGTCAGCGTGGGGGTTGGCGTGGAGCACGGGTTCTTTCTCGAGCAGCAGCCCTGGGCGTTCGAGCCGTGGTGGCAGACCCTTGGCGTCGGCGTCGGCGTCGGCGTCGCTCATGTCGGCGTCGCCGTCGGCGACGGCGCGGGAGTGGTTGCGGCCGCCACGCCGGACACCCCGGCGAGCATGAGCGCGAAGACGCCAGGCAGCAGCGCGACAGCCGCGCGGCCTCTCGGGCGCCGACGGGGTGTGAGCCTTTGTATGACGTTTGCAGTCATTGACGTGTTCCAACTGTGGTCTTAATACCCGCCAACCGAGATGGAAGTCGGCGGGTCGTCACGGCGTCGCGAGGCCGTGTTCACAGCGGTCACACCAGCGTTGGCAGTCCGCATACGATTCGGCCGGTGTGCACGATCCTCCTGGCCTGGAGATCCCACCCCACGGCGCCGATCGTGCTCGCGGCGAATCGCGATGAGCTGATCGCTCGCCCGAGCGCGCCACCCGGTGTGCTCAGCGAGAACCCGCTGATCCTCGGGGGGCGCGACCTGGTCGCCGGCGGGACCTGGCTCGCGGTCGCGGCGGACGGCGCGGTTTGCGCGGTGACCAACCGGCATCCGGGGGAAGGCCCACCGGTTGCGCCCGACCCCACGCGCCGCTCTCGTGGAGAGATCCCGGTCGCCCTGCTGAACGGAGACCGTAAGGACATCCGGAGCCGGCTTGCCGGCCTCGGCCATGCCCGCTACAACCCGGTCAATGTGCTCTGGGTGGACGGGAACCGAGCGCTGGTGGCCCATGTGGACGACTCCGGTCCCGTGCGTGTCGTTGAGCTCGCGCCCGGCCCGCACGTGCTGACAACTCGCGACGTCGACAACTCCCGAAGCGCGAAGGTGGCGATGCTGCGCGCCGGGATGGATCGCGTGCTGGCGGCCGGTGCCGATCCGCGCGTCACCATCGCCGGATTGAAGGCAATGCTCGCCGACAACACATCGGCGACGAACTCGCCGGTCGACGCAGCGTGCATCCACGGCGACGTCTACGGCACGGTGTCAGCATCCACTGTCATCGCGGGCGGCGGGCAGGTCGTGTACGAGCATGCGCCCGGCCGCCCATGCGTCACGCCCTTCGAGGATGTCGCAATCGCCGGCTAGTGACTGCCCCGCGCTGCGCGCAGTCCTCCACACCCCCCCCCCCCCCCCCCCACACCACCACACACACACCCCACACACCCCACACCCCCCACCAACACACCACACCCACCCACCCAAAACACAAACACCACAAAACCACACCACCCCCCCCCCTCCCCTCTAGCGGAGACCGTAAGGACATCCGGAGCCGGCTTGCCGGCCTCGGCCATGCCCGCTACAACCCGGTCAATGTGCTCTGGGTGGACGGGAACCGAGCGCTGGTGGCCCATGTGGACGACTCCGGTCCCGTGCGTGTCGTTGAGCTCGCGCCCGGCCCGCACGTGCTGACAACTCGCGACGTCGACGACTCCCGAAGCGCGAAGGTGGCGATGCTGCGCGCCGGGATGGATCGCGTGCTGGCGGCCGGTGCCGATCCGCGCGTCACCATCGCCGGATTGAAGGCAATGCTCGCCGACAACACATCGGCGACGGACTCGCCGGTCGACGCAGCGTGCATCCACGGCGACGTCTACGGCACGGTGTCAGCATCCACTGTCATCGCGGGCGGCGGGCAGGTCGTGTACGAGCATGCGCCCGGCCGCCCATGCGTCACGCCCTTCGAGGATGTCGCAATCGCCGGCTAGTGACTGCCCCGGGCTGTGAGGATCGTCTTGATCAGCAGGCTCACCATCGCGACGATCGCATAGCCGCGCACCGTGCACAACGCGATCAATCGGCCGCGCGACTTCACGGGCTGACTCAGCAAGGCGAGTGACGGCATCCGCCAGGTCTCGCGATCTTCCTGCATCCGCGGATCCGGCGGCATCGCCCTGCGAGCTCGGATGTTGATCGCGATCGCGAACGCCAATCCGATCACCATGACTGCGGTGAGGATCAGGAACAGTCGCGCGACGTCGATCGCCGGGAAGATCGTCGACACCACGAGGATGACCGAGAGGATCAGCAGCACGCCAAGGATCAGCGACGCAAGCAGGTTGAACCAGGGCTTGTTCACCCAGGGACCGAGCACGTCTCGGTCGTTGCACAGGAACAGGACGAACAGACACGCGCTCGGCAGCATCACGCCCGCGAGAGCCTGCACCGCGGTCGTCACCAGACCGAGTGGGATACCCGGGATCAGGACGAACGCAGCCGCCAGAACCACGAGTCCAGTGAACATCGCGTAGAACTGCCGCGCCTCGCGCCAGGACCTGTGCAGCGAGTTTCTGATGCCGAACGTATCGCCGAATGCGTACGAGGTGGAGAGCGTCACCGCGCTCGCTCCGACGATGGATGCATCGATGAGGAGGATGGAGAAGATCGCGCCGACCGCCGGGCCGATGTGCGACGTCAGCTCGTCGGCGAGGTCGTGCGTATTGGTGAAGGCATTCACGTTCCCCGCCCCGGTACCGTTGTGACTGAAGGCGAACGCCGTGGCAATCATGATCGCGCTCGCGCCGATGACGACGATCAGGGCACCCATCACGGTATCGGCGCGCTCGTACGGAATCCAGCGAGGCGTGATGCGCTTGTCGACGACGTTGGACTGCTGGAAGAACAGCTGCCACGGCGTGATGGTGGTTCCGACGATGGCGACGATGAGCAGCACCCCATCGGACTTGAAGCCACCCTGCACACCGGGGACGACGAAGTGCTCGAGCACTGGACCCAGCGTTGGGTGGCAGAGAAACATGAGCGGGATGCACAGCAGATTGCCGAAGAGGATGACGAACATCAGCCGCTCCCACGTCTCGAAGCGACCGGTGACGGTGATGCCGACGAGCAGGAGTCCGGCGAGCGGCACCGCAACCCACGCGGGAACGCCGAAGTACTGGGCGCCCAGCGATATCCCGATGAACTCGGTTGCGATCGTGAGGAAGTTGAGGACGAAGAGATCGCTCACCGCGAAGCGGCCCCAGACCTTGCCGAACCGCTCGAAGATGAGCCGCCCATGTCCAACGCCGGACACCGCACCGAGGCGCACCACCATCTCCTGATTGACGATGAGCACGGGAATGAGCAGGAGCAACGTCCAGAGCAGGCTTGTTCCGTAGTCCTGTCCAGCGGCCGCGTACGTTGAGACGCCGCCTGCGTCGTTGTCCCCCACCATCACGATCAGGCCCGGACCGATGATCGCCGCAAACGCAAGCAGCCTGCGGCGCAACGTCCGTGCACCGGTGGGATCGTGCTCGCCGATGGTTCCGAAGGCGCCGCGGATGTCGCCGTGATGGGCGTCATCGGGCATCACCTTCGAGGCGGGCGCCACCTTGGCGGCCGTCCTGCGAGCCTTCTCCTTCGTCAATTCGGACCTCCCACCGTCGATGACGGCAAGACTGAGCGGGCCTGACCGCTCAGGAGGTCACGAGTGCGTCGCTACCTCGATACGGGCGGGCCCGCGAGTTGCCGGGACTGGGGACTGTCGCCGCCGTCCATGTAGTAGTGAATACACCCCAAAGAAACTGGTTGCCGTCCCTGGAGTGTACAACCCGCGGCGAACCCGAAGCTCCGAGGTCAGTCCCCGTCCGCCTCCGCGCGCCGCCGCCATGAGTTGGGCAGCATCGCCTCGAGCACATCGTCAACCGTGATGACGCCGACGACCCGATTGTCGTCGTCGAGCACCGCAACGACTGTGAGGTTGAAATCGGCCATGCGCCGCGCAACCTCAGGAAAATCGTCGTCAACGCTCACCGATGCGTTGCTGTGCTCCACCAGGTCGGAGATCTGGGTCGCACCGTCGGTGCGTAGCAGCTCGATGAGTGGCACGGAACCCGCGAGGTGATCATCGTCGAGCAGAAAGACGTCAGCGGCGACCTGAGGAAGCACGTCCGCGGCGCGCGCCGCAGCGAGCGCGTCAGCCACCGTCGCATCGGAAGCAACCGACACGAAGTCGGGGCTCATCATTCCACCCGCGCTGCTCTGTCCATAGCTGAGCAACGCTCGCACCTTGGCCTGCTGCGAGGGCGGGAGCAGCGAGAGAATCGGCGCACGCCGTGGTTGGTCGAGCTCGGTGACCAGGTCGGCGGCGTCATCCGGACCCATCTCCGCGAGCACCGCGGCTGCTTCCGCGTCGGACTTGTCGCGAAGAAACTCAACCTGATGCTCGGTATTCAGCTCCTCGAAGACATCGGCCTCGAGCTCTGGATCGCCGTGCACAGCCGAGATGATCTCTTCGCCCTCGTCGTGCGATGCGGCCTCGACGAGGTCGGCGATCTGCGCGGGGTGGAGGCGACGCAGGCGGCGGAGTGGCATGAGCAGTCGCGAGCTGGGAACGTGTCCGACGAAGGGCTCGACCGCGGCCCAGTCGACGAAGCCCGGGCTCTCGTTGCGACCGCCAAGGAAGCGGCCGCGGAAACCTCGCGCCCGGGTGTCAACGCCCGCCACAACCCACCGTCCGTCCTGGTAGCGCAGCTCGATGTCGTGGGCCACGACGAGCTTGCCGGCGTCAACGCTGATCAGCCTGCGACCGAGGACGTCGTCGCCGAGCAGGACCTCCCCCTGGCGACGCTCGAAATGGGCGAGGTTGAGATCCTCCCCCGCCAGCTTGACGCCGCCGGGCTTCATCTCGGCGATGCGGTCGCGAGGAATGAACAGCTTGCGTCCGGCAATGCGCCCGACCAGGCCAGTCACCGGAGGGTAGCCGCCCTCGGCGAATCGGGCGATGACATCGTCGACCCGGCCCAGACGGCCACCCGCACTATCGACGAGCGGGCGGTGCAGGATCTCGCTGAGCGCCAGCCGGACCGTTTCGGCGGCTGGCTCCCCGGCGTCTGAGGTCGACATACCGCGCTCAGTCTGCCACGTCGAGCGGCGCTGTGTCTGTCCGCGCAATGTCCCAGTCCGGGGCCGATGGTTACTGCGTGTCCGTGTCCGCCCCGCCGGCCCGCCCCACCCCCGTCACCACTACACTGGCTGAGGCCGCTCGCGGGCACGGACCATTGCGTTCGCTCGCGAAGCCTGGCTGGGAGGGATGCTTCGTGGAGGTCACCGACGCTCCATGGATGCTTGGCGTTCGTGCCCCTGATCGAGGGCGCGCCATCCTCGTCGTGACTGTGGACGGCGAGCTCGCCGTGGCCGTGCACGACGCGGTGCCGGGCGGGATGGCGATCATCCGCGATGCTCGCTCCGACGATGCCGACGAGATCACCGCCGCATGCCTTCCGTGGCCGTGGATGGTGATCGGCAGCGCGGTCTCGCTGACGCCGGCGCTCGCGTCGGTCCTGCGCCACCGTCCGGTGCTCACGTTGTGGCTCGGCGATGTGCCGACCGGGCTCCCAGGCCACGCACGGTGCTTCGACCGGCCGGCGGCATTGCTCGATGCTGTGCGACGAGCGTGCGCCGCCGAAGTCGGCGGCATGCGCCTCGCGCCAGGCAGTGGCGTCGAGCTCGACGACGGCACCTTGATGCGCGGCGCGTCGCTCGAGTTGCTGGTGGCGGCGTATCCGCATGGATTCGCCCTCCCCGCGCACAACTTCCGTGCTGTGTCGAATGCCCTCGCCCGGTCCAAGGCTGGGTGGTGCGTGCAGCGCGACCAGGCAGGTTGTGTGCGGCTCGTCCGTTCCCCAGCCGGGGCAGGTCGATGAGAGCGAACCCGGAGGTGCTCATCCTCGAGGACGACGCCGAGACGCTCGATGAGCTGCAGACTCACTTCACGCGCAAGCGGTTTCATCCACTCGGAGCCCGCAGCGCATCGCGCGCGCTCTCCCTGCTCGAGAACAACCGCTACTCGAGCCGGCCGGTGCTGGCCATCATCGACTGGGATCTCGGCAAGGCACCGGATCGCAGCGCGAGCAGCGGTGATGTGCTCTCGCGTCTCGCACGCGAGCTCCGCGAATGTCCGGTGATCGTCTACTCGCAGAACATCGACGCGTTCAACGTCCGCAGCCAGATACAGCGTTCGCACCCGCGCGCCCTGCTGCACGACAAGCGCGACGGTGACGCCTCATTGCTCGAGCGTATCGACCGAATGCTCGACCGCACGGTGGGTGACCTTCGTATCCATGACGGGACCGTGGTCGTGCACCTGCCAAGTCTCGACCAGCACCATCACCGCGAGGCGATCCGGCTGGTGGTGCATCACCCGGACATCGTGACCTTCCACTCGGACACGGCAACCAAAGCGGTTCGCCGCTTTGGTGAATGGCTGCACGCCCACCACTCGGCGGTTCGCCTGGTGAGCCACGGCAATCGCAAGTACCGTCTCAGCGTGACCGCGTCCGAGGGAGCGGCAGAGCCCTCCGACGAGGCGTGAACCTCAGCCTGGCCGAGATTGCCGAGCTCCCCCTCGCTGCAGCTCTGATGGACGCCGCCGGAGATGTGATCGCGCGAACCCCGGAATGGGATGGGCCGGGGCCTGGAGCGGTCTGCTACCCCGTGCGCAGCGTGCGTCTGGTGGTTCGAACACAGCCGGCGTCAGCGCACTGCGATGAGCTGCTCACCCGGCTGCTCGACGCGATCGACGCTGCGGCCATCGGGCTGACCGGCACCCAAGCGCAGCGGGTTCGCATGCTCGCAGGATCGCTGCGACTGGTTGCCGGGCGCGAGCCCGGCGGCTGGGGCACGACCGATGACGTTATCGAGCTCGCTCGCGCGGGAATCACGGCGCGCACCGGCCTCAGCGTCGACACGGTTGCGGGGTCACCACGTCCCGTGCTCGGTCCTGAGATTGCGGCGTTGGTCCTCGTTCAGCTCGCCGTCAACGCAGAACGGCACGACGCGGCCACCGCAGTCCGCCTCGAGGTCGACCGCACCACCCTGCGGGTCGTGTGGCGCCACGCGGGCGCCTCGCCGCGAGTTGCGACCGCGCGGCGCAGGGCCGAGCGCGACCGTTGGGGCCTGGGCTTTGCGCGCATCGCGGCGGACGCAATCGGCGGCACGGTGTATCCGCCCCGAGCAACGGGCGACGGCGCTTACGCCGCAACCCTCGAGCTCAGCATCCGCCGTCTCGCGCTCCCGCTCGCCGCAATCCGTGACGGTCGTGTCTGCCGCGCCACCCGTTCCTGGGACGAGGAGACCGGACTTGCTCCGGGCAGCCCGACCGGGTCCGCGTCGAAGCTCGCGACCATCGAGGCCGCAGCGGCTTCGGTTCCGGGCTGCATTGTTGTGGATGGTGGCTTCAGCGCTCGCGCCGGCCAGCGGGTCCTCTGGGTGGCGGTGCCACCGGACGACTCCACGGTTCGGGCTCGCGAGGTCATCGCCGGGCTCATCCACGAGCGCGCACTCTCGGAACACATCGAAGAGCCGGCCCGATCGAACATCGGTGGTCTGGCCCTGCTCCTGGCGACGCTGCTTGGCGAGCCGATGCCGCGAGTTCCGATCGGCGCATGGTCGCGGCGGCTGCAGGAGTTGCCTCCGGTCCTCGCAATCGCCGGCGGGATTCCGGAGTTCGACGGCGTCGGCGCCATCGACCCGCAGGTCGTCGCCGTCCTTGCGCCGTCAGGCGCCGGCTTCGAGATCGACGGCGACCGGCTCTGGCTTCGAGTCCGCGACGAGTGCCGCAACGACGCGGCGGTGCGTGTGCTGCTCAGGCCAGGCGAGAATCGGATCCCGCTGGGCTGACCATCGGCGTGGCCGGCGAACGCAGCAGGAGCGAGGTGATCGCGGAGAGCAGCGGATGGGCAGCGCGTTCGGCGGGTGTGGCTCCGGCTTCCTCGAGCGCCTCGTCCAGCCGAAGCAGGTCGGCGGCCAGGACTCGCACCGCTGCGTGAATGATCGCCGCCGGATCGTCATCCCCCGCCGGCTCCCATCCGTTGTCATCCGTCGCCGGCGGAACCTCGGGAGGCAATTCGACGCCGTCGCGAGCCCCGGTCAAGTACGCAGTCGCCCAGACGTCGTACGCAAGTGATTCCTGGTGTCGGAGGCGTGCCGCCAACCGGCGCAACGGATCCGGATCCCCGCCGAGCACCGCGGCCTGCTCGACGAGCCGGAGAACCAGCAACTTCTGATACCGGGCCACCCAGTACCGAGATATGCCCGCCGTCAGGAGGCGCGACAGCCGTACCTGGGCGATGCTGATTCGAGCAGGCGACGGCCCACCGTCATCGGGCACGAGTACTTCGACGTCGCGGCCCACGTCCCACACGCCGCCGAGCAGGCGAACGATCGAAGTGGGCCGCCATGCCTCGATCGACGCGTCCCACCAGTCGATGGGGACATCAGCGAAGGACCTTTCATACGTGCTGGTCAACAGCGCCTGATGCAACTCGTCGCGCGGGCGCGTCGCGAGAAGCGTCCAGCCGGCGGGAAGTGTGTGTATAGCCATCGAAATGTGTTGCTGAGATGTGGAGAAAACCGGTGCAAGAATCGGCGTGTGCCGTGACTGGCGTGCAGTATGCCCCGGATTCTTCGGAAACGGGGTACTGCGGGCGACATATGGGCGCCTTACTTGGCGCTTGCGCGCGGAGACAGGGGTGGCGCCGTCGGTCACCGCCCCTGTCTCCGGAGGTCGTCGGTGAGGTGCGGCCACTTGGCCCTCCGTCCCCCGTTCCTCACTGGGATGACGGCGGGCACCACCTATGACTCCGTCGCTGCTCCGTTTCCTGCCGTTGGCCACCACGGGTCGACGTCGCCTTGCCAGGTCTGCTCGCGATGCTTTGCTCTCACTACTGTCTTGATGTTTCCGCGGACGTTGAAGTCGCCGATCACTTCGCAGTAGCGGGGGTCGAGGAGTGCAACAAGGTCGCCGAGGACGATGTTCACCACGTCCTCGTGGTAGACGTTCTTATCGCGGTAGCCGTTGATGTAGAGCTTGAGAGATTTCAACTCGACGCAGCGGGGGCCGGGCACGTAGCGAACGTGCAGTGTTGCGAAGTCGGGAAAACCCGAGATCGGACAGAGGCACGTGAATTCGGGAATCGTGAACTGGATCGTGTAGTCGCGTTCAGGGGTGCGATTGTCGAAGGCTTCCAGTTTGGCTTCGCGGATGGCGCGGGTTCCGTACCGTTCGTCGGTCATGGTTGCGCTCCTCGCAAGCGTGCACGCAGGGATGCGAGCGGAATCGGGGCGAACTTGGTGTCGCGGTCGTAGGTGTCAACACCCTCGACGCGCTTGAGCACGGTGACCAGCGCATACGTGATCGGAGTGGCGATCACCTCGTAGAGGACCTTGACAACCCACACATCGCGAATGATGACAAGCAGGACGGACCAGGGCTGCGTGCCGGCGAATGCGAGAGAGATGAACACCGCGCTGTCCACTCCCTGGCCGATGAGGGTGGAGCCGATGGTGCGCGTCCAGAGGAATCGGCCACGCGTCGCGATCTTCAGTCGAGCGAGGACGAATGCGTTGAGAAATTCGCCGAGCAGATAGGCGGTCAGTGACGCCAAGACGAGACGCGGGCTCTCACCGAGCACGGCCGCATACGCGGCCTGGCCGGTGTAGTGCGGGTCAGCGGGGATGGCGATCGCCGCGGCGATGAAGAGGACGACGACGATGTTTGCGAAGAAGCCGGTCCATATCACGGTGCGCGCCACGCGGTAGCCCCAGACCTCGGTGAGCACGTCGCCGAAGAGGTACGCGAGCGGAAAGATCACGATCGCGGCTGGAACCGAGAACGGGCCGACGTCGGCGATCTTGACGGCGAGGATGTTCGATGCCACGAGCGTCGCCACGAAGAGCGATGAGACGGCAAGGAGCAGTGGGCTCGGGGCTCGGAGTGGACGGGGCTGTTCCATGTGGAGCCGCACAGCGTAGAAGATCTCGCCGTGAGCAGACGCGGCCTGGTCCTCTTCGTTGCGATGTGCGTGATCTGGGGAATTCCGTATCTCCTCATCAAGGTCGCACTCAAAGGGTTCGGCCCTGTCGACCTCGTCTTCGTTCGGGTCTTGCTCGGCGCCGTGCTGCTCGTCCCGATCGCGCTCACCCGCGTGCAGGTTCGCCCGCTCCTCAAGCGGTGGGGCTGGATCGTCGCGTACACGGTTATCGAGATGGGCATCCCCTGGGTGCTCCTCTCGGATGCCGAGCTGCGCATCTCGAGCTCGCTGTCTGGACTGCTCGTCTCGACAGTCCCGCTCATCGGAGTGGTCATCGGACTGGTCACGCGCAGCGGTGAGCGCCATGGGTGGCGCCGGATTCTCGGCCTCTGCATCGGGCTCGTCGGAGTTGGCGTGCTCGTGGGGTTCGACGTCTCGTCGTCCACATTCGAGGCGATCGCGCAAGTGCTGATCGTCGCGGTCTGCTATGCGATCGGCCCGTACATCATCAACCGGAAGCTGAGCGACCTACCGGCGCTTGGAGTGATCGCGAGCTCGCTGCTCCTGGCTGCAGTCGGCTACGCACCGGCGGCAATCATCCAGCTGCCGCATGCGTGGCCATCCGGCCAGGCGATCGCTGCCGTCTTGGCGCTTGGAGTTGTCTGCACCGCGCTCGCATTCCTGCTCTTCTTTGCGCTCATCCGCGAGATCGGTCCGGTTCGCGCGACCGTGATCACATATGTGAACCCGGCTGTGGCTGTCACCCTCGGGGTGGTGCTCCTCCACGAACGCCTGACGGGCGCCATCGTCGCGGGGTTCGTTCTCATCCTCTGCGGGTCCGTGCTCGCAGCGAGGGCCGCCCCGGCGCGGACGTGAACGCGATCAGGCGGTGGCGGTCTCGGCGACAGCCGGCGGTGCGCTCGGTTCGGCCCGGCTGATCGTGATCTGGCCATCCTTGGCATCAACCGCAACGGTGTCACCCTCGCTGAAACGTCCCTCGAGGATCGCCATGGCAATCGGGTCCTGCAGGCGACGCTGGATGACTTGCTTGAGCGGGCGTGCGCCGTACGTCGGGTCGTAACCCTCTTCCGCAAGTGCGTCGACCGCCGCCTCGGTCACCTTCAGGGTGAGCTTTCGGGCCGCGAGCCGGTCGCGGACTCCGCGCAGCTGGATGGTGACGATCTGACGCAGCTGGGCGCGATCGAGCCGGGAGAACAGGATGATGTCGTCAACACGGTTCAGGAACTCGGGACGGAAGCTGGTGCGAAGCTCGGCGAGAACCGCCTCGCGCACCCGATCCCACGTGCTGCTATCGGCCTCCGGTGGCACCTCGGCGATGAGCTGCGAACCGAGGTTGCTGGTCATGATGACCACGCAGTTGCGGAAGTCGACAGTGCGTCCCTGTCCGTCCGTGAGACGGCCGTCCTCGAGCAGCTGCAGCAGGATGTTGAACACGTCGGGGTGAGCCTTCTCGATCTCGTCGAGCAGCAGCACGCTGTACGGCCTGCGCCGCACCGCCTCGGTGAGCTGCCCGCCCTCCTCGTAGCCGACGTAGCCGGGAGGCGCGCCGACGAGGCGCGAGACGGTGTGCTTCTCCATGTACTCGCTCATGTCGATCCGGATCATCGAGTGCTCGTCATCGAAGAGCAGCTCGGCGAGCGCACGTGCCACCTCGGTCTTGCCGACGCCGGTTGGCCCGAGGAAGATGAATGAGCCGATCGGCCGGTTGGGGTCCGCGAGCCCGGCGCGTCCGCGCCGTACCGCGTTGGCGATCGCGTCGATGGCGTCGTCCTGACCGACGACCCGGCTGTGCAGATCCTGCTCGATGCGGAGCAGCTTCTGCATCTCGCCTTCGAGCATCTTGTTGAGCGGTACGCCCGACCATCGCGACACGACCTCGGCGATGTCCTCCGCACCGACCTCTTCCTTGAGCAGCGGATGGTCGCCCTGCATCTCGACGAGGCGGGCCTGCTCCTGTTCGAGGCCGCGCTGCAACTCATTGAGCTGGCCGTAGCGAAGCTCGGCAGCACGCCCGAAGTCGCTCATCTGCTCGGCGCGGTCCGCCTCGTGACGCACCTGTTCCATCCGCTCCTTGATGTCGCGGATGGCTTCGAGCGCACCCTTCTCCTGCTCCCAGCGCGTGCGCATGCCTCGCGCGCGCTCCTGCAGGTCAGCGAGCTCCCGTTCCAGGCGTCCGAGACGTTCCTTCGATGCCGTGTCGGATTCCTTGCGCAATGCTTCTCGCTCGATCTCGAGCTGACGGATCTCGCGCTCCACGATGTCGAGCTCCGTTGGCAGCGAGTTCGATCTCGATGCGCAGCTTCGATGCCGACTCATCGATCAGATCGATCGCCTTGTCGGGAAGGAAACGATCGGTGATGTAGCGGTTGCTGAGCACTGCTGCCGCGACGATCGCGGCGTCGGTGATGCGCACGCCGTGGTGCACCTCGTACCGCTCCTTCAACCCGCGAAGGATGCTGATGGTGTCCTCGACGGACGGCTGATCGACGACGATCGGCTGGAAGCGCCGCTCGAGGGCGGCGTCCTTCTCGATGTACTTTCGGTACTCGTCGAGCGTCGTCGCGCCGATGCAGCGCAGCTCGCCGCGCGCGAGCGCCGGCTTGAGCATGTTGCCGGCGTCCATCGCACCTTCGGCTGCGCCGGCGCCGACCAGCGTGTGCAGCTCGTCGATGAAGAGGATCACCGCGCCGTCGGACGACGTGACCTCCTTGAGCACGGCCTTGAGACGGTCCTCGAACTCACCGCGGTACTTGCTCCCGGCGACCATCGCACCGAGGTCGAGCGCGATCACGCGCTTGTCCTTGAGGCCCTCGGGCACGTCGCCAGACGCGATGCGCTGGGCGAGCCCCTCGGCGATCGCGGTCTTGCCAACTCCTGGCTCGCCGATGAGCACCGGGTTGTTCTTGGTCCGGCGTGACAGCACCTGGATGACCCGGCGGATCTCATCGTCGCGCCCGATCACCGGGTCGAGCTTGCCGCGACGGGCCGCCTCGGTCAGGTCGCGTCCGTATTTCTCGAGCGCCTGGTACTTCGCCTCGGGGTTCGCGTCGGTAACGCGCTGCGAGCCGCGCACCGCCTCGAGGGTCGCGTACACGCGATCGGGCGTGACGCCGGCCTGCTGGAGCAGGCGACCCGCTTCGCCCTCGGGTTTGGCGCAGAGCGCGAGGAGAAGGTGTTCGGTGGAGACGTACTCGTCCTTGAGGCGGCTCATCTCGTCGAAAGCGGTCATCAAGACGGTTCGCAGCGCATTGCCGACCGTGGGTTCGGTGACGCCGACCTGCTTGGGACGGTTCTCGAGCCATGCATGCAGGCGCGCGGCCAGCGGCTCCGGAGCCGCTTCGAGGCGGCGGAGCAGTGCTGGGACAAGCCCGTCGTCCTGCTCGAGCAGCGCGAGCAGCAGGTGCTCGGGCTCGACAGTTGGATGTTGCAGTTGCTGGGCAGCCTGCTGGGCGGCGGTCAGCGCTTCCTGAGAGCGCTCCGTGAACCTATCCAATCGCACGGGATGGTTAATACCACCGGGCGACGGCAGCTAATCTTCTCCGGATGCGCATCACAGTGCTCGGCAGTGGGAGCGCGTTCAGCGCCTGCGGCTGCAATGCCGGCTACCTCGTGGACGGTCGCGTCCTGGTCGACTGTGGCGCCCCGGTCCCGGCCCTGGTGCGTCGCGCGGCGACGTCGATTCACGCCATCACGCTGGTGCTGCTCACCCACTTCCATGCGGATCACTGCTTCACGCTGCCCACCGTACTCGGCGCCCGGGCTTTCGCTGATCCCGCGGCCCCCGGCTCGATGATCATCGGCGGCCCGGTCGGC
The DNA here is from genome assembly GCA_963830305.1 of Candidatus Dormiibacterota bacterium. Lineage (GTDB taxonomy): Bacteria > Chloroflexota > Dormibacteria > Aeolococcales > Aeolococcaceae > Palsa-851. Next base: position 74,783 of record CAWHLW010000004.1, on the reverse strand, counting down.
ACTCGTGAATACATGACGCGGCTCCTCGGAGACGGCTACGGCTCGCATATCCGCCACGAGGTCGACGTGAACGTGGCTCCCGAGTACGTGGTGCTGCAGGACGGCAGCGACGTCGAGCTCGCCGGCTACCGTGTCCAGAGCCACGCGGTGGTGCACAGCACGGGCCCGTCGCTCGCGTACCGCCTCACCGACGGGCGCGGCCTTTCGATCGGTTTCTCCGGCGACAGCGAGATGTGTGGCGGCCTCCGCCGGTCGATCGCCGGATGCGACCTCTACGTCTGCGAATGCACCGGCTGGGACGGGCCGACGCCCGGGGGACACCTGTGGCGTGACGAGGTGGCCGGCCTCATGACCGAGAACCCGCGCACGCGCTTCCTGCTAAGCCACCTTAGCGAGCGCCGCAACCTGCCGGGTGCGCTCGTCGCGCACGACCTGCTCAGCCTGGAGATTTCCTCGGCCGCAACGTAGCCTGGAAGAACGCGCGGCGCCAGATCCGCAGCGCCTGCGCTCGCTCATTCGCCGAGGCGCCGGCGGCACTGAACTCGGCGCGCGCGGTCACGGTTGCAAGCTCGCCGAGTGCGGATTCAGCCCCGGGTCGCGCCCGGGCAAGTCGGGCCGCAAATGCCCTGTGGGTCTCGGCTTTTCGGCGGTCGACCCCCGAGATGACCCCGAGGGTCTCCACCCGCTTCCAGGTGCCGGTCAGTGAACGAGGCAGCAGCATCCAGAGCAGTGCCGCGACGGCCAGAACGACGATGCCACCGAGCACCGCCAGCGACACCACCACCGCCCCGGGCAGCGACGCGTGCGCCTTGGGAGTCTTGAGGCTGTTGGGGTCGACGCCGTTCACGTTGCCGGGCTTGGCGGTCGGGACCGGCCTGCTCGTCGCGGGCGGTGCCGTCGGGGCGGCCGTGACCGCCTGCTGGCCTCGAGGGAACGGCTGGTAGTCGCCCTGGACCGACGGGGGCGTCGGCTCGAACGGGATCCACCCGTAGCCGGGGAAGTACGCCTCGACCCAGCTGTGGGCATCGCTCGTGGTCACTTCCTGCTGGCGCTGGCCGGCGCGTCCACTCTGCGCACGGGTGGTCCCGGGGCCGTACCCGCTCACCAGCCGGGCGGGGATCCCGAGACTGCGGAGCATCGAGCCCATCGCGGAGGCGAAGTACTGGCAGTACCCCTTCTGGCTGACGGTCAGAAAGTAGACGACCGGCCAGACGGCGCCGCTTGGATCCTGCGGCGGATTCAGCGTGTACTGGAAGAATGCCGGATCGCGGAGGTGGTTCTGGATGGCGATCGCCTCGTCGTACGCGTCGGCTGGAACGCCCGCGATCCACTGCGTTGCGAGGCTGCGAATCGTCTCGACGGCGTGACTGGCATCGTCGGGGATGTTCTCGTACTGCTTGACCCAGGTCGGGTACTTCGTGCCCGCAGCCTCGAGCTCTGCCGCGGAAGCCGTGGAGACGTATCCGCTCGTCTGCAGCGTCGTGCCCACCTGGATGGCCTGGTCGAGTGTCACCTCGTCGACGGTGTCGAGCTCACTGTCCGAGGCGTCCTCCGTCCCCCAGGCGATACCCGGCGCGTTCACCGACACGGGATCGCCGGTGAACGGGGCGAGCGGTTCGGTGCCGGTGGCCTTCGGCTGCAACGTGAGTGTCGCGCTGACCAGCGATTCGTCCTTTCCGATACCACCGTCGGCCCGGTCGGTGTCCCGGGGGAGCAGCCCCCCGGGATACTCGAGGCCGCTGCCGGCATTGACGCCCTCCGAGCTCGGGCCCTGCGGGTACCAGTTGCCGTTGAGGAACTCGGTGTCGTTGTCGACGCGGATGTACTCGCTTGCAGACGTGCTGTCGGTGTAGGTCATGACCAGCTGCGGATGGCTGACCAGCGGGCCACCGAGCGTCACCGACGGGTTGAAGCCAATGGTGTCCGCACCTCCCGTGACCACGACACGAGTTCCCTTGCCCGCTGAACCCAGGCTCAGTCCGTGGGGAAAGAGTTCGCGCAGAGATGTCGGTGGTCGAAAGCGGTGGGAGGACCAGCGCGACGATGGTCAGCACCACGGCGACTGCTGCGGCGCTGCTACCGAAACGCCAGCCGAGGCCGTCGATCGCGGTGATGCGAGACGCGGTCCAGCGATCGCCGAGCGACCCCAGATATGCGGCGGCCACGACGCTGATCGCCAGCACCACGGCGATCGTCTCCGGGATCGCTATCGGATCGGGGCTTGCCGCGTTAACGACATTGGTGGCAAGAACTGAGAAGACCGGGATGACCGCGAGGACACCTCGATGCTCGCGCAGGACCATCCACCCCAGCCAGTACCCGCAAAGGAAGAGGATCGCGCACAGGCCGACGGTGAAATCCCAGTCCTGGTTCGAGGCAAGCCCCGTGAAGATCGCCTGGAGATAGTGCTGGGCGATGGCGCCGACGCTCTGGCCCGGAGCCGGCGGCATCGCCGCGAGCGTGGTGGGGACGATCGCCGCGAGTCCGAGGAATGGCGCGGCGATCGCGGCGGCGATGCGCGGCGCACGGGCCTGGGCAAGCAGCGCCGCCTCGATCACCGATGTGACCGCGACCACGATGGCGCCGCCACCGCCGTGCACCCATCCCGCGGCGAGCACCGCCCAAGCGGTGGCGGTGATCAGTGCAACGCAGAGCACCACCGTGACCGCAAAGGTGTGCTCGCGGCGGACCCGCTTCCGTGCGCGGAGTTGCAGCGTGCGGTCGACGTATGCCTCCATGGCGATCAGCCCGTGGCCGAGGAGCGCTCGCCGGATCCGAGCACGTCACCGCGACGGACGACCCACCAGTCGAGGGCGAGGCGCCACGCTGCTGGAATACGCAACGCCTGTCCCTTGGCACCGAAGGACGTGGGCTCGATGAAGATGCAGAGGTGGCGCTGGCCGCGGGTCGCGCTGTCGACCAGCGCCTCAACCCAATCACTGGAACGGTTCGGCGTGATCACCACCATGCCGCCCCGGCCCCGCCAGCCGTCGCCGTGCTTACTGATCGTGTCCGCAAGGCTGCGCACGCCGTCGTCGCTCGCCAGCGCAAGGAAATCGAGGAGCCGGAGCCGCTGCACCTCGCCGCGTCCCGCGCCGAAGCTGGTGGCGCCGCGCGAGTTGGTGACCAACCCAACTGCCTGGCCGCGCCGGATCGCGCCGTGGGCGACCGATGCGCACACAGCGATCGCGTACTCGAGCGACGACTCGATGCCCGAGCCGGCGTGCATGCCGTGCTGGAGATCGAGCACGATGAGAAGGTCGGCGCTTTGCCCGGTGTCGAAGGTGCGGCTGATCAAACGGCCCGTGCGCGCTGTCGACGCCCAGTGGATTCGGCTCAGCCCGTCGGTGGGTGCGTAATCGCGGATGGTGGACACGTCGGGGGGCACATCCACCGGCTGGCCGCGATGCGCTTCGGCCACGCCATTACCGCTCCATTGCGGCACGCTGTGCAGGAGCGCGTGGATCGCGGGATAGACGATGACCTCGTTCTCAGGGGCAACGCGGATGCGCCGCGGGAAGAGCCCGAACGGGTCGCCGAGGCGCGCTTCGAGCGGCCCGAAGTGATGCACACCGCGAAGGTTGAACATGCCGCGCGCGGTCCACGTGACCGACCCTCCGGCACCGAGTGCGAAAGCGCGCCCGGGCGTATAGCCGGGCAGCTTGGTGCCATCGCGAACCTCGCAGTACGGCAGCCGGAGCCCGCTCTCGTTCTTGACCGTAAAGGTCTCCTCGAACGGCTCACCCATCATGAACGAGCCCTGCGGAGATTCCCGGATGACGCGGAGCTTGCGCGCGAGCAGACGAGACCAGATGTAGGCCACCGCCAGGAGCAGGACGAGCACATATGCCAACGTGTACGCAAGGCGGACGCCGGTGATCCCGGCGAAGAACGCGAGCACCGCCACGCAGGCGATCAGCGGCACGCGCGCAGTCACGGCGCGCTCCGGGCGCTCACCGTGCCGCCGGTCACGCCAGGCGCCGGCCCGTCATCGGTACCGACTCCGTCGCCAGCACCTCCTCGAGGACCGCAGCGGCGGTCAGGCCGCGCAGTTCGGCGTTCGGGCGAAGCATGACGCGGTGTTCGAGGACGTTCGCGGCGATGTCCTTGATGTCATCCGGGAGCACGAAGTCCCTCCCTGCGAGCGCGGCGCGCGCCTGTCCGGCATGGAGCAGCCCGAGCGTGCCGCGTGGCGACGAGCCAAGCGAGACGTCGCGGTGCTCCCGGGTCCGGCGGACGATGCGCACGCAGTATTCCTTGAGGCTCGTGTCGCAATAGATGTCGCGACACACCTCCTGGGCCGCCTTGATCTCTGCCGCGTCCGTGACGGGCTCGAGCGAGCCGAGCGGGCTGCCCGACTGGAAGCGGTCGAGCATGGCCACCTCCTCGTTCGCCGGCAGGTACCCGAGTCGCAGCTTGAGCAGAAATCGGTCGACCTGCGCCTCGGGGAGCGGGAACGTCCCGCCGAGCTCGATGGGGTTCTGAGTCGCCAGCACCATGAACGGGTCGGGGAGCGGGTGGCTCGTGCCGTCAACGGTGACCTGCCACTCCTCCATCGCCTCGAGCAGCGCCGACTGCGTCTTCGGAGTGGCTCGGTTGATCTCGTCGGCGAGAAGAACCTGCGCGAAGATCGGCCCTTTGCGGAACTCGAAGGTTTGCTGCTGGGGGTTGTACACACTCACGCCGGTCACGTCGCCGGGGAGCAGGTCTGGGGTGAACTGCACTCGCTCGAAGCTGCAGCCGCTGCTGCGCGCCAGCGCCTTCGCGAGGAGCGTCTTGCCGGTGCCGGGAACATCCTCGATAAGAAGGTGGCCGCGGCACAGGAGCCCGACGATGCAGAGCTCGATCTCCGATCCCTTCCCAACGATGACTGTCCCGAGGCTCTCCTGCAGACGCCGTGCCATCGCCTGGACATCGACGTTCATGGTGATCCTCTGCGCCTTCTCAACCGGGCTAATTGGTCAGTTGACCTCGTCTGGAGTATACGTTTGGTCGATACGCTCCTAGCATCACCCAACAGGGTGACCCGCACGACCCCGCCAAAGCGTTGTATAACTGCACCTTGGGATCCGTGCCCGGGTCTCCACACGCTGACAGGTCGGAGGAGGAGGAATTGGCAGAGCGCGAGGAAGAGATCCTCACAACTGGCGAAGCGGCGGCACTCTGCGGTGTGTCGCGTTCGACGCTCCGTCGCGCCGTCGCTCAGGGTCACTTGCGCGCCTGGCACACCCCGGGGAAGCACCTTCGGTTCACGCGCGCCGCGTGCCTGGAGTTCGCCCAGTCGCTCGGTCGCGTCGACCTCATCGGTCAGCCGTACCGCGACGTCCCGATCTCGGGACAGCCGGCCCAGGCAGGAGCAGTCGGGGTCTGATCCGCTGAGGGTCGCGCCGCCTGCGATTGACGCAGGACCAGTCTCCAGGGCTCGCTAGCGCTTTCCGGACAGTAGGCCGCCGACCGACCCACCGAAGAGTGCCAGCAGATCACCGCTGAAGAGGTTGCCGAGGTCCATCGGACCGAGGTCGATCAGATGGTGGCTGTTGGTGCTCAGCGACGAGGCGATGATCGACGACTCCTGGAAGAAGGTGTAGATCGCACCGACCGCGATGAAGCCGATGGCGACGACGATCCCCTGGTAGAGGCCGAACCGACCCGCGAGCTTGGCCGCGAGCCAGCCTCCCAGGATCACCGACAGCAGGGTCGACACGCCGACGACGCCGCCATCGATGTTGTCCGTCGATCCGAAGGCCGCGTTGGTCGCGATGAGCGCGACGTTGCTGATCACCAGCAGCGCGACCTCGCCGACCACCAGGCCGAGCAGGCAGTGCCGCCACGAAATCGTGTGCCCGGTGTAGGCCGTGGCCGGCGCCGGCGTCTGCCGCGAGCTGCTGCTCGCTGAGGTCTGGCGACGCTTGGGAGACCGGGTGTCGGTGGCCATCGCGTGGAGTATACGAATCTGTCGCCAGCCGGCCGCGGCCCGTTTTTGCGGTGACACGGCCCCTACGCTGCGGGGCGCATGGCAACGCTGATTCGCGCCCCCGAAGCGTCGACGCCGGAGACGCCCAACCGGCGCGGGCGCCTGATCGCGTGGCTCTCGGACCCGCGCCGGGCGCTGCTCGCTGCCGTCCTCATCCTCACCAGCGGTGTCGGCCTCGACGCGCTGAGCGACCCGGACGTCTGGTGGCACCTTCGCCTCGGCGACTGGATCATCGCCCACCATCAGATCCCCGCGGGAGAGCTCTTCGCCTATACCGCGTTCGGCAATCCGCTGGTCGCCCACGAATGGCTGTCAGAGACGATCTTCGCCGCAGTCGCCGCCGTCGGGGGCCTGTTGCTCGTCACTGTGCTGATGGGGCTGGTCTGCTGGAGCGCAATGCTCGCGACGTTGCTCCGAGGACGGCTGCGCGGCGCCGGACCAATCGTGCTCACGGTCGGGCTGGCGCTCGGCGCGCGCGCGGCCGAGCCCGTGCTGGGGACACGGCCGCAGGTCTTCACGTTCGTACTGGTCTGCTGGACACTCTGGATCGCGGAGTCCTATCTGCGCTCGGGCGGCAGGCGTCTTTGGTTGCTGCCACCGCTCTTGCTGCTCTGGGCGAATCTGCATGCCGGTTTCATCGCGGGAATCGGATTTCTCGTGATCTTCGTTGTGGTGGAGGGGATCAAGCACCGTTTTGCGATCGGCGCTGCCGCACCGAGCCGGCGCATCCAGCGCCTCGCAGTCGCGGTTGGCGCGTCGGTGCTTGCCGCTTGTCTCAACCCGTACGGGCCGTGGCTGTTCGTCTTCGCGGCAACCACCGGCGCCGCCGAGCGCCAGAAAGGCATCGCGGAGTGGCAGTCGCCCAATTTCGCGGATCCGGCGATGTGGGTGCTCCTGGCGCTGCTGCTGTCATTCGCGGCGCTCACCGTGACAGTGCTCGCCCGACCGGCTTTGCGACGTCACTTCGACCTGCGCGACTTCACGCTCGCTGCCGTGGGCGCGGCGCTCGCTCTCACGTCCGTACGCAACACCGCGATCTGCGTCGCCGTGATGGTGCCGCCCTGGCTGGCCATGGCCTCCGGGGTTGCGGAGTCCATCGGAGCGCGGCGTGCGCGGTCCGGCCGGATCGTGACAACTCGTCGGCCCGCGCCAGTTCTGGGCATCGCGCTGATTGCGGTTGGCGTCTTCGGCGTCAGTGTGGTGGGCGTACGCGTCGCGCAGAGCGCGTCTCCACAGGGGATCGCAGCCGCGTACCCGTCTTGCGCGACCGCGATACTGGCGCGCAGTCCCACCACCCAGCGGGTGTTCACCGCGTATGGGACGGGTGGCTATGTCATCTACCGGCTGTGGCCCCAGGCATCGGTGTACGAGTACGGGGAATCGATCTCGCTCGGCACGTCGGTGTTCGATGACTACGAGCGCATCGCCGCCGGCACCACGACGACTCCGACGGCGCTCCAGCTGCTCACGTCGAGTGACACCACCGCCGTGCTCTATTCGAAGGGCGCGCTGACAGCCGAGCTCAGTGCGACGCCGGGGTGGAGGCTCGTCGCCGACGACCACGGGATGCTGCTGTTCGTGCGCGGTGATGCATCGTGGGCGTCGGGCGCCACGTGCATTTCGACGTCCGGCTGACCGCCTGGCCTGCACTGGAGTACGGTCCAGTACGATGCGACTGATCGGCGTGACCGGCGGAATCGCGACTGGCAAGAGCACCGTTGATCGAATGCTCGAGGCGCACGGCGCGGTGGTCATCGACGCGGACGAGCTTGCGCGCGAGGTCGTCCTCGCCGGCGAGCCCGCACTCGATGAGGTGGCAGCGCGCTTTGGGCGCGAGGTGATCCTGCCCGACGGCGCGCTCGACCGCACCCGCCTCGGTGAGGTCGTCTTCGCCGACCCCGACGCGCGCCGCGACCTCGAGCGGATCACGCATCCGCGGATCCTCGATTTGATGCAGGAGCGCGTCGCGGCAGCCCTGGCGGGACCGGCACCACTCGTCGCAGTCGATGTCCCGCTCCTTTTCGAGAATGCGCGCGAGGGGATGTTCGAGGGCGTGCTGCTCGTCTACGCGCCGCCCGACGTCCAGCTCCGGCGGCTGCGCGAGCGCAACGGACTCGACGAACCCGCTGCGCTGCAGCGACTCGCAGCGCAGCTGCCGATCGACGAGAAGCGCGAGCGAGCCACCTGGGTCATCGAGAATAGCGACGGTCTCGAGGCGACGCGGCGCGCCGTCGACCGGTGGTGGGAGACTGCCGTCAGCTAAGCGAGCGAGGTGCGAGTCCGTCGAGCAGCACCTCGAGCATCTGGGTCTCGTCGCCGGCGAAGGCCGACGGTTCGTCACGACGCAACGTCCCCATGACGTAGCCGGTGAGCACCATCTCCGCGGCACCGAAGACCACGTAGCTCGCGAGTTGAGGATCAACACCGGCAGCGACCTCGCCGCGATCGCGAGCCTTGTGGATGATCTGTTCGATGGCTTCGAAGGCAACCATCACGGTGCCGATGTCGTGCGATTCGAGGAACTCGTACGAGCGCGTGACCTCGTTGATCATCACCGTCATCAGATCCGGCTCGCGCCGGTAGACCTCGACCCAGAAGTGCACGAGCCTGCGCATCTGCTCGCGAAAGCCGATGTCCATACCGCCCACCTCGTGCAGGTAGGTGACGTACTGTGCCCAGCGCTCCGTGAAGATCGCTGCGAGGATGTCCTCCTTGTTGTGAAAGTAGTGATAGACGAGTCCGTACGCGATTCCCGCCTGCTCCGCGATATCGGCGACCTTCGCGCCGTGGAACCCCGAGCGTGCGAACACCACGGTGGCGGCGGCGATGATCCGTTCGCGCGTCTGCGCGCTGCGCGTGGTGCGCGGCGCGTGCCGCGGGGTCTGCGTCGCCTCGCCGGCCTGGCTCACGCTATCGCCCCCGCGCCGCGTAACGAGGTGAGTGCATCGGTGTCATATCCGGCCTCCGTGAGCACCTCGTCTGTGTGTTCACCGTAGCGTGGTGCGGGACGCCTGTACACCGCAGGAGACGCCGTGAGCCGGATGGGAAACCCGGTCTGCGCGATCAGTCTCCCGTTCCCGGCGTCGAGCTTCATGCCTCTGCTGACGACCTGAGGATGCTCGAAGGTTTCGCGCAGGTCGAGCACCGGCTCGACGCACACGTCATGTCCGTTGAGAATCTGCCCCCACTCGGCCCGCGTTCGGGTGCGCAGCACGGCCTCCACCGCTGCCACCGTTCGCCGTCCCTCATCACCGTCGACAAGGCCGCCGCCGGCCAGGTCGGGAAGGCCGATCACCTCGACGAACGCTCGCCAGAACTTGGGCTCGAGCGCGCCGACGGAGAGAAAGCCGTCGGCGCAGGGATAGATTCGGTAGCAGGGATACCGCCCGGTCAGCATCCCTGCCCCTGGTGCGGGAGGCTCACCGGTCGCGAACAGTTGCGAGGCGTGCACGCCCGCCCAGCTGATCAGGCCGTCCACCATCGAGACGTCGCAGTGCTGTCCCTGGCCGGTGCGGGCGGCGTGGTGGAGCGCGATCATGATCGCGAGTGCGGCGTCCATGGCTCCACCACCGAGATCGCCGACCTGAAGGCCGGGCATCGGCGGACCTTTCTCAGCGCTCTCACCGAGCAGCAGCACACCCGCAACCGCTGCGTAGTTGAGGTCGTGGCCCGCGCGGTCGCGAAACGGTCCATCCTGGCCATAACCGGTAAGGCTGCAGAGCACCAGCCTGGGGTTCACGCCGTGCAGCGCCGCAATACCGATGCCGAGACGGTCCATGACTCCCGGGCGGAAGCTCTCCACCACCACGTCGGCGGTTGCCGCGAGGCGGAGAAACGCCTCGCGCCCCAACGGATTCTTGAGATCGATCGCCAGCGAGCGCTTGTTGCGGTTGAGCGGGTGGAACATCGCCGAATACTCGTCGACGAGCGGCGGCATCCAGCGCATGTAGTCGCCGCCACCGGTGTCCTCGACCTTGATGACATCGGCACCGAAGTCGGCGAGGAGGAGTGTGCAGAACGGTCCCGGGAGCAACCTGGTCAGGTCGAGGACTCGAACGTCGTCGAGTGCCGGCATGGTCGCGCGAGTGTAGCAATCACTCCACGGCCTCGATCTGCGCAACCCCTGTGCTAGATTCGCGCACAGGGTTGACGTGATGGGCAACGCGAACGTCCTGTTGAGTGAGGCTCGCTGATGGACGAGCTGGTCATCAAAGTCCCCGCGCCATTCAGTGGCATTGAAGATCTGGGATTCTCCGCGCGCTATCCGGCGCAGGAGCGCAGCGAACCGCTCCGCGATATCCCGCTCTTCGTCGAGGGTCCGGCCGGCCCCATGCAGCTGCTCATCGAGCGACTCGCACTCTTCACCGACAAGGATCGGATCGTCGGCTCGCTCGGCGACGACGACCAGTACGCGTGGACGGCACCAGTGCAGTTGACCGACCAGGTCTGCGTCCTAGCGTTTCAGGACCGCAGCATGCACGCGAGTGACACGCTCCTCGAGCCGGAGGAGACGGCTCAGGCGGTGCGCGGCTACATCTGGAACCTCGTGCGCCCCATGGCTTTCACCTTCCTCCGGGATTGCGTCCGCATCGGCGGGTTGCGCCTCTCGGAGAGCATCGCGGTGGTGATCGACACCGGGCATCCGCCGTCGGTCGATATCGAGTTGCAGCGCTCCTCGATCACCCCGACGAACGGCAACAGGCTGCTCTTCGCCCTCTGAGGCCGCTCGCTGTCAGCCGGAGGAAGTCGACGGGGTCGGCGTGCCCGTTGGCAGCGGTGTTGAGTTCGGCGGAGTGGTCGGTATCGGCGTCGGGGTGGCCGTCGGTGCAGGTGTTGGCGTTGCGCCCACGGCCGTCGGGGTCGTCTTCGGCGTGGGCGTGGGCGCCGCGGTTGGTGGCAGCGGCGGCGTCGGGCAGCCCTGCAGCTCCGGGTTGAACGGGGTCGGCGTCGCAGCCGCGGTTGGTACCGGTGTCGGCGTCGCGGTGGGGGTGGCCGCCGGCGTGCCCTTGCCGCTCGCAGTTGGCTTCGGGGTCGCAGTCGGGACCGGCGTCGGCGTGACCACATAGGGGGTGTAGGAGGGACACGGAGGCGCTGACGGAACGGCGGTGGCGTGCGTCGCCGACACGCCCAGGGAGATCGCCACCGCGACAGCTCCAATCAGGATCGTCACCACGAAGGTGACCGCGCCCCATTCACGGCGAAGCGCGTTCACGCCCCGCCAGTCCCATCGATGGCCGCGACTGCGCTCTGAAACTCGGGGTGGTCGCGTGCCAGGCGCATGTTCGTTGCCAGCCAGCCCGCAGGTGTGCCGACATCGAGGAGCTCGCCGTCGAACTCGACGCCCCACACCTCCTCGGTCTCGAGCATGCGCCCGATCCCGTCGGTCAGCTGGATCTCGCCCAGGGCGCCGGGAGTGGTCTCGCGGAGCGCGGCAAAGATCGCCGGGGTGAGCACATACCTTCCCATTACGGCAAATTCGCTCTTGGCCTCCGCGGCCGGCGGCTTCTCGACAAGACCACTCACCCGGTGCAGCTTGCCACGCGTCTCGGCGATCTCGGCACATCCGTACCTGGAGATCTGCTCCTTGGGCACGCGCATCAGGGCAAGGATCGACGTCCCAAGCTCCTCATGCGCGTTCCAGAGCTGGCGGAGCACCGGCGGCTCGGCCACGGACAGGTCGTCGGGGAGCATGCAGAGGAAGGTCCGGTCGCCGACTGCGTTCGCCGCGCAGAGCACGGCGTCGCCCAGGCCGCGCGGCGACGCCTGGCGCGCCACGGTCACACGGCAGAGGTTCCCGGCGTGGCGCACCGCCTCGAGCTCCGCGGTCTTGCCTCGCTCCTCGAGCAGGCGCTCCAGCGGAGGATCGGGACGCAGATGCGCCGCCAGGGCTTCCTTGCCCTCGGCGAGGACGAGCACGATCTCATCAGCGCCTGAGGCCACGGCCTCCTCGACCGCCCATTGGATCACGGGGCGATCGAGAACCGGGAGCAGCTCTTTGGGAAGCTCCTTGGTGGCAGGGAGAAAGCGCGTCCCCAGGCCCGCCGCCGGGATCACGCATGGTCGCGAGTCCACGGCGGCGCATTGTCGCCCGTCGGGACGCGGCCGTGCTCCCCGTTACCCTTGCGCGATATGGCTGACACCAGGACACTGCTCGTCTCGGCTGTCCGGCGTGCGCTGCACGCCATCGGCGTTGACGCCTCCTTCGAGGTGGTGGTCGAGCGCTCAGCCCGCCCCGAGTTCGGCGACTGGTCGTCGCCCGCCCCACTCGGCCTCGCCAGGCTCCTGCGACGCGCGCCGGCGGCGATCGCCGCGGAGCTGGCCGAGCACCTCGAGGCGGCGCATGTGCCCCGAGTCCGTGCCTGGACGGTGACCCCGCCCGGGTATGTCAACGCCCATCTCGACAATCGCGCCTGGGCCGAAGCGGTGCTCGGGTCGGCGGCCGACCTCGAGGCAACCGGCAGCGTCGACCTGCCCACGGACGAGGCCGCGGCATCGGGCAAGACCCTCATCGAGCACACCGCCACCAACCCCAACAAGGCGGCGCACGTCGGGCACCTGCGCAACGCGTGCATCGGAGACACGGTTGCCCGAGTGCTCCGGCGCACCGGCCACACCGTTGAGGTGAACAACTACATCGACGACACGGGCGTCCAGGTCGCCGACGTCGTGGTGGGCATTCGCGAGCTCGGCATCGAACCGCACCCTGGCGAACCGTTCGACCAGTACTGCTCGCGGGTGTACATCGCGGTCTCCGCGCGTTACGAGTCCGACCCTTTGCTGCTCGAGCGGCGCCGCGCCGTGCTGCGCGAGGTCGAGGAGGGGGGCAACGAGACCGCGGTGTTCGTCAAGGATGTTGCCCGGCGGATCGTCAATGCGCACCTCGCCACCATGCGCAGGTTCGACATCACCTACGACCTGCTCACCTGGGAGTCCGACATCATCGGCCTCGGGTTCTGGCGCCAGGCATTCGAGCTGCTGCGCGAGTCCGGGGCGATCGTCTTCGTCGAATCCGGGAAGCTCGCCGGATGCTGGGTGATGCCTGCCGAGGGCGATGACGACGACGGTGACGACGACACCAAGGTTCTGGTCAAGTCTGACGGTATCGCGACGTACACCGCAAAGGATATCGCCTACCAGCTCTGGAAGTTCGGCCTCCTCGGGCGTGACTTCTTTTACGTGCCTTGGGAGGGCGACCCGAGGTTGATGACCACGTCGACGCTGCCCCAGCCCGGCGCGCCTGCCGCACATTTCGGGCACGCGCAGCGCGTTATCAACGTCATCGACGCGCGCCAGGCGTACCCGCAGCGCGTCGTGCAGCGTGCGCTTCGCCGCTTGCACCACGAGCGCGAGGCCGACAACTCGATCCACTTGAGCTACGAGGTGGTCGCGCTGACACCCGCGGCCGCCGCGGAGCTCGGCGTCGAGATCGAGGAGGGCCGCGACAGTGTGGCGTTGAGCGGGCGGCGCGGCATCGAGGTTCGCGCCGACGATCTGCTCGACCGCGCCGTCGCACGACTCACCGCGAATGCCCGCGACGCCGCCGGCGCAACCGCAGTGGCCGCTGGTGCGGTGCGGTACTACTTGCTCAAGTTCTCGCTCAACCAGATCATCGCGTTCGACTTCGATGAGGCGCTGCGGGTAACGGGTGACACCGGCGTCTACCTGCAGTACGCCCACGCGCGTGCCGCCGGCATCCTTCGCAAGGTCGTCGATGACCAGCAGTCCATCGAGGTACCGTCCGAGCTGCATCCGGCGGAGCGAGAGTTGCTCCACAGCATCGAGGCATACTCGCGAGCGCTGACGGAGACCGCGTTGGCCCTCTCGCCATCGCTGCTCACCACCTACACGTTTGGCCTCGCCTCAGCGTTCAGCGATTTCTACGAGCACACCCCAGCGATCGTGCGCGAGGAGGACGCCGCGATACGTCGCTTCCGGCGCGCGCTGGTGGCCGGCACCCGCGCCACGCTCGCCGACGCCTTGCACACGCTGGGTATGCCGGCACCCGACCAGGTCTGAGCTGTCTCCGGGCGCTGGTATGATCCGGGGCCTTCGGGCCCCGTTCGTCTAGTGGCCCAGGACACCGCCCTCTCAAGGCGGAGACCATCGGTTCGAATCCGATACGGGGTACCACCGCCAGCGCGATGGCCACACGTCGCCCGAAGGTGGCGCCGACGCAACCAGTTGGCCGTCACATCTCGGCAACAGCAGTGTCAGCGGCACTGCCGGCCGCGATTATTGAGCTGCGTTTCCGCGCACGGACGCATGCACATTCGATTGCAGACATGAGGATCGGTCGAGGATGACATCCGGCTTTGAGGTGACCGATACGATCGCTGTCGAAAGCCGGCCCGGAGCGTCTGTTGTCGGGCGTCTCATCGGTGGCGCGGTGGCGCGGCACGGCGACGTTCTCGTTGATGGCGGTTTCAGGGCTCGGATAGAAAGTGTCGGGTTTCTGGGAGACGACCGCATTCAGCTCGTTCTCGATGTGCCCGACGCACATGAACTGCAGCCAGGACAGATTCTCGCGATCGAGACCCCCTCGTACTGAAGCCTCGCGCGCAGACGCCGGCAAGGGTCACGAGGCGCATCCGAGCCGTAACAAGATGGATGCAGTTGGTCAGATCGGCATGAGAAGGCGACTAGGCTGGGGGTCTGGCACCGAATCGTGGGTGCCGAGGAGTTATCTAGGTTGGACAAGCTGAAGCCCTGGCAGCGCCTCTCCAGGAAGCAGTCGGGCGGCAACGGATCGACCGGCGACGACCATGACGGTCTGGGCAAGTGCCTCGACGGCGAATGCTCGAAGCCCGCAACCTGCCGCTGCACGTACGTCGATCGCCGGCAGGTGAAGTGCGGCACGACCTGGTGCGATGAGCACAGCCGGATCGTGTTGGGCCTCCCATACTGCCGCCGTCATGCCACGGTGGCGCCCTCGCTCTCGAACGGGTTCTTCACCCACATGCTCCCCGACGTGGAGAACCGCGCACCGTCGCTGGCCACCTGGGTGGGTGGTGAGCTCGACACCGCGGTTCGCATCGCCCTGACCGCCGACGCCCCGCACAAGGACGCGTACGTCGTCAGCGGCGCCGTTCGTCCCGTCCGAGTTCCGGGGAGCACGATGCCCGTCTGGCTCCGTGCCTGGACGCTGGTCGACAGCACGGGCGTCCTCCAGCACGTGTCCATCGAGGTCGATGAGGAGGACGATCGCGCCGTCGTGGTGCGGGTCGGAGGCGAGCCCATGGGCCGCCATCAGCCACCCTGGATCGGCCGTCCGCGCAACGAGACGATCGCGCCCGAGCTCGACGCAGCGGCTCGCCAGGCGTTCCGCATCACCGTGATGCACGACATCGAGCTGGGCCTGCTCGGCGCTCGCATGGAAGTCGCCTCCTGATCTGACCGGTCGGCCGGGTGTGGGATTGTCTTGGCGGTATGCTTCACAGCGCATGTTGGCAACGACGGGCATCAACCTCTCGCTGGTGATCGGCCTCCCGGTGGCGTTCGTCCTGCTCTCCGCGGCGGGTGCCCTAGGTCTCTTCGTCCTCTGGACCCGGGCCGGCTCATAGCCGCCTGCTGAGGTGCGCTCAGCCCAGAGAGACGAGTTCGACGTCGATCACGAGCGTCGCATTGGCCGGGACGTTGGCCGAGGCGTTGCCGGTAGCGCCGAATCCCAGCGCCGGCGGCACGACCAGACGGCGCGTTCCCCCAACCTTCATGCCGGGCACGCCAAGCCTCCAGAAGGCGAGAGTCGTGGGGTCCGCGAGTGCAAGGGAGTTGGTCGGCTGGTTCGCCCCCCGCGTGGTGATCACCTGCGTCCCGGTTGAGAGCCAGACGGTGAACTGCACATTCACGTTGGAGGTCGTCTTGGCAACCGCTCCGCAGCCGACGCTGATGTCGCCGAACTGGAGCCCCGAGGCGCCCGCCTGCAGGGCGACCGTGGTCGTGAACGAGTTGACGGCGGAGACGGGGCGCGGCGTCGAGCAATCGGGTGGTGGCGGGGTGATCTGGCTGCTCACCGGGACCAGGCTGCCGCACGCGCCGAGGGCCAGAGCGCCCAGCGCGGCGCCCGCCAGGATGCCCGCGAGGCGCAGTCGGAGGGTTCCGAGATATTGAGGCATCGGCGTCGAATCGTACCCCGGCGCCGCGTACAATCGAATTAGCCCACCCCTCAAGGAGCCCCAGCAGCCATGGCCAACACGATCAAGGAATCCAAGGGCGTCGCCTCCCAGCGCGACATCCTCACCCACGTCCGGTGCCCGATCTGCAACAACCTCATGCGTCAAAACGAGATCGGCGTGGAGATCGCATTCCGGCACAGCCGCCGCCCCGGCGAGCCGCGCCGCGAACGGATCATCAAGCACACCAAGAACTGCAAAGCCGCATAGGGCGCTGATGCTGCGGGCGCGGACCGTCACCTGATGGCCATCGAAGTCCCGCTGTTTCCGCTCGGCACCGTGCTCTTCCCGCACATGCCCATGTCGCTCCACATCTTCGAGGAGCGATACAAGGCGATGATGCGCGACTGCCGCCGGGCATCGACCACCTTCGGCATCGTGGCGATCCGATCTGGGCAGGAGACGGGTGGCGGAGCCGTGCCGTACGAGGTCGGCACCCTGGCCCAGCTCGATGAGATCGAGGAGCTGGCCGACGGCGGCTACAACCTCACGGTCGTGGGCGCGTCTCGCTTCCACATCGACGGGTTCTCCCACAACCGGCCATACCTGGTCGGGTCGGTTCACTACCTCCAGGACGTCCCGGCCCCCGCGGATGACACCGAGCGCCTTGCGGCCGCGGTGACCTCCGCCTTCCGCGGGTACGCCGGACAGCTCCGCGGCATCGGCCAGGAGGATCCGTTCGAATTCGGCCTGCCGTCGGACCCGGAACTGCTCTCCTACCTCGTCTCCGCGGCGATGCAGGTGGAGACGGCGCAGCGCCAGCGCCTGCTCGAGATCGATGGCACGGCGGACCGGCTCGCCGCATGCCTGCGCCTGCTTCGCCGTGAAGCGGCTCTGCTCGACCGCATGCTGGTCCGGTCGAAGGACCACGCCGGCACCTCCAGCCTCAACTGAGCATGGGCGTCGCGGAGAGGTTCTCTCTCGACGGCCGTGTGGCGCTGGTGACCGGAGGCAGCCGGGGGATCGGGCTGGCCATCGCCAGGGCGCTCGCCGAGGCAGGGGCAACCGTTGCGGTCAACGCTCGTCATGCCGATGCGTGCGAAGCGGCGGCGGCGGAGATCGTTGCCGGTGGCGGGTCCGCCTTCGCGGTACCGGGGCACGTCGGTGATGCCTCCACCTGCGAGGCGGTGATCGCCGAGGTGATGCGCCAGGCGGGCCGCATCGACGTGCTGGTGAACAACGCAGCGACCAACCCGCAGTACGGACCCATCCTCGACGCCGACGAAGGGGCCATCAACAAGATCTGGGACGTGAACGTGATGGGCCCGATCCGGCTGACCCGCCACGCGGTGGCCGCATGGATGCGCGACCACGGCGGGAGCGTCATCAACATGGCGTCGGTCGCCGGGATCCGGCCGGAAGCGCTGACCGGCGCGTACAACGCCAGCAAGGCTGCGCTGATCACCCTGACGCGCACGCTCTCGCGTGAGCTGGGGCCGCTCGGAATCCGTGTGAACGCGATCGCTCCCGGGCTTGTCGAGACCAAGCTCGCCCGCTACCTCGTGGAGACCACTGAGATCCACGATCACATCCTCGAGCAGACCGCGCTCGGCCGCCATGCGGTTCCGGACGAGATCGCCGGCGCCGCACTCTTCCTCGCGTCGGACGCTGCGTCGTTCGTGACCGGTTCGGTTCTCGTGGTCGACGGAGGCTGGACCGCCTGAGCGAAACGTTCGCACGCGGCGAATGGGAGAATCGAGCTGCGGGCGAAGCGGATAATTGGAGGGTTCCAGCTATGGCGAATGACCAGGGCATCGGCTTCACGCTCAGCCGGCGTGCGCAGCTCAACCCCACCAACACAGCCCTCATCTACCGCGACGAGCGTTGGTCCTATGCAGAGCTCGATCAGCTCACCAACAAGGTGGCCCACGGACTCCATGCGCTCGGGGTGAACCCGGGCGATCGCGTCGGCTTCCTCGGTCTCAACCACCCGCGATTCTTCTTCACACTCTTTGCCGCGGCGAAGCTCAACGCCATCTTCGTGCCGCTCAACTTTCGGCTCACTGGTCCGGAGCTCTCCTTCATCATTCGCGACGCCGGTCTGCACACCCTCGTGTACGAGGAAGCGTTCTCGGCGATCGTCGACTCGATTCGCCAGGATCTCAAGGTGCGCGAGTACGTCTGCGCCGTCGAGCAGCGTGGTGCGCGCGGCTTCGACTCGCTGCTCCACGATCAGCGCGACAGCACTCTCGACTACCCGGTGGCGATGAGCGACGTCGCGCTGATCATGTACACGTCGGGGACCACCGGGCGCCCCAAGGGAGCGATGCTCACCCACGGCAACATCATCTGGAACAACATCAACGCGCTGCTCGCGGACGACGCGACGTCCGAGGAGATCACGCTCGTGGTCGCCCCACTGTTCCACATCGGCGGCCTCAATGTCACCCCGCTGCTCTCGTTCATCAAGGGGGCGACCGTCGTGCTCGAGCAGATGTTCGAACCAGGCCTGGTGCTCGAGTACATCGAGAAGTTCCACATCACGTCAATGTTCGGCGTCCCCGCCATGTACCTGTTCATGGCCCAGCACCCCGACTTCGCCACTCGTGATCTGAGCAGCATTCGCGTCCTGTCATGCGGCGGCGCTCCGGTTCCCGAGGCGCTGATCAAGGTCTACGGCGCCCGCGGTCTGCCCTTCAACCAGGGGTACGGGCTCACCGAGACGTCACCGTTCGCGTCGTTCCTCCCGTCGTCGATGGCCACTGCGAAGCTCGGCTCTGCGGGAATCGCACCGTTCTTCACCGACGTCAAGATCGTCGATGACCACGGGCACGACGTCCCTGACGGTGAGCGAGGCGAAATTGTCGTACGTGGCCCAAACGTGATGAAAGGATACTGGAACCGCCCAGACGCCACCGCCGAGGTGCTGACCGACGGTTGGTTCCACACCGGTGACGTGGGCATCCGCGATGCCGACGGCTACTTCTTCATTGTCGATCGCAAGAAGGACATGATCATCAGCGGCGGCGAGAACGTCTACCCGGCCGAGGTCGAGGATGCGCTGTACCGGCATCCGGGCATCAAGGAGGTTGCGGTGATCGGCGTGCAGGATCCGCGCTGGGGCGAATCGGTGCGCGCGGTGGTGGTGCCCAAGGAGGGTGTGTCGCTCACCGAGCAGGACGTCATCGACTTCTCGAAGGACAAGCTGGCTCGATACAAGCAGCCCAAGTCGGTTGTCTTCATCGACGTGCTGCCCCGCAACCCTGCGGGCAAGGTGCTGAAGTTCGACCTCCGCGAGCGCCACGGTGCGCCTGATGCCGGCGCCCAAGCGCCCGCCTCGCAGGAGGAGGCCACGACCACCATCGGGGAGATGCCGTCTAGGTGATGTCGATGACCAGGCGAGCGCCCGAGAGGTAGTACGCGTCGAAAGGCGCGTTCTTGCTCAGCGTGATCTTGAAGATCAGACGGTTGGTGTTCCGCGCCATGGGCAGCGCTGCCACCGACATGACCACCTGGTGCGCCGGCATCGTCGCGATGTTCGATGCTCCTGCGACGCCGTTGAACTCCACGTAGAGCGTCGTCGGTCCGCCGTATCCGATCACGGTGTTCGGGTCCCCGGTCACGCTGTCCGGGAATGCCATGTCGAAGACGAGCCGGAAGTCGTTGGGGTGCTCTCCGTAGCGGACGTCAGCAACCGAGAAACCGCTGCTTCCGGTGCCGAGCGTCTTCGCTCCGGTGAGCTGCTGCGGAGTTGGCGCTGAGGGGATGATCGCTGTCGGTGCCACTGCGGGAGTCGCCACCGGGAGTGACGCGGTGGGCGGAGTTGTCGCCTGGACCGCCGGCGCCGTCGCCTTTGGGAGCGTGGCTGCGACGGGCAACTTTGTCTGGGTCACCTGCCGGCCGATGAGCAATCCAAGCAGCATCAGGACGACGGTCACGGCGCCGAACAGCCACAGGCGTCGATCGCGGTCCGCCGCGCCGACGGCGGGTCCGCCGAGCGGCAGCACGTGACGGCCGGTGACCGGCTGGGCGGGGTTCCAGTCGCGGCGGTCGGGGCGATGTGACTGGAGGCGGCGAAGATGGCGGCCCGGAGCGGGCGCGGTGACCGCACCGCTCGCCACACCGAAGCGGGTCTCGTGCTCTTCTTCGCGGGCCGAGTTGCAGCTCGGGATCGAGCGCCGGTGCGCTGCCGGCTCCGCGATATTCGAAAGTCCGCTCTGGGGGCTTCTCGTCCATCCACGACTCGGGTGCCGCGTAGGTGTCGTTGGTTGCGGGTGTGTGCGTGCGCTCCAGCGGGGCGGCCAGGCTCGCCACTTCACTGAGCACGTCGGCGAGCTCGGGTGGCGGCGTTGCCTTGACAGTGTTGGCGGCGCCTTTGCTCTCGTCGCGGGGCGCGATCGCATCCATGGCGGCGGCATCGCCTGGCACGTCCGGCACCGCATCGTCGACGTCGTCCGCCGGTCGCACGGCGGTGATGCGTGCCATGAACCTGCTGAGCGGATTCGGCTTCGCAGTCGAGGGCGGTGACGGCGTCTCGATAACGGCGGGAGCCGGAGCATCGACCGCGTCAGTCGTCGCTGTGACGGCAGGTGCAGGCGGCGTGACCGTGCTGGAGACGGGCGCCGTGGCGGCCACCGAGCGGCTGTCGTTCCAGTGCCGCGGCCGGGTGCGCTGGTCCCAGCGGGGCGCTCCGACACCACTGACGATCTCGACTCCGGAGTCGAAATCCGCATCGACGCCCCTGCGCAGGGCGAAACGCACTGCCACCGCGTCGCGAAGACGCTGGAAGGCGTTGGGCCCGGTCGCGAGTTCGCGGCGGTACCGCCATCGGCGCCGACGTCGAGAGATCCGGCGGTTGCGGTACTGCCGCAGTGAGCGCTGGCGGCTGCGGTTCGTTGAAGGATGGCTCGACAGAGGCAGTCGGGGACTGCTCAACGTCTGCGACGCTGTCCGGCTCGAAGGCAATCGGGTAGGGCTCGCTGTCGTCAACGGCGTCCGATTCGACATCTGGGGCCGCAGCCGGCTGAGGGGCGTGCAGCACGTGCACCGGCGGCGGCTCGGGAAGCGCGGTGTCGATCTGGTCGATGGTTTCGTCCCAGAGCAGCAGTTCAGGAGGTTCGGCGACGGCCGTGACCGGCGAACGTTCGCCCATCAGCTCGCGGGTTTGCGACGAATCATGCGCGGTCGGACGTGGCGCCCAGGGCAACGCCGCACCCCGCTCCGCGCCGAACCAGGGCGGAGCCTCCACCGGAGCAGGCCGATCGCGATGTACAGGTCCTTCGGGCAACTCGTCCTCCTCCGCAATCAAACCGATCTGGCTGAACAGGTCGTGCACAGCGTCATCGGGCACATGGACGCGGGCGAGCGCGCCGATGCGCACCGATTCCTCGCGGAGATGGCCGATCGCGGTCCTGCAGCGATCGCACGCGACGAGATGCGCCTCGAGCTCACCCGCCGGCTCTTGGTCGAGCTCGGTGTCGATGTAGCTGCTGAGCGCGAGGAGACTGCACCTCATAGCGCGATCTCTCGATAGATGGAGCCGAATTCCCGCCGCGCGGCGGCGACCAGCCGGGCCGCGGCCTCGGGCGAGCACTCGAGTGCGCGCGACATCTCGTGATAGTCGAGGCCGCAGAGATCACGGAGGAGGAGCGCCGCGCGGCGGTCGAAGCCGAGCATCGCAAGAGCGCGCTTGACGGTATTGATGCGACCCGCACCACCCTCTTCGACCTCGACGCGTACCGACCCGGCGCCGCGGCGGAACATCCTGCCGATGCCCTGCGGCCGTGGAGGGAATCGCTGACCGTGCCGGCACGCCCGCGTGACAGCGCGATAGAGCGCCGCCCGGCCGTCGACGCGGAGGCGCGCCGGTGGGTAGCGGCTGGCGTGATGGATCCCGCCGGCGACGAATGCCACCGCGTCGGCCTGGTGGTTGACCAGATGCGTGGCATACGTGACTAGATCATCGAGCTGCTCGCGTGCGGTTGCGGCAAGCTCGCGCGCCTCGGGAGCGATGTGTGCTGAGACGTTGATCATGACGTTTGCGCTTTGGGGCGCGGAGTACGGGTCGAAGAATAGCCGGGACTCCGCTCTGCGGTCAAGCGGGAGATCAGGACGAAGTGTGCACCAACTCCCCGCCCCTGATGGCCGGTGGCTGCTCGACCCCGGCCCGCAGCCATGCGGCCGCCGGCATGCCGATGTCGGCCACCCACACTGCGCCGGCGTGCAAAGGGGCATCGCCGAGCCGGAGGCCGCGCTTCATCGCAGTGAGCGTGCAGGTGAGCGCGGCGCGCACAGTCGGGTCGAACGCGTCGCCGGTGGTGGCGTCCAGACCGCTCGGAACATCGACGCTGAGGATGGGAATCCCCGAGTCGTTGAGCGCTCGAATCCCGCTCGACTGCGGCTCGCGGGGCGCGCTGCGCAGCCCGGTGCCGAGGATCGCATCGATGATAAGGTCGGCTCCGGCGATGACACCGCGCACCGCCACCCGATCCGCATCGACGATGACGTCGATACCGCACCGTCGCGCCGACATCACGTGGTCGCGTACAACCCCGGCCACCCGCTGCTCGTCGCCAAGGACGAGCACCCGTACCGCACATCCCCAGGTGGCGAGGTGTCGCGCGGCAACGAGCCCGTCACCGCCGTTGTTGCCATATCCGGCGACAACGCTCACGGCCGCAGGACCGCCGAGGTGGCGCCACGCGCAGCGCGCCACCTGCCATCCGGCGATCTCCATGAGCTGCACAGTCGATACGCCGCACTCCGCGGCGGCTGCATCCAGGCGCGTCACCTGCTCGGCGGTCAGGTCGCCCAGCGGCGCGGACTCGGGGCTCGCGCTCATGCGAGCTCCACCTTCACGATGTCGCCGAGACGCGGGCCACCGGCCACCGCGGCGGCGATCCCCCGGCCGGCCACCTCGAGATGCCCCGCGCTGCCGATCAACGCGCTTGGCCCATCATCGATGGCGGCGTAGGTGGTGACGAGACCGCCCGACCCGCCCCCGGGCCAGGTCACCCCACGGACATCGGCGCCATCGATGTCTTCAGCCCGAATGGTGGTGATCGCGTTCCCGAAGTGATCCACCACGGCGACTCGCCCGGTCACGTGGCTGCCCTCCCGGACTGCGAACGCGTCGGCGAGGATCGCCGGGTCCGCGACGGGATCCCCTGCGTCGCTGAACCGTAGGTTCGACGCGAGCGCGGCGGCCGCGGGCGCGAAGACGTCGCGTCCGTGAAAGGTGGCGGAGGCGTCTGGCGGGATCCGGAGGCGCACGGCTTGACGGTGCTCGGGCGCCGTCTCCTGCCAGAGATATGACACCAGCCCGTTGTCAGGGGCGACGCACGTGACATTGGCGGCCTTGATCGCGATCGCCCGTCGGTCGGTGCCAACCCCCGGGTCGACCACTGCGCAGAACACAACGCCTCCGCTGAAGGCCCGGGCGAGGGCCTTGAGCTGGTATGCGCCGGCAAGCACATCACCGGCAGGAATCCCATGCGTCCCCTCGACACAAATCGCCGCGGGGTCCGCGCGCCAGGCGGCACCGATCAGCGCCGCCGCGTAGGCGTCGTCGCGCCCGAAGTCGGTGACGAACACAATCGGCTGCCCCATGACGGACTTCGGTACCGTACCAGTGCCATGGAGAATCCGCCGAGCGCGCCCGAGCAGGCCCCGGGCCCGGCGGTCGCCGAGGAACCGGCGCTTCGGCGGCGGCGACCGGTGTGGGGAGTGCCTGTGGTGGTGATCGCCGTGGTGGTCATTGCGGTGCTCTTCGTCGTCGGATTCACCGGGCTCTTCGCCAATCCCGTGCAATCGGTGAATGCTGACGGGACTTCCACGCTCTCGGGCAGCTTCGAGCCCTACACCTGCAACAGCACGAGTTGCGACGGATACATCTCTGCCGGAGCTCGGAGCGTGTTCATCGTCTTTCCCGACGGGTGCGCGCCGCCCGCGCGCGACGCGACCATCACCGTGACCGGCAAACCCGCCCCCAGTCTCGGCAACGCGGCGTACCGGGCCACAGCCTGCTCCTGACTGTCACTCCCAGCGGAATCTCCAGGCTGCGAGCGCAAAGCATCCCGCAGCCCATGCGAGGGGAACGACGACGTCGATGAGCGAAAGACCGCTCCCCGTGTTGAGGATCTGGTGCAGGGCGTCGGAGACGTAGTAGACCGGGAGCACGTGCACGACGTCCTGGATCCACTGCGGCAGCGCGTCGACCGGAAAGAAGATCCCGCTGAGGAACAGCATCGGGAAACCGATCAGTGACGAGATGCCGCGGGCGGCGTCGCTGGTGCTGACAAATGACGTCAGCAGGAACCCGATGCTGACGAAGCTCGCAATCCCGACGACCAGCGCGACGACCGTGAGCGCCCAGCTGCCATGCCCACGCGCGCCGAAGATGAAGACGCCGACGACGGCGAGCGCGGCCACCTCCAGGGCCACCGTCACCGCTCCGCCGGTCATTGCCGCGCCGAGCACCTGGAGCGGGTGCAACGGTGTCGCGCGGTACCGGCGCAACACCTTGCGTTCGCGCTGGTCGACGATCGTGATCGACACGTACGTCAGGCCGGCGAGGACCGCGACGTAGGTCATCATCGACGGAAGGTAGTAGTCGATCGTGGTGATGTTCTGGGTCCCCACCTCGGTGGTGGTCACCGCGATTCCCGGCGTGCCGCCGAGGTGCGCCGCCTGCGCGAAATCCTGCGTGATCGCGTTGATCACCTGAGCGGCGATCTGCGAGTCGGATGGATCGTTGCGATCGAGCTGCAGATTCACGCCTGCCCCGGGACATGATGCTCCGGCCGCGCACGCGGTTCCGAAGTCCGGCCCGATCACCACGACTGCGACCACGTCGTCATGCTGGAGACGGCCCGTCTCGTGTGACGCGCCGCCCTGCTCGACGACAAGGTTCTTGTCGTGCTTGAGCGTGGAGATGTATGCCTTGCTCAGCGTGTTGGCCGCGTTGTCGACAACGCCGATATTCACCGATGCGTTGCCGCCGCCCAGCACGTTGCCGAGCAGCACCATCAGGAAGATCGGGATGAGCAGCGTGAAGATGAGCGCTGCGCGATTTCTGAAGCTGCTGCGCACCGTCGTCTTGACGAGAGCCAGCCACCCTCTCACGAGCGCAGATCCCGGCCGGTCAGGGCGATGAACACGTCCTCGAGCGTGCCGCGTTCCACGCGCAGGTTGGTGATGCCGTTGACATGATCGCCGTCGGGATGGAGGAGTTGCGCCAGCACGACCTCAGGCGTCCGGGTGATCAGGTGTACCGACCCCGCAATGACCTCGGCTGATTCCACGCCGGTCAGCTCGCGCAGCTTGTCAACGTCAGCGGTGTGGCTGATGAAGTCGATGGCCGTGCCCGGACCGTGGATCGCCACCAGGCGATCGGGTGTGTCGAGCGCGACGATACGTCCCTGATCCATGACCGCGACCCGGTCGCAGAGACGTTCCGCCTCCTCCATGTAATGGGTGGTGAGCATCACCGTCTTGCCTCGAGCCCGGAATCGCTCGATGAAGTCCCAGAGCGAGATGCGTGCTTGCGGGTCCAGACCGGTGGTGGGCTCGTCGAGGAACACGACGTCGGGGTCGTTGACCATCGCGAGCGCGATGCTCAGACGTTGCTGCTGCCCGCCACTGAGCTTGGTGGTGATCTGCTTCGCCTGGGGAACCAGGTCGAACTCGACGAGCAGATCCGCGGTGTTTCGAGTGTGGTCGTAGAAGGCGCGAAACAGGTCTATGGACTCTGCGACCGTCGTGAAGCTCGGCAGGGCGGTCGCCTGCAGCTGCACCCCGATGCGCCGCTTGACGGCGATGGCGTTGGATTTGACGTCGGTTCCCAGCACGACCGCGGTGCCGGTGTCGATATCGCGGAGTCCCTCGAGCATCTCGAGCGTCGTTGATTTGCCTGCGCCGTTGGGGCCGAGCAGCCCGAAGATCTCGCCACGCTGCACCGAGAAGCTGACCGCGTCGACGGCGACGATCTGCTGGTATCGCTTTGAGAGCTTCGTCGCCACGATGACGGTGTCGGGAACGTCGGGGACGGGCAGCGTGGTCTGGGTCGGAGCTGGGGCGGAAACCGAAGCGACAGGGACGGCAGGCGCCAAGGCTGGACCGGAATCGTCGGCCGGGGCCTGGCTGTTCGTCGCAGGACCGCCGTGGTGGCGGCGCTGATTGAAGACCATGGCTCCGCGGAGCACCAGGATCACCCCGATTGCCGCCAGGATCAGCCCCTGCTCCTTTCCGGACCTGGAGTTCGACGCCGCGCTGAGCCCGGCACCGATGAAGACGAGCAGCGCGATCGCCCACGCGATGGGCACGCGCGAGAAGGGGCCGGGAAGCCGGGCGTTGCCTAGCACGCGTGTCTCATCGGACACGCATGATCGCCAAAGCGAGCGTTTACGCGGCGGCGATCCCCGTGAGGCGCCATCCACGATGGGCCACGAGCCATCCGCCGTCGGCAACCTCGTGGTCCTCGTCATCCGCGCTGGTGTCGACGGACGGGTCCCGCTCGAACGTCCAGTCCTGGGTGGAGGGTGCAGTGCCGTTGATCCCGAAACGGACGACCACGCGCTCGCGACCGGACACGACGGCCGCGGCAGTGACCTCCGCCGAGTCAATGTCCACGTCGAGCGACGGCGCGCCGTCAGTGTGGGAATCCTGCAGCACTCGGAAAGCGTCCCTCGCGATCAAGAGGAATGAGTCCGCCGTGAATGCGGGGTCCACCGTGGTCACCGCGGCGAGATCGAGTCCAGGGACCGCCTCCTCACCGCGTTCGTGAAACTCGCGGTCGAGATCGGTGAGCAGCTTGCCGTCGACGGCGTCGAGTTGCTCCTCGTCGACCTCGCGTCTGGCAAGGCGGCTTCCGATTCCGGTCACGTGCAGGAACCCGGAGCCGAGTGCCTCGGCGGCGGAGTGGTCTGGCAGCGGGTCGCCCATCGAACTACCTCTGGAGGGGGATGCGAGGGGTCGAATCTACCCAGCCCCTCCCTGTGGCATTGCGGCTGTCGCCGGGTTGTAGCCGAACGTTGATCGACTCATCGCTGAGGCCCGGTGCAGAACAACCCTGGAGACAAGAAAAGAGCGGCCCGGGAAACCCCGGACCGCTCCTTCAGGAATCGGATCAGTTGCGGATCAGTACTCCGGCATCGGCGGACCCGCCGGTGCTCCCTTCTTCTCGGGGATGTCGGTGATCAGCGCCTCGGTGGTGAGCAGCAGCGCGGCGATCGAGGCCGCGTTCTGGACCGCCGAACGGGTGACCTTGGTCGGGTCGATGATGCCGGCCTTGACCATGTCGACGTACTCGCCCTTGGCGGCGTCAAAGCCCTGGCCCTTGGGGAGCGACTTCACCTTGTCGACGACGACGGAGCCTTCCATGCCCGCGTTCTGGGCGATCTGACGGAGGGGCTCCTCGAGTGCGCGACGCAGGATGTTCACGCCGGTGAGCACATCGCCCTCGGCCTTCACCTTGTCGAGCGCTGGGATCGCGTTGACGAGCACGACGCCGCCACCCGGCACGATGCCCTCTTCGACTGCTGCGCGCGTGGCGGACACGGCGTCCTCCATGCGGTGCTTCTTCTCCTTGAGCTCGGTCTCGGTCGGCGCGCCGACCTTGATCACGGCAACACCGCCGCTGAGCTTGGCGAGACGCTCCTGGAGCTTCTCCTTGTCCCAGTCACTGGTGGACTTCTCGATCTCGGCCTTGATCTGCTCGATCCGGCCCTTGATCGCGTCCTTGCTGCCGTTGCCCTCGACGATTGTGGTGTCGTCCTTGGTCACCGTCACGCTGCGGGCGCGGCCGAGCGAGCTGAGCTGCGCGGAATCGAGCTTGAGGCCCACTTCCTCGCTGATGACCTGGCCACCGGTCAGGATCGCGATGTCCTGGAGCATTGCCTTGCGGCGATCACCGAAGCCCGGCGCCTTGACCGCGACGGCGTTGAAGGTGCCGCGGAGCTTGTTGACGATGAGGGTGGCAAGCGCCTCGCCCTCGACATCCTCGGCGATGATCAGGAGCGGCTTGCCGCTCTGCACGACCTTCTCGAGGATCGGGAGCAGGTCCGCGATCGCCGAGATCTTCTTGTCGGTGATGAGGATGTAGGGATCCTCGAGGACGGCCTCCATGCGTTGGGCATTGGTGACCATGTACGCGGAGATGTAGCCCTTGTCGAACTGCATCCCCTCGACGAGCTCGAGCTCTGTCTCGAGACCCTTGGACTCTTCGACGGTGATGACGCCGTCCTTGCCGACCTTTTCCATCGCGTCGGCGACGGTCTCGCCGATGGTGGGGTCTGCCGCGGAGATCGACGCGACCTGGGCGATCTTCTCGCGCTCGGAGATCGGGATCGACTGCTCCTTGATTGCCTTGACGATCGCCTCAACGCCGAGCTCGATGCCCTTCTTGAGCTGGATCGGATTGGCGCCGGCGGCCACGTTCTGCAGGCCGGCTGCGATCAGAGCCTGGGCGAGAACGGTGGCGGTGGTGGTCCCGTCACCAGCGATGTCGTTGGTCTTGCTCGCCACTTCCTTGACCAGCTGAGCGCCCATGTTCTCGAAGGGCTCCTCGAGCTCGATCTCCTTGGCGATCGTGACTTCGTCGTTGGTGATGGTCGGCGAGCCGAACTTCTTGTCCAGCACGACGTTGCGGCCCTTGGGGCCGATAGTGATCTTCACGGCGTCGGCCACCCGATCGACCCCTCGTTTGAGATGGGCGCGGGCCTCGACGTCGAACAGCAATTGCTTGGCCATGGTTCCTCCTGGTTTGATCCTCTAGCCTGGGTTCCAGGGGCTAGTTTAGCACTCGGCGGGTCTGACTGCTAGCGGGTGGCCGGGGCGAGTGCTAAGGCGCGGGGGGACGGGACGGGTTGGCGGGCCGGCGCGTCCGATGGCCTACAGGGCTCGATCGCAGCGGTCCCGGGCGAAGCCCAACTCCGGCCGGCCCTCGATGCCTCGAGGAACGTTGCGGGCAGGCCCGGGAGAGCTGGTTGGAGCTAGTGGGCGTCTCACGTACCAACCGGAGATCGGATCACGTCGGGGTTGTAGGGCGGCAGCCTTTATCCGGCGGAGGACCTGCCACCCCTGGATGCGCGCCTGGCCATCGCGGCGTTCTCGCAGTCTGGTCCGGCTGAGGGATCCGGCACGGACATCCACGAGGACGCGTCGAGTGTTACTGCCGGGAATGGCGATAACCGGCTGTGTGAACCACATTGTCCGTGTTGCGTCCGTACGGTAGCGAACAGGTGTTTGGTAGAATGTGTGCATGGAAGCCTTCGCCATTCCGGATGCGCGAGACCGTCTCAATGAGGTTGTCGATGCACTCGTCAACGAGTCCATCGACCACGTCTCGACACACGCGCTCGGCGAGGATCTCATCGAAATCCAGCGGGCGACCGATCGTCTCCAGGCCGAGTTCCTCCGTCGCCTGCACCGCTTCGATCGCGCCCATGGAGCGCTGGCGGAGGAGGCCGGCAGCACAACGTCCTGGGTGCGCGATCACTGCGCCGTGACCTGGAAGGCGGGCGCGTCCAGCGTGCGTCTGGCGCGCACGCTCGGCGAGCTGCCGGCCACGCTCGACAGCGCCCGGGCCGGGCGCGCCTCGCTCAGCAACGTGACCCTCATCGCCCAGCTCGCCAATGCGGTCGGCGTCGAGCAGGTGGCGCCGCTCGAGCAGATCCTCGTGGGCGCGGCGGAGACCCTCGAGCCCGCCGCCATGCGCACCCTCACCCAGGCAGCACGGCTCCAGATCGATCCCGACGGGGTGCTCGACGATGACAACCGCGCTCACGAGCGTCGCTGGTTCGAGTGCGAGCAGAGCTATGGCGGCGCCTGGTTCCTGCGCGGTCAGCTCGATGCCGAGGGCGGTGCGGTCGTCAAGGCCGCCATCGATGCGCTCGCGCATGGCTTGAGCCCTGGCGAGATGCGGTCAGGGTCGCAGCGCCGTGCCGATGCGCTGGTCGACATGTCCGCCGCCCAGCTGCGCTGCGGTGACCACCGCGATGTGCATGGGCAGCGGCCGCATCTCACGGTGACGGTGAGTGCCGACACGCTGCGCGCGGACACGCGGAGCGATGACATGCGGAGTGATGACACACCGAATGCAGAGAGGGTGCACCCTGGTGGCGCTGCACAGCCGGCGACGTTGCACGGTGTTGGGCCGATCCATCCCGAGACCGCACGCCGGATCGCCTGCGATGCGGTGCGGACCGTGGTCACGGTTGCACCGGTTGCTGATGCCTCGGTCTGGATGGCCGGCACGAGTGCGGTGCCACTGTCGGTGGGACGCGCTACGCGCACCATCCCGGCACACATCCGCACAGCGCTCCACCTGCGTGATCACGGGTGCCGCTTCCCGGGATGCGACCGCCCACCCGCGTGGACGGATGGCCACCACATCATTCACTGGTCGGATGGCGGGCCAACCGACCTCGAGAACCTCGTCTCCCTGTGCCGTCCGCATCACCGAGCGGTGCACGAGCAGGCGTGGCGCATTCATATCGCTGACGGAATTGCCGTGGTGGAGCCGCCTCCCTGACGAAGGCGCGTCCCGGCCACGCAGCGTTTCCGGATCATCGACCAGAGTCACGCAACGCCCTGGCGCCCGGTGGTGACGTCGGCAACGTTGCCTTCGATTGACAGCACCCGATCCAGCACCCCCTGACGCAGCGCGTCGAGGCCATTGCGGAGCTCGCCGGTCGCGGTCGATATCGACGTGAGCTTCGATTTCATTCCGACGATGGCGTTGAGCTGCGCGCGGATTCCTTCGAGGTCCCGGCGCACGGCAACGGCGTCGATAACATCTTCATGGTCGCGCGACGCAGCGAGGGCAAGCGCGCGCCCGAGGCGCACGGCGGCGGTGAATGCGGTGTCGTCGGGATCGTCTGGATCGAACTCGCAGATGATGTGCTCGCCGTGCAGGGTGAACGGCGCGCATCCCGAGGGGGCGTTCCCGGCGCGGTAGACGGCAACCGCGATGACAGCATCACGGTTGTGCCGCGTCTCATCGAGGTCGCGGCACAGCTTGGCGAGCCCGACGCGTCCGCTCTTGGCCTCCACGGCAACCCGCACTGGGAGCCCGCGCGTCGACGTCGGATCGAGGGTGATCAGGAAGTCGCCCTTGCGGCCGCGGACGCTGTTGCCCACAGCCGTGCCCGTCGTCTCGACGAGGTCGCCCGTCCCGCGCAGCAGCGCGTCGAGACGAGCCTCGACAGCGTCTTCGAAATCAAGCCCTTTGGCCGTGCCCTTCTCGCGCTCTTCGGCGCGCGCGTCGCGGGCGGCCTCGAGGCGGATCAGACGATCGCTGACATCCTTCAACATCTCGCGCATCTCCGCGCGAAATCCATGCAGGGGACTGGCCGCAAGGCGCGGGTCGAGCATGCGGCTGATGATCGCGCCGTCACCGTCGAAATACCCGGCAAGCAGCGTTCGCATCCGGCCGATCGCGCTGTCGCGACGCTCCTCGTCGAAGAGGTCGTCGACCAGGCGGCGCAAGGTTCCGTCGTCGCCGAGGAATCGCTCGAGGGTCCGAGGCAGCGTGCCGTCCTTGGCCGCGAACGTCTCGCGCAGGGCCACATCCAGCGCCGCAGCCGCCCTGTCATGCGAATCGTCGGTGCGATGCATGAGGCGTTCGAATTCGCGAGCGACAAAGTCGACGTTGAGCGTGACGCCGGCGTTGCGCAAGGCGATGAGGCCGACCTTGAGTCCCCGCTCCACAACCGCAGGGCGATCAACCTCGGGATGGTCGCCGACGTACGCCGCGAGCTCCGCGTCGTACAGCGAGAGACCCGTGACGGCGATGTGGTCTCCCTCGACGCGTACCTCGCAGCCGAGGTTGATGGGCTCTACCTTCCTGAGCATGGCTTCTCCTCACTTCGCTACCCCGCCACGGATCTCGAGAGGTCAGCGTCGCGCAGGGCGGCGACAGATGCCTGTCGCGGATCGGAGATGTGGGATCAGGTCTTGATCCTCATCCGCAACCGCTCCACTGCCTCGGCCAGGTCCCACACCGTCTCGAGCGCCAGGTTGAGCTCGCTCGCCGTGGGGGGAAGCTCGTAGACCCTGTGATGGCACGCGTTGGAGAGCGATCGCCAGGTCAACGTGGTGCGGCCGCCGAGCTCGCGGTCGTTGAGCATGTCGCCGACGCAGAGCAGCTGACAGCGCGTGGACGTTCTCTCAAGGCCGGGAGCCGTGACCTCCCAAAGCCGCGCCATCGCGAGTTCCAGTCCCTGCCGCGCGAGCAGCGCCGCTGCTTGTGGCCAGAGGCCGGCTGTCGCTGCATCATCATTACGGACGAGGTCGCGCGCGGCCGACACCAGCGCATGCGCATCAACGGTCGTCGTCATATCAACGCTCGAGCATTTTCTTGGAGAGCTGCTCGACACTGCGGATGAAGTCGCGAACGTCCCCGTACAGCTTGCCGCTGTGGGTTCCGCGGTTGCACTCCCTGACGGCCTCGACCGCCCATGGATACTGCTTCTGCAGGAATCCGGTCACGTCGCCGCTGCGCTCCGGATCGTTGAGCAGCGCCAGCGCCAGCCACATGTTCAGCGTGGTCGGCTTGGCCAGCACATCCTGCACCTCCGTGTACGTCCTCCCCTGATGGAGCAGGCGTCGCGTGGTCGCAAGTGATGCGGCAGCCTCGAGCGCCAGCCTGCAGAAACCGGGGATGACGCGCAGCGCCTCAACGGGAACGTCGCGGGTCATCGCGACGGCAAACGCATCGTCGATGTAGCGCTGGACCGGGTCCTGGATCCGTCGCAGCTCCACGATCGATTGCTCGCGCCGCACCACCTCGATCACCGTGGCGGCGATGTCGAGGGCACTCATCGCATCCGCGAGTCGGGTGTCGTGTGTGAGCACGATGACCTGGCGATCCTTCGCAGCACGAGCGAGCACGGTCGCGAGCCCCGCCACCTTCGCCGGATCCATCGCCTGCACCGGGTCGTCGATCACGACGAACCGAAACGGCGACTCCGGCATCGAAGCGCGTGGCAGGAACAGTGACAGCGCCAGGCAGTTCAACTCGCCCTGGCTCATGACGCCCAGCGCGGAGCCATCCTCGCCGTCGACCTTGACGTCGAGTGCAAGCCGGCGCTGCGTCTGCGCGCCGAGCAGGCGCAGATCGCCGAGCAAAACATTGCTGTCCTGGCGCAGCTCGGTCCAGTTCTCCTGCACGGCGCCGGCGATGGGACGGAAGCGTTCATCGCGCAGCTCGTCGTGCGCGTCCTTGAGCCAGCGTTCCGCTTCCTTGATCCGGACGGCCTCGCGCTCAGCCTCCTGTGCCCTGCGCCCCAGCGGTATCCACAGGGCGATCGCGTCGGCGGCGGGTCGCCACGCTCGCTCCAGCCGCTCGAGCTCCGTCGCTGCTGCCCGGCGCAGGTCGGCGACCGCGGCGATGAGCGGTGGCCCGTGCGTCTCGAGATGCGTGGCCAGCGAGATTGCGTCATCATCGGCAGCAACCTCGACCCATCGCTTCCAGAGATCGAGCACGGGGTTAACGTCGACACTCGCCCCGGCGCCGTCACGGAGCGCCACCGGCGATGACGTCACGAGCTGCCGGGCCTGGCGCATCGCGTCACCGAGCATGTCGCGCGATTTGCGTACGGCCTCCGCATCCGCTCGAAGACGCACTACCTCGTCACGTGCCTGAACCCGCCACTGGTACGTGAGCACGCCTTCCGTCCCGCAAACCGGGCAACGTTCACCCTCGGCATGTGCGTGTACGTCGAGTGCCTGCTGCAGCAGCGACGCCACCTCGTGCGCCCTTCCCGCATCCGTGCCGCGGAGCCGGTCGGCCGCCGCGTGTGCTTCGCGCAGCTCGAATGCTGTTGCGTTGAGCCGTTCGCGATCCAGCACGGGCAGACCCGCAAGGTCGCGGAGCTTGCGCAGAACGCTGCGCTCATCGCTCTGCGCATCGCCGCCAACGGTGCTCGCCACGAGGTCGAGATCCCATGTTTTGGAGGCGAGCGCACCACGCACCACGCCAGCACGTTCGTCTGACGTGCGGTCGAGGAGTGCGCGCAGGGACGGGAGTGCGTCGCGCGCTTCCTTGGCATCGTGCTCACGGCTCAGACGCGCCTTCTGCAACACCTGCTGCGCGGCGGCGAGATCACCCAGTCCAAGGATGCCCGCGAGAGCGTCGTACAGCTTCGATTGTTCGCGGTCGAGCGCGTGCTCGAGCTCGTTGTGCGAAAGCAGCGGCGGATATCCCGCGAGCTGTGCCGCCCAGCCGAGCTCCGCCGGTGACGCGGCCTTTCCGTCCACTGTCAGCGTCGAGCCGTCGACGCCGTCGCCCTCCTTCCACACACGAGCAACATCGAGCGGCTGCTTGCGCCCGTCGACGGCGAACCGCGCTGCCACCCGCGTGTGGCGGTGATGCAGGTTCTGCCAACCGTCACGCCAGACCTTGACGCGCTGCTCCCAGCGCTGATTCGTGCCGAGCAGCACCATCTCGAGTGCTTCGGAGAAGGACGATTTCCCGGAGCCGTTGCGTCCGACAACCAGCGTGAGCCCCGGACCCGGATCGATGTTCAACATGGTCGGCGGACCGATGCCCCGAAAGCCTTCGACCAGGATGCCGGTGAGGTACACGGCCGACGGGGCCTTGACTGCGATCTGCGCGACAGACGTCGAGGCGACGGAGGACGCGCCCCGAAGCGCTGCGTCCACCGCGTCGGAACCCTGAAATGCCGCGAGGATCAGGTCGGACACGCCGTCCGCCGGGGCATGCGCCTCGAGCCGGTCGACCACGAGACCGAGCAGCGCGGCGTCAGCCATCAGGAACCGGTGGTGTGGCGGTGACCCGCTTGAGCACGATCTCGTCCGGCGTCCTGCCGTGGTCGACGAAGTACGTGGCGCGCCGCCCGTCCTTCTCGAGGTGGACGAGCGAGCCGACCTTGAAGGTGTCGGCGGGCATGGTCAGTGGCGGCGTGCCCCCGGACGCCTGCGGGCGCGGAGGAGTGGGCGTGGCAACCGCCGCGGCAGACATCGCCGGCGGCGGCGTGGAAACGGCAGGGACGCTCACGACTGGATGCGCGCGGTGGACGTGCTGCCGATGCACGGTGATGCCGACGGCGATCGCTGTGAGCACAAGCACGGGGACGCTGATGTACCAGTACGCAATGCTGAGAGCCAGGATCACCGCCAGGACCACGAAGCCGACGCAACCGATGCCGCCGGTCGCGTGCGCGGCCTGGCGGACGGCCCGGTGGGGTCGGCGCGCGTAGGTCGAAACGCCTCCCCAGAAACCTCCTGGCAGGCGGTGGCCGAGATAGAAACGCACGCGCCATTCTGGCGCTCGTGCAGCTGGCGCTTCGCTCGACGCCCGCCTTTACCCACAATGTGGCCGTGCCAGAACGGACTCAGACCGCACCACCGCTGACAGGTCGCTTCGCCGCGGGGTTCGCTCTGGCGTGGGCGGTTCACGGCGCCCAGATGCGCAAGAAGACCGGGATTCCGTACATGGCACATGTGATGACGGTGTGCGCGCTCGCCCTCGAGAACGGCGCCGACGAGGACGTCGCCATCGCGGCGCTGCTCCACGACGCAGTGGAGGACTCCGACGACGGCGAGGTCACCCATCGCGTGATCGAGGACCAGTTCGGCGAGCGCGTGGCGCGGATCGTGATGGCCTGCAGTGACGCGGTCGCCGTCCCCGGCAGGCCGAAGCCCGACTGGCGGGAGCGGAAGGAGACGTATCTTCGCCACCTCGAAGCCGACGCCGACGCCGACGTTCTGCTCGTGTCCGCCTGCGACAAGGTGCACAACACGAGATCGATCCTCAGCGATCTGCGCACCGAGGGCGACGTCGTGTGGCAGCGGTTCACCGTCCCGGATCCAGAAGCCCAGCTCTGGTACTACGTGAGCGTGCTGGAGATCCTCGAGCGCCGCCTGCCCGGACCGCTCACCGACGAGCTCGCCTGCACGGTCAAGGAGATCGCCGCGCTGGTCCGCTGACCCGCCGACGCTGCCGGCTCAGATCGAGTCGAGGATTCGCTTACGCTGCGCCGCGTACTCGTCGTCGTTGAGCACGCCCTGCTGCTTGAGTGCGTCGAGCTCCTCGAGGCGGCCCGATGCATCGCCCGGAGCCGGTTGCGTACCCGGCAGCCCCGCCTCGGCATCCCGGGCAAGGATCGCTTCGGCGGACATCGGCGGCGCGGGTGTGGCACCAGGAAGTGCGAAACCCGGACCACCCGACACCGTCGTCGAACCTCCGATCATCGCGACCGAACCCGGGGGCGCATTGGCCGGCACTGCATAGCCGTGGCTGCGTAAGAGGTCGAGCGTCGCCTCCCGAGCGGCAGCCGGATTGGCAGCGTTCTCCTGGCGCACCTTGAGCAACTGCGCGACCAGGTCTGAGCTCACACCAGGCCCTGTCATCGCGGCCGGTCCGGGGGCGATCGAACCGCTCGACAGCGACCCGAGCGTCAGCCCCGGCGCGCCGGGAGTGCCATAGGCGCGGCTCATGTTGGCGAACGAGTTCTGACCGAATTGCGCACGCCACTGCTGCACGCGTGCGTGGGTGCGCGCGGCACCCATGAGGATGAATCCTCCAATCGACACCCAGATGCCGGCAAAAAGCCCGACAAACCCGAGGTCGTCCGCGGGCGGGCATGGCGGCCCCGAGCAGAAGCCGTCCGAGTTGCAGCCGCAGTTGCCGTTGGAGATCAGGACGGTCAGGCCGTAGATGAACGCGATGATCCCGCCCACACCAAGGACGAGCCCAATCCAGGTCAGCACACCCTTGACCACGCCGTCCCTCCGGAAACCCCCAGTGCCTTGCGGCCATCACCGCGGCGCATATGATGCGCGCCGATGAGCGCCCAACGCCCACTCGACGGCCGCGTGGCGGTGGTCACCGGATCGAGCCGGGGGATCGGCCGCGCGATGGTCGTCCGCCTCGCTCGCGAGGGCGCGTCGGTGGTGGTCACGGGAAAGTCGGAAGCCGGCACCGAGAAGCTGCCCGGCAGCATCCACACCGTTGCCGAGGAGGTGGAAGCGGCCGGCGGTTCGGCGCTCGCGGTCCGCGTTGACGTGCGTCACGAGGACGAGGTCAAGGCGATGGTCGAGGCCACCATCGAACGCTTCGGCCGCCTCGACATCCTTGTCAACAACGCGGGAGCGCTGTGGTGGCAACCGGTGCTGGAAACGCCAGCGAAGCGCTACGACCTCATGTGGGAGATCAATGTTCGCGCGGCGTTCCTCTGCGCGTACTACGCATTGCCGCACATGGTCGCGAACCAATGGGGGCACATCATCAACTGCTCGCCGCCGATCACCACGACGCCGAGCCCGGGCCACGTCGCCTACATGACCACGAAGATGGGGATGACCCGGCTTGCCATCGGTATCGCCGCCGAGCACGCCGGCGACGGTATCGCCAGCAACTCACTCTGGCCGGTGACGATCATCGAGAGCCTCGCAAGCATCAACTGGGGCCTCGGGGATCGCAGCCAGTGGCGGTCGCCGGAGATCCTCTGCGACGCGATGATGGAGATCGTCAGCACCGAGCCGCCAACCCTCACCGGGCAGCAGATTCTCGACGAGCCGTTCCTCCGCGAGCGCGGCTGGACCGATGAGCGCCTCGACGCCTACTGGTTGGAGGGCAAGCCTCCCGAGCACCCGGTCTACATCGACGGGCGGTCGGGTTCCTCGATGTAGGTTCCGATCGGTCGGGGATCCACCCGTATGATCGATCCATGAGCCCCGCCACTCGAAGCGACAAGATCCGGCGCACGCTTGCCCTGGGAGCGGTTGGCGCCGGGGCTGTCCTCACCGCACGCGTCCTGCTCCGCCCGCAACTCCAGACGCCGCGCCGCCTCGTGGACTGGGACGAGGTCCGGCGCCTCGCGGTGTCGCGCAGCGGTGAGTCTCGGGGCGGTGCGGGGATCAACGCCGAGGCACTCGAAGCCGCGTACACCGAGATGGCGGCCAGGGTCGCGCCGTTGCTCACCGAGGTCTGCCAGGTGCCGCTTGTCGTCTATCCGCGTTTTGTCGCTCTCGACCGGCGCGGCTTCATCGACGCCAACCTCGGCATGGTCCAGCGGCTGCTCGCCCCGGTCGAGCGGATCCGGGCGAGCGTTCCCGAGTCGCTGGCGACCGGCATGAGCAGGCGCATGCTCGATCGCTACGTCGGCGAGCTCTTCGGGTTGATGTCTCGCCGAGTGCTCGGTCAGTACGACCCGGTTCTCGCGCTCGAGGACGTCCCCGGCGCGCCACGCCAGGCGAGCGCGCTCTATCTCATCGAGCCCAACATCGCCGGCATCGAGCGCGATCTCTCGCTCACCGGGACCGATCTCCGGCCCTGGCTCATCCTCCACGAGCTGACCCACGCGTGGCAGTTCGAGGTGCATCCCTGGCTCGGCGAGCACCTCGAGAGCGTGATGCGTGGCTTGATGCTCGATGCGCTCACCGCGGACGGCCAGACGCTGCTCCCCTCGAGCCAGATGGTTCGCCGGCTGCCGGACACGGTGCGCACCCAGGTGCAGACGATCCGCCACGTTCAGGCGGTGATGAGCGTGCTCGAGGGCTACAGCAACTTCGTCATGCACCGCGCGGGGCGGGGTGCGATCCGCGGAGCGGACCGGCTCGAGGCGGCCATGCAGCAGCGCCGGCGTCAGCGCGGACCGATCGAGCGACTCGTGCTCACCATCACCGGCCTCGAGATGAAGATGCGGCAGTACGAGGTCGGCGAGCACTTCGCCGTCGGCGTCGTCGACCGCGCCGGGTTGACGACGTTGAACCGGGTCTGGGAATCCGCGGAGATGATGCCGACGCTCGACGAGCTCCGCCATCCCGAGCGCTGGTTGCGGCGGGCGGCCTAGAGCGATGCCGGCAGCGTCCCCGCCGACCGTCAAGGATCGTCTCACCGCCCGGGGACATCGGCTGACCCTCCAGCGGATGATCGTGGCGAGTGCGCTTGCCCGCGCCCGCCGGACCGTCAGCGCCCAGGAGCTCTACGACTCATTGCGAGGCGACAATCCGCTCCTCGGCCGCGCGACCGTATTCCGGACCCTCGACTTCCTCGTCGAGAACGGGCTCGCCCAGCGATTCGAGGCCGAGGGACATGTCCACGTGTACACCTCGTGCGCGGCCAACCATCACCACCACCTCGTGTGCCGGCTCTGCGGGTCGACGACGGAGATCGACGACACCGCGGTCAACCAGCTCATCGACGCAGTGCGCGGTGGGTACGGCTTCTCCCTCGATCACGACGCTCTCGACTTCTACGGGACCTGCGCGGCCTGCGCCGCCTCGATCACCCGGTCCTGACGTCTCGCGCTTCCTGCGCCAGACGAGGAAGGTCAGTAGATCGGTGTGAGCCAGGCCGCGTACTTTGGATCGCGACCGGTGACCACCTTCAGGTAGGAGTCCTGGACACGGTTGGTGAGCGGCCCCGGTTCCCCATCGCCAACGCGCCGGCGGTCGATCTCGATCACGGGCGCGACCTGCGCTCCGGTCCCAACCAGGAACACCTCGTCGGCGATGTAGAGCTCGGAACGGTCGATCGAGCGTTCGCGCACCTCGAGTCCAAGCTCCTCGCGCACCAGGTGCATCACCTTCGCGCGTGTGATCCCCTCAAGGATGTTGTCCGACGGCGGCGGCGTGATGACCTCGCCCTTGCGCACGATGAAGATGTTCTCGGCACTGCCCTCGCACACGTGACCGTCACCCGAAAGCATGATCGCCTCGTCGAATCCGTTTTGCAGGGCCTCGCTTTTTGCCAGCGCGGAGTTGACGTACAAGCCCGTGCACTTGGTGCGCACGGGCGCCATCGCATCGTCGATGCGCCGCCATGACGACACCATGCAGCGGATGCCGCCATTGCCGACGTACAGGCCCATCGGCGCGGTGACGATCGCGAAACTGTCGGGGACGTCGTGCAGCTTCACGCCGATGATCTCGGCCGACTTGAAGGAAAGCGGCCGGACGTAGGCGTCCTCGCGGTACTCGTTGCGGCGCAGCAGGTCCAGCGTGAGGGCGACGAGCTCCTCGACGCTCCAGGGAATGCTCATCTGGAGGGCGCGCGTGTTCTGGTGCATGCGCTCGAAGTGCTCCTCAAGGCTCAACGCGTACAGCTGCTCGCGCTCCGCGTTCCAGTAGGCGCGAATGCCCTCGAAAACGCCGGTTCCATAGTTGAGGCCATGGGTGAGCAGGCCGACCTTGGCGTCCGCGTAGTGAACGATCTCGCCGTTGAAGAACACCCAGGACTTCTCGCGGAGCGACGTTGCCTCAGCAATGGGAACCGGGGCGGTCTGAGTCATCAGCCACAGCCTACAACTGTCGGCGGCGGAAGCCGTTACTTCGGCCCACCTCGCGGGACCCTTTGCTATGCTCGCGAGGTCCGGAAAGCCTGCCTGGAATGACGATCGAGGTCGAGCGGGGGATCGTGCCCAGGGGATATTGGAGGAGTCATGACCGACGTCATCAAAAACCATGCGAGCGCCCTTCCCGCAGCTCGCAACATCCGCTGGAACCCTTCCCCTGCGGAGCTGCGCCAGTTGACGTCGCAGATGCCCAACGCGAGGCATACGGAATTTGACAACTACAATGTTCAGACCAGGGTCGTCTCGAGGAGCAAGGCGAGCACCTACGTGGTCACCGGCCGGCCCGAGGAACACAGCGACCAGACCATGAGCCGCGCCGACGGCGCGAAGATCGCGGACCGCCAGGATGCGTACATCCGCGAGCAGGACATGCTGGTGATCGACGGTTACATCGGCAATGATCCCGAGCAGCGCGTCACCGCTCGCCTGTACATCGAAGCGGCCAACGCGAACATCGCCGGCATGCAGCACTGGTTGTATTTCGACGCCGAACAACCCGGCCCTGATTTCGAGCCCGTGCTCACCGTGATCTACACGCCCAATCTCGACGCGCCCGGATATCCGAGCGATCGCGTGATCGCGGTCGACCTCGAAGCCGGGATCACGCGGATCCTCAACAGCGACTACTTCGGTGAGTCGAAGAAGGGCGGCCTGCGCATGTGGAACAAGCTCACCTACGACAACGGTGGACTCTCGCTCCATGCCGGTTGCAAAGTGGTCCCGACTGCTCGCGGGGATCAGGCATTGCTGATCATCGGCCTTTCAGGCACAGGCAAGACAACCACCACGTTCACTCGCCAGAACGACAGCAAACCAGTGCAGGATGACTTCGTTGCGCTGTACCCGGGTGGACGGATCGTCGCCACGGAGAACGGATGCTTCGCGAAGACGTTCGCGCTGGATCCTCGTTTCGAGCCGAGCATCTACGGCGCGGTGTGCAAGCCCGAGGCATATCTCGAGAACGTCTCGCAGAACGACTCGGGCGTCGTCGACTTCTTCGACACCGGGTACACACCCAACGGACGCGCAGTCTTTCGCATGGACGCGCTCGGTTGGCACGAGGACGCGCGGGATGTGAAGGCGGTCGACCACTTCCTGATCCTCAACCGCAACGACAACCTCATCCCAGGCGTTGCGCGCCTCAATCGCGAGCAGGCGGCGCTCTACTTCATGCTCGGCGAGACGCGCGGGACCTCGGCGGGTGGCAAGGAGGAAGCCGGCAAGTTTCTCCGCGTTCCAGGAACCAACCCATTCTTTCCGCTCCGACATGAGCAGCAGGGGAACCGATTCCTCGAGCTCATGGACAGCAGCAACTTCCAGGTCTACCTGCTCAACACCGGCCGGGTGGGTGGCACCGACGACGATGAGCGCGGCAAGAAGGTGACCATCCTCTCTTCGAGCGCCATCGTCAAGGCGATCTCGGAGGGAACGATCGAGTGGGAAGAGGATCCCGATTTCGGCTACGAGGTCGCGTCATCGCTTCCCGGTATCGATGACCCGGAGATCCTCCAGCCGCGCAAGCTCTACGAGCGTCAGGGCCGCATGGACGAGTACCGCGCCCTTGTCCAGCAGCTCAAGACCGAACGGCGTGAGTATCTCGCCACCTTCCCAGGGCTGCGCGAGGAGATCATCGACGCCGTCGCCTGAATCCAGCGCGGACATGGTCGCCGCCGCCGACGTGGTGGCTGCGCGCGACCGGGTCCTCGGTTTCCTTCGGCCGTTGCGCGGCCGTGACTGGCATGCGCGCGTGCCGGACTTGGAGTGGGACTGCGAGGAGACGCTGCGCCACATGATCAACGCTCAGTTCGTGTACGCGGCTCATCTGGCGAGCAGGGCGACACGCAGGCTGGCCGTCGGGCGGGACGTCGACTCGGGTCTCGACGTCGATGGGCTGATCGACAATCTGGAGGCGAACACCTCGATCCTCGCCGCAGTCCTTCGTGATGCGCCACCCGACGCGCGCTCCTGGCACAACTCGGGCATGACCGAGCGGTCCGGGTACAGCGCCATGTCGTGCGACGAGTTGCTGATACATACGTGGGATATCGGCCGCGGACTTGGGGTCGAGTTCGAGCTGCCGGGTGAGCTTTGCGGACGTTTGGTGGCACGCCTCTTCCCGATGTGGCTCCCTATCGATGCCGCGTCGGTCGATGCATTCCTCTGGTGCAACGGCAGGATTGCCCTGCCGGATCGACCACGGCTCGAGTCCGGCTGGGGATGGTGGTCGAGGCCGCTCGAGGAGTGGGACGGGACCGATCCAGACGCCTGACCAGCTCGCTTGCTATCAGCCGTCGTGGCAAAAGTGCAATCTCTGCGGCTCGAGGGCTTTGAGGTCGGTCAGGGTCGCGCGCCACACGTCGAGGTCGGACGCCTGGCCGTCCGGTAGCTTCCCCATACCCGAGCTCTCATAGATCCTTCGCGTGTAGGCGGCATCGCCGATGAACAACTCAGTGCCAAGCTCCGTCGTCGCTATAACCGACTGATGTCCGGAGGTGTGGCCAGGCGACGTCAGGATGCGAAGGTCGTTTGCGAGCCGGGTGCTGCCGTCGATCAGCTCGAATTTCATCCCGGAGGCCTCGATCCATTCCGTCACCTCATCCCGTTCGCGCAGCATGCGTTCATGCTCGGTGCGTTGCACCATGAGCGGCGCGTGCGCGAACGCGGGGTTCTGGCCGCAGTGATCGAAGTGCAGATGGGTGTTGATGACCATGTTCACGTCAATCGGTGCGAGATCGTGATCGGCGAGCGCGTCTGCAACCGTGCGGTTGACGACCTCGAAGTATCGAAGCACCTCGTCCGGCCCGCCGCACCCGGTGTCGACGAGCACAACGCCGAGCTGGTCGTGGAGGATCACGTAGCCGTGGACGGGCCACTGCTCCTTCTGGATGAACAGGTGCCCGAGGTCGAGGCGCTTGATCTCCATCACGCTGCGAGCCGTCCCCACAGCAGGATGCGCTTGAACGGGTAGAAATACGGTCGCCGATCGCCGAGTGCGGCGTTGAGTCGCTCTCGGTATCGCGCGACGAATTCCTCGTACAGCGGTTGTGGCATGCGCGACTCGTAGTCGGTCAGGAGGGTGCCGCGTACCCATTCCACGACTGCGTCCGGCGACTCGAGCACGTGTCCGTAGACCTGCAGGCGAACCGTCTGCGCGACGAAGCCAAGGCCGAACAGCAAGGACGCATATTCCTCAGGCGGCAGTACCGAGAAGACCCTGGTGTATCCGTGCATCGCAGTGGCAAACGGCTCCTCGCGAGCGATGTCGGCGGCAAGCGTGTGCGACACGTGATCGAAATTGGCCGGGACCTGCACAGCGAGCTCGCCGCCGGGCGCCAGCATCGCAGTGAGCCGCGCAAACAGGGCGGGATGATCGCCAACCCATTGCAGCGCTGCGTTGGAGAACACGACATCGACCAACGCCTCTGGCTGCCAGTCAGCGATGTCGCCACGTGCGAACCGCAGGCCGTCACCTTCGAGCGAACGAGCGCGCTCGAGCATCGCATCCGACGAATCGATTCCCAGCGTGTCGGCTGCCTGCAGCTCGCGCTGCAGTTCGGCTGTGAGCAGCCCGGTTCCGCACCCGAGATCAATAACACGACCGGCGGGGCGCTTGGTGATCAGCGCCACGAGGTCGTGAAACGGTTGCTCACGTTCTGCACGAAAACGCTCGTACTGCGCTGGATTCCACGTGTCGCGCACGGTCATACGGCGTGAGCGGCGATCGACGCGGGCGTCGTGAACATCGGCCGACAGGATAGCGTTGCCCGGTGCGATCCAGAGTGTGGAGCGGGCTTGCCATCGTGATGATGCTGTCTGCCGCGTCGGGTTGCAGCTCGACATCCACATCCGTCTCCCCTCCAGCTTCACCAACCCTGGGTCCGGTCACAACGCTCCAACTCCCCGAGCCGCCCCCGCTGGCCCTCCCGCCTGTGGCACCGCTCGTGTTCAAAGCCTGCGCCGGGGTTCCCGGCATGCAGTGCTCAACCATGACCGTGCCCCTGGACTACGCGGACCCGAGCGGATCGACGATCGCGATCGCCGTCGCGCGGCTTCCCGCGTTGACCACACACCCGAGTGGTTCGATCATCGTGA
This sequence comes from Candidatus Dormiibacterota bacterium, assembly GCA_963830305.1. Taxonomy (GTDB): domain Bacteria; phylum Chloroflexota; class Dormibacteria; order Aeolococcales; family Aeolococcaceae; genus Palsa-851. The sequence continues at coordinate 30,288 of CAWHLW010000004.1, read as the reverse complement.
ATCCCGGGGGCCCGGGGGAATCCGGCATCGACTACATCGAGGAGGCTGCGAGCCGATTCGCCTCGCTGCGCGCCTCGTACGACATCGTCTCGTTCGACCCGAGGGGCACTGGGCGGAGCGAGCAGGCGCGATGCCTCGCGCCGGCGGTGCTCGACGCCTACTTCGCCCTCGACCCCATCAACATGTCCGCGGCGAATCAGCAGGCAATCGAGGCGCTGTCGGAGCGGTTCGCCGCGGGGTGCCTTGCCAAGAACGGTCGCCGGCTGCTTCTTCTCGGGACCCAGTACGTGGCGCGCGACCTCGAGGAGTTGCGGCGCGCGCTCGGCGGAGCGAAGTTGACATATCTGGGCCTGAGCTACGGGACCTACCTGGGCGAGGTGTACGCGTCCCTCTACCCGGGCAACATTCGCGCGATGGTGCTCGACGGCGTGGTGAACCCGACGCTCCCGCTCCTCACCGAGAGCGAGCAGCAGGCGACCGCCTTCGAGGGCGACCTTGAGGACTTCGAAACCGGATGCGCAAAGGGCTGCGGCTTCCCCTCCACGCCCGCCTCGACGATCACGCAGGTGCTCGCGAAGGCTGCAGCCGATCCCCTCCGCGTGAATGGGAGGCAGCTAACTCGCGGCGAGGCGCTCACCGGCATCCTCACCTACCTGTACCAGCCGGCCGAGAACCGTGACCTCGAGAGCGCGCTTGCCAACGCCCTGACCGAGGCCGCGAGCGGCAACGGGAGACTGCTCCTCGGTTCAGCAGACGACTACGTCGGTCGCCAGGGCAATGGCACGTACTCCCCGGCCGCGGAGGCCAACATCGCGATTGCCTGCGCCGACAACGCCGTGCCGACGACCCTCACGACATATGTCAGCGAGGCGCAGCGCATGAATGGAGTCGACCCGGTCTTCGGGGCGGATGTCGTGTGGGGGCTGCTCGTCTGCGCGTACTGGCCCTTCCATCCGATCCGGGCGCCGTTCCCGACCATCGACACGGCGCCGCTGCTGCTCGTGGGCGCGACCGGCGATCCCGCGACACCGTATGCATGGGCTCAAGGGGCGCTCGCGTTCTTCCCCGGTTCCGTGCTCCTGACCCGTCGTGGTGACGGCCATGTCTCGTTCGGCAAGAGTGACTGCGCCGACAACGACGAGGCGGCGTACCTGACGCGCCTTTCACTGCCGGCACCAGGAACGGTATGTCCGACGGACTGACGCCCGAGCCCGGCCCGACCGAGCCGGGGTCGATCCCCGAGGGAGGCCTCTCCACTCAGCCAGTGCGGCGGCCGCTCGCGAGCCGGGCTTTTCGCACGCTCGCCGTGGATGCGCGATCGCTGCGCGAGTCGCGACCGTTCCGGCGGCTCTGGGTGGGGCAGCTCATCTCCCTGGTCGGCCGCCAGATCACGCTGGTCGCGGTCCCCTTCCAGGTGTACTCGCTGACGCGCTCCGCGCTGGACGTGGGTCTGCTCGGCATCGTCCAGGCGGTGCCGCTGATCTGCGGCTCGCTCGGGGGCGGAGCGATCGCCGATCGCTTCGACCGCCGCCGGGTGCTGATCGTGACCCAGCTCTGCCTCGCCACCTGCTCGGGACTGCTCGCGCTGGGCGCCTTCATCGGCCATCCGGCGCTCCTGGAGATCTATGCGGTGGTCGCCCTGGCAGCGCTGGTGGGCGCCGTCGATGCTCCCACCCGTACCGCGATCATCCCGAACCTTGTCGGCGTGGACCGGCTGCCCGGGGCGCTCTCGCTGAACATCGTGCTGTTTCAGACCACGCTGGTCGCAGGCCCGGCGATCGGCGGACTCGTGATCGCCCACCTGGGTCTGCCTGCGGCGTACTCGGTGGACGTGGTCACCTTCAGCGCAGCATTCATCGCGGTCTGGCTGCTTCCGCCGCAGGGCCGGTCCTCCTCCGAACGCGAGCGGCCGGTGGCGGCCATCCTCCGTGGCCTCAGCTTTGCCCGCCGCCAGCCGGTGATCCTCGGTGGATTCGCGATGGATCTCGCGGCGATGATCTTCGGGCTGCCGCGCGCGGTGTTCCCGGTCCTTGCAGCAAACACCTTCCACGCCGGACCGCAGGGTCTCGGCCTGCTCTATGCGGCTCCGGGTTTCGGAGCGGTGATCGCCGCGCTCGCCAGTGGCAGCGTCGCGCGATCGAAGCGTCTCGGGCGGATCATCGTCGTTGCGATCATCGCCTGGGGCCTGGCGATCATCGCCTTCGGATTCGCGACGACCATCTGGGTGGCGCTGATCCTGCTCGCGGTCGCAGGTGGAGCGGACAGCTTCAGTGCGGTGTGCCGCACAACCATCATGCAGCGCATCGCGCCCGATGCATTGCGCGGCCGCCTCACCGCGCTGTACTTCATGGTGGTCACCGGGGGACCGAATCTCGGGGACGTCGAGACCGGCGTCGTGGCGAACGCTTTCGGCGCGGAGGTGGCGATCGTCACCGGTGGGGCGCTCTGCCTTGTCGGGCTCGGCGCGGCGGCAATCGCGTTCCCGTCGGTCTGGCGCTACCGCACCGATGCCTAGGTTGTGGGGGCGGCGTTGCTGAAGATCGTCTGCGTGAACAGCGTGGACGGGATGCTGTTGGAGAACGACTGATAGTCGTTTGTCGGGGCGAAGATCTCTACCCAGATCGCCTCGAGGCTCCCGGTCGACGTTTTGGCCACGGCGTCGATGAAGCCGTCCACGGCCGCGTACGCCGGTCCTCCGGTCGGCGTGACGTTCTCGCAGATCGAGATCACGTCGGCGGTGATCGTTCCGCCTGAACCGATCAGCTGCGTCTGCGTCGGCGCCTTGGTCGTGCAGAACTCGGCGCTGGGATCACCGTTGTGCTGATCGCCCGCGAGGAGATCCTGGTCCAGCTCCGCGTTCGTCTTCGTGGAGGTCAGCGGCTCGCTCTGCAGGCCAACCGCCCCGTTGTCGTTGTTGTCAGGGGTGAGCACGATGTAGTCGGATCCCTGGTCATTGATCGAGAAGCCCGCTGGCACGAACACATTCGCGAAGGGCGTCGTGGTGATCCCGCCGTTGGTTGACGTCTGCGTCGTCGAGCTTCCGGACCCCGTGTTCGAGGGCACGTTCGCGGGCGCCGACACTCCCGAGGGTGGCGCCGACGATCCCGTACGCAGCGCAGCCGCGACCGCCCCCGCACCGCCGAACACCACGCTGATCACGCCGACGATCGCGATGACACTGAGACCACCGGTGCGGTGCAGGGGCGCGGCGCCCGACGCCGGCGCCGGCAGGTACGGGCTCGTACCAGGGACGTAACCGGGAGGGAGGGAGTTCGTCTGATTCGGCTGAGCGGCCGGGGTGCTGCCCGTGCCGGACGGCACGGCGAGTGGCTCATCGAGCACCGGCAGTGCGACGCCGGGAAGATCCGGCGGCGGCGCGTCCACCGCGGTTGCCGCCGTATCCGCCGGCACCGGACCGAGCGGCATACCGCACGACTTGCAGATGGTGTTGCCGTCCGGGTTGACGGTGCCGCAATGGCTGCAGGTGACTGCCACCTACCGGCCTTCCAGTGCGGTTTTTGGATCCGCCTGTGCGGGGAGCAGACCTGTCTCGCGACGAGGCGACGCGCCGAGTGCCACCCCACAGCTGGGACAGAACCCGGCCGCCATCACGTGGTGGTGGCAGTGCGGGCACACGATCGGCCGGTACGCCTGGTCGAGCCCCTCCTCGATCAACGAGTGATGCACGAGCTGGCGGATGTACAGCACCACGAGCAACGCCAGGGCCGTCTGGTAGAAGAGGACGATCAGCTGGCCGACACCGTGGTTGCCGAGGATCTGGCCGCCGGCATAGAAGGCCACGACCGCGACCAGCACGATCGGAACGCCGAACAGCGATATCCAGCGGCCGGTTCCCGTGCGCGAAGGACGCCACAGGGTCGCCGCGACTGCTCCGGCGGTGCTTCCGTGAAGCAGCGGTGTGAGCAGCGCCAGCGAGGTGATTGGATAGATCCAATCTGCCGACACCGGCTGCAGCGGCGGGTACGTGAGGATGTTCCAGTAGCTGACCAGGCCTTCTGCGAGCGCGAAGCCGAGCCCGGCGGTCACACCGAAGACAAGGCCGTCAATCGTCTCGCCGAACTGCGGCAGCACTCGCAACAGCAGTGCGGGGATCGGCATCACGATGAGCTGAATGACCGGGAGGATGACCCCGTAGCTCAGGATCGGCTCGCCGGTGGAGCCCAGGCTTCCGCCGATGACGCGTTCCGAGATGATCGTGACCGCGAGCCCCAGGACGATGCCTCCGCCAAGCGTCGCTCCGAGCACCAATGCCGGTTCCGTCCGGTATACCTGCGCCTCGTAGAGATAGACGACGTAGAGCGTCGGCACCAGGAAGATCGACACCACCACGGCTGCGGTGATGAGACCGGTTGCGGTGAGCACCACCACGAGCACGAAGCCGAGGAGCAGCGCCCAGCGGAATTCCTGGAGCTTCCGATGCCCGAGATGCGGGAAGAGCGTCGTGAAGATCGACGGCTGCGAAACGTGCTCACCCGGGTGCGCGGCGAAGTGATGGGGACGCTCCTGAGCCGCGATGCCGTGGTCAGCCAGTCCCTGATGCGCACCGCAGTTGGTGCAGAAGACCGCGCCCGGCACCTGCTTGCCGCAGTGATCGCACGTCACCGGCTGGATCCTCCCCATGTGCGGACATCCCTGGAGCGTCGGTGAGTGTAGCCGACGCTCTGTGGGGAGAAAGATTCGAGCTCGGGGGCCCGGTCGGCCCGCTGCGGTCCCCCCGTGTATCGTCCGAGGCCGCATGGCCACTCAGGAGCTGACCGACGTCGGCGCGATGCCGCGCCTTGGTGACGTCCCGGCGCGGATGCACGCGCAGGTCATCCGCCCCGAGCGCTACGGGGAGCCGGAGACCGCATTCGTGGGCGAAACCGTGTCGACGCCGAAGCCTGGACCTGGCGAGGCGCTCGTGTACGTGATGGCCGCCGGCGTCAACTACAACAACGTCTGGGCGGCGTTGGGCAGACCGGTCGATGTCATTGCGGCGCGTCGCAAGGCGGGAGAGGCCGAGAGCTTCCACATCGGCGGCAGCGATGCATCAGGCATCGTCTGGGCTGTCGGAGATGGCGTCGAGAGCGTTCACGTCGGCGACCACGTCGTGGCGCATTGCGGGATGTGGGACCCCGCCGACCCGTGGATCACCGGCGGTGGCGACCCGATCATCGCGCCGAGCGCGCGAATCTGGGGATACGAGACCAACTGGGGGAGCTTTGCGCAGTACACCCTTGTCCAGGCGCATCAACTCCTCCCCAAGGCTCCGGGACTCAGCTGGGCGGCCGCTGCCGCATGCACGCTGGTCGGCGCGACCGCGTACCGCATGCTCTCCTCGTGGCATCCGCACACCGTCGCCGAGAATGACGTCGTCCTGGTCTGGGGAGGCTCTGGCGGACTTGGTTCGCAGGCGATCCAGATCGCGAGGGCGAAAGGCGCGATCCCGATCGCTGTGACTTCAGGACCGGAACGTGGTCAGTACTGCGTGGAGCTCGGCGCACGCGGATACATCGACAGGCGCGACTTCTCTCACTGGGGAGTGATCCCTGATTGGCGCGACGACGCGGCGTTCGCCACCTGGACTGCCGGCGCGCGTGCATTCGGCAAGGCGTTGTGGGACGTGATCGGAGAACGCCGCAATCCGCGGATCGTCTTCGAGCACCCGGGTGAGGACACCATCCCAACATCGATCTTCGTCTGCGACAACGGAGGCATGGTGGTCATCTGCGCCGGGACGACCGGGTATCACGCGGCGGTGGACCTGCGCTACCTCTGGATGCGTCAGAAACGTCTCCAGGGCTCGCACTTCGCCAACGACGAGGAGTGCGCGGCGTACAACGCGATGGTGACCCGAGGCGAGGTCGATCCATGTCTCTCGCGAACGTTCGCCTTCACCGAGGTGGGCCTTGCGCATCAGCTCATGCACGAGAACCGGCATCCCATGGGCAACATGTCGGTCCTGGTCGGCGCGCGAGACGCGGACCAGCGCGACTGATCCAGCACTGCGTGAGCTGGCGCCGGTAGTGCTCAGCGAGCGGGCTGCGGGGCACCGTCGTGAACGGGTTCGAGGTCGCCGATCGCGGCCCGGACCCGGTCCATGGCCACCTCCGGGGGCAGCGTGGCCAGCTCGACGCGCCGCCCGCTGAGGAGCCAGTCGAGCTCGGCGCGCCCGAGCAGCTCGCTGAGATCGCGCGGCAGGCGTGCGGGGGCGCCTTCGATCACCTGCTGTGACGGCCCGTCAACATCACGTGGACGCAGTCCGCCGTCAACGACATCCACGCCTTGGTCGCGGAGGTCCTGGACCAGCGCGCAGCCCCGCGGCGACGCGTCGTGGACCAGGATCACGCGAGTTGCCGAGCGAGGCCTCCACGCGTCGCTCGCCACGACCACCTCGACGGGCCCGAGTTCCGCGCGCTCGGCGTTGGCTTCGATCATGGCGGCGGTTTCGGGCGCATCGGTCGCGATGGTGATCGGCGCTGCAGCCGCGGCTGGCTCGTTAGCCGTCGCGGCATCGGGAGGTATCAAGCCGTCGAGCTCGAGCGCTCCGAAGCGGCTGCGGAATTCGTCGAAGGAGAGCGCAAGCAATCGTCCGCTCAACTTCGGCTTGCGCATCCGTCCGAGGATGCCCGTGAGGATGAGCGCGACGCCGAGCGTCACGAAGAGCGCGAAGAGGACCTTGACGCCGATGAGGATCAGCCCGATGAGGATCAACAGCACGCCGAGACCGATCTCGCCATTGGAGGCGGCATCGGAGGGCGTGGTTTCAGCACGCGCACAGGTGGCGTAGTACAGCTGCCGCTGCGTGTATCGCCACCCACCGGCCGCGAGACCGGCGCCCGAATCCTCCACGAGCAACGTGGTCACTGGAAGTGCCATCGCCGCCGAGTGTTGCACAGCTTTCGGAGGCTGACCACCGAGTTCGCGCGCTCGTGACACAGCGATATGCTGCGGCGATGGTCACCGATCCGGATGCTTCGTCGTCCATCACGGTGGAGGAAGGAGAACCGGACTACGTCGAAGCGCTCCTCGCCTGGCAGGACACGGTCCTCGACCCGGCTCGCGAGCGGGGGGAGCGCAAGGATCCCTTTCTGACCGGCAGCGGCATCCCGGTGGATCCCCTCTACACGCCGGCCGACCTGAACAAGCACGACCCGCTTCGCCATGAGGGGTTTCCGGGCGTGCCGCCGTTCACCCGCGGCATTCAGCCGACCATGTATCGGGGACGGCTCTGGAGCATCCGCCAGTACGCCGGTTACGGCACCGCGGCTGACGCCAACGCACGTTTCCGCTACCTGCTTGCCCAGGGCCAGCCGGGCCTCTCGGTCGCCTTCGACCTGCCGACCCAGATGGGCCTGGACAGCGACGATCCGCGCAGCGCGGGTGAGGTGGGTCAGGTCGGGGTCGCCATCGACTCGGTGCGCGACATGGAGGACCTGTTCGAGAGCATCCCACTCAGTGCGGTGAGCACCTCGATGACCATCAACGCGCCGGCACCGGTGCTGGTGGCGATGTACGTGGTCGCCGCGGAACGCCAGGGCCTCGACGCGGCATCGATCATGGGCACCGTCCAGAACGACGTGCTCAAGGAGTACATCGCCCGGGGAACATTCATCTATCCACCGCGACCATCACTGCGACTCGCGGCGGATCTGATCGTCTGGTGCACGAGCAACGCGCCGAAGTTCAATCCGATCTCCCTGTCCGGTTACCACATCCGCGAGGCGGGAAGCACCGCTGCGCAGGAGATGGCATTCGCCATCGCCAACGCGTGCGCGTATGTGCAGGCATCGATTGACCGCGGCGTCGGCGTCGACGACTTCGCACCCAAGCTCTCCTGGATCTTCAACACGCACATCGATTTCTTCGAGGAGATCGCCAAGTATCGAGCGCTGCGACGGATGTGGTCGCGGATCGTGGCTGCGCGGTTCCATGCGCGCGACCCGCGCTCGCTCATGCTCCGAACGCACACGCAGACCGGCGGTTCGACGCTGACCGCGCAGCAGCCGGAGAACAACATCGTTCGCGCCGCCATCGAGGCGCTCGCCGCGGTGCTCGGTGGTGTCCAGTCGCTCGCGCTGTCCTGCTACGACGAAGCGCTCTCCATCCCGACCGAGAAAGCGCAGCGCATCGCGGTGCGCACCCAGCAGATCATCGCCGAAGAAACCGGGGTGACCAACACCGTCGACCCGCTGGGTGGGTCGTATTACGTCGAGTGGCTCACCGACGAGCTCGAACGCGAGGCTCGCAAGCTCCTCGACGAGATCGATGACCGCGGCGGCGCGGTGGCATGCATCGAGGCAGGGTGGATGCAGCAGCTCATCCAGGACGAGGCATACCGCACCGAGCGGGCAATCGCGCTCGGCGACAAGGTGATCGTCGGCGTCAACCGATACACCGAGACCGAGGAGGGTGGCGCGCCGCTGCTGTTCCGGCCCGACGAACGCGCCATGGCCGAACAGGCGGCGCGGCTGGCTGCGCATCGCGCCCGGCGCGATGGGAGTGCGGTCGACGTCGCGCTCGCCGCCGTCAAGCAGGCGGCGACGACCGACGAGACGCTGATGCCGCACATCCTCGACGCGGTCCGCGCGGAGGCGACGCTCGGGGAGATCTGCGGCGCGCTGCGCACCGTCTTCGGCGAGTACCAGCCACCGGCGACGATCTGACTGAGGCGTGGTGGGTTCCGTCAAACGCTGGTTCAAGGACAATCCCCGCACCGTCTTCCTGGTCGTGGTCGGCGCCGTGCTCCTCGGCCTCTTCCTTGGAGTGATCGCGCCGCTCTTCGCGACGTCGGGCCCCGCGATGGCGGATATCAGCGGCGTGATCCCAGCCACTGCGCCTGCCGACAAGCGACTTGAGGTTGACGTGTCGATCGACAACGTCGGTGATCCGGTCGTGGGACAGCTATGCATCAGCGCGCTCGTCTCCGGCCCGCTGACACCAGTTGATGTCATCTTTCAGAACATCGACAAGGAGCCTTTCCTCGACCATCTCGGGACGTGGACGGCCTGCGGGGGTGAGCTGACCAGCCAGTCCAGCGCGCCGGTGCAGGTCTTTCTCCAGGTCGGGTCGCCCGGCGCCGCACAGCTCGTCCTCTCGCCGATGAACGGGAAAAACACGATTGGACAGGCGCTGACCGGGTCACTGTCCGTGCAAAACCCCTGATCTCTGAGGAACCGGATACAAGGCTGTCACGCGCATCTCCGGAGGCATCGCTGCCTCTACGCTCTGTGTCGAGAGGGTTATGCAAAACGAGAGCGCCGCCCGGCGCTGGCTGCCGATATTCGCGACAGCTGTACTGCTCGGCATCACCAGCTGGCAGCTCGTCGATTCCTTTTTGCCGCCGCGGATCATGCTCGTGGAGATCGAGGTCGTGGTCGTCGCGGCCGTGATGCTCGAGATCACGATCCGGTTGCGTCGTGCCTCCCGGGTGAGCCCGTCGGTCGCGGCGCTCGTGCAGGGCCTCACCAGCGTTGGGTTGTGCACGCTGGTTCTCGGACTGTCCGCGCATCGCCTGGATCATCCGGTGCCACTGATCGTGCTCGGCTTCGTCGCGGTACTCCTGACCGTCGACCCGTCGGCTCGAGCCCCGGCGCTGTGGACCGTCCTCCTGGCGTCGTGCGCGGGGCTCGCTGCGGTCTGGTGGTGGGCAGGACTGATTCCAGGCACCGGTATCAACCAGCTGATCCAGGTCGAAGCGCTGGTTGTCGGTGTCGTCGTGCTCGCCTATTCGAACTGGTCACTGACCAACCGCCACTACCAGGCGCAGACCCGCAGGTTGCGAGCCGTTGCCGACGTGGCGCGAAAGCTTGGGCTCACAACCGACTCGGGTGAGGTCGCTGCCGCCGTTCTGGGGGGCTGCCACGAGACGTACCCGGACGCGACCTGGGGACGCGTGCTCCTCTTCGAAGCCGGCTCTGGCGGCCTCGCAACGTTGCCGTTGATCCTCGGTCCCCTCGGGGTCTCTCCCGCGAGTGGTCCGATGGTGACCATGGCACCCGGCGACGGCGTCATCGGGCGCGTGTACTCGTCGGGCGAGGCGTGCCTGCTCCGCACTCCTCGCGATATCAAGCAGGCCTATGCCGCGATGCCGCATTCAAGTCTCGACGAGCTCGAGAACCTCGGTGGCGGACGGCGTTCGAGGAGCGTTGTCGCCGCCCCGCTCCGCGCTGCCGGCGGTCGCGTGATCGGCGTGCTCGTCCTGATCTCGCACGCACGTCGCGGCACCTGGGACTTCGACGACCTCACCGTCGTCCAGGCAATCGCCGATGAGGCGGCTGTGGCGGTCGCGCGCGCGGGGCTCTTCGAGGAGAAGGCCCTCCACGCCACCACCGATCCGCTGACCAAGGTCGGCAACCGTCGCGCCTTCGAGGAACGCCTCGGGGAGCTGACCGGCGCCACCGCCGTGATCGCCATCGATGTCGACCACCTCAAGCCCATCAACGATGAGTTCGGTCATGAGGCCGGCGATATGCTGCTCATCGAAGTTGCCCGAACGCTGCGCGCACAGCTCCGTGCCGGGGATCAGCTGCTCCGCATCGGTGGCGACGAGTTCGTGTCAATCATGGACGCAACGACGGAAGAGGAGGCGGTCGCGATTGCCGAGCGGATGCGCGTCTCGCTCCATGGTGTCGCGCTGCCGCATGGCAAGGCCCGGATCAGTGCCGGCGTTGCGGCCGGTGCCGGAGGTGTGCACGCGCTCTGGCTGGCTGCTGATGAGGCCCTGTCGAAGGCGAAGAAGGACGGCCGCGACCGTGTCGTGGTGGCGGGCGACCGGTCACTGCCCAGCCTCGTTCGAGGTGGCGGCGATGCCGGCGAGATGCTCGATGCGATTCTCAGCAAGCGCCGTGTCATCCAGGCGATGTTTCAGCCGATCGTGCTGCTGAACGACCACCGCGCCATAGGATGGGAGGCGCTGGCGAGAGTGCCCGGCCTCCGCGATCCCGTCGACGGGGTCGAGGACGTGTTCGCGCTGGCGCACCGTCGCGGCGTCACCAAGGAGATCGACTGGATCTGCCGGCGAATCGCCATGTCGGCGGCGTCCGCGTTGCCCGCGTCCGACCCGCTGTTCCTCAACGTCTCCGCCGCGATGCTGCTCGACCCGCTCCACCCCGTCGACCACATGCTCCTCCTCGCCCGGTGGGCGGAACGTGAGCCCGACACCATCGTTCTGGAGATCACCGAGCGAGAGTTGATCGCCGACCAGCAACGCCTCCGACTCGTTCTGGCCAGCTATCGCGAGCACGGCTTTCAGTTCGCGCTTGACGACATCGGCGAGGGGCACTCCACGCTCGAGTTGCTTGCCGCGGCGGTACCGGAGTTCGTCAAGGTCGCGAAGAGCATCACCCAGGGCTGCGTGGAGCGCGGGCCCCGCGCGGTCATCGAAGCCACGGTCGCCTATGCGCGCAGCTCGGGATCGACGGTCATCGCCGAGGGCATCGAGGACGAGGAGACAGCCGACCGTCTTGCAGCACTCGGGGTCACCGCGGGCCAGGGATACTGGCTCGGCCGCCCCCGCGAGATGGTCGCCGATCCAGAAGCTCGAGGTGAGGCGACGGCCTGACGCTGGTCAGGCGGTCGGCGCCGTGGCGAGGTCCCACGTGGAACCGCCAGGCGTGTCGTGCACCTCGATGCCCGCGTCCACCAGCGCGTCGCGCAGCTTGTCCGCGAGCGCGTACTCCCCTGCACCGCGCATCTCCACACGCAGGCTGAGCACCCGGTCGACGACGGGCCCGAGGAGCTCGCGCGGGTCGTCCACACCGTTGCGGGCGAGGTCGCCGAGCCGCACGACATAACGTCGGAGCGTCTCGCGCGCACGATCCTGCTCGTCGGAGTCGAGCGTGTCGGCAGCCCACTCGTGCATCTGCGAGTTGATCGCGAGGACGGCCCCGACCGCGCCGTCGACATCGCGCGCCGCAAGTGCGCTGTCAGCGGCCCCGGACTGCCGCGTGACCTCCTCGAGGAAGGGCGAAACGCCTGCGGCTGGAAGCGATTCCTGCTCGTCGGCAGCGGCGTCCGACGCGCCCGTCGCCGCTGTGTCGGCGCCGGCCATCACCGCTCCGGCGGCGAGTTCGCTGACGGGTATCGTCGTGCCGTTTTCGAAGCGCCGCGACACCCCCTTGCGGCGCCAGGTCAGTCCTCCGCGTCCGCGGATGGTGACCGTCCCGGCGTCGATGTCGAAGATCGCCGCGGTGTGCTCGTCGACACCGAGCACGTCAACGCCGCCAGGAAGCAGCTCCTCGAGCATGCGCAGACGGCGCTCGCCCATGTAGCAGTAGCGGGTGTCATGCGTCCCACCCTCGGCGTTGTTGTAGTGCGGGATGACCGCGGCATGGAGACCGACGGCGGCGAGGAGGTCGAGACCGTCGAGCCAGCGCGGCTCCTCGCCGACCTTGTACACCTCATACACAGGCAACGAGCAGACTCCGAGCCCGACTGCGGCCGCACTCGCGAACGTCACGCACCCGCCGTCGCGGAGCTTGGTGGCGAGCAGGTCGGGAACCGCGGTGCCGACCCACTGGCGGAGCGCGTAACTCGGGCTGCCCGGGCCCGCGAACACGTAGCGCGCTTCGGCAACGCGCGCGAGCATGGTCTCGTACTCGAGCGCGGTCGCCAGCTGCTTGTTCCGAAACGTCGCGACGCTGATCGGAAAGCCGACTCGCTCGCGAAAGTACGCGACGGTGCGTTCGCTGATGTCCGCCGCGTTCTCCTGGAAGCCGAATGGCGTGTCGAGGAGCACGGCGGGCACAGGACGTGGTTCGAGGCGCGAGAGCAGATCGGCGTGCACCGACACCATGGTCGGGGTCGTCTCCCCGGATCCCATGATGCAGAGCAGGCGCGGCAGACGAGCACCCCCGCCGTCGGCATTCATGCATCGATCGTACGGGGTGCGGCCCGTGCGACCATCGCCGGAGGAGGTCGCGTGACCATGGACACGGCGGACGTCAAGGCGGAGTTGATCGATGAGGCGCGCCGCCTCGGCTTCGCGGAATGTGGGGTGACGTCGGTGCGGCCCTTCACCGAGGCACGGACCCGGGCACTCACTGCGATCGACGCCGGCCGCATGGATGGGATGGCCTGGTATACGCGCGACCGCGTCGAAGCGTCAGCCGATATCGGCGGACACTACCCGTGGGCACGATCGATCATCGCGCTCGCCTGGCCGTATCGACCCGCGAGACCGGAGCCCCCGAGCGATCCGGACGGAATCGTTCGGGGTCGCTTCTCCGCATACGCATGCACGGAGGACAGCGGCCGCGCCGTCGACTACCACGACCTCCTTGCCCAACGCTGCGACGCGCTGGTGGCATGGCTCCGCGAGCGGGTCGGCGAGGTCCGAGCCAAGCGCTTCGTGGACCACGGCTGGGCGCTGGACCGCGCCATCGCCGAGCGAGCCGGCATCGGATTTGCCGGGAAGCATGCCTCGGTGATCACGGTCACGGCCGGCTCGTACGTCCTCCTCGCGTCCATCGCGGTGTCGGTTGCGCTGCCGGTCGACGCACCGTCACAGCGTGGGTGCGGCCACTGCACCGCGTGCATCCCATCCTGCCCGACCGGGGCGATCGTCGCGCCCGGGGTCATCGATGCCCGGCGTTGCATCTCGTATCTGACCATCGAGCACCGAGGCCCGATCCCGGATGAGCTACGACCTCTGATGGGGACGTGGGCGTTCGGGTGCGACCTCTGCCAGGAGGCCTGCCCGATCAATGAGCGCCTCGCCCCCGAGCCACTCGCCGTCGGCGCATCGAGCACGGCGCGCGGCCCGGTGCCCCACCCCGACCTGGTCGAGTGTCTCGAGCTCACGGATGCCGAGTTCACCGCTCGCTTTCGGGGTACCGCCGTATCGAGGACGGGTCGGGCAGGGCTGGCGCGGAACTGCGCCATCGCGCTGGGGAACGCCGGAGACGGCGCGGCGCTTCCCGCGCTGCAACGAAGCGCGACAACCGACCCCGACGCCGTGGTCCGTGAGGCAGCTCGCTGGGGAATCGCGCAACTGACCGGCTGCTGAAGGCAGCCGCCAGATTCAGCGGAAGAGGAGGACCGCCGCTCCGGCGCCGATCACCAGCGGCGCTCCGACGCATGCGGCCAGCAGCGAGACCGAGTCGGACTCGCGCGGCCACCAGGCCGGAGGCAGAGCCCGGTTGATCGGCACGCGAGCGCCGCGCAGGCGGGTGTTCCCGTCGAACAGCGCGAAGGCCGCGACACATGCGAGCGCAATGAGCAGCGCCGCCTCGGCGAGCATTGCGGCAGCAGCCGTGGCACCCGCGGCATGCAGCCAGGCGCAGAGCACGAAGGTGACGATGCCGAGACCCGCGCCGCAGGACGCGGCCAGGAAAGTGGTCGGCAGCGAGGTCCTTGGCAGGCTCGGGAGTCGCATGGCTTTCGATCGCAGCGTAGCACTCGAGCCGACTCGATGACAGTTCACGCCGACGGGACTCGCTTGTGACGAAACCGTTACGGCGACCGGGATCGCTTGACGCAAGCGATCTACTGTGCCTACGCTGCGTTCGCCGCCAGCGGGCGGCCGGTTCCCACATCTCTCCCAACGTCCCACTACACGAGGAACCCGATGCCGACAAGGTCTCGTCTTGCTGCTGCCGCGCTCGGCGCCACCGCCGTCGCCACCATCCCCTCCGCCGTTTTCGCGAGCTCGTACGTGGTGCGACCTGGCGACACCGCATCGGACATCGCCGTCCGCCACGGCACCACCGTCGCAGCGCTCCTCGATGCGAACCATATGGCGGCGCCAGAGCTGATCCGCGTGGGTCAGATGCTGCAGATCCCCGACGCCTCACTCACCCTGCCGGCGTACGCGCGCGGCGCCAATGACTCCGAGACCTACCGGGTGGCCCATGGCGAGGGCGTCTTCGAGGTGGCCCGGCGCTTTGGCGTCGACCCCACCGCCCTCGCGCGCACCAACGGCATCGGGGTCAACGCACCGATCGCCGAGGGCGACGAGCTGGTGGTACCCGGCCGGCTCACCCGCATGAATGCACTGGTCAGCTTCGTCGCCGCCGACGTCAGTGTCGATGCGCGGCTGCTCCGCGGTGTAGCCTGGGCCGAATCAGAGTGGCGGCAGGACCGCGTCTCCGCGACCGGAGCGGTGGGCGTCATGCAGCTCGAGCCCTTCACGGGTGAGTGGGTCTCGCGCCACCTCGCCGGCACCCACCTCGACATCTGGCGCGCCCAGGACAACATCGTCGCGGGCGCCATGCTGCTGCGCCACCTCATGACCAAGCACGAGGCCGACGTTCCGGCCACCCTTGCCGGGTACTACCAGGGCGATGCGAGCGTTGCCAGCCACGGCGTCTACGACGACACGGCCCGGTACCAGCGCCACGTCCAGGAGCTGATGGCTCAGGACGTCTGAGCCCGGGGAGCCGGCCAGCCGCCCACCCGGGTCATCCGGCCGCTGCGGTCGATGAGTTCGCGCGGGAAGCCCGGCTCCGTCGAGCCAGGCTGCAGCGGAATCTCCTCGGACGATCGCCGCGGTGGCGGCGATATTGGCATCGACGCACGTGCCAGCGACCACGGTCACCGTCCGCCACGGGCCTGCTGTGGGAAGCCCGGTCGCCGGGTCGATGATGTGATGCACCTCCACCTCGCCACGCCGCCAACGCCGGACGGTGATGCTCGAGGTGGCGACACCCCCGGCACGAATGGCGATCGTCTCGCCGTCAGGTGTGATCTCCGATCGGCTGTCCTCGGCGACCTGGATGTTCCAGCCTTCGTCTGGGGGCTCGCCGGCAACCGAAACGTCACCGCCGAGGCTGACGAGGACGCCCGCGCCATGCGTGACTCCGAGGGCGGCCTCGGCCGCGAGATCGGCGGCAAGCGCTTTCGCGGTGGCGCCCAGATCGACCTCGACCCCGGCATCGATCTCGACGCGCCGGCTTGCTAGGAAGAGACGAATCCGCCGCCATCCCGGGATCGGCGTCAGGACAAGCCGAAGCGGCGCACCCTCCGCGGGTACGGCATCGAAGTCGACGTCGTACCCGGCATTGCGCACCGCCGTTCCGACTGTGGGATCGACCGCGCCGTCACTCAACTCCGCGGCCCGAATCGCGGTTGCCAGCGCCTGGGCGAGCAGCGGCGACACTATGCCCTCGTGCTGCCCATCTCCGGACTGGAGCCGGCTCAACTCGCTGTCGTCACGGAAGCGGCTGCATGCGAGGTCGATGGCTGCGACCACATCCTCGACCGCTTTCGTCGCGGGCCCGAGCGTGTCTGGATCGGTGACCACCACGTGCATCGACGTCCCGAAAGCGCTGCCTCGATGCGTGGCAAGAGTCATGAGCCACCGGTGACAGTACTCGCGGACGAGGAGTTTCCGGTGCTCGCGGATCCGGTGGAAAGCGACGACGACCCCGTGCTCGTGGACGAGGGCGACGGGGTGGCGGTCGAGGTGGACGACGTCATCGATGACGCCGACCCCGTGCTGGTCGCCGACGTGCCCGCATCCGTGTGATATGCGGCAACCGCGAGCGCAGCGACGGCGGCGGTTCCCACGACGCCGAAGGAGGCCGTGAGCTTCCTGCGGAGACGGAGGGCGCGATCACGTTCAGCGGTGGTGATGCGTCGCTTGGGCGCCGGCATCACGAAACCTCCTGCGGCTGGATATTCTGACCGCGCAACGTGGTGCCACCCGATTGAGGGTGGCGGACCATGCGCAGCACCCCGCGCAGATCGGTGATCACGGTGCGCGGAATGCTCACGCGCGAATCCGGGTCCTCGACCCACTCGACGGGTATTTCGTGAATGCGCAAACCGCGACGCTGCGCGAGCACCAGCAACTCCGTGTCGAAGAACCATCCCTGATCACGGACGCCGGGCAGCAGCTCGCGCGCAACCTCAGCGCGTATTGCCTTGAAGCCACACTGCGCGTCGCGAAAGCGCGTGTGCAGAACGGATCGGAGCAGAAGGTTGTACCCGCGCGATATGAGCTCACGCTTCGCACTCCGGGTGACTCGTGCACCACGTGCGAGCCGGCTCCCGACGCTGATGTCGCTGCGCCCCGAGAGCAACGGCGCGATCAACGCACCCAGCGCCCGGAGTGACGTCGAGACGTCGACATCCATGTATGCGAGCACTCGCGCGTCGCTGGCCGTCCACGCGGTGCGAATCGCGCGGCCCCGGCCCTTCTCGGCAAGATGGATGAAACACACGCGGTCGAGCTCGGTCGCGAGCCGTTTGCCGATCAGCCGCGTGGCATCCTCGCTCCCGTTGTCGACGATGGTGATCCGGGTCGCGAAGGGAATCGCCGCATCGACATGCGCGTGCAATGCGCGGACACTCTGCTCGAGGATGCGCTCCTCGTTGTACACGGGGATTGCGATGTCCAGGACAGGGGCTCCGTCACGCGGGTCGTTCATGGGATCAAGCCTGGAGTGCAGTCCTTGACGCCGGCCGCGAGAACCCTGGGAAGGGCCTGTGAAGACACGGCGATCTCCGAGCAAACGCACAGGGTTCTCTCGCCTGACGTTGAGTGGCTGCCTCTAGAGTCACGAACGCAGGAGTCCTGATGCCGAATACCCGTCCTCGTTCCTTCCCCCGTCCACGAAGCGTTCGTGCATGGTTGCTCAGTGCGCTCGGGGCCATCGTCGTGGTCGGCGCCGGCGGCCTGCTGTTCATCTACTTCGTGCTCTTCAGCCACTCAGCGCCGGCGCCGCTCAAGCTGACGTCTCCGGCCACGGCCGTGGGGTCACCGGCGCTGACCTCGACGGAGATTCCGGGCACCTGGACGGTGGCAGCGAAGTCCGTCGCCGGCTATCGCGTCCGCGAACGGCTGGCGTTCCTCTCCGCGCCGAGCGACGCCGTCGGTCGCACGTCACAGATCACCGGAACCGCGACCATCACGGGTTCCGCAACCTCGTTGACTGTGACCGCCGCATCATTCACGGTGAATGTCGAATCACTGACCAGTGACCAGCAGATGCGCGACAGCCACATCCAGTCGCTCGGACTCGACAGCGCCCAGTTTCCTGAGGCGAAGTTCGTCCTCGCGTCACCGGTCACGCTGCCCGCGACAGCAACATCCGGCGCCGAGATAACGATATCCCTGCAGGGCGCTCTCACGATTCACGGGACAACCAAGACCGTGACGATTCCAGTGCAAGCACGCTTGACCGGTTCGCAGATCGAGGTCGTCGGTTCGATCACCTTCCCGTGGGGCGAGTTCGACATGCAGGCGCCAAACGTCGATGGTTTCGTCACCGTCGACAGCACCGCGACGATGGAGTTCGACCTGTTCCTGAAGCACGGCTGACGGCGAAGCGTCAGTGCGGAGCGCGTACCAGGAGGGCGTGCGGGGAGGGCGTGCGCGGAGGCGGGTATCTCGCAGCCCGGGCTACCCCCCCGGGCGAGAGTAAGCGGCGGGACGGCGAAGGCGTCCCGACCGCGGCCCGCCGCAGCGCACGCCCTCCCCGCGCGCCCGCACGCACTACTCCCCCGTCTCGCCGTCCACCGCTTCGCGAATCAGGTCTGCGTGGCCGTTGTGGCGCGCGTACTCCTCGATCATGTGGCAGAGGATCCAGCGCAGGCTCGGAGAGTTGCCTTCGCTGTCTTTGCGGACGGCGAGCTGATCCAGTCCGCCCTTCGTCAGCGCCTCGGCGACGCGGTCTCGCGAGCGGGCCACCGCGTCCTGCCAAAGCGTGCGAAGTTGCTCTGGGGTGTCTGCCGTCGCTGAATGCCATTCCCAGTCGGGGTCGGCGTCCCAGTCGGCTGTGTCGAACGGCGGGACTGTGTCCCGGTCGTGCAGCCACTGTGAGAACCAGTAGTCCTCGACCAGTGCGAGGTGCTTCATCATCCCGCCGAGCGTCATGGACGAAGCCGCGACCGTCGTGTTGAGGCCGGCGGCGTCGAGCCCCGCGGTCTTCCACGCGAAGGTCGAACGCTGGTAGTCGAGGAAGCCCTGGAGGGTCTCAGCTTCGCCGGCCGCCTCGGGCGGTTGTGGGCGTCCGTGGTCGTCAATCACAGGCATGGCCGATGAGTGTAGCCGCGGCGTCGCCGAGCGCCGTCAGCGGCGTTGGGCGAGAGCCTGAATGCGCAGCGCGAGCGTGGGACAGCCGGACACCGCGCGGCGCGCGTGCGGGAGCACCGACTGCGGGATCGCGCCGGAACGGATGATCGGATAGCCCCAGTCGTCGAGCTCGATCAGTTCGGGGACGAGGTCTGCACAGACACCGTGGCCATCGCATTTGATGCGGTCGATGCCGAGCGTGACTCGATCGCTCATCACGCCACCGCCTGCGTGGTCACGATGCTGCAGCGCCGCTGATCGTCGTGCAGCGTGAATTCGCTGCTGAATACCGCAAACGCTGATGCGAGCAGACCGGCCGCGCCGTCCGGGTGGTGGCACGCGCCGCGTCCGGCGAGCAATCCCGACCAGCGCTGAATGCGTTCGAGGTCACCGGGCGTCGACGTCAGGCCGGCGATGCGTCCGGCGGCGGCGGAGATGGCACGCAGGCCGAAGGTGCACGGACCGCACTGGCGAGCACTTTCGTGGGCGAGGTACGCCAGGATTCTCGCCGTCTCGATGACTCCGCAACGCGCTCCTGGTAGCACGGCGACCACGCCGCAACCGAGCGAATGGCCGAGCCGGTGCAGCGGATCGGCGTCAAGCGAAAGTCCCCAGGCGGCGCTGGACTCGACCCAGCCGCCGAAATACCCGCCGAGGAGCACCGCGTCGCTCTCGGACGTGAGGCCGCCGGCAACATTCACCGCATCAGCGAGGGTCATCCCCTGATGAATCTCGATGAGCACCGTCTGCGGCACCGCGCCGCCCACGGTGACGAGTGTCGTCCCGGATGCGCCGGCCACGCCGAGCGAGCGATACCACTCGTCTCCGAATCGAGCGATCAGCGCGACGTGGGCGAGCGTCTCGACGTTCTGCACGAGCGTGGGACGTCCGTCGACGCCGCGCTCGAACGGACGCGGTGGAATCGACGTCGGAAGCGCGATCCCGGCGTTGGCGAAGTGCACCGCCGCCGTCTCCTCTCCGGAGACGTAGCGTACGGGAGCGCTCACAAGGCGCAGACGCGAACGTTCACTTCCGGGACGTTCGGATGCCGCTCGCTGCATCGCCTGGATCGCTCCGGCATGATCGGCGCCGATGTAGAGCACGATGTCGTTCGCGCCGACCGCGGCGGCAGCGAGCAGCGCACCGTCGATCACCAGGTGGGGGCGCTGTTCCATGAGCATGCGGTCCTTGCGGCTCAGTGGCTCCCCCTCGCCGCCGTTGGCGAGAACGACGGGCGTCCCGGCGCGTTGAGACGCCACCGATCGCCACTTGGTGGCAACGGGAAAGGCCGCTCCGCCCTTGCCGCGCAGGCCGCTTCGTTCGATCGAGGCGATGAGCTCGATGGCCGGCGGCAGCGCGCCAAGACGTCGCTGATGGTCGGCATAGCGCTCCATCCCCTGCGCCGCCGGCGGCCCGGCCAGCAACGCGATGCTCATCGCCCGGTTCCGAACGACGCGCGCTCCGCGGCGAGGCGACGTTCATCGGCGAGCGGGTCCGGTGGAGCAGCGACCAGGCGCCAGATCAGTGCCGACACGACCGCGGCGACACAGACCACATCGATTGCCAGCATCCAGATGGCGGTGCTGTCCGTGCCCGTGCCGATGCCGTGCATCACGGCGATCGGCCAGCTCGCGTACGCGAGCCAGTGAATCCCCCGCCACACACGGGTGCCGATGTGCTGGCGCAGCAGGCTCGTCGCGATGATCGCGAGCAGCAGCTCGAACGCGATGGTCCCGAGCCCGAGCCACACCGTGCGGTAGTACGAACCGAAGGGAATCACGGCCGCGACCAGGCCGAGGTGGGTGAACGGGTCCACCACGGCGGTGACGATATGCAGCACCAGAAAGACGACGGTCATCAGCGCGAGATCGCCGTGCACCGCCGCGCTGAGGAAGCGCGGCCAGCCGCGCGTCTCGAAGCGCAGGCGCGCTAGCAGCCCGAGCACGACGACTGCGCTCAGCAGCAGGAGCGTGACTGCGCCTGAACCACGCGTTGTGTACCAGAGCACTTGATCCGACATCAGCAGCGCCTCAAGCCGCCGGAAGCTCGATCCGGAAGGTGGCGCCACCGCCCGGTGTGTCAGAGACGCTGATCCTCCCGCCATGCGCGGTGACGACTGCGGTAGCGATGCTGAGGCCCAGCCCGCTCCCACCCTGGTCGCGACTCCGCGTCGGGTCAGCGCGATGGAACCGCTCGAAGATGCGCTCGCGCTGCGCCGCCGGCACCCCGGGTCCGTGGTCGATGACGTCGATCTCGGCCTGTCCGTTCTGCGCCTGCAGCGAAACCTCCACGGGACTCCCCGCCGGTGTGTGCACCAGCGCGTTGCGCACCAGGTTGGCGACGGCCTGACGCAGGCGCAGGTCATCGCCGGTGACCACGATCGGCTGCTCGATGTCCGCGCTGACCGAGCGTGCGGGGTCGGCCGCGCGCGCGTCGCTGACCGCGTCGTTGATCATGGCTGTCAGATCGACCGGCGCGCGGTCCAGGGGCCGGCCCTGGTCGAGGCGCGCAAGGAGCAGCAGGTCGTCGACGAGGAGGCCCATACGCCTTGTCTCATCCTCGATGCGGCGAACCGCGAGCAGGACATCGTCACGACTCATGTCCGGATTGCGCTGCAGCAGCTCCGCATACCCGCGCATCGATGTCAGGGGTGTGCGGAGCTCGTGCGAGGCATCAGAGACGAAATGGCGTAACTTCTGCTCGGTGACATCGCGCTGCGCGAATGCGCGCTCGATCTGGGTCAGCATGCCGTTGAGCGCCAGACCGAGCTGCCCCACCTCGGTGCGCTCGTTCGACGGCGAGACGCGACGGCCGAGATCGCCTGCGGCGATGGAGCGAGCGGTTGCGCCCATGCGTTCGAGCGGGCGCATCCCGCGGCGCACCAGCAGCCACGTCACCACCAGCACGATGATCGTGATTCCGCTGCTGATTGCGATCTCGAAGAGCAGCAGCGTGCTCAGCGTGGTGTTGACGCCGTCGAGCGGAATTGCGACCACGACGGCGGACGTCGATGCAGGACTCCCGGGAAACTCCGCCGGCGAGGTGACGAACACCCTGTAGGACTCCCATGAGCCTTTTCCCGGGACGGTGAGCGTCGTGTTGGTGTACTTGTCAATGTTGGCAGGAAACACCGGATACGACGACGAGCTCGGCACCAGCGCGGCCTCGTTCGGGGTGTACCCCGCCTCGGTGGGAATGCCCGACGAATTCACGAGCTCGCCGTACGTCCCCGCCGGAAAGGAATCCCCCTGTCCGTAGCCGCCGTGTGGTCCGCCCCCGTCTGCGGACGGGTCGATGAGCTCGTTCATGACGGCCGGCTCGATGGACACGAGCTGCCGGTCGACACCCTGGAGCAGCGAGCTCTGCAGCGCTGCGTATGTCCCGATGTCGGCCGCGGCGAGTCCCAGGATGAAGAGTGGCGCCAGGGTCAGCAGCAGCCGGAGTCGGAGCGACATCTATGGTCCCGCAGTCATGGACGGCACGCCGATCAGGCGTGCGCCGATGTGGTCCGCGGGACGCGCATGACGTATCCGACTCCGCGAACCGTGTGGATGAGTGCCGGGTCGACCTGATCGACCTTGCGGCGGAGGTAGCTGATGTACGTCTCCAGCACGCTCGCGTCGCCGCCGAAGTCGTAGTCCCAGACGTGGTCGAGGATCTGCGTCCGCGACAGCACGCGCCCGGTGTTCATCATCAGGTAGCGCAGCAGGCGGAACTCGGTGCGTGTCAGCTCCACCGGCTCCCCGGCGCGAAATACCTCGTGTGTCTCGTCGTCGAGCTCGAGGTCGTGGAGGACGAGCTTCCCGGATGCGGCAGACCCCTCGGGGTTGTGGCGGCGCAGCACGACCCGGATCCTCGCCACCAGCTCCTCGATGCTGAACGGCTTGGTCACGTAGTCGTCGCCGCCGATGGTCAGACCGTGGACCTTCTCCTCGGTGGCGTCGCGAGCTGTGAGGAAGATCACCGGGACCTTGATGCCATCGCTGATCAGGCGCTGCACGACAGTGAAGCCGTCATCGTCCGGGAGCCCGACGTCGAGGATGAGGAGGTCGGGACGGAAGTCCATCACGGCGTGGCGGGCTTGTTTCGCGGTGGCGGCGGTCTGAACCGAGAAGCCCTCATATTTGAGGGCCATCGCCACCAGGTCGGTGATGGCACGCTCGTCGTCGACGACGAGGACACGGTTCGGCTCGGCCGCGTTCACGGTGGTCACGCGACCATCTTCGCGCGGAATTCTGGGAAAACGCTCAGAACTTGCTGGATCTACCCTGCATTCTGCTCGGTCGGCCGAGCCGGCCCGCGCTGTTCCGACCCAAGTGGCAGCGAGAGGCAGCGGACGCCGCCGCCGGCTTTGAGGAACTCCCCCATGGGCAGCGGCGTCGTCGTGTAGCCGGCTGCCGCCAGCGGAGCCTCCATCTGCGAGATCGTCAACGACGACAGAACGTGCCGGCCGAGGGGCATCGCGTTGCAGGCGAAGCCGGCAGCCACGTCCACAGGCACCTCGATCAGGTTGGGAACCTGCTCGCGAATCAAGCGCATCGAATCCGGTGCGAACGCGTCCGGCGCTACCAGGACGGTGTTCGCGTCGAGGGGACAGAAGCATGTGTCGAGGTGATAGAAGCGCGGGTCAACGAGCTCCAGTGAAACGACATCGACGTCGAGGATGCGTGCCACCGGGCGGTGCGACTCGCGATCCGTCCGGAACCCGTAGCCGCAGAAGAGCCGGTCACCCACAAAGAGCGCGTCGCCGGCACCCTCGAACGACAGCGACCGCGGAAGCTCGTGGACGTCGAACCCGAGCCGCTCGAGCTCCGCGCGCCAGTGCGCTTCCTCCCCCTGCCGCTCAGCGTGATGGAAGTTGCTCAGGACCGCCCGGTCATCCCAGAGCACCGCAGCATTTGCGGTGAAGACCATGTCGGGCAAACCCGAGACGGGCGCTGCCAGCTCGACTCTCACGCCCAGGTCCACGTAGGTCTGGTACAGCGCACCCCACTGCTCCGCAGCGAGCGCGTGGTCGACCTTGACCGCGACGTGCATCCACGGGTTGATCTCGTACTCGATACCGAAGAAGTCGGGCTGGCACATGAGCACGGCGGCGGTCATCGACCCGCCCTGGGAAGTATGCCGGCATCGCCGAGTGGCAGCGGCATGAGCAGAGTCGGCGAGAATCGGGTGCCCGCATGCCGCTCGATCGGGCCCGCGACAGCAGGTCGTTGCACGCACCAGCCTGGGTCGACGTCATCACGGACGGCGAGCAGCGTGGTACGCACCAGCGCGCCGCCGGCACTCCTGCCGTGATGCCGCACGGTCGCGGTCAGCACGGGACGAAGCCAGGTGGCGATGGCAGGCTGGACGCCGTCGAGCGGCGCGGCGTTGACCCGCAGCTCGGCCGCCTGCTGGGCGAGCCAGCCGGCGATCAGGCGGTCGCGGGGTCCGTCGACGTGGCCCGCGAACGTGAGCCGGCCGGAGACGTGCTCGCCGAGGATCAAGCGGGTGCCGCCGCGGTGGCGCGAATCGATTCCGGCGATGACACAGGTCGTCTGGTCCGCCAGCGCGATCCGCAGCCGGTCCGGCGATGCCACGCCCGCTCGATACGGTGCGCTCGCCCGGCGCGCCAACAGCGCCACGAGGCCGCGGCCGGCCGCTGCGGCAGCGAGCGCCTCCCCGCGCCCGCGGACATGGTCTGGTGCCTGGAGGACATCGCTCTGCCCGGTGAGCTCGCTGAGCGCGTCGAGGCGACGGTCGAGTGGCCATGAGAGGGTCGAACGCCCGTCGAGGTGCAGGACGTCAAAGCACAGATACACCGCGGGAAGGTCGGCAGCCGACGCCGGCCCGGTGGCGAGCCGGCGCCCGAACCCGGCCAGGTCGGGACGTCCCTCGCGATCCAGCACCGCGATCACGCCGTCGAGCACCGCGCCCCGTCCACCCTTGATCGAGGCGGCCGCGGACACGTCGGGGAAACGCCGGGCGAGGTCGCCTCCCATCTCGCCCTGGATGCGAACGCTCCCGCCAGGGTCCAGGTAGAGCAGGGCCCGAGCACCGTCCCAGTCGACGCTGAACAGCCAGCCGTGGTCGTCGAAGGGCTCAGCACATGGAACCGCCGTCTCGATCGGGATGTATCCAGGAAGCTGTGGCGGCGTCGGCGAACGAAAGGGCAGCGGGTCGCTGGATGCCGCAAGGGCGGCGCGAGACAGAGTTGCTCTACCAGACACTCGCGACTTCGTGATGCCTCAGGACGCCCGGCGCCGGCGGGCCGGATGGGCCTCTTCCAACTCGGCATCCTCAGCGTCGCCGGTTTCGCCCCGGCGCGACTTCGCCGCCTCCACCGAGGCTTTGAGCGCGGCCATGAGGTCGGTGACCTTGCCGGTCTCGTGAACCTCAGGACGTTCGATCGGCTGGTCGTTCATCTTGGCTTCCACGACCTGGATCACCGCCTCGCGGTAGTCGTCGTGGTATCGGGCCGGGTCGAAGTGGGCGCTCATGTTCTCGACGAGCATCACCGCCATGTCGAGCTCTTTCTTGGCGACGTCCGGGGCCTGCTCGGGGATCTGGAGCTCGCCGGTGGAGCGGATCTCGTCGGGCCAGTGCAGCGTGTTGAGCAGGAGGCCCTGCTCGTGGAGCGCCAGCCGGCAGAGGTGCTCGCGATCGCGCAGCGCGATCTTTCCGATGGCGACGGTGCCCGTCTTCTCGAGCGCCTCACGGAGCAGCGCGTAGGGCTTGACCCCGACCGCCTCCGGCTCGAGGTAGTACGCGCTCTTGAGGTAGACACCGGCTTCGATCTCCAAGTCCGGGCAGAACTCGACGATCTCGATGGTGTGCGTGGTGGCCAGGGGCAGGTTGTCGAGGTCCGAGTCGGTGACGATCACGTACTCGTCCTTGCCCACCTCATAGCCGCGGAGCGCCTCGCTCCAGCCGATCTCTCGATCCTCTTCAGGGCACCAGCGCTTGTTGCGCACCGGCGTGTGGTCGTTGGGACAGAGCAACCGGAACGAAACGCTCTTCGATTCGGTCGCAAGGTATAGCCGCACGGGAATCGCCACCATGCCGAAGCTGATGGCGCCCCGCCACATGGATCGAGGCATGGCGAAAACGAGTATAGAGGCGCGGGATCGCTGTGCACGTGACTCACCAGGTGCAGCCGAGCTGCAGTCGTTCAGGCAGCGGCCAGAAGCCTGTCGTACGCCTCTTTGAGCTCCGGGTAGCGCAGGAAGATGATGTGCGCGTACTCCTGCGTCAGCGGAACCGGTTTGCGCCGGAGCGTGAGGCCGACCTCCTCGGGCCGGTGATTCGCCTTGCGCCAGTTGCACTTCCGGCACGCGATCACCACGTTCTCCCAGCGGTCCGGCGCGCCCCCTCGAGACACCGGGATCACATGGTCCACGGTCAGCTCGGTCGCGGTGCCGAGGCGGCCGCAGTACTGGCAGGTGTGGTCGTCGCGGAGGAGGAGATTGCGGCGGTTGGGGCGGAGCAGACGGCGGGGGACGTGGATGGTGCGCAGGAGGCGGACGATGACGACACCTTCGGGCAACCGCCGCCCGGCGAGCGCCTCGGCAGCTGCGCGCTCAGCCGTCTCATCCACGAACGCCACCCGCTCCTTGGTCAGGAGTACCACCAGCCGCCGGTGACTGATCACGTTCAGCGGCTGCAGCGAGGCGTTGAGCAGCAGCACTGCCATGGCGCGAATTCTATTGGGAAGCGGGGATCTCCGCGTCGGTTCAGGTGTAGGGGGCGGACTTGATCGGCCCGACCTTGACGGCGCCACCGCAGACCATGCTCGAGTCGATGTCGGGGACGTTGGTCTGGAAGTGCGATGTCGGCAGGATCACCTGCCAGAGCTTCGGCTGCACGGACTGAGCTGCGGTGCAGGTGGCGTCGGTCCAGGAGACCAGGAAATACCCATGCCCCGTTGCACCGGCCGCGCCGAGTGGTTGGGTCCCCGGGGGAAGGTCGGTGAGGCTCGGTGAGGCCATCGTGTTGTCGTTGCTCCAGCTGGTGTTGAGGAGCCCGCCGCCGGACGAGAGCATCTGCAGCTTCGCGTAGCCGTCCTCGGTGCAGTCGCTCGTCGAGGAGTTGCGAATCTCGAACGTCGCGTAGATCGTTCCGGCCGCACCCTGGGTGTTGAGGATGTCGACGTCGAACTGCCCGGGCATACATGGCCCAGGCGCGGTGGACGACGCGGACGCCGTCGCCGGCGCGGTGGTCTGGGTCGATTCCGGGGTCGGGGTTACCTGAAACGGGGTCGGCTCGATGACCGTCTCGGACGGTGACGAGGAACCGCAAGCGGCGAGGAGGCTCGCGGACGCGAGCAGCAGGGTCGGAACCAGCGCCCGTCGCATCGCGACGAGGGTACCCGCAATATGCGGCGCACGCGCATCAGGGACGGGCCGGGAGGTCCTGGTCGGCCTGGAGCACCGGAGCAAAGAGATCGCCTTTCTCTGCAACGCGTTGCGCGATCGTGGCGATGTTCCAGCGGTCCGGACGCAGCGCCGGGTCGTCGAGCTCCTCCCATGCGATCGGCGTCGACACCGGCGCGCCTCTTGCGGGTCGGAGTGAGTACGGCGCCGCCAGCGTCTTGTTGATGATGTTCTGCGTGTAGTCGATGCGGATCCGTCCGGTTCGCCTGGCCACCGCCCACTCCCAGCTCACGCGTCCGGGTGCCGCCTGGTCGATGGCGCGGCCGACCTCCTCCACCCAGTGACGCACCGCCGCATAATCCGGGCCGCGGCGGACCGGCACGTAGATCTGCAGGCCGGTCTGGCCGCTGGTCTTGACGACACCGTGCATGCCGTAGTGGTCGAGCGCCGCCTTGACGAGCTTGGCGATGTCAATGACATCTCCGAATGTCGCCGGCTCGAACGGATCGAGGTCGAACACCGCCCAGTCCGGTTGATCGGGCGCGTCGATGCGCGAATGCCACGGGTGCAGATCGATGACACCCGCGTTGGCAACCCACGCGAGTGTCGCCACCTCGTTGACCACGATGTACGTCTTGGTCTTCTCACCGTGGTACGTCCAGGACTCGATCCACTCCGGAGCATGCGTCGGTTTATCCTTGCGCCAGAACGACTTTCCGTCGATACCATCGGGGAACACCTGCATCGACAGCGGACGGTCCTGGAGGTACGGCAGCATGTACGGAGCCATCCGCACGTAGTACTCGATCATGTCCCGCTTCGTGATGCCGTCGGCGGGCCACAACACCTTGTTCAAATTCGTGAGCGGGAGTCTGCGGCCTCCGATTTCCCAATGCGCGTTGCCGTTGAGCGTTCTTAGCGTGCGGAGTGCCGCGCTCTCGTCCGGGTCCTGTCGCCTTGGGGTCCCCTCGCGCCCTGCGCGCCGGGTCTCCTTGAGCTTGTCGGTTTTGCTGGTGGGCGACGCATCCTCGTCGCCCGGCACTCCGGTCGCGCTCCTCCCCAAGGCGCCACCCGGACGATGTGGAGTCGTCGCGGGCGTCTGTCCGGCCTGTGCTCTGCGCCGCTTGCGGCCGGCCGCAGCCTCCTCGCGTCTTGGCGGGGGTGTTGTGGCCGGCTCTTTGGGAGGCTGGGTTTTTAGCTGGGTTTTTGGCTCGGTCTTTAGGAGGACTTCTCGGATGGTGTCTTCGGGGCGTTCGTCGGGGCGGAGGGTGAGGAAGGCGGGGTGGCGGAGGATGCCGTCGCGGGTCCACCCGGCGAAACGGACTTCGCACACCAGCTCGGGTTTGACCCAGGTCGCCGGTTCTGAGGTTTTCGGCGAGACATCGAAAGGGCTGGTCTTGACCTCGAGGGGACGCAGGCGCTCTTTGAGGTCGCGCAGGGTCTTGTCGTCGAATCCTGTGCCCACCTGCCCGCAGTGGACGAGATGGCCGCCGTCGAGCACACCGAGGATGAGGGCGCCGAGCTGGTTGCTGCGGCGCCCGCGACCGGCCGTGTAGCCCGCGATCACGCAGGACTGGCTGAGCCAGGACTTGATCTTCACCCAGTCCGGGCTGCGGATTCCGGGCCGGTAGAGGGAGTCGGCGCGTTTTCCCACGATGCCCTCGATGCCGGACTTGCGGGCGACGTCGAAGAGCGAGATCCCATCACGCTCGACGTGCTCGGCAAACAGGATGTACGGCGAGTTGACGATGGTTTCGCGCAGCGTCTTCTTGCGGATCCGAAGCTCCGTGCTGAGCAGATCGCGGCCGTCCAGCTCGAGCAGATCGAACGCCACGAATGTCACCGGATGCTCGGTCGCGACACGGCGGACGTCGGGCTCGCGGCTGACGCCGATGCGCTGCTGGATGCGCTCGAACGACGGCCGCCCGTCGGCGTCGAGCACGACGAGCTCGCCATCGACGATGGCCTGCTGGGCGCGAACGCCGGCCCGAATTGCCTTGGCCTCGGGGTAGCGAGCGGTCTCATCCCCACCGCGCCGGCCGGTGATGCGCACCAGGTCCCCGGCCACACTCACCATCGCGCGGACGCCGTCGTATTTCAGCTCGAAGAGCCAACCATCCCTGGAAAACGGATGCTCCATGGGCGTGGCGAGCATCGGGGGCGGCGCCTGAGCGAGGCCGGGAGGAGGCGCGTCCGGCTTGGCGACGCCCGGGGTGCCGCGCGTGCGGGCCGCTCGGCGCATCTCGCGTGGGTCGCCGCCACCGTCGGCTGCGATCTCCGCGAGGCTTCTGCCGGTTTTGACTGAAACATCATGGTCGATCGCCTCGTACCCCTCGACGACGTACTCATCGCGCTTCTTGATGAGCAGCCAGTTCTTGTCACCGTCGTTGCTGCCGCCGTACTGACGGCCTCGCTCACCGATGTGTATGAGCGCGAACTCGCCGGAGATCTTGGTGCCGTGGAGGCGGAATTTGATGTCTCCCCGAAACCGGGATCGCTCGAAGTCCTCAGCCAACTCCTTGATCCACTCGTAGGTGCCGATGTCCCACAGCATCACGGTGCCCGCCCCGTATCCGGAGGGGATGACGCCCTCGAATTCGCCGTAGTCGATGGGGTGATCCTCGGTCTGAACGGCCAGGCGTTTCTTGGCCGGATCCAGGCTGGGACCCCTCGGGATCGCCCACGAGAGCAGCACTCCGTCATGTTCCAATCGGAAGTCGAAATGCATGCGTGTGGCTCGATGTTTCTGGACGCAGAACCGGCTGCCGTGGGGCAATTGCTCCCACGCGGAGGCTTCAGCGCCGGCACGCGGGATTGGGTCTCCGCTGGGCTCCGGCGTCTGATTGAAATCGCGCTTTCGGCGGTACTCTTCAAGGGTGGGAATTGCCATCGTCATCGACCCTCTCGACAGGTCCG
>CAWHLW010000003.1:0-124699 GCA_963830305.1 Candidatus Dormiibacterota bacterium | reverse complement strand
AGCGATGGTACGTACGTACCGCGGTGACCGTGGAGCCGTCTGCTCCGGGTTACTCGTCGCCGAGGTCGGCGAGGAGCTCGTCGACCTGGAACACGTCCATGAGCACGTCGCGCGATTTGCTCCCCTCGAACGGACCCACGACGCCATGTTCGGCGAGCTGGTCGATGAGTCGCGCCGCGCGCGTGTACCCGACGCTCAGCTTGCGCTGGAGCAGCGATGCGGCGGCACGCCCTTCCGCGGCAACGGTATGCGCTGCTTTGGCAAACAGCGGATCGCGCTTGGTTGCGTCGCGCGCCCACGACACCGTCGCCTCGACGGTGAAGATCTCCTCCTGGTAGTCGGGCTTGCCCTGTGCCTTCCAGTGACCGATGAGCGTGTCGAGCTCGCGATCGCTGACGAACGCACCCTGCAACCGGCGCGGCTTACCCTCATCGATGGGGAGATAGAGCATGTCGCCGCGGCCGAGGAGTTTCTCCGCGCCCATCTCGTCGAGGATGACGCGCGAATCGACGCCGCTCGACACCGCGAACGCGACGCGGCTCGGGATGTTCGCCTTGATGAGTCCGGTGATGATGTCGGCCGATGGACGCTGCGTGGCGACGATGAGGTGCAGACCGACTGCGCGCGCGAGCTGCGCGATGCGGCAGATGAGATCCTCGATCTCCCCCGCCGCGACCATCATGAGGTCGGCGAGCTCATCGATGACGATGACGATGTATGGCAATGGCGCGACCCCGAGCGTCGGGGCCTTCTCGTTGAACGCGACGATGTTGCGCGCGGCGTGGGACGCGAAGAGCTTGTAGCGCTCCTCCATCTCCTTCACCGCCCAGCGCAGCGACGCGACCGCCGCCTCCGGTTCCACCACGACCGGGACGAGCAGGTGTGGCAGGTCGGCGAAGTTGGACAGCTCGACCCGTTTCGGGTCGATGAGGATCATCTTGAGCTGCGCCGGGGTGGCCTGCAGCAGGAAGCCGCCCAGGACCGCGTTGATGCACACCGACTTGCCGCTGCCGGTCGCCCCGGCGATGAGCAGGTGGGGCATGCGCGTAAGGTCGCCGATCACCGGGTGGCCGCTGACGTCGGCTCCGAGCGCGACGCTCAGCTTGTTGCGCCGATCGGTGAACGCCGGCGATTCGATGGTCTCCTTCAGGCTCACCAGCTGCGCCGCTTTGTTGGGCACCTCGACGCCGATCGCGGATTTGCCCGGGATGAAGGGCTGAATGCGGATCGGCGCTGCCAGCGCCAGGGCGAGGTCCGTCTGATATCCGAGGATGCGACGGACCGGGACCCCGACCGCGGGCTGGAGCTCGTACTGGGTGACGGTCGGCCCGCTGTTGGCCCCGACGATCCGGGTCTCGATCCCGAACGACTGCAGCGTGCTCACGATCTTGTCACCTGTGGCACGAACCTCGGCGGCGAGGCGCTCGCGCTTGCCGGTGATCGTGTCGAGCAGCTCGACCCCGGGCAGCACCCAGACCTTTTCCGGTTCGTCGCTGATCATCGCGGCGTGGCCGAGCCCGACCTCGGGAACCGGGCCGATCGCTGCCGGCGGCGCGTCGCCGGGCACCGCCGGGACGCCTTCGAACTCGCGCGTGAAACCGTGTTCTCCAAGGTCCTCGCCGGTCGCCTGCGATTCCTCGGGGTCGAGGAACGCTGTGGCGGGCGGGACGGTCTTGGGGGGATCGAACGGCAGCAGCACGGGGACGCCCGTCAGCTCCGCCGCCGGCTCCGGCGCGGGCGTTGGGAAAACGCGCGCTCGCCCGGAGACGTTGGCCGACCGGTCGCGACGCCGGCCCTCGCCCTCGGCGGCGAACCACCGGGCGAGCGCCCGGACCACGGTCCCGGTGCGGAGGTCGGTGGCCAGGATGACGCCGAGGAAGGCGACCACGACGAGGGCGGCGCCCGCACCCGCGCCACCGAGCACCCGCTCGACGCCCGATCCGACCGAACGCCCGACGGCTCCGGCGTTACCGCCGACCATGCCGATCAGGCCGAGGAGGGCGATCATCGCGACGGCGCTCCCGAGAGCGGCGAGCGTTCCGGCGCGCCACTCCGGGGTCATGCACAGACGCGTGCCCGTGAGGATGAGCCCGGCGACGCCGAGCCAGGCGCCGACCCCGAATGCACCGAACAGCCCGTCATGCACCGGCCCGGCAACTGCCCCGCCCCCCGGGAGGATGAGGACGGCCGCAAGGATCACGCCGGCGCCGATCGCCCCGATCCCGGTCAGCTCGCGGCGAAGGTCGCGGTGCAGCAGCGGAGGGCGCGACGGCGATGCGGCGCGCGACCGCGAGCGCGCCGCTGGACGCCGCGATGGCGTGCGCTTGCGCGTGGGACGGGTTGGGGCGGAGCGAGCCATGTCGTGAACTCGATGTGGAACGCGTTGAAGACGGGCTACCGAGGCCCCTGGATCGGGCCCGATGCTATCAGCAAAACGTCCTCCGCAAATGCGGGGGCGCGTGCTGCGGTGCAGCGGTGGGCGAAGCGGAGCCTGGCGAACATCCGTGCCTATACTACACGAATGTGTTGTCGTGGAGACTTGCTTCCGGGGATCAGACCTCGGTGACCAGGGGCAGGATCAGCGGCCGCCGCTTGGTCTTCTTGTAGAGGAATCGCGAGAGACCCTCGTGGATCGCCCCCTGCCAGGCGTTGTAGCCGGCGTCCGGCGTGAGGCGCGACACCAGTGACAGGACGTCCTCGCGCGCCTCGTCGAAGAGCGCGTCGGCGTCGTCGGCGACAAAGCCGCGCGACACCAGGTCGGGGCCCGCGACCACCGCGCCGCTCGACCGTTCGACCGTCAGGACCACGAGGATCACACCGTCCTGGGCCAGTTGCTGCCGGTCGCGGAAGACGACGTCGCCCGCCTCCTCGATGCTCAGGCCGTCCACATAGACGTATCCGGTTCGCACTCGCTCTCCGGTGGCGCGGACGCCGTGCTCGTCGAGCGCGATCACCGTGCCGTTGTCGATGGCGAGGACGCGCTCCGCGGGGATGCCGACGGACCGGGCCAGGGCGGCGTGGAGGGCCAGATGCCGGTACTCGCCATGCACCGGGATGAAGTATTTCGGCCGGGTGAGCGTGAGCAGCAGCTTGAGCTCCTCGCGGCTCGCATGCCCGGAGGCGTGGACCCCGTGTCGTGAGGAGTTGAAGACTCGCGCCCCGCGGCGATACAGGTTGTTGATGGTCCGGTGCACCGATTCCTCGTTGCCGGGAATGGGATTTGCGCTGATGACCACGGTGTCCGCCTCGCGCAGGCTGACCATCCGATGCTCACCCGCGGCGATCCGCACCAGCGCCGACAACGGCTCTCCCTGGGCGCCGGTGCAGAGAATTGCCAGCTCGTTGTCGGGAATCCGTTCGTGCTCTTTCGGGGTGACGAACACTCCGGGCGGGACGTGCAGATATCCCAACTCCTCGGCGACCTTGATGTTCTTGAGCATCGAGCGGCCGACGATGAAGCAGCGCCGTCCGCACGCCTGCGCCGCGTTGATCGCCTGCTGCAGGCGCGAGATGTTCGACGCGAAGGTCGCCATCAGGATGCGCCCCTGTGCCGCCGCGAAGATGGGCGCGAGCCCCTCGCCGACAGTGCGCTCGCTCGGGGTTGTCCCCTCCTGCTCGGCGTTGGTGCTGTCGCTGAGGAGCAGGAGCACACCTTCGTCGCCGATGCGAGCGAGCCGTGCCAGATCGGGCGGCTCGCCCTGCACCGGCGTGCTGTCGATCTTGAAGTCGCCCGAATGCACGATGACGCCGGCGGGCGTGCGCACCACCAGCGCGCATGCGTCCGGAATCGAGTGAGTTGCGTGCACCCACTCGACTTCGAAGCACCCCAGCGTGCGACTGTCGCCGGCCCGCACCGTGTGCAGCTCGGTGGTCTCGATGAGGCCGTGTTCGCGCAGCTTGTTGCGCAGGAATCCGAGGGTCAGCGCAGTGCCGTACACCGGCACGGGGAGGCGCGGGAGCACGTAGGGCAGTGCGCCGATGTGGTCCTCGTGTCCGTGGGTGAGCACGATGCCGCGAATGCTGGCCACGCGATCCTGCAACCACATGATGTCCGGGATCACCAGGTCGACACCGAGCATCTCCTGCTCAGGGAACATCAGCCCGGTGTCGATGACCACGATGTCGTCGCCGCAGCTGAGCGCAAGCATGTTGCGACCGATCTCGCCGAGTCCACCGAGCGGGATCAGGGTCAGCTGCGCCGACCCGGGTACGTCCGTCAAAAGAGATCCATCTGGTCCCCGCCGGGTGCCGCCGCGATCGTGCGCAGCTCCGACGCGGAAGCGCCGCCCGCTCGGCGTGCTCGCGCCGCCTCCGCGTCGGCGAGGTATCCGCGGACGCGTCGCATGTCGGCTTCGAGCGTTTCTCTCAGCCCTCCGTTGTAGAGCGCGGCGGCCGGGTGGAAGAGCGGCACGTAGACCCGGTCGTCGCGACGCACCCGCTCGCCGTGCAGGCGCGAGATGCTCCCGGCATCAGGAAGGAGTCGCTGCAGCGCGTGGCGTCCGAGCAGCAGGATGACGTCGGGCTGGAGCAGTGCGATCTGCTCATCGAGGAAGTGGCTGCACGACGCGACCTCGAGCGGTTCGGGATCACGATTGCGCGGCGGCCGGCATTTCACAATGTTGGTGATGTAGATGTCGCGCCGGTCGAGCCCGACCGACTCGAGCAAGCCGGTGAGCAGACGCCCTGCCGGGCCGACAAACGGTTTGCCTTCGCGATCCTCGCTCTCACCCGGGGCCTCCCCGACCGCCATGACACGCGCGGTGACCGGCCCATAGCCGGGAACCGCCTGGGTACGAGTGAGGTGCAGGGGGCACGCGGTGCACTCGCGCACGCGCCCGTGGAGCTCGAGGACCTCTTCGGTCGTCGCCACCATTGGCGGAGTTTAGTGCACGACGCGGGGCGGCTTTCGGCGATCCACGCGATGTGCTCAGCGGTCGCGGAGCAAGAGCTCCGCGACCTGCACCGCATTGGTCGCCGCGCCCTTGCGCAGGTTGTCGGCGCTGAAGAACAGCGCGATGCCGTTCTCGGTCCCGGCATCGCGGCGGATCCGCCCCACCTGGACGTCATCGCTGCCCGCGACCGCTCGAGGCATCGGATACTGCTGCGCCGCCGGGTCGTCGACGACCACGACTCCAGGCGATTCGCGCAACAGCGCGCGCACGTCGTCGGGGTCCGCGTCGGCGTCGAGCTCGACCCACACCGCGGCGCTGTGTCCGACGCTCACCGGGACGCGCACCGTCGTGACGCTCATGCGCAGGCTCGGAGCGTCGAGGACGCGCCGTGTCTCGGCGATGACCTTGACCTCCTCCTCGGTGTCGGCGCCCTGCATGGTCCAGCCACCGGGGATCACATTGCCGTGCAGCACGTGCGGGTAGACGTTCGCTGCAGGCGTCGAGCCCGATGCATCGGCGCGGGTCTGGGTGTCCAGCTCGTCCGCCAGGGCGGTGCCCGCCCCAGTCGCGGCCTGGTACGTCGCCGCCGTGACGTGGCGAAGGCCAAAGGTGCGCTGCAGCGGCGCGAGCACGATGGTGAGCGGGATCGCCACGCAATTGGGGTTGGCCACGATGCCCCGATGCTCCGAGAGCCGTTCCGCGTTCACCTCGGGGACGACGAGCGGTACCGCAGGATCCATGCGGTACGCGCTCGACTTGTCAACGGCGATCCCGCCGGCGTCGGCGACTCCGGGGGCGTGACGCCGCGACGTCCCCGCGCCCGCAGCGAAGAACACGATGTCGGCGCCGCGCAGCGCGTCTCCGCTCAGCTCACGGACCTCGGCGTCGCCGAGGTACGTGCTCACCCGCCGGCCCGCGCTTCGAGGGCTGGCGTACAGCTCGAGCGCGGAGGCAGGGAAGGCACGCTCGCCGAGGATGCGCACCAGCGTGCCGCCGGCGGCGCCGGTGGCACCGACGACGGCGACCGCCGGTCGGTCAGACCGCACCAGGTCGGCTCCCTATGCAGGCCCGCCGGCGCCGTTGCCGCCGGCTTCCTGCTGCCTGGAGAGCTCGCGGATCGCCTCACGCCTCGAGAGGTTGACGCGGCCACGGTCATCGACCTCGATGACCTTGACCATGATCTCGTCGCCGATGTTGACGACATCCTCGACCTTGTCGACGTGGTGCTCGGCGAGCTGTCCGATCCTGACCAGGCCCTCCTTCTTCGGCATGATCTCGACGAAAGCGCCGAAGCCCATGAGCCGGGACACCTTGCCCTTGTAGATCTTGCCGATCTCGATGTCGTCGGTGAGGTCGTGGATCATCGCCACCGCCTGCTCACGCGACGCGGCGTTGGCCGACGCGATGAACACGCGGCCGTCGTCCTCCACGTCGATCTGAGCACCGGTCTCCTCGACGATCTTGCGGATCATCTTGCCGCCCGGGCCGATGACGTCGCGGATCTTGTCGGGGTTGATGTTGATCACCTCGATGCGCGGTGCCCACGGGCTCAACTCGGGTCGCGGCGCGGCGAGCGTCTCGGCCATCTTGCCGAGGATGTGCAGGCGGCCGACGCGAGCCTGCTCGAGCGCCCGCTCCATGAGATCCCAGCTGAGGCCGCTGATCTTGCAGTCCATCTGCAGCGCGGTGATCCCGGTGGCCGAGCCGGCAACCTTGAAGTCCATGTCGCCGAGCGCGTCCTCCATCCCCTGGATGTCACTGAGGATCGCCGCATGCTCGGCGCCGTCGTCGGTGATCAGCCCCATGGCGATGCCGGCGACCGGAGCGATCAGCGGAACGCCCGCGTCCATCAGCGCGAGGCACGAACCGCACACCGATGCCATCGACGTCGAGCCGTTGCTCGAGAGGATCTCCGTCACGATGCGGATCACGTAGGGGAACTTCTCCTCCTCCGGCATCACGTTGTGCACTGCTCGTTCGGCTAGCGCGCCATGGCCGATCTCGCGACGGCCCGGTGAACGCAGCGGCCGCGCCTCCCCCACCGAATATGGCGGGAAGTTGTACTGGTGCATGAAGCGCTTGAACTGCTCGAGGCCGATCCCGTCGATTTTCTGCTGATCCTGTCCGGAACCGATGGTGACCACGGAGAGCGCCTGGGTCTGTCCGCGCGTGAAGAGCGCCGATCCGTGGGTGCGCGGCAGGACGCCGACCTCGCACCAGATGGGCCGGATCTCGTCGGTGCGGCGTCCGTCGGGGCGGATACCCTCATTGAGGATCGCCGCACGCACGGCCTTCTTGACCTCGGACTCGTACGCCTTGCTGATATCCGATCGCGCATCTGGGAATCGCTCCTCGAGCGATGCCACCGTCTCCGCCTGGAGTTGATCGATCGCGGCCTCACGCGACGCCTTGTCGGGGTTGCGCGCGGCGCTGCCGACCCGATCGGCGACGAACTCATGTACCGCCGCGGTGATGTCCGGCGAGACCTTCTGGGACGGGTAGCTCATGGTCGGCTTGCCGATCGCGTCATGGAGACCGCGCTGGAACTCCACGAGCTTGCGGATCTCGTCGTGGGCCATGCGCAGCGCCTGGAGCATGACCTGCTCGGGAATCTGATGCGCCCCGGCCTCGACCATGACGATGGCGTCCCATGTGCCCGCGACGATGAGGTCGAGCGCGGACTCGTTGATCTGGGTCAGCGTCGGATTGAGGAGGAGCTGCCCGTCGAGCATGCCGACCCGAACGCAAGCGACCGGGCCGCCGTGCGGGATGCCGCTGATCTGCAGCGCGCATGACGCGCCGGTCACTGCGAGCGTCTGAGGATCCTGTTCCTGATCACTGCTCAGCACAGTCGCGACGATCTGGACGTCGTTGCGGAAGTCCTTGGGGAAGAGCGGCCGCATCGGCCGGTCGATCATGCGACTGGTGATCGTCGCGGCTTCGCTCGGGCGGCCCTCGCGGCGGGGGAACGATCCGGGGATGCGCCCGACGGCGTAGAGCTTCTCCTCGTAGTCGCAGGTGAGCGGGAAGAAGTCGATGCCCTCTCGGGGCGCCTTGGATGCGACCGCGGTGACGAGCAAAGCGGTGTCGCCGAGGCGCAGCATCACTGCGCCGTTTGCCTGCTCTGCGACGTACCCGGTCTCGACGATCAGGCGCTTGCCGCAGAAGTCCGTTTCAAATGTTTTCTTGATATTTTCGGGGATGGCCACGCGTGTCTCCTGGTGATGACCTGCGCCGGAATAGATCCGCTTCGCCGCGCTCTCCAGGAGTGAGGTGTTGGGGGCTGGGCATCAGGCGTGCGGCTCGCGCTGCAGCTGCGGCACCGCTTCCTGATACGCGGACCCCAACGTCTCACCTGTGAGTGCGACGTCGCCGGAAGGTGCCGGCGCCGGGTCGGTTGATGGTGTGTATTGCTTGGGTCTGATTTATGGTCGCGACTGACACTATCGGCGCAGACCGAGGCGCCCGATCAGTGCGCGATAGCGCTCGACGTCAGTCCCCGACAGGTAGTCGAGCAACCGGCGTCGCTGGCCGACGAGTTTGAGCAGCCCGCGGCGCGACGCGTGGTCTTTGGGGTGATCGCGAAGGTGTTCGGTGAGCGAGCTGATGCGTTCAGACAGCACAGCCACCTGGACCTCCGTGGAGCCGGTGTCCGTTTCGTGGCGCCGATGCTCCGCGATTATCTCGGATTTGGATCTGACGATTGGCACGATTGTTCGCCGCAAGTCTAACAGGAGATCGCCGGCGAGCGGCCTGCAACTCGCTGCGGGGCGCAGAGACTGATCGCGCCAGGCAGGCACGTGAGTGTCGCCGGCGTGGTCCCGACCTGCTCGCCCTCGACGTCGAACAGCATTGGAGCGCCTTCGCAGGTCACGCGCACGACGCGACCACGATGCACCTCCACCTCGCGTCGAGCGACATGCCGCCCCCGGTACAGCGAGGGAATCCCGGTGAGCGCTCGCGTCCTCCCCGTCTCGCTGATGACGACGATGTCGAACCGGCCGTCGTCGAGCTCGGCACCGGGCGCGACGTGCATCCCGCCGCCGAAATACCGTCCATTGGCGACGACGACGCTGCGCACGTCGCGCTCGATCCGGATTCCGTCGACGTCGATGTACGTGCGTCGGGCTGTGTAACCGAGCAACGTCACGATCGACGCGGCCAGAAAGACGGCGGTGCCGCGCGCGCCGGTCGCCTTGTGGGCGCTGCGATTCACGCGGTCGACCACCTCGCCACCCATCCCGCAGTCCGCGATGTTGATGAAGAACCTGCGATCGCCGGTTTCGAAGTCCACGCGACCCAGGTCGATCCGGCGTCGTGCACCCGAGGCGATCAGCGCCACCGCTGCCGCCCAGTTGGGCGGGGATGCCGGCCGCCCGCCGGAAATCGCCGCCGGTGCCGCTCGGCAGAACCCCGAGCACGGCGTCCGGCTCCATCGGTGCTCCCGCCGTGTCGAAGAAGCCGTTGACCACCTCGTTGAGGGTGCCGTCGCCGCCGGCCACCACGATGGTGCGATAGCCCTGCGCCAGGGCTGATCGGACGGCGTCGGTGGCGTCGCCCGGCCCGGTGGTTCGATGGAGGTCGAAGCCGACGCCCGCCGTGCGCAGCGCTGACGCGATCGCCGGCCCGTTGCGTTGCGTTCGGCCCCCGGCGCTCGCCGGGTTCATCACCAGGAAGGCGGCGGTGTTCACGCCGGCGGCGCAGATCGGGCCACGATCTCGCGTGTCCGTGCGATGTCGCGGGCCATCGCCACCTGGAGTGCGGCAATCGAGGCGAAAGCGCGTTCGGAACGGATCCTGCGGCGAAGCGCCAGTCGGACGCGGCGGCCGTAGAGATCACCGTCGTAGTCGAGAAGGTGGGACTCGACGGTCACCGCGCCGCCTCCGAAGGTTGGCCGGGTGCCGATCCCCGTGGCGGCAGGTCGCCAGCCGTCGCCGGGGTCGAGCCATCCGGCGTAGACGCCCGCGGCCGGGACGCAGCGCGTCGGGTCGACGCCGAGATTCGCGGTCGGCACACCCAGCCCGGCGCCACGGCCCTCGCCCCGTTCGACCACCCCCTCGAGCTGGTAGGGACGCCCCAGCATCGCGACCGCATCGGAGAAGCTGCCCGAGGCGACGGCCTCGCGGATCCGCCCCGACGACACCGGCCGCCCGCCGCGAGTTGCCGGTGTCACCGTGATCACCTTGAACTCGCGCTCCCTGCCGAGCCGAGTGAGGAACTCGAGGTTGCCCTCGCGTCCGCGACCCAGGGCGAACCCCGGACCGACGATGAGCACGCGCATCCCCAGGCTGTCGATGAGTGTCGTGGCGAAGCGCTCGGCGCTCCACTCGCTCAGCGCTCGTGTGAACGGGACCAGCACGACACGTTCCGCGCCGGCCCGGCCCAGGAGCGCGATCCGGTCTTCGATGCTGCACAGCAGCGGCGGGCACCCCGAGGGATCGACGACGCAACGCGGGTGCGGATCGAAGGTGACCGCGACCGGCGTCAGTGAGTCGCGGCTCGCGGTGGCGCGCACGCGCTCGAGAAGACGCTGGTGCCCGAGGTGCACGCCGTCGAAGCTGCCGATCGTGACGGCGGACCCTGGATCGCCCGCGTCCGGAGCGGGGAATGCATGGAGCAGCTCCATCGCGACGTCAGCCGGCCAGCACCTTGGTCGGCCGGAGCAGACCGCCGTTCAGCTCTCCGATCCCGATCAGCTCGCCGGTCGAATCGTGCATCCGGCACTCGCCGGCAACGTCGGGCAGGATCGACCGGGGCAGCCAGACCGACTGGCCCCGACGGATCTGCTGCACCTGCGCCGGCCCGAGATTGACCGGCGGGAGATGCGCCACCGCCACCTCCGGCGGGAGCAGCGCCAGCCAGGGTTCATCCATGGCGGAGAACTGTTCGAGGGAAATCGCCGTGGCGAGACCGAGCGTTCCATAGCTGGTCCGCGAGAGCCAGCCGAGCAGGCCCCCGGTGCCGAGCGCGTCACCCAGGTCGGCCGCGAGGACGCGCATGTACGCTCCCTTGCCGCTGACCACGACGATCTCAGCCTCGGCGACAGCCCCCGGCCGGAAATCGACAAGGTCGGCAGAGTAGATGGTCACCCGGCGCGGTTCGCGCACCACCTCCTCGCCGGCCCGGGCAAGCTCGTACAGGTGCTTGCCCTCGTGCCTCACTGCCGAGTGCATCGGTGGAATCTGCTCGATCTCACCGGTGAAATGACTGAGCTCGGACCGGATCTGTTCGACCGTCAGCGCGCCGGCATCGGCGCCTGTGACGACCACCCCCTCGGTGTCGCAGGTGTCGCTCCGCTCTCCGAGGCGCACCACGCAGTGATACGTCTTGGGCTGGGCGTGGAAGTAGTCGACGAAGCGGGTTGTCCGGCCCACGCAGATGGGGAGCAACCCTGTGGCGGTCGGGTCGAGCGTTCCCGCATGGCCGACTCGCCGCTCCCCGAGGATGCGCCGTACCTGGCGGATGGCGTCGAAGGACGTGATCCCGGCAGGTTTGTCGAGCGGCAGCACCCCGCCTCGGCGCGCGACAGCCGACCCGGACCGCGGGCCGGCGCCCGGTGCGGCGACGTCGGTCACCGTCGCGGGTCGATCAACCGGCGGGCCACCTCGAGCACCCTGCGCTCCGCGATCGGGAGCGGATCCCCGAACTCGGCGCCGGCGGCGCGCCGGTGGCCCCCACCTCCGAACGGCGTGCAGACCTCCGTGGCGTCATAGGGCTCGCGGGTGCGCACGCTGATCTTGGTGCGGTCGGGCGTGTGCTCCTTGAAGAGGATCGCGACCTCCATGGAGGCGATGCTCTGGAGCGCATCGATGATGCCCTCGGCGTCCTGCATGTCGGCTCCGGCCTCCTCGAGCATGGCGATGGTCACCTCGGACCAGAGCAGGCGCCCATCCATCTCGGAATGCATCTTGGCGACGGCGAGCCCCTCGAGGCGGACCTGCGCGAGGGAGCGCGACTTGTAGCTCTTGAGGGCCACCCATCCGGGGTCGGCTCCGGCGGCGACCAGCGAGGCGGCGAGACGCAGCGATGCCTCGGTGGTGTTCTCGTGCCGGAACCCGCCGGTATCGGTGAACAGCGCGGCGTAGAGGTTCGTCGCCACAGCTGGGCCGATCGGAGCGCCGAGCTCGCGGAGCAGGTCATAGATCACCTGGCCGGTGGCGCTGGCCGTCGCGTCGACGAGGTTGATGGTCCCGAACGAGGTGTTGCTCAGATGGTGGTCGATGTTCACGACGGTGCTGGCGCGCTCCACCTCGGCGCGTCGCTCGCCGAACCGCCCCAGGGTCGCGCAATCGAATGTGAACACAGTGTCTCCGAGCGGCGCCCCGCCGGTCTCGACGGTCTCGAAGCCCGGCAGGTACTCGAGCAGCCGGGGGAGCGGCTCTGGGACGACGACCCGAACATTCTGCCCGAGGCTGTGGAGCGAGATGGCGAACGCGAGGGCGGACCCGAGGCTGTCGGCGTCCGCGTCCTTGTGCGCGAGACACGTCACCCGGTCGGTGCTCTGCACGATCCTGCGGATGGAGTTGACGACGTCCTCGAGCCGTGGCCAGACAGCGGGGGCTGCGACGGTCACTCGGGAACCTCCACGACTGCCTCGGCGGGACGTTCGCCGGCGAGGTCTCTGAGGAGCGTGCTCACCCTCACGCTGTATGCGATCGATTCGTCGAGCTCGAAGTGGAGTCGGGGAACACTCCGCAGGTTCTCGAGCCGCCTGCCCAGTTGAGCACGAAGGTACCCCTCGGCGTGGGTGAGCGCCAGGACGACATTCTGGCGCTCGGGGTCATCGCCGAGCGCGCTCACCGCGAGCCACGCCTCGCGCAGGTCCGGGCTCATCCGGACGCGAGAGATCGATGCTAGGCGGACCCTCGGATCCTTGATCTCCGTGAGCATCATCGCCGAGATCTCTTCGCGGAGCTGCTCGCCCACCCGCTCGCGGCGCGGGCTGCGAGCCCCGGAGCGAAGCGTCATGCGTTCTGCTGCTCCATCGTGAAGGCCTCGAGGATGTCGCCCTCGTGGAAGTCGCTGAAGTCGGCGAGCGTGATACCGCAGTCGTAGCCGTGGGTCACCTCGCGGACGTCGTCCTTGAAGCGCTTGAGCGCTTCGATGCGGCTCTCGGCGATCTCCTTGTTGTCGCGGATGACCCGGCACGTGGCGTTACGCGTGATCCTGCCGTCGAGCACGTGCGAACCGGCGATGGCCGGCTTGCCGTCCACCTGGTACACGCGGCGAACCTCGGCGCGGCCCTGCGTGACCTCGATCATGGTCGGCTGGTACATGCCCTTGACCGCCTTCTCGATGTCGTCGGTCACCTGGTAGACGACGTCGTAGTAGCGAACGTCGACACCCTGCTCCTCGGCGGCGATACGGGCATGATCGTCAGGCCGGACGTTGAAGCCGATCACGATGGCATCGGTCACCGCCGCGAGGTTGACGTCGGACTCGCTCACCGCGCCGACGCCCTCACCGACGACCTTGATCTTGACCGTCGGGTCCTCGATCTTGGTCACCTGACTGCGGAGGGCCTCCAGCGAACCGTTGGCCTCGGCCTTGAGCACGAGGTTCAGGGACTTCATCTCCCCTTCCGAGATGTTCTGGGCGAGGTCGGCGAGCGTGATGCGGCGCACCGGCTGTGCCAGGCGCTGCTTCTCAGCGATGCCGCGCTGCTCCGCCTTGCTGCGAGCTGC
Organism: Candidatus Dormiibacterota bacterium; assembly: GCA_963830305.1. Taxonomy (GTDB): domain Bacteria; phylum Chloroflexota; class Dormibacteria; order Aeolococcales; family Aeolococcaceae; genus Palsa-851. The sequence goes on along the minus strand of CAWHLW010000003.1, from coordinate 111,123 downwards.
GCGCTCGGTCTCGACCACCTCGAAGATCTCGCCGGCCATGAGCACCTCGGAGAGGCCGGTGACCACGACGGGCGTGCTCGGCCCCGCTTCCTTGATGCGCTTGCCGGTATCGTCAACCAGGGCGCGGACCTTCCCGTAGGCGGATCCGGCGACGAGGTTGTCGCCCACCCTGAGCGTGCCGTTCTGCACGACCAGGGTCGCGATCGCGCCGCGTCCGCGCTCGAGATGGGAGTCGATGACGGTGCCGACCGCGCGCCCGTTCGGATCCGCCTTGGGCTCGACGTAGACATCGCTGACGTCAAGCACGCTCTGGAGCAGGTCGTCGATCCCCTCGCCGGTCTTGGCGCTGGTTCGCACCACGGGAACATCGCCGCCGAACGCCTCGACCACGACCTCGCGGTCCGCCAGCTGCTGGAGCACGCGGTCCGGGTTGACGCCTTCCTTGTCGATCTTGTTCATGGCGACCACGATCGGCACGCCGGCGGCGCGGATGTGCTGGATCGCCTCTTCGGTCTGCGGCATGACCCCGTCGTCGGCGGCGACCACCAGGATGGCAACGTCGGTGACGTCCGCTCCGCGGGCGCGCATCGCCGTGAAGGCCTCGTGGCCCGGGGTGTCGATGAAGGTGATCAGGCGCCCGTTGCGCTCCACCTGGTGGGCACGGATCACCTGGGTGATCCCTCCGGCCTCGCCGGAGGCGACCTTGGTCTTGCGGATGGCGTCGAGCAGCGAGGTCTTGCCGTGGTCGACGTGCCCGAGGACCGCGACGACAGGCGGCCTGGAGACCAGGGTGTCGGGGGCAGCCCCGGAAAGATCGAGGAGCGGATGCCGGCGCCGTCCGGACGCAGCTGCGCCCGTGGCCGCCTCGGCGACCGCGTCCTCGGACTCCGCCTCGAACCCGAAGTGATCGGCCGCGAGTGCCGCGGTGTCGAAGTCGACCGTCTGGTTGAGCGTGGCCATGACGCCATTGCTCATCAGGTACTTGATCAGCTGCGGACCCGACACCTCGAGGCGTTCGGCGAGCTCAGCGACCGTGAGACCTGCCGGAAGGGTGACTTTCTTGACCGTTGCTATGTCGATTCCTCCGTGACGAGCTCCCCCAGCGCTGCGGCGAGGGTGGGCTCGTCGATTACATCATCCCCGACCCGAAGCGAGCGCGCTAGGGATCGGTGCCGCCGTGACTGGCGCAGACAGGTGATACCCGTTTCCCGGCAGAGGTATGCACCCCGGCCCGGTGAGCGGCCAGTCGGGTCAAGGGTAACCCTCCCAGAGGCGGCGATGATCGCCAGCCGGACCAATGCACTCCTCGGCCGGACCTTCCGGCAGCCGACGCAGGTCCGGAGGGGTTCTGACGCGGTCAACCTTGGTCAGCCGGTCCAGCGGGGTCTTCCTCGCCGGGCTCCCCACCGGACTCTCCATCAGCCCCTTGGGGCTCGTCACCGCGGATGTCGATCCGCCAGCCGGTCAGGCGGGCCGCGAGCCGGGCGTTCTCACCCCCCCGCCCGATCGCCAGCGACAGCTGGTCGGGCGCCACGGCGATGTGCGCAGTCCGGGTTTCGGTGTCGAGTTCGACCGCCCGGGCGGCTGCCGGGATCAGCGAGTTCATGACAAACGTCCCGGGATCCGCCGACCAGGCCACGATCTGTACCTGCTCCTCGCCGAGCTCGGAGGTGACCGCCCGCTGGCGAACCCCGTTTCGGCCGATGCACGCCCCCTGCGCATCCACATCGCCGTCGGGCGCGTCGACCGCCACCTTGGTTCGGCGCCCCGGATCGCGGGCGATGGCGCGGATCACGACCTGACCGGTCTGCAGCTCGGGGACCTCCTGCTCCATCAGCCGCTGCACCAGCTGCGGATGGGAGCGGGACACGACCACGATCGCATCGGGTCCTTTGCGCCGGCCCTCGACGATGACCACCTTGATGTGGTCGCGGATCGCGAGGCGCTCGCCCGGGATCTGCTCCTCGGGCGGCAGCATCCCGGGAACCCCGGCCGCATCGACATACCAGATCGACCCCAGACGTCGCTCCACGATCGCGTCGCGGAGCACGCCCCGCTGGGTCATCCCCTCGCCGAGGACGCGGCGCTGCTCGACGTTGGCGAGCCGCTCTGCGACGGCGGTGCGCGCCGCGGCGGCGGCCTGCCTCGGAAAGTCCGGCACATCCACGTCGACTGCCTTCTCGACGCCCTCGTCGTCAATGCGGTACACGACGAAGGTCCCCAACTCCAGGTTCACCCGAGCCTGGACGCGGGGATCGTCCTCGACGAGGCGGCGGTACGCGGTGGCGACCCCCACCTCCACCGCCCGGGTGATCTCAGCCTCACTGAGGGGCGTCGCTGCTGCCAGATCGCGCAGCGCGCTCAGGGTCACCGCGGGCGCCGCCATCAGATGTCGACCACGATGCGCGCCGCCACCACTGCGTCGAGCGAGAAGGCCGCGGGGCGTGTCGTACGGCGGTCGCGAACCTCGATCTCCGCCTGGTTGCCCGCGATCGACACCAGCTTGCCCTCGAGCACGAGTTCCGAGTCGCCCTCGTGCAGGCGCACGTTGATGCGGCGCCCGATCGCGGCGGTCCACTCCTCCTGCCGGCGTATCGGCCGTTCGGCCCCTGGCGAGCTCACCTCGAGCCGGTACGGATGGTCGATCGGATCATTCACGTCGAGCACCGCGGACGCGGTGTTGGATGCGCGCTCGCAGTCGTCGAGCGTGACGCCGCCCTCAGGGCGGTCGATGACGAGGCGGAGCACCGCGCCCCGGCCGCGGCCGGACCACTGCACGTCGACCAGTTCGATGCCGAGGTGGTCGAACGAGGGGCGCAACAGAGACTCGATGCCGGAGACGTCTTCGTTGTTCATATGTGGTGCTGCGCTTCGGCGCGTGGACCTACGCTGTCCGCGGCGCGACCCGTCTCCTGCCTGGCGGCGGGGCTGCGACCGACCGTGAGGCGCGAGCCTTCTCCCACGCGACCAGCAGCGTGCTGGCGTTGAAGATCGAGCTGTACGTGCCGGTGACGATGCCGATGAGCAGCGCGAGCACGAAGCCGCGGATCGAGTCGCCGCCGAAGATGACGAGCGACAGGAGCACGAACACGACGGTGAGCGACGTGTTCAGCGAGCGCGTCATGGTCTGCACCGTGGAGAGGTTGATCACCTGGTCGAAGGTGAGCCGCGGACCGACCCGGAGGTTCTCGCGCACACGGTCGAAGACCACGATGGTGTCGTGAATCGAGAAGGCCACCGAGGTGAGCACGGCGGTGACGAAGAGCGAGTTGACCTGACCTAAGTTGGTGAAGTGGCCGAGGATCGCCCAGATCCCGGCGAGCACGAAGACGTCGTGGAGCAGCTTGAAGAACGCGCACGCGCTGAACCGCCACGGCGATATCGCCCGCTGCCGCCGGAACGCGAACGCGAGGTACACGGCGATCGCCCCCGCGGACACGATGATCATGATGATCGCGCCGGTCACCAGGCTCGCCGCGATCGTCGGTCCGACCTGCTGGACGCTGATGTCCGGCGCGTGGGTCGTCGGGCTGGTCGCGATCGTGAAGTTGCTGTTCAGCGTGCTCTGGATCTGGAACACCTGCTCGCTGTCGGACGGCAGCGTGGAGATGGCGAAGTGACTCGCCTCGTTGCCGGAGGTGCCCTCTGCCTGCACCTGGGGACGCAGGCTGGCGAAATTCTTGTCCATGAGTGACTCGACCTGGGCCTGGCTGACCGGCTTGGCGAAGCCGACGTCGATGACGTTGCCGCCCTTGAAGTCGATGCCGAGGTTGAAGCCCCAGAACAGGATCGCGAGGATGCCAGGGATGATGACCGCCAGCGATCCGAGGAAGAACCAGTTGCGGTTCTTGACGATGTCGAAGCGGCCCGAGGGTGGGTGCTCCGCGAACTCCTCGTGGATCTCGGTGTAGAGACGCGGGTCTCGCCCGATCCTCCAGGTCAGCACCCACGCGAACAGCGAGCGCGTGATCGTGATCGCGGTGAAGAACGAGACGATGACGCCGATCGCCAGGGTGATCGCGAACCCGCGGATGACGTCGGTGCCGAAGATCGCGAGGATGGCGCAGGTGATGAGCGTCGAGATGTTGCTGTCACGAATGGCAGGAAATGCGCGACGGAAGCCGGTCTCGACCGCCAGGGGCACACTTCTCCCGTGGCGTAATTCATCGCGCGTTCTTTCGAAAATGAGCACGTTGGCGTCCACGGCCATGCCGACACTCAGGACGAAGCCCGCCAGCCCCGCCAGGGACAGGGTGACCGGGATCAGCTTGAAGAGGGCGAGGACGATCGCCGCATAGACGAAGAGGGCGACGGTGGCGAGCAGGCCCGGGAACCGGTAGTAGCCGATCATGAAGATGACCACGATGAGCAGGCCGATCGCGCCGGCGATCAGGCTGAGGGTCACCGACTGCTGGCCGAGGGTCGCGCTCACCGACGTGCTCGCGACGGTTGTGATCTCCGCGGGCAGCGCGCCCGCGCTGATCAGGCTGGCGAGCTGCGTCGCCGAATCCGAGGTGAAGTTGCCGGTGATCTGGGTCTGATTGCTCTGGCCACCGCCGGTGACCACCGGGGCGGTCAGGACGTCGTTGTCCAGGAAGATCGCGATCTGTGACGTCGGCGGCGGGTTGGCGGTGTCGGTCTGGAACTGGTTGTAGGCCGCCGTGGTGATCTTCGACCACTCGGCCGCGCCCGCCGAGTTGAAGTTGATGTCGACGGTGATCGCGCCGGACGTCGAGTTGGTGCCCACGGTCGCCGAGTTGACGTCGGTTGCGTCGATGTTGTCGTCGATCTTCCAGTGATAGCCCGTCGGGTAGAAGGCCGTATCCCCGAACTGGGCGGTGTCGTAGTGCCCCTCCTGGTCGCGGATCAGCGTCGCGCTGGGCGGCGTGGTGGCGGCGCCGGCGACGGGTGTTGCGAAGTAGAGGCGGGAGGTCGTGCCGATCGTCTGGACCGCCTGCTGGAGGCTGACACCGGGAAGTTGCACGAGGATCTGGTCATCGCCCTGCGCCTGAACGCTCGCCTCCGAGACGCCGAGGGAGTTGACGCGCAGATCGATGATCGGGATGGTTGCCTGCTGCGCAGCCGCCAGAGAGTCGCCATGCGGCGGGCCGTTGCGGCAGTCGGAGTTGGGATTGTCGAGCCCGTGGCAGATCTCGATGGTCAGCTCGGTGCCGCCCTGGAGGTCAAGGCCCTTGTGGATGTAGAGCTGCCGCCCGAGGAACGTGGGCGCGGACGTCAGCGTCGTGCCCAGCGGCTCATGGACGACGAGATACCGATAGATGAGGCTGTAGCCGTCAATGAAGAAGGCGCCGACCACCACGAGGAGGACGACGGCCAGGCGAAAACGCGTGATCCTGAACACCTGTGCTCCAGTCTACCGGGGCGCCGAGCGGAGCCGGCCATCCCGCTCGGCGCGGAACTCCACGAAGCGACCTTCGCGGATCGCCGCGCGGACGGAGTCCATCAGCCTGGCGAGGTGGGTGATGTTGTGCAGGCTGACGAGGCGGTGAGCCAGGATCTCGCCCGACTGGAAGAGGTGCCGCAGATACGCGCGCGAGAAACCGGCACACGCGGCGCAGCGACACTCCGGGTCGATCGGTCCGAACTCGTCACGAGCAGCGGCGTTGCGCAGGGACAGGCGCCCGTCAGGGGTCAGCGCGCTGCCGTTGCGCGCCAGCCGTGTGGGCACCACGCAGTCGAACATATCCACGCCCAGGCCAACCGCGGCGAGCAGCTCCGCGTCCGTCCCCAGCCCCATGAAGTAGCGGGGCCGGTTCCCGCGCAGCTCGGCCACGCTCGCGGCGGCCATCGCGAGCATGGTTTCCACGGGCTCCCCCACCGACAGGCCACCGATGGCCACGCCGTCGAAATCGAGCCCCGATATGCATCGCGCCGACTCCGCGCGCGCCTCGGCATCGAATCCGCCCTGCGCGATGCCGAAGAGCAGGCGCCCCTCGCCCGGATGGGCGGCGCGGCAGCGCTCCGCCCAGCGGTGCGTGCGCTCGGTGGCGGCGCGCGCGACGTCCACGGTCGTGCCGTGCGCGACAGGGTGGTCGAGGCACATGAGGATGTCGGCGCCCAGACGCGCCTGATTGCGTACGGCTTCCTCGGGCGTGACCCGCAGCCGGGATCCGTCGTAGGGCGATACGAATGTGGCGCCGTCGTCGTCGACGGCGGCGACCTCCACGAGGCTGACGAGCTGGTACCCGCCGCTGTCGGTGAGGATGGGATGGTCCCACCCCATGAACCGATGCAGCCCACCGGCGCGCTCGATGAGCTCGATGCCGGGGCGGAGCGCGAGGTGATATGCGTTGCACAGCAGGATGTCGACGCCGGTCGCGCGCACCTCGTCGGGATGCAGTGCCTTGACCGTGGCGTGCGTTCCGACCGGCATGAACGCCGGGGTCCGAACCGCGCCATGCGCCGTCATCAGGGTTCCGGTGCGGGCGTCACCGTCGACGGCTTCGACGGCGAACGCCGTCACCGCGCGTGCCAGCAGAGCATGCAGTCGCCGAGCGAGAGGAACCGATAACCGGCGTCGAGCGCATGCGCGTACGCGGCCCGCCAGCGCTCGTCGCCGATAAACGCGGCGAGCAGCACGAGCAGCGAGGAACGCGGCTGATGGAAATTCGTCAGCAGCCCGTCGATGGCGCGAAAACGATGCCCCGGGTGGATGAACAGGCTCGTGGCACCGGCGCCGGGTCGAAGCGCGCCATCACGCGCGCATGTCTCCAGCACACGAACCACCGTGGTCCCCACCGCGACCACGCGACCGCCGTCACGCCGCGTCTGCTCGATCGCCGTCACGGTGACATCGGGGAGCACGAACCGCTCCTCGTGCATCGGGTGATCCTCAACCCGTTCGGTGCGAATTGGCGCGAAGGTCGCGAGCCCGACATCGAGGCGAAGCGTCGCCCACCCGACACCCGCTGCGCGAAGGCCGTCAATCACCGCCGCGGTGAAATGCAGCCCCGCGGTCGGTGCCGCAGCGGAGTCCGCGTCACCGGTCGCATAGGTGGTCTGGTACCGCTCCGGGTCCTGCAGCTCCGTATGAATGTAGGGGGGCAACGGCGCGATTCCCACGAGCTCGATGGCGCGGTCGGGATCCGGCGTGTTGAACCGGATCGTGCGTCCGCCGCGATGCATCGCCGACACGGCGACCACGGTGGCCTCGAGATCCGCGCCGACGTGGATGACAGCGCCGGGCGCGGCCAGACGCGCGGGTCGAGCAAGACACTGATAGTTGCCGCCTGGTTCACGCGTCAGCACCAGCAGCTCGATCTCCCGCCCGGTCTCGTCAACCCCGTTGAGGCGCGCTCGCCGGACCCGGGTCTCGTTGACGACGAGCAGGTCGCCCGGGCGGAGCAGCGCAGGCAGTTCGCGGAACCAGCGGTCCTCGAACCCACCCTCAGGCTGCAGGTACAGCAGACGCGACGCGTCGCGTTCGGCAAGAGGCTCCTGCGCGATCCGCTCCGCGGGGAGCGGGTAGTCGAAGTCGGTGGACCTCAACGCTCGAAGAGCGCAGTCTGCGCCTCCGCCGCCCCAGGAGCGCCGGCGGGGACGGACAGACCGAGGTGCTGATACGCGGCGGCAGTCGCGAGGCGGCCGCGCAGCGTCCGGGCGAGCAGGCCGCGCCGGATGAGGAAGGGTTCGACCACGTCCTCGATGGTGTCCGGGTCCTCCTGGACGCTCACGGCGATGGTCTGGACGCCGACCGCATGACCACCGAGGGTGCCGCAGAGCACGCCGAGCACGCGCCGGTCGAGCTCGTCGAGCCCGATCGAATCGACACCGAGCACGTCGAGCGCTGCAGCCGCGACGCCCACGTCGATGCGCCCCGCAGCGCGCACCTGCGCATAGTCCCGAGCGCGGCGGAGCAAGCGGTTGACGATCCTGGGAGTCCCGCGTGCGCGTCTCGCGATCATCGCCGCACCCTCCGCGTCGAGGTCAATCCCGAGCAGGCGCGCGGAGCGATTGGCGATGGCGATCAGGTCGTCCGTGTCGTAGAAGTCGAGCCGGAACGTGACCCCGAAGCGATCGCGGAGCGGCGCGCCGAGTGCACCGGCGCGCGTTGTTGCACCGATCACCGTGAAGCGATTGAGCGTCAGCCGCAGCGTCTGCGCGCCGGCGCCCTTGCCCGCGACGAAGTCGAAGGCGAGATCCTCCATCGCCGGGTAGAGCGCCTCCTCCACCGCCCGGTTGAGGCGGTGCACCTCGTCGATGAAGAACACGTCTCGCTCCTCGAGACTCGTGAGGATCGACGCGAGCATGCCCTGGTGCTCGAGCGCGGGACCGCTCGTCAGGCGGATGTTGACGCCCATCTCCACAGCGATGATCTGCGCCAGCGTCGTTTTGCCGAGCCCGGGCGGTCCATACAGGAGCACGTGGTCCAGGGCGTCGCCGCGCTGACGCGCCGCCTCGACGAGGATGCGGATCTGATTCTTGATCGGCTCCTGGCCGACGAAGTCGTCGAGTGACCGCGGCCGCAGCGCCGTGTCCGCGACGCGCTCGGCCTCGAGCTCCTCGGGGCTCACCACACGCTCGTCGGTCACCGCGCCGCCCCGGCGGTGTCGAGGCGGCGCAGTGCCGCGCCGACCAGGTCGGCAACGTCGTGACCGTCCCCGTCGACGGCGATCGCTGCGACCGCGTTGCGAGCCTCGAACTCGCGGAACCCGAGGCCGACCAGGCCGGCGATCGCCGCGGCGACCGCCTGGTTCTCACTAGTGGCGGCGGGATGATGCGTCCCGGGCGGCTCGAGGGATGCGACCTTGTCGCGCAATTCGAGGATCACGCGTTCCGCCGTCTTGCGCCCGATCCCGGGGACGGTGGCCACCAGTGCCACATCACCCTCGGCGATGGCGCGGACGAGCGTCGGGAGCTCGGCTCGTCCGAGGATGCCGAGCGCGGCCTTCGGACCGATGCGCTCGACACCGATGAGGAGACGGAAGAGGCGCAGCTCGTCCTGGCTGATAAAACCGTAGAGACGGATGGCGTCCGCGCTCACGCTGGTGTGCGTGTACAACGTCACCGGCGACTCTCGCGACGTGTGCAATGTCGCGATGGTTCTCAGGTGGCAGAACACCTCGTAGCCGACACCGCCCGTGTCGACGACGACGTGGTCGTCGCCGAGCTGGACGAGCTCGCCACGGATGAGCGCGATCATGGAGCTGTGCGCACCAGTGCTTCGCGCGCGCGGCTCACCGCGACGTCGAGCGCGCTGTCACGGTGCTCGCGCGCCCGAGAGGCCAGTGCGCCGAGGCGTCCCCGGTGGTGGTGACAGACCGCCACCGCGCATGCATCGGCGACGTCGTCGTGGCCCGGAATATCAGGTACACCAAGGAGATTGGCGACCATGCGCGCGACCTGCGGCTTGCGCGCCGCGCCGTAACCGCACACGGCCTCCTTCACCTGCGTCGGTGTGTATTCGGCAATCGCGACACCCTCGCGCGCGAGCGCGCAGAGCACGACGCCTCGCGCCTCGCTGACCCGCATCGCGGTCCGACGGTTCGTCGAGAAGAACAGTTCCTCCACCGCCGCAACCTCGGGTCGCAACGACGCGCACGCATCGACGACCAGATCGAAGAGGATCGCAAGTCGCATCGCTTCACTCGTCTGCGGCACGGTCTCGAGGCAGGCTGCATGGAGCAGCACGAGATGCCCCGGCGTGCCGTCGACGATGGCCACGCCGGTGCGCGCCAGTCCCGGGTCGACCCCGAGAACCCTCATTCGCTTGCGGAAGCGCGGCGGTCAGCTGACAGCGTCAAGGACGTCGTCCGGTATCTCGGCGTTGGCGTAGACCTGCTGGACGTCGTCGTGCTCCTCGAGGCCGTCGAGCAGCCGGAGCACCTGTCGGGCCTGCGATGAGTCGAGCGGCACCGACGTGGTGGGATTCATGGTGACCTCCGCCGAATCGACCGCATAGCCGCGTTCCTCGAGCGTGCGCCGGACTTCCTCGAACCGCGCCGGCGCAACGGTGATAACCAGCACGTCGCCATCGACACTGACGTCACCGTCCTTACCGACATCAACCGCGTCGAGCAGCTCGACTGCAAGCTCCTCGGGGTCGCGCTTACCCGCTTCAACAGTGATGACCCCTTGCTGGTTGAACATCCAGGCGACGCTGTTGGCCTCGCCGAGTGCACCTCCTGAGCGCGTGAATGCGTTGCGAATACCGGCGACCGTGCGGTTGCGGTTGTCGGTGAGCGTGTCGACCATCACCGCGACGCCGTGCGGGCCGTAGCCTTCGTAGCGCACCTCCTCGAGTTGCACACCGTCCTTGCCGCCTGCGCCGCGCTGGATCGCCCGGTCGATGTTGTCGGCGGGCATGTTCACCTCGCGGGCTTTCTGAATCGCCAGGCGAAGCCGGAAATTCCCCTCGACGTCGGGGCCGCCCTCACGCGCGGCGACCGTCAGCTCTCGCGTGACCTTGGTGAAGACCTGGCCGCGACGGGCATCGACGATCGCTTTCTTGTGCTTGATTCCAGCCCACTTGCTGTGACCGGACATGGATCCTCCGAGACGAACAGGCGTTCCGATTCTAGCGCAGCCCGGAGCCCAGTCTAGGCTTCACGCACCTTGCCGTCAGCCGCGCGCAGGTCTATGGTTATGGGTAGCGTCGGTAATCAGACGGAGGTAGTCAACCAATGATGCAAACCGTCTGGCAGCGTTTCCGGCACGGCCGAGCGGAGGGTTGAGGCCCGGTTGACGGGCCCCTGATCGCACAACCATCGGCGCCCCCGGCCGAGGTCGCTGGGCAATCGGCGTCCCACGGGAAGGTCCAGAAGTGGATAAGAGCGCGTTGTGCGGGTCAGGAGTTCGGACCGGGCGTTCCCGAACCCGGTACCGGTTTGCGGTGCCAGAGAAGGCCCGGGAATTTCTACCGGGCTGCCGTATCAATACGGTGTATATATCAGGGGCCGGCTCAGTCCGGCCCCTTCTTTTCGTCCGTGCTCTTGCTCCCAGCCCGCGCGCGCTCGCCGGACTCACTCGGAACGGGGCGCGAGACCGCGGGATCGCCGACCCAGCTGAATCGCAGGAGACGGTCGGCCGCCTGCCGGATGCCGACGCGAGTCCCGATGGCAATGGGCGGCGGCGTGCCCGCGCTTTGCTCGACATGGACACGCGAGGCCGGGTCGAGGAGGTCGATGCCATCGTCGTTACGGGTGATGCCCAGACCGCGACAGAGGTTGCCCGGCCCGCGGAGCAGGGCGGCGACCGCGACGGCCTCGCCCCTCCGGGCCGAGACGACGGTTACGCCCTCCTCCACCGCCGCCGCTCGCAGGAGCACCGCGCCGGCGACGCCGTCGGGCTCGGTGACCACGTTGACGCAGTAGTGCATGCCGTAGGTGAAGTACACGTAGAGGTGCGCCGGCGGGCCGAACATCACCTGGGACCGCGGTGTTGGTCCGCGATAGGCGTGGGACGCGGGATCGCTCAGGCCCAGGTATGCCTCGGTTTCGACAATGCGCGCGACCACCGCGCTCGGCGTTCCCGCATCGACGACGAGCGCGCACCCCACCAGGTCGCGGGCGACCTCTTCGGTCGGCCGCGCGAACCACTCGCGGCGCGGCTCGGCTACCGGCGAATCTCCGCCGCGCACCGCTGAGCGAGGGCCAGCGCGATCGCGTCCTGTGCTCGCTGGGCCTCCTCCCCGGTGAGTGTGCGGTCCGGCGCCCTGAAGGTGAGCCGGAAGGTCCACCCCTTTCGGCCCGGGGGAAGTCCGCCGCCGCGGTACTCGTCGTAGAGCTCTGCGTGTTCGAGCAGCGGCTCATGCGCCTCGTCGATCGCGTCCAGGGCGTCACCGGCGCGGCTGCCGGCCGGTACCGTCACCGCGAGATCCTGGACGATCGCGGGGAAGCGAGGGGGCTGCGCGAAGCGCAACGGTCGCGGCGGGACTGGAGCGATGGCGTCGATGCGAAGCTCTCCGACGGCAACGCGCCCGCGAATCTCGAACGCGGCAGTAGTCTCGAAGGCGAGCTCACCGAGGATTCCCACGGTTTCACCGCCCACCCGGAGCTCTGCGCTCCGGCCCGGATGCAGCGCCGGTTCCTCCGTGGGTTCGGCGCGAAGCCGGGAGCCATCGAGATCGCCGGTCACGCGTTGAAAGACTGATTGCACCCGTCGCAGCGCCTGGGCGGCGGCGTCGGCTGAGCCGCTCGACACGTGCACCGCGAGACTGAGGAGCAGCGGCTCGAGCGGGAGCGCGGGCAGATCAAGGTCGGCGTTGTCGGGTGTCGATCCCGCCGCGAGCCCAATGCGCTCGCCGTCCCAGAACACCCGGCCGAGCTCGAACAGCATCACATCAGCGTTGCCGCGGTTGGCGTTTGCCGCCAGTGCTGCGCAGAGCCGCGGGAGCTGCGATGTGCGCATCACGCTCCACTCCTCGCTCAGAGGGTTGCGCAGCCGCATCGGCGTGCGCCCACGTCCGAATCCGGGCAGGGTACGGGCGTCGTCGGGGCCGACGAACGCCAGCGTGACTGCCTCATCGAAGCCTGCCCCCACAGAGACATCGCGGATGAAGTCCTCCACGGGCAGGGGTGCGGCCGTCGAGGTGGCCTGGACCCGCCGGCCCGGCAGGGTGCTGGGGATCCGCGAGTAGCCGATCATCCGCCCCACCTCTTCGACGAGGTCCTCGGGCAGGGCCACGTCCCGCCGGAAGTACGGCGGCACGACCGTCAGCGTGGCGCCGTCCTGCTCGACTGCGAAGGCGAGCTGCGCGAGCGTCGTTGCAATCTCGGTCGCATCGATGGGGATGCCGAGCAGGTCGCCGGTGAAGCGTGCGGTCAACTCGATCGGTCCCAGCTCGGGGAGCGGACGCGGCCACGCGTCGATCACCCCGCCGAGGACATGGCCGCCGGACAGCTCGGCGATGAGCGCCGCCGCGCGGTCGAGCGCGACCGGCGGGAGGCGGTCGCTCAAGCCCTTCTCGAAGAGCGTCGACGCATCGGTCCGGAGCCCGAGCCGTTTCGAAGTCGCCCTGATGGTCGGACCGTCCCATGTCGCCGCTTCGAGCAGCACTGTCCTGGTCGCGTCGGTGACGGCAGTCGCGCTGCCGCCGATTATCCCGGCGATGCTCGCGGGAACCTCGCCGCTGCACACCACCAGGTCCTCGGCGGAGAGCGTCCGGTCGGTGTCGAGCAGATCGACCAGGTGCTCGCCGGGTTCTGCCCTGCGCACCACCACGTCGGCGGTTCTGGCGCCTGCCGCCTCAACGAATCGATCGAAATCAAAGGCGTGGAGTGGCTGGCCGAGCTCATGGAGGACAAAGTTGGTGATGTCCACCACGTTGTTGATGGGCCGGAGTCCGACAGCGCGGAGCCGCTGCCGGAGCCACCCAGGCGACGGTCCGACAGCGATACCCTCGATGACCCGGACTTCGAACCGTGGGCACCCCTCGGGGTCCGCGACCCGAACCTGGGCGCGTAATTCGGCCGAGGTCGCCGACACCAGCTCATCGGGGATCGAGGTCGGCGGCTCCTCGAGGGTCTCGCCCAGCGCGGCGGCGAGCTCACGGGCGATGCCGACGTGGCAGAGGCAATCGGGCCGGTTGGTGGTGATGTCCAGGTCGAGGACCGTGTCGAGGGTCAGCACCTCGCCAACAGGCTGTCCGGGCGTGCCCTCGTCGAGGATGAGGATGCCGCCGGCATCCTCGCCCACCCCGAGCTCTACGGCAGAGCAGAGCATCCCCGGGGACTTATGCCCGCGGATGGTCTTCACCCCCAGTCGCTCGTCCATCGCGGGCGGTCGCGTTCCAGGCGGTGCGTAGGGCACGAGGTCACCCGCCTTGACGTTGGGCGCGCCGGTGAGCACCCGAACCGTTCCCGGTACGACGCTGAAGGCGGCCAGCGCCGGCGGCACCGTGCCGCCTAGATCGAGATCGGCGAATTGCAGGTGCGATGAACCAGGAACAGGCCCGACTGCGACGATGCGCGCGACCACGAGCCCCTCACCACCGACCTCGACCGCACCCACCTCGGTGCCGGTGTCGACGAGCGCCTTGACGATCGTCGCGACCGGCGCGTCGAGCGTCGCGTAATCGCGCAGCCAGCGGAGCGAGAACTTCACGGCGCCGGCGGCTCATTCGGGGCGTCGGTGACCGTCTCCGGAACGAGGAAACGGACGTCGTTGTCGTAGAGCAGGCGCATGTCCGGGATGCCCCACGCGAGCATCGCCGCTCGCTCGATGCCCATGCCGAAGGCGAAGCCCGAGTAGCGCTCGGGGTCGACGCCGCCGTTGCGGAGGACGGCAGGATGCACCATGCCGCTCCCCAGCAGCTCGAGCCATCCGCTGTACTTGCACACGCTGCACCCGGAGCCGTGGCAGACGACGCACTGCAGCTCGAGTTCCAGCGACGGCTCGGTGAACGGGAAGTGGTGGGGACGCCACCGCAAGGCCGAGCCCGCACCGAAGAACGAGCGAGCGAAGTACTCGAGGGTGCCCTTGAGGTCACTCACCGCGATCCCCTCGTCGATGCAGAGGCCCTCCACCTGGTGGAACATCGGCATGTGGGTTGCGTCGTGATCGCGACGGTATGTCTTGCCGGGCGCGATCACCCGCTGGGGCGCGCCCCGAATCAGCATGCTCCGGATCTGCACCGGCGACGTATGGGTGCGGAGCAAGCGCCAGTCATCGATATAGAACGTGTCCTGCGAGTCTCGCGCCGGGTGGCCCGGAGGCTGGTTCACCAGGGTGAAGTTGTACCGGTCGTACTCGACTTCCGGCCCGTCGACGGCCTCGAAGCCGAGCATCCCGAAGATCCGCCGCATCTCGCGGGCGGCAAGCGTCACCGGGCTCAGGCGTCCCCGCCGCAACGGGGGCGCCGGGCGGGTGAGGTCGAGCGCCTCGGCTGAGAGGCTCTGCGCTCGAGCGGAGCGCTCGATGTCGCGTTGCCGTTCGTCGAGCGCGTCGCCGACCCGCTGGACGAGCTCGTTGACCATCTGGCCCATCTGGCGGCGGCCGTCGGGGTCGGGGATCTTGCCGAGCCCTCGCCGGAACGACGTCAGCTCGCCGTCACCGCGGCCGAGGTACCTGGTCCGCACCGCCTCGAGCGCGGTGACGTCCGGCGCGGCGGCGACTGCCTCGAGAGCTTCCGCCGCCACGCTGTGGAGGTCGGCGGTCACGCCTTGGTAAGGGCGCCCCGGGCGACTTCGACGAGCTGTTGAAACGAGCCGGAGTCCTTGACCGCGATATCGGCGAGCATCTTGCGATTCACTTCGACGCCCGCCTCCTTGAGGCCATGCATGAACTGGTTGTATGCAAGGCCGTTCTGGCGCGCGGCCGCGTTGATACGCGCGATCCAGAGGGTGCGCATATCGCCCTTGCGCTGCTTGCGGTCGCGGTACGCGTAGGCGAGCGAATGCATGACCGCCTCGTTGGCGTTCTTGTAGAGCCGGTGGCGGGCTCCCTGCATCCCCTCCGCCATCTCGAGGATCTTGCGGTGGCGAGCCTTGGCCGTCACCCCACGCTTCACTCTGGCCATATCGCCCTCCTAAAGATAGGGTGCAAGCCGGATCACCTTACGGCGATCCGATGCAGACACCTCGTGTTGCATGCGGTACTGGCGCTTGCGCTTGGCGCTCTTGTGCTCGAGCAGGTGCGAGCGAAACGCCTTGCGCCGCATGACCTTTCCAGTCGAGGTCACGCGGAGCCGCTTGGCGGTTCCCTTATGGGTTCGTATCTTCGGCATTGTCGTTGTTGCTCCCTGTTTCGGCGGCGGCATCGTCTTCTTCCGGAACGGTGACGCTCACCTCCACTTCCTGGGTTGGACGCCTCTCGTTGCTGTGCTGGTCGCCTTTCGCGTGCTTCTTGTTGAGCGGGCTCATGATCATGATCATGTTGCGGCCCTCCACGAGGGGGGTCCGCTCGATGATCGCCACCTCTTTCAGTTCCTCGGCCATCCGGTCGAGCAGCTTGCGCCCGTACTCCTGATGGACCATCTCGCGTCCGCGGAACATGATCGTGAGCTTGACCTTGTCACCGTCATGAA
Source organism: Candidatus Dormiibacterota bacterium (assembly GCA_963830305.1). Taxonomy (GTDB): domain Bacteria; phylum Chloroflexota; class Dormibacteria; order Aeolococcales; family Aeolococcaceae; genus Palsa-851. The sequence goes on along the minus strand of CAWHLW010000003.1, from coordinate 95,138 downwards.
GGAAGTGGCGAACTGACCCGAATTTGGTCTGGAAGTCGTGCTCCGAGATCTTCGGACGCAGCTTCATCTCCTTGACGTTGATGGTGTTGTGCTCTTTGCGGCTTTCCTTCTCTTTCTTCAGGGCTTCGAACTTGAATCGTCCGTAGTCCATGAGACGGGCCACCGGCGGTTGGGCCTGGGGGGCTACCTCGACCAGGTCCAGTTCACGCTGGGCTGCGAGTTCCCGCGCCCGCTCGATGGTGACGATTCCCAGCTGCTCGCCTGTGGTGTCGTCGAACAGGCGGACGGAAGGGATACGGATCTGGTCGTTAACCCTGAGCTCTCGGAATGCGATCGGCGCGGCCTCCTTGTGGATATAAAAAACTGGACAGCGGTTCCGCTATCCAGGGTTCGGGTGCTGGACCTTCAAGGCAAGCCCGGAAGGTGAGGACCGTACCTGGCGGTCCTGCTTTGCGGCGCCTCAGACAGGCGTCGGGCGATGAATATAACACGGTCGCGGGAGGCCCAAACCTGCTGTCGTGTCATGAGGATCTGCGCGCGTGGAGCAGGGCCTCGACGGCCCCTCGCCCGCCGAGGACCGGGGAGGGCATCGTGCCGATGACGTCCCAGCCGGCCGCGACGATGCCGGCGGTGGCGCGTTCGGTTGCCGCGTCGACGAGCGCCGGATCGGTGGGTGCGGTCGCCAGACGCAGCTCGAACATCGGCTTCACCAATCCGATCAGGTCGGCGCCCGGTGCGAGCGTGATGCGGTCGAGCTGGGCCACCGCGGCAGCGAGCGCGAGGTATGAGACGTCGACGGTGACCACCTCGATCGCGTCAGGCACGACGCGTGCGTCGAGGGCTGCGACGTTGGTGGCCTCGAGGTTCACGACCCGCGGATCCTGGCGAAGCGACCCGAGCAGTTGACCGAACCCGGCGTCGACCGCATACACGCGCGAGGCCCCCGATTCGAGCAGGACACGGGTGAACCCGCCGGCTGCGGCGCCGAGGTCGAGGCAGACCCTGCCCAGCACGCGCACATCGAAGCCGGACAGTGCTGCGCGCAGCTTGACCTCGCCACGAAGCGGCGCATGAGCGGCGAGCAGCGCCGGCGCGCTGCGCGGCCGGGGCCGTCTCACTCGGGACGCCGCTCGCTCACCTCGGCGACCAGGTGATCGATCAGCGCGCCGGTCGAGATGTCCTCTTGGACGTTGCGGCGCACGTCGCGAACGCGAACCACCCCGTCACCGCGCTCGACGTCGCGCTTGCCGATGACCACGACGTACGGGATGCGCTTGAGCTCCGCGTCGCGCACGCGCGCCTGCATACGCTCGCCGTGGCGCTCGTCGACCGACACGCGTAAGCCGCTGGCGCGCATGCCCGCGGCGAGACTCCCGATATACGACATCACTTCCTCGCTGTCGTCCTGCACCGGGACGATCGCGCACTGCACCGGCGCCAGCCACAATGGGAAGTGGCCCGCGTAATGCTCGAGCAGGATGCCGAAGAAGCGCTCGATGGATCCGAAAAGGGCGCGATGGATCATGATCGGCTGCTGCTCGGCGCCGGTGTCGTCGATGAAGTGCAGGTCGAAGCGCTGCGGGAACTGGAAGTCCACCTGGATCGTCGACATCTGCCAGGTCCGGCCGATCGCGTCGCGTGCCTGCACGGAGATCTTGGGTCCGTAGAAGGCGCCCCCACCCTCGTCGAGCACGAGCTCCAGGTTGCGACCCTCGGCTGCCTGCCGCAGCGCGTTGGTGGCGACGTCCCACTCGTCAATCGTGCCCACCGCCTTGTGCTCCGGCCGGGTCGACAGCTCCAGGTAGAAATCGGTGAGGCCGAAGTCGCGAAGCAGGCCGAGTGTGAAGTCGAGCAGGGAGATGAGCTCGCTCATCATCTGCTCGCGCGCGCAGAAGATGTGCGCGTCATCCATGGTGAGTCCGCGCACGCGGGTGAGCCCGTGGATCACGCCCGACTTCTCGTAGCGATAGACACCGCCGAACTCGAAGAGCCGTAACGGCAACTCGCGATACGAACGCATCCTGCTCCGGTAGATGAGGATGTGCATCGGGCAGTTCATCGGCTTGAGGTAGTACTTGGTGCCCTCGTCGACCTCCATCGGCGGGAACATTCCTTCCGCGAACCACTCGAGGTGACCGGAGACCTTGAACAGGTCTTCCTTGGTGATGTGCGGCGTGTTCACGAACGAGTAGCCGGCTTCCTCATGCCGCTGCCGCGAGTAGTCCTCCATGAGCTTGCGCACGAGGCCACCGTTGGGGTGGAACACCGGGAGCCCCGAGCCGATCTCGTCGGGGAACGAGAACAGGTCGAGCTCGGCGCCGAGCCGGCGGTGATCGCGCTTGCGCGCCTCCTCGAGGCGGTGCATGTACGCGTCGAGCTCGTCCTGCGTGAACCACGCCGTGCCGTACACACGCTGGAGCTGCTCGTTGCGTGCGTCGCCGCGCCAGTAGACGCCGGCGACACGGAGCACGCGGATCGCCTGGAGCCATCCGGTGTCTGGTACGTGCGGACCGCGGCACAGGTCGACGAAGTCACCCGTGCGATAGATGCTCACCGTGGTCACTTCTTCCGGGAGCCGCTCGATGATGTCGACCTTGAAGTCCTGGTGCATGGCGGTGAACAGGTCGATCGCCTGTTGGCGTGGCACCACTTCCTGCACGAATGAGATCTTCCTGGCGGCAAGCTCACCCATGCGCCGCTCGATGAGTGGCAGGTCATCGTCGACGAAATGACGGCCGTCGGGGAGACGGAAGTTGTAGAAGAAGCCATCTTCGATGGCAGGGCCGACGTCGTACTGGGCACCCGGAAAGAGATCGACCACCGCGGCGGCCATCAGGTGCGCAGCACTGTGCCGAAGGATCTCGAGTGTCGGTTCCGGCGGCGCCGGCAGCGGGGCGCCTGCTTCCGCGGCGTCGTCAACGATCTCGTCAGGCATGGGACGCCGATTCTACGCAGTCCGCCCCGCGCGTTCGACGATGGACGGGTGAGCGCTCAGCCGGTGAGGCGCGACATACCGGCGGGGACGTCCTCGCGCGCCTGGCACAACTGGCTCAGCTGTGCCTCTGGATCAAATCCGGTGGGCTGGAAGTCGAAGCGAAGCTGACGCAACATCGGAATGGGACGCGCCGATGTGCGACGTGCCTGGTTGCGCAGACGTTCGTGACGCGCCGGGTCGATCGAGCAGCACTTGATGCTGCAGTACTTCGCGGTGGGCTTGTGGACAGGCTCGCCACATCCGACCCGTGCGCAAATCCTGCGAGGCATGGTGGCTCGCTGTGAATGCCTCGACATGCCCGCCTCCGATGTCACTCGCCGAGTGTACGCCGCGGCTATGACCTCCTGTCAACCGTCTGAGTGCACTGTGCTTGCACGTCGCGCACGACGCGTTTGACACGCGCAAGCCTGTGAACAGTGTGGACAACCGCGCGCGTTGTATGTGCAGTAAGGGACATGCCTGTGCGCAACTTTTGTCGCACCAGACATGTGCGCGGAGCGCACCCAGTCTGTTTGAGATTGAGCGCTGGAGTGGCGGCCCTGTCCAGGGAGCTGTAACGAGTGTGTGACTGCCTCGCCGATGAGGTCAGTCGCCGAGTGCGGCGCTCAGAGCAGCCGCGATGCGCAGCGCAAACGCGTCCATCTCGACGTCAGGCACCCACTCGGCGGCAGGACGCTTCAGCAACTCGAACACCGCGGTGCCGCGGAGCTCAGCAGCGTCAGGGCGAGCGACGACGTGCACATGCACATGTTCCAAGCGTTGCAACTCTGCGAGAACCACGAGGTACGCCTTCGACTCGGCGTTGCGCGCGCACGAGTAGCAAACTGCATCGGTCAGCGCTGCTTTCTCTTCGAGTGACACGAGTCACAGAGTATGGCCGGTGCCGTGCGAACACGCCGCGTGGAGCCCCTGCCCTCGATCCGGCGCGGGCAGGGGCTGTCCGGCGAGTGTCGCAGTTAGTGAGCGGCGGCTTCGCCGGCGCCGGCGGACGCGCCGGTCAGCTCACGGTCCGCCTCGACCTCGTTGAGACGGCCGGTGGTCACGTCGTATACGAACCCGCGGACGCTGTCCCGGTGCGGGATGAACGGGCTCGCCTTGATGCGAGCGATCGACTGGCGCACATCGTCGGCGGCGTCAGGGAATGCTTCGAGCGAGAACGGCGGACGGATGCCCGTGTCGTCCTTGATCTGCGCCTTGACCGCATCGTCGGTGAAGGTGACCATGCCGCAGTCGCTGTGATGGATGAGGATGATCTCCTTGGTTCCGAGCAGACGCTGCGAGATGACCAGTGACCTGATGGCGTCGTCGGTCACGACACCACCGGCGTTGCGAATGATGTGCGCGTCACCGACCTCGAGACCGAGAATCGCGCTGACGTGCAACCGCGCATCCATGCATGCAACGACGGCAACGCCGCGTCCCGGAGGAAGTGGTGTGTTCCCCTTGTTGAAGGTGGCCGCGTAGCGCTCGTTGTTCTTGAGCAGCTCATCGGTGGCAGACATGACATACCTCACTCATTGATCTCGGTTGTTGATGTACACGGTGGAGGTGCTCCCGCCGAGCGGGAAGCGCACGGTCGGCCGGCTACTGACTACAGATGGCGGAGCCGCAGCAGCCGTGGTCAAGCCACCGGCGGCGCGTCAGTCCGAGAACCCTGGTGCCCATCCGCGTCGATATTAAGGAATCCCGACCTGATTGGTCAAGTTTCTCCAATCGACACGCTCCGCTGTCGAGGCCGCAGAGTCGCGCGGTGCCTGACGAACCACAGCCGCACACGCGCGCAACACCGGATCCGCAGATGGAGACGGTTCCGGGCGGTGAGTTCACAGTCGATCGGCGGTCGCCGCTGCGCCGGCGACTGACATCGTTCGCCGTCGATGTCACGCCGCTTCGCGAGTCGCGCGAGTTCCGGCTGCTCTTCATCGGCCAGGGCGTGTCGTTCGCCGGCAGCATGATCACATACGTAGCCGTACCGTTCCAGGTGTACGAGCTCACCCGGTCTTCACTGGTGGTTGGCCTGGTCAGTCTCGCCGAGCTGATCCCGATCCTGCTGATGTCGTTCGTTGGCGGCGCGCTCGCCGATGCCGTCGATCGGCGCCGCATGGTGCGTATCACCCAGGTCAGCGCCTGCTGCGTCGTCGGTGTCCTGGTAGTCAATGCCGCCCTGCCGCATCCGCAGCTCTGGGTGCTGTTCGTCGCGGTGATCGCTGCGGCCGGCGTTGACGCGCTGGAGCGGCCGTCGCTCGATGCGCTCGTCCCCCGCATCGTCGCTCACGACCGGCTCACGGCAGCCGCAGCGCTCGAGTCGCTCCGCGGCAACCTCGGCCAGGTGCTCGGGCCGCCGGTCGCCGGCATTCTCATCGCGACAGTTGGACTGCCGGTGACCTACGGCGTCGATGTGGCGACGTTTCTGGTTGCGACGGTGGCGCTGACGTTGATGCGCGCTGTGCCTCCGGCGCCGGACGCGGAGGGAGTCAATCTCCGAGCAGCGCTCGCCGGACTGCGCTACGCCAAAAGCCGCCCGGACCTGCTCGGCTCGTACCTGGTGGACATCAACGCGATGTTCTTCGGGATGCCCATGGCGCTGTTTCCGCAGATCGCGTCGGGTCTCGGGGGTCCGGCCGTGCTCGGACTGCTCTACACCGCGCCCTCAGTGGGCTCGCTGCTCGCGACGGTCACGAGCGGGTGGACACGATCGGTGCGCCACCATGGACGCGCGATCGCGTGTGCAGCCGCGAGCTGGGGCGTCGCGATTGTGGCGTTCGGCTTTGCTCCCTCACTCTGGGTGGCGCTGCTCGCGCTCGCAGCGGCAGGTGCGGCAGACATGATCAGCGGGCTGTTTCGCTCGACGCTGTGGAACCAGACGATCCCGGACGCGATGCGCGGCCGTCTCGCCGGTATCGAGATGATCAGCTACACGTCGGGCCCGGCGATGGGCAACCTCGAGGCCGGGATCGTAGGATCGCTCGCCGGGGTGCGGGCATCGGTCGTGAGCGGAGGCATCCTTTGTGTGGCCGGGACGGCGGTGCTGAGTGCCCTGCTCCCACAACTCTGGAAATACAGGGCTGCGCCGTGACCGACGTCCTGCTTCGTCGCGCGCGCCTCGCCCCGCAAGGGCCGCTACAGGACGTGTTGGTTGCCGGTGGCCGGGTTGCCGGCGCCGGGGACATCAACGACCACACAGGCGTTGCTGACGTGATCGACGTTGAGGGCCGCTATGTGTTGCCCGGGCTCTGGGACCGGCACGTCCACTTCGAGCAGTGGGCGCAGGTCCGGGCGCGCCTGCCGCTTGCTGACGCCGAGTCGGCGAGCGCCGCCGCACAACTGATCGGTACGCACATCGCCACGCACCCGCGCGCCACCGATGGTCCCGTGGTGGGATACGGATTCCGCGACGCGCTCTGGCCGGATGCTCCACGTCGCGAGACACTCGACGCGCAGTCGGGCGAGGTTCCGGTGGTGCTGATCAGTGCGGACCTTCACAGCGTCTGGCTCAACACCGCGGCATTGCGCCGATTCGGATATGCGCACGATGCGACGGGGCTGCTGCGCGAAGACGCGGCGATGAGCGCGATCGCGGCGGTGGGCAACGTCGCCGAATCGGTCATGGACGCGTGGTGCGTTGATGCGACGAGCGCCGCCGCCGCACGCGGCGTTGTAGGCATCGTCGACATGGAGAGACCGTGGTCACTCGATGCGTGGCGACGCCGCATCGCTGGCGGCAATCGACGGCTTCTGGTCATCAGCGCCGTCTGGCCCGAGCGTCTGTCCGACGCGATAGCGCGGCGCCTCCACACTGGCGACATCGTCGATGGAACAGACGGCTTGCTGACTGTCGGACCGCTCAAGGTCATCACCGACGGTTCGCTCAACACACGGACCGCGTTCTGCCACGACCCGTATCCCGCGATGACGGGCGTCGTGGCAGAGGAACGCGGAGTTCTGCTGGTTGACCTCGATGAGCTGTCAGGGCTCATGGTCCGCGCGAACGATGCGGGGTTCAGTTGTGCGGTGCACGCCATCGGCGACGCTGCGAATTCCATGGTCATCCAGGCCTTCGCGCGCACCGGAGTTCGCGGGAGCATCGAGCATGCGCAACTGCTCGACGCGAGCGACCTTCCGCGATTCGCGCGACTGGCAGTGATCGCGAGCGTCCAGCCGGAGCACGCGCTCGACGATCGAGATGTTGCCGATCACTACTGGGCCGGACGGACGGCGCGTGCCTTCCCGCTCCGCTCCCTCATGGACGCAGGCGCCGTCCTCACCTTCGGGTCGGACGCGCCCGTCGCGCCGCTCGACCCCTGGGTCGCGATCGCCGCAGCCGTGCACCGGAGTCGCGATGATCGTCCGCGCTGGCATCCGGAACAGGAGATCACCATGGCCGAAGCGCTGGCCGCGTCAATGCCGCCCGGACGGGGAGGCCTGGCGCTGCGCGATGGCGATGTCGCGGACCTCATGGTCCTGGACGGCGATCCCTTTACTGCCGATCCACGCGCGCTGCGCACCATGCCGGTCGCCGCCACCATGGTCGCCGGCAACTGGACGTATCGGATCGGCGTCTGAGCCCTAGCTCAGACGCACGCCGGCCATCCCTCCGTCGACACCGAGGATCGTGCCGGTCGTCGAACCGGAGAGCGGGCTGGCGAGGTACGCGATGGCGTGAGCGACCTCATCGGCAGTCACGAGGCGTCCCATCGGCTGGCGCGCGCGGAGCGCCGCTGCAGCCGCCTGCGCATCAGGTGCCTGGTCGAGCAAGCGTTGCACCCATGGTGTGTCAGCGGTTCCGGGCGTGACGGCGTTGACCCGGATGCCCTGTTTGACGAAGTCGGCCGCCATCGCCAGGGTCAGGGAGCGGACCGCGCCCTTGCTCGCGGAGTACAGCGCGCGCTGCGGTACGCCCACATCAGCAAGCACCGAGGACGTGTTGACGATGGCCGCGTGGCCCGACTGGAGCAGGAACGGCAGTGCCGCGCGCGTGACGCGGGCAATGCCGATGACGTTGACGCTCAGGACGTGATGCCATTCGTCGTCGTCGTTCTGCGCGACGTCGCCCGCCGCGCCGATGCCCGCGTTGTTGACCAGGATATCCATGGATCCGAGCGCCGCAGCAACGGAATCGATCGCCGCTCGGGCAGACTCCTGATCCGCGACGTCACAAGGCACCTCGAGCGTCGCCGCCTGATGCACGACCGAGTACGCGCGATCGAGGACCGCGACCCGCGCACCCTGGTCGCGAAGCTGCGATGCCGTCGCGGCGCCGATGCCGCTCGCCCCGCCGGTGATCACCGCGACCAGTCCCTCGAAGTCATTCATGTGGCTGCACTTTTTACCTGGATTTGCTGGAGAGACGTGGGTCCACGAGAATTTTGGGTCCCGCCGAGGCACCTTCGGGACGCCATCCGGAAAGGACGTCTCCGACTCGGTCGAGGCTCACAGTCGCGGCGACCAGGGACTTCGGATCGACCGAGCCCGCCGCATAGTGCGCCACGGTTCCCGCCAGCCCCTGCGACGCCGCGAGGATCCCGACCGCGGTCACGTCCTTCAGCGCCACGGTGCGGGTGTCGATGAGGCTTGGGGTCCCGGAGATCCCGAGGTACACCACTCGCTTGCCCGGCTCGACGAGGTCAAGAGCCAGTGCAGGGAGCTCCGCGGCATTCGAAGCGTCGATGACAGCGTCCCATCGCAGTGGGGGCAACGCGTCTCGATGCCAGACACCGGCGAACCCGAGTCCGCCTGCGAACTCGATGCCCTGCGGTGATCGACCCATGAGGTGGACCTCTGCTCCACCGGCGCGAGCGAACTCGGCGGAAAGGAGCCCCATGGTCCCAGTGCCGAGAATCAGGAGGCGATCACCACGTGCCAGTGCCGCCGCCCCGACTGAACGCAGTGCGTTGCCGCCCGGTTCGACCATCGCGCCGGCGGTGTCATCGACGTTCTCGGGCAGCTCGAACAATGAGGAGGCCGGGACGGCGAGCTGCTCCGCAAGCGCGCCGGGAAATCCCCCACGAATACCGATCTCGAGGCGGTCTTCGCAGATGTTGTGGTGTCCTGAGAGACACCGCCGGCAGTGTCCGCAGCCGAGCATGGTGTCGCCCGTGACCCGGCGACCGAGCCATATCCGATCAATGCCGGCGCCCACGGCAGAAACCACGCCGCACCACTCGTGGCCGAGGCGGAGCGGATACGCAGCGTGGCCCTGGTGCAGATACGCCATCTCCCCCGTCCAGAACTCGTGGTCGGTTCCGCAGACGCCGGCGCGGTGGATGTCGACGACCACCTGACCAGGTGCAGCGACGGGATCTGGAACGTCCTGGACGGCTCCTTCGCCCGGCGCCGTGACGACGAACGCCTTCATCAGATGTCGACCCTCGCCGGCGCGGCGGTGCCTGCCCAACGTGGGACGGGTGATCCCCGCACGCCGACGTCTGCCAGGAACAACCGGCCCGAATCCGGGTACCGCGCACTTTGCGCCTCTGAGAGCTGCTCCGAGGCGGTCGTGATCAGGAGCGTGTCGAGGTCCGCGCCGACAAACGCGACGCTCGTCGTGTTCGGCGCATCCACGTCGACGACGGCCATCTGCTCGCCTGCGGCTGAGTAGCAGCGCACCTGCGAAGCACCCCACATGGCGATCCAGAGGTTCTCCTGCTCGTCGACGCAGAGACCGTCCGGCTTGCTGTCCAACTGCAGGAACGCGCGGCGGGGTCCGACCGCACCGGTGCCGGCGTCGTAAGCGCGAATAAAGACCGTGGCTGCGGCGGTGTCGACGCTGTAAAGGGAACCGCCGTCGGGTGTGAACGCCAGGCCGTTGGAGAGGCCGAGGTCGTCGTCGATCACGCGGAGATGGCCGCCGTTCTCGATGCGCACGAGGACTTCCTGGTTGGTCCGGGCGTCGAGTGCCAGGCTTCCGACCAGGAAACGGCCGGCCGGATCGCAGCCGCCGTCGTTGAGACGGCTCGCCGTTGCGTCAGCGATGACCTGCATGCCAGGGGTCACCGTCCCGTCGGGCGAGACCCAATAGAGCCGGCGTGCGCCTGCAACGAGCAGTTCGCCACCCCGCGAGGCCACCACGGCACCGACGGTCTCCGGAAAGGTGAGCACCCACTCCGGGATCACACGCCTTGCCTCGACCCTGCCGGCGTGCACCTCCCCGGCATTGATATCGACCCAGAGCACCCGGTTCCGGTCGCTGTCCCAGAAGGGCCCTTCGCCGAGCACGTAGCGCTCGTCGGTGGCGGGCACGGCGTCGAACCGTTTCACGGCATGCCCCGTGCGCGTCGGTCGGCGCGGCGCGATGCCATCAGGGCTCGACAATATAGGCCCTCGTTCAAGAGCCTCGTGCCGGTACGTCGAAAGGTGGTCAAGCGTGGCGGAGCATCGCAGTGGGCAGTGGTACTCGGGGACTGACCGCAATGCCTACATCCATCGGGCATGGATGCGTCGCGGGCTCCCCAACCACGCCTTCGACGGCCGCCCTCATATCGCCATCGCCAACACCGCGTCCGACCTGACTCCGTGCAACGCCCATCTCAACGAGGTCGCCGAGAGCGTCAAGCAGGGGGTCTACGAAGCCGGCGGGATTCCTTTGAACCTGCCGGTGGTGTCGCTCGGAGAGACGCTTGTCCGGCCCACGGCGATGCTCTGGCGAAACATGGCGGCGATGGCCATCGAGGAGATGCTCCGTGCCAATCCTATTGATGGCGTGGTCCTGCTCGGCGGGTGCGACAAGACGATCCCGGCGTTGCTCATGGCGGCGGCCTCGGTGGACCTGCCCGCGGTGGTCGTCCCGGGTGGCCCGATGCTCACCGGCACGTTCCGCGGCCAGCCGCTGGGTTGCGGGACCGACGTCTGGCGCCTTTCGGAAGAAGTCCGAGCTGGGACACTCACAGAGGCACAGTTCCTGCAGTCCGAGTCGTCGATGATTCGCAGCCGCGGCCACTGCAACACCATGGGGACCGCGTCGACGATGGGGCTGCTCGCCGAGACGCTCGGGATGGTGCTGCCAGGGCTCGCCGGCACGCCTGCTGCTGACAGCCGCCTGCTCGAACGGTCCCACGAGACCGGGCGTCTCGCCGTCGAGATGGTCGCCGAGCGCCGCACCCCGTCGAGCCTGCTCACACGGGGGTCGTTTCTCAACGCCATCGTCGCGCTCGCGGCGATCGGTGGCTCCACCAATGCCATCGTCCATCTGCTCGCGATCGCGGGGCGCCTCGGCATCGACCTCAAGCAGGACGACTTCGATGCCACCGGAGCCGGCGTCCCGCTGCTCGTGGACCTCCAGCCATCAGGTCGCTTCCTCATGGAGGACTTCTTCCGTGCAGGTGGGCTCCACGCCGTGCTCCGAGAGGTGCGCGACCTGCTCGATCCCACCGCACTCACGGTCACCGGCAAACCGCTCGTCGATCATCTCGGTGATGGACAGATCTGGGACCGCGACGTCATCCGGCCACGCGCCGAGCCGCTCCAACCCCACGCCGGGATCGCCGTGCTCTACGGCAACCTCGCCCCCGACGGCGCGGTGATCAAACCGGCGGCGGCGTCGCCGCATCTCCTCCACCACCGCGGCCGGGCGGTCGTCTTCGACTCCATCGAGGACATGCACGCCCGCATCGATGACCCAGAGCTGGACGTCGACGCCGACTCGATTCTCGTCATGCGCGGGTGCGGGCCCAGGGGCTATCCGGGCATGCCCGAGGTGGCCAACATGCCGCTGCCGGCCAAGCTCCTGCGGGAGGGCGTGCGCGATATGGTTCGCATCTGTGACGGGCGAATGAGCGGGACCGCGTATGGCACGGTGGTGCTCCACGTGACACCCGAGGCGGCCGCCGGTGGCCCGCTCGCGCTGCTGCGAACCGGCGATTTCGTGATCCTCGACGTCGCCGCCCGGCGACTCGACGTCGACATTCCCGCACACGAGCTGGCTGCGCGGTTGCCGAATGAGGCGACCGTCAACGCGTACGCGAAACCCCTGCGCGGCTGGGAGCGACTCTACGTCGAGACCGTCCAACAGGCCAACACCGGAGCCGACCTCGATTTCCTGGTCGGGTCCACAGGCGACAGCGTCTCTCGCGAATCCCACTGACAGAGGAAACGAGCACCATGCCAACACCCATTGCTGACGGCCGGCCGATTCGCTGGGGCATCCTCGGCGCCGGCGGCATCGCGGACACGGTCAGCGGCGACATCAACCTCACCAGCGGCAACGTCATCACTGCGGTTGCGGCGCGGCATGCCGACCGTGCAGCGCGGTTCGCCGCCAAGCACGGCGCCGCACGCAGCTACGGCGATTACCGGTCGCTCGTCAACGACCCCGAGGTCGACGTCGTGTACGTCACCACCACCCATCCCCATCACCGCGAGCACTCGCTCCTGGCGATCGAGGCGGGCAAGGCGGTGCTCATCGAGAAGCCGGTCTGCCTCAATGCACGCGATGCCCGCGAGGTCTTTGCCGCAGCAGACGCGGCAGGTGTGTTCTCCATGGAAGCCATGTGGACTCGCCTCAACCCGTTGATCCGCCAGGCCCAGCTGCTGATCGCCGACGGTGCGATCGGCGAGGTCCGTGGCGTGCGCAACGAGTTCGGGCTCGGCCGTGCGTTCGATCCCCATGACCGCCTCTACGAGCTCGCCAACGGCGGTGGCGCATTGCTCGACCTCGGGGTCTACCCCGCCACCTTCGCCTATCTCTTCATGGGGCCACCCGACGAGGTCCGTACGGTGGGCACGCTCTCCCCCACCGGCTCGGACGAGACCGTCGCGATGCAGTGGATGTACGGCGATCATCCCGGAGCCCAGCTCTGGACCTCTGCGCTCATCCATGCCCCCAATGAAGCGGCCATCCTTGGCACAAAGGGATGGATCTCGTTCCTTCCCGAGGCATACCGCCCGACCGGCCTCATCCTGCACAACCACGCCGGCGAGGTGCACACCCCCGATCCGCTCGCCGGCAACGGTCGCGGCTATCAACCCGAGATCGAGGAGGTCGAGCGCTGCCTGCGCGCGGGTCTCATGGAGAGTCCGTTCGTCCTGCACGCCGACACCATCGCGATCCTCGAGATTCTCGACGGTGCCCGCGCAGCCGTCGGCGTCGTCTACCCGGGCGAGCGATGAGCGCCGAGAGCGCGGCAATGACACCCGTCAAATTCGGCATGGTCGGCTATGGGTTTGGTGGCCGGTACTTCCATACGCCGCTCCTCGTCGCTGCGCCCGAGTGCGACCTCATCGGGGTCATGACGTCCTCGCCCGAACGGCAGGCGCTTGTGGCTCGCGAGGTGCCGGGTGCGCGAACCTTCAGGTCGCTCCAGGAGCTCGTCGATGCCGGCGTTGAAGCCGTGGCGATCTCCACGCCGGCAGACACGCATTCCAGTGTCACCGAGGAGGCGCTGCAGCTCGGACTGGCGGTGGTCTGCGACAAGCCGTTCGCGCTCAATCCCGACGCCGCGCGGCATACGGTCGAGCTGGCCGACCGACATGGCCTGGTGCTCAGTCCGTATCAGAACCGGCGCTGGGATTCGGACTTCCTCACGGTGCGCAAGCTCGTGGATGCGGGCGCTCTCGGCACCGTCACGCGAATGGAATCGCGCTTCGAGCGCTGGGCTCCGGAGCGGGGACCCGGCCGGTCGGGCGGCGGCACGCTGCTCGACTTCGGGAGCCACCTGATGGACCAGGCCCTCATCCTGCTGGGAGCTGCCACGTCGGTGTATGCCGAATGGCGCATCCGCGAGTTGGGGCTCGAGGACGATGTCTTCATGGCGGTGACCCATGCGAGCGGTGCGCGGTCCCAGCTCTGGGGGAGCTGGAGCCAGTCCGCACCAGGCCCGCGGTATCGGGTCACGGGAACGACAGCGACATACGTGCTCGGGCCGGCCGACACGCAGGAGAACCTGCTGCTCGCCGGGGAGACGCCGGCGACGCTCGGCGAGCGTTGGGGGGTTGAGCCGCCGGAAAGTTACGGCACGCTCCACACGGGCGCGACGTCCCAGGTGCAGACAACCGAACGCGGCCGTTGGGACCTCTTCTATCCCACGTTTGCCAGAGCCGTGCGCGGACTCAACGTACCGCCAGTCAACGCCCACGACGCTGTCAACACCGCAACCGCGCTCGAGGCCGCCAGAGTCAGCGCCACCACGGGCGCCGTTGTGCCCATCCACCCTTCGTGACCGACGCCGACGCTCAGCAGCTGGCGGAGTTGCTTGCGCAGGAGGACCGATTGGTCTTCACCGACTTCGATCACTCCACGGCGTGGGCCCTCGGCTCACGCATGCGCGCCGAAGCGCTCACGGCCCAGCTGCCGATTGCGGTCTCGCTCCGCAGAAACGGCCAGTGCCTCTTCCACGCCGCGCTACCGGGATCGTCTGCTGACAACGACGGGTGGCTCCTGCGCAAGGCCGCAGTCGTCGAACGCTACGGCCACTCGTCGTATTACGTCGGTTGCAAGTTCCGTGCGGACGGCGGCGATTTCGACACCGACTCCCGCCTCGACACCGCCGTCTTCGCAGCCCATGGTGGCGCGTTTCCGATCATCCTCGGGACGAGCGGATGCATTGGGACCGTTGCGGTCTCAGGATTGCCGCAGGTCGATGACCACCGCTTCGTGGTGACTCAGCTCGAGCAGTTCCTCGTCGAGACCGGACAGATACCCCGGCGGTAGCACCTATTTTCCTGATCCGCGCTCGCATGCGCCAGGTCGAAGTCCTTGCCGCCGCGCCAGACCCCCCAACGATGCCAGCGCCTTGCTCATGCAATGCCCCAGGGCGTTCATGGCGGACTTGCCGGCAGCGCGTTTGCGAGCGTAATGGGCGCGGAGGTCGGGTTGTGCTGCACCCCGACCACCGCCATCCGGTACGCCGCCGCACGCAGATACGCGTTGCCGGTCTTGGCCATGGTCCAGCTCTCTCGGGTTCGCACCCTTCTGCCCAGAGCTTTGCTCCTTGGGATGCACACCGCGTAGGCAAGCAGCTGGTCGACATCGCTGAAGCGCCAGATGTCGCCGATCTCGGCCATGAGCGTGGCGGCGGTGGATGGCCCCACGCCAGGAATCGACAGCAGTCGCTGTGACACCTCGCCGTCGAGGCGATGCGACCCTCGCGTCCGCGCTGGCGATCTGCGTGTCCAGCAGGTCGTGCTGAGCGATCAGGAGGCGCATCTCGAACCCACTTGCTGCTCGAGTTCTGGCGCTGCCACCGAGGTCTGCGCCAACTGTTTCAGCAGACCGGCCTTGAGGGTCCGATCGCACGGCCACCACTGCCCGGCCGCTTGAGCCGGGCCAGACGGTCCCGGTGCATCCGCGCCACGGCGGCGGCGGTTGGCGCGTGGCGAAGCACCGCCAGAGCGCTCACGCAGGTGGGGTCGTCCCAGACCTCGCGCAACTCGGGAAAGCCGATGTCCACCAAGCGCTGGATGCGCTGGCAGACCTGCGCCTGCTCGCGCACCAGGCGCATCGCAAAACGCGCCGCCTCCTTGAGCTCGGCCCCCACGAGCGGCTCGCTGATCCTCGGCTGGTCGTGCGTTCCCAACGCCGCCAGTGTGCGCGCGTCGGCCGGGTCGCTCTGCTCCGCTGCAGCCGGCGCTTGGCAAAGTACTTGGCCTGCAATGGGTTCACCACTGCCACCGGATACCCCTGGCGGCGCAGATGCTCGCCAGGTTGAACCAGTAGTGGCCACTCACTCCATCACCACCACGTCGACCGGCGCTCCCTGCTTCCCCATCCACGCGTCCAAGCGCTGAAGCCGCCGCGCTGGTCGTGATGCTCAGCACCCGTCGCTCCGCCTCACGCTCACCCTCGCGGCACACCGCCACTGCGCACTTGTATGCCCCCACTCGATGCCCACCGCCAGCTCATACGCACCTCCTTTCTGCACCTCGTCCTCGCCTCGCTTCTCACCCTCCCTAGCTCCATCACCTCCTCCTCATCCCAATCACCCTCAAACAACACAACCTCACTAGCTCTCTCGCCCAACCTCCCCCCCTCATCATCCACTCTACCCCACAGATTAGGCCGGGAAGAGTTCATCCAGCTGATACGGGTTCCAGTTGAAGAACCAGGATTCGGTCACCTTCCCGTCTTTCACGTGGACGACGTGGGACCCCAGGTCTTCGTACTTGGCGCCACCGACCTCCTGGTGCGATGTGACCAGTGCAACCGCATGCTCATCGTCGGCCATGATGTCGTGGACGTCGAGGTGGAAGGTGCCATTGCTCGCCTGCATCAGCTCGAGGAAGAAGCCAAGCGTCTCATCGATGCCGTGCCTGTCGTGACTGAACCGGCTCCTGCCTCCGTTGTGCCAGACGATGTTCTCGTCGAACAACGCCCGAAGGGTATCCATGTCGCCCGCCGTGAATGCCTCGTAGCCACGACGGAAAATCGCTGCGTTGGGATGCTCGTCTGCCATCGAAATTCCTCCAACCTCGGCCCTGCTATCGCGGCCACGTTGCCTGTGGCCGCCCGTAAGGTCCCCAGCTACCTACATCCAGGGTGGAAGGTCGACCCCTTCAAGGTTTGAAGATCGCCCGGTGAGCCAGCCGAGGAGCCGGTGCGCATCCTTGTCCTGGGCCAGGCGCTTGGGCAGTCGCTCCAGCGCTACCGGAAGCTCCCACTCGACATACTCGTCCGGCCAGTCGGTCACCTCGTAGCCGAGACCGAGGTCGACGTGGTGGACCTCAACCTCCCGAAGGCGACGAACGGGGCTCCCGGTGGTCGGATAGTGGTCGGCGGCAACGAGCTCGGCGTTCGGCCACCCTCCAGCCGCCGAGCGCGCCCAGATCTCCTCGAGCCTTTTCGCTGATTCGTCGACATCCTTGTAGAGCTCGCGAGCGGTTCGCCGTGCGCCGGCCTCAATGTCGGCTTCTCGCTGCGCGGGTCCGCCCGGGTAGCGGGCAATTTCGATGCCGTTCAGTGCGCCCTCGAGGCGGCGGCTGTGTCCATCGGCGTTGCGCGCGATGTGGGTGAGCACGTGACCGACCGTCCAGCCCGGCAATCGGCTCGAGAGCCCCACCGTCTCGTCATCAATGGTTAGGACGGTGGCGCGCAGCCGCTGGTGCGCCGCCTGGCTCAGGCCGATGGCGACGTCGGGCTCCATCTCCATACGCGAATCATCCGCCGTAGCACGTCAACTCTGGTACCCGATCGTCACGTCGCCTGAGCGTGGCGAGCCTAGGCTCGTGCGATGGTCGCTGTCGGTGTGCTCGGAGCCGTGGTTGTGGCTCTCGCCCTTTTCACCCGCATGCGATATTTCCGCTACCTGATATGGGTCGCCCACGACCGCCCCGCCGCGCTGCGAAGGGGCTGCGGCGTGTGTGCCGCCCCGGCAGTGCACGCGACGTGGCACGCACGGGGTCCGCGGCCGCTGTGGCCATTCGGCCCGACCAAGACCGTCGCCTGGTGCCAGACGCATTACGACGAGGCTCGCACTCGCACGGGCAAGTAGTCGCCACCACCCACGGCGGGTCAATAAGGCTGCGCGTCCTCTAACGAGCTATCGCGTAACAAGCTATCGCAGGCATGGCGCTTGAGCCGAAGTGTCTGACCGCGTCAGCGCGTGGCACCCACCAAATCGTCAGGGAGGCGGCTCCACCAGGGCAATTCCGTCAGCAATGTGGATGCGCCACCCCTGCTCGTGCACCGTACGGTGATGCGGCCGGCACAGGGAGACAAGATTCTCAAGCTCGGTTGGCCCGCCGTCCGACCAGTGGATGATGTGGTGGCCGTCCGTCCATGGGGGCGGACGGTCGCACCCAGGGAAGCGGCACCCGTGATCGCGGAGATGGAGCGCGGTGCGGATGTGTGCCGGGATGGTGCGCGTGGCCCGTCCCACCGAGAGTGGCACCGCACTCGTGCCGGCCATCCAGACCGAGGCATCAGCAACCGGTGCAACCGTGACCACGGTCCGCACCGCATCGCAGGCGATCCGGCGTGCGGTCTCGGGATGGATCGGCCCGACACCGTGCAACGTCGCCGGCTGTCCAGCGCCACCAGGTTGCCGCTCTCCGCATTCCGCAGGTCATCGCTCCGCGTGTCCGCGCGGCAGCGTGTCCGCACTCACCGTCACCGTCAGATGCGGCCGCTGTCCATGCACATCGCGGTGGTCACCGCAGCGCAGCTGGGCGGCGGACATGTCGACCAGCGCATCGGCACGGCGCTGCGACCCTGACCGCGTCTCGCCAGGGCTCAAGCCATGAGCGAGCGCATCGATGGCGGCCTTGACCACCGCACCGCCTTCGGCATCGAGCTGACCGCGCAGGAACCAGGCGCCGCCATAGCTCTGCTCGCACTCGAACCAGCGACGCTCGTGGGCGCGGTTGTCATCGTCGAGCACCCCGTCGGGATCGATCTGGAGCCGTGCTGCCTGGGTGAGGGTGCGCATCGCCGCGGGCTCGAGCGTCTCCGCCGCACCCACGAGGATGTGCTCGAGCGGCGCCACCTGCTCGACGCCGACCGCAGTGGCGAGCTGGGCGATGAGGGTCACGTTGCTGAGCGAGGCGCGCCCGGCCCGGGCGCTGTCGAGCGTGGCCGGCAGCTCGCCGAGCGTGCGCGCCAGACGCACGCTGGACGCGCCCGCCTTCCAGGTCACGGCGCAGTGATCGCGCACCCAGGACGTTGTGCTGCCGGCCTCCTCCGCCAGCGCTCCATGCGCGCGATCAAAGCGGTGCAGGCGACGGAGGAACTCGGCCTGGAGACGATCGGTCGCCCGCTGGATTTCGATGAGATCCTCGCCGAGCGCGTGTGTCGAGACGTGGTCGATGGACTCGTTGACGAGTGCATCGACAACCTCATTGAGCCGTTCTCGCGCATCCGGAATGGCGAAGGCTTCCATGCACACATTCTACCAAACACCTGTTCGCTACCGTACGGACTCAACACGGACAAACGCGGTTCCTGACAAGTTATCGCCAATTCCGGCAGTAACCTGTCGGCCGGCGGTGCATTGTTAGGTGCTTCAAGGTAGAAGTGGCTGGCCTGGCTGAGGGTGCATTCCTGGTCGAGGCCCGAGTAGTGCGCCACTCTCATGAGCTCTATGGCTCCTGGTCTCATGAAAGTACTGTCCGACGGCTGCCGTATTCTCATCAGCGATGCACGTAACTCTGGTAGACGTCAACGGAGCGCAAATCGTCGCCCTCGTCAGCGCCGGTGCCACCTTCCACAACGGCAGGCTCGTGGGGCGCTTCGCGTCGGCGGCGTGATGCGGGAGACTCCACCACATCGAGCTGTGGGTCCCGGATCTCACGCGCGCGATTGACAGCATAGGGTGGCTCCTCACCGCACTTGGGTACGCGCCGCACCACGACTGGGGAGAGGGGCGCAGCTGGCGCCTTGGGGACACCTACATCGTCGTCGAACACTCTACCGCGCTCACCGACGACGTCCACGACCGATGCCGTCCGGGGCTCAACCACCTCGCCTTCAGCGTCGGCGACGTCTCACAGCTCGACGAGCTCATCGCCGACGCCACCGACCACGGTTGGACGCTCCTGTTCCCTGACCGCCATCCGCACGCTGGCGGACCCGATCACTACGCCGGCTACCTCGAGAACAGCGACGGCTTCGAGGTCGAACTCGTCGCCGACTACGACGAAACGAGCTGAGCGAGAGCTCCGGCTGATCGACCGTCTGTCTAGCGACATTAGCGGATGCTGGCCTGTGCCGCTACGCTGTCCTCCGGATCGTGCGAGCGCGCCTTCGAGTTGCTGCGTAACGCGGCCCGCGACGCTAGGGCGAATTAGTAGCAATAGGAAGGCTGCGGTCCGCCCGGATAATAGTCCGACGACGTGAGTGGTGACTGCGTGCACGAGACGTCATCGACGAGCCAGCGGTTGCCGACCTTGACAACCGCCAAGTCGTACTCCGACGTGCCGCTGCCGATGCCGATCGCAATGGTGAAGGTCACAAACGCGGTGGCGTGAGCATCGGCGCCGGCAGGAACGTGACGGATTGATATGAGCAGCGGCGGACCGGTGAAATACTGCTCGCGCAGTATCGGAGGCCCGCAAGCGCGACACGCACGGAGTTGCGATACGAGACGCGACGTCACGGGGCACGACATCGGCGGTGGGAGAACCGCACGGGCAGGGCACTCATACCAGTACTTGGGGTCTGAGTATGGCTCGACACCTTTCTGGACGAGTTGACCGAGCAGCGTGTCCGCGTCATGCAGCGTCAGGCCGACCGAGGGGTCTATCGGTAGCGTCGCTGCTGGGCTCGACGTTGTCGAAAGGAAAGGAGTGGTATCCGCCGGAACGGCTGGTGGCGACGCCCGCGTCGTCGCGCGCGGAGGGTTCCGTGCGGCAGGCGTACGGTTTAAGCCGACGACAACAATTATCGGCGCCAGCACGATGACCGCCAAGGCCGCGAGGGCAAGTCTCCGACCACCCGCGAGGCTATTCACCCTGAGTTCTCCTGTCCATTGGCGGTCCACCCCGACGGCGGGCGCGTCGAGTCATCGAGGCCCCCACCAGGTCCAGGCTGACCCACGGTACTGCTGCGCGATCGTCACCAGATCGGCCATTGGGATTGGCCCTTTACCCTTCACAACGAACAAGAACGTCCTGGGTCCGCTCACGTTACGTCTCCCTGAAACGCACCGGGCGCCGGTCCGTCAAGAGTGATTGGTGGATGCTGGCCTGTGCTGCTGCTGCGGCTGGGACCAAGACTCGCATCTATCCGAGACTACGATCGCGGGGCGGCATCAGTTCCTCAGTCTAGGTCCATTCTTTGCCCTGAAGCCAATCACCACAACGAGCGCGCGGACCTCCCCGTAGCACAGACGAACCACACCAAGTGCGGCTTTGCCGACGTGTGATCTTGTCGCCGGGGTGACTCGAGGTGATCTGAGATCGTCCCTCTGGCGACATTAGCGGATACTGGCCTGCGCGAGGTTCATGTTTCTGGTTGCCGTGCTCGTGGGAAACGCGGCCACAGGCGGGCAGTTCCCGAGGCATGCTCGGACCGTTGTGGGCCGTCCTGATCGATGGCTGCGAGACTACGCTCCGTGCCCTCCACATGTCGGCCCTACCGGCTTAGCGACGCCGAAGCGCTCGTGTCGCTCTGGGCTCTTTGCGGGCTCACGCGCCCGTGGAATGATCCCTATCGGGACATCGAGCGCAAGATCGGGGTCGACCCTAACGGCCTTCTAGTGCTTGAGGACGACAGTCGATTGGTCGGCGCCGTCATGGTCGGTTACGACGGCCATCGCGGATGGATCAACTACCTGGCGGTACATCCGGATCATCGCCGGCGTGGGTTGGGCAGTGTCCTCATGGCGGCCGCTGAGCAACGGCTGGCGGAGCGCGGCTGCCCGAAAGTGAATCTGCAGGTTCGTGCCTCTAACCAGGAAGCGGTAGCGTTCTATCGCCGCATTGGCTACAGCGTGGATGACGTAGTGAGTATGGGACGACGTCTCGAGAACGACAGCTGAACGGGCGAACCGGGTCAAGGGACATTCGCGGACGCTGGCCTGGACGATCAGCGTCTACTGTGAGGCGCGCGAACTCGGGTCGGATGTGTACATAGCCACACGGCGCACAATTCCTTGGTGGCGCGCGACCCTATCCCGGGCTGTTACTCGTGCGAGCACAACGCCGAACCCGCTTTGCGTCCTCACGAGCGGATCTATGACGACGGCCTGTGGCGTGTTAGCCACTCCTTCAACTC
Organism: Candidatus Dormiibacterota bacterium; assembly: GCA_963830305.1. Classification (GTDB taxonomy): domain Bacteria; phylum Chloroflexota; class Dormibacteria; order Aeolococcales; family Aeolococcaceae; genus Palsa-851. The sequence continues at coordinate 73,503 of CAWHLW010000003.1, read as the reverse complement.
GACATGGCTGGGCTGGCTCGTGATGGTGCTGCGTCGACACGCTCGGTCAGTGGGTGAGCTAACTTCTGATGAGGCTGCTGTGTTTGGGTGGCTCGTTCCAGCCCTCTCCCGAGCCCTCGAGGCCGAACTGCATGTCCCAAAGGCGTACGTATTGTTTATCGCCGAGCAGGAGGGGTTCGACCACCTTCATGTCCATGTCATCGCTCGGCCGCCGGAATACGCGCGCGGTATCAAGGTCTTTCAACTGATACAGCGACCGTCTGAGGAGTGGGTCAGTGTTGCGGGCATGGATGCGTTAGCCGAGCGTATTCGCCCGCGCCTCGTCGCTCGAGACAGCACTTAGCCTCAGGAAAGAGGGCAGCCTGGGCCGCTCCCGACCTGATAACGCCGTCGCAACTCGAGATACATTTGCGGATGCTGGCCTGACCGAAGGTGCTCTCTTCTGTCCAGGTGTAGGCCCCTTCCGCCGGTCTTTGCTAAGCGCACGCGGTTGCTGGGATTTGCGTTTCCACATCGAAGTCGCGCGCAGCGAGCTGGACAACCCGATGTTTCTGGAACGACTACCTGCGGTTGCTCTCAGGACTCTTGCCTGACACGGGATTCAGGGAAATACCGGTCGACCATGGCGGCACTATCGCGGCGAGCGTCCCGTCCTTGTCGGCAAGTAGCCGGGCTCGGAGTTCGTTTGCGAGACGGGCAGCTGCGTCACCCTCGACAGCGAGAGCGAGTTCGTCAAATGCGTCCCTGGTGACGATCGATGCGAGTGCTTCCCAGACGAGACGTGAAGACTCGTCTTTCAACGCCGCCGGAACGGTTCTCGCCGCATCGAGCGTGCGCTCGCGATCCGGAGTGGAATCCCAGCGCGCGAAAGCGGCGCCGGTCCCGGTTCTCCGCCAAAGCGTGCCAATCCGGCTGCTTGCCTTTTCAGACCCGAGGGTCGGGTCGTCACTGGGTACGTCGAACGTGGCAAGTTCGTCACTGTAGCCGTCGAAATAGTCGTCTACATCGTTTCGAATCGAGTCCATATCCCGAACTCAAGATACACCGCCTGGCAGCGACGGCCCGGGGAGGCGAACGAACCTGAACGTGAACCAGCCCGGGGTAGCCGGCCATCGCGGCGCTCCTCAAGCTACATTCACGGATGCTCGCCTGGCAGACCGTTACCTCCTTCAGCGCGCTAATACTGGAGTTGGTGCTGTTCGATCCCCTGGCGGGCCACAGAGAGAGCGGTCTAGCCGTCGACGCGACGATCGTCTTTCTTGACGGTGCGCCAAGAGGTCAAGCCTCTAGGGTCACGCTCCAGGAGTACGTCTTCCCGTTTGAGATGTAGGCACCGGACAAGGTGCTGCCGGACAAGGTCCCCGTGGAGACCACGCCGCTGGCTGATCTGAGAGTGATCGTGCTCCCCATCAGATTGCCCTTAACGTGAAGGAGTTTGTCGGCCGGCGGCGACAGGATGAACGTCCCGTCGAACCCGTTACCGGTCTTCGTCAAGGTGAGAGTACAGAAGCCGTTGGACGTGCCACTACTCCACAATCCCAACCACGTACCGCTCAGGTCGGGCGGGGGCTGGGGAGCGGTCGGCGTCGGCGTGGGAATGGACGTTGGAATCGGCGTCGGCCGTATCGGCGCGTGGGTAGGCGACGGTTTCGAGATGGCGATAACGACGCCCACGGTTGCCGTGACCCCGACCAGCACCGCGATCGCGGCCACTGGCCACCTATGTCTGGGTATCTCGTCTCGCACGGCCTCGACGATGATGCGCTCGGTGACCCAGGGAGCAGGGAGCGCGCACGGCACGTAGTTCGCTCCGATTCATGGCAGCTCGCCTCGGATCTACCGCCCACCCTAACAGCGGCAACATTCACGGATACTCGCGTGGCACCGGGGATCACCTTCCTTGGAGCGGCTGTCGTTGGATGATCCTATGGAACCGGACCCTGCGACCAGCGTTGATACGGGTGAGACATATGTGCCCTATCCTGCAATCCACGCTCGTCGGGGTCGCCGTGATGACGTTGGCGGCAGGATGCGCGCAGGCCAGCGGCACGGCTCGCCCGCTGACGCCGAAACCGACACAATCAGTGCCTGCCGTCCCTCTCCCGCACTGCAAAGACATCGTCATTCCATCGGCGACTGTATCCCCAGATCTGTTGATCATGCCGCCTGCCGCCGGCAGCACCGTTACGGTGACCAGCGCTGACGCCGGAGCCACGGTGTTCCTCACGACATTGCAGAACCTGATTGTCGAGATCGGCTTCCCGGGGCCTCCTGTTTGGAGTGGGACACCCCAGGGCACCGACGTGTTCTGGACACCTCCCGCCGCTCCCTATCCCGGCCCTCTCTACCGATCCGGTTCGGCCACCTGTCCGGGAGGCAGTGCCGCAGCAGTCTTCACGGCCGTCGGCACCGGCGGAACGACGGTAGACGCAACGACTAACTCGCCGTGCTTTCACACTCACCCCGCCTGCGAAATGGCTCAACAGGGCTTCGAGATCTACGTGGTCGTGCGACCGCCCCGGTAGCACCAAGGATCGCGCAATTTCCGCGTGTCCTAACGGTTGGCGCCACTGACGCCGAGCAAGGCCTCGTACCCTCGGCTCACCGCGTTGTGGATGCGATCGTCCACCTCCCAGGGCCACTCGCCTTCGGTCGCGGCGCGGTCGGCTGGTATACCGAGTCCAGCCAGAGACCGGACCGTCTCCACGATCTTGGCGACCTCGCCTTGCTGAGCCCGAACGAACCTGCGATCCACGATCGCCCCGTGGCCGGGAATCACCAGCGTCTGTTCAGTCATGGATTCGAGCAGCCGGTCGAGCGTGGCCGGCCACTCGAGGGGCCACGAGTCCTTCCCGATCCACGGTTTCGCCAACTCCTCGACGAGATCCCCGGCGATGACGACGTTGGCGTCCGCCACGCGGGCCACGATGTCGCCCGAAGTGTGGCCGCGGCCGAAGAACACCAGCTCGAGGAGACGGTCGCCGAGATCCACCTCCTGCCTGTCAACGAAGGTCTGGTCTGGAATCACGATCTCCGTGGCCGCCACGTCCGTACGGTGGGGGTCGTCCGGGTCGGCTGCGAATCGCTGCTTCATGCGCTCCCCGTGGTCGGCCAGCCAGAGAGCGGCCTCCTCGTGCGCATGAATCGGAACATCGCGAACGGCCTCCCGGAACGCTGCATTGCCGAACGTGTGATCCCAATGCCAATGGCTGTTCACGACATGGGTCACGGGACCGACGCTGAGGCGATCGAGGTCTCCAAGCACGATGCGTCCGGCGGCAGCTGAGCCGTGTGTGTCCACGACGACCAGTCCCCGCTCACCGCCGATCGCGGTGATGTTCACGTCCGCCCAGTCGTAGCGCGCCACCCAGATGCGGTCGGCGACCTCTACGAACTTCGGCACGAGGGTCACGATAACGGCGTGGGAGCCGGGAAAGCTCTCGACGGACCTCGAGTGTGAAACGCCTCGACCGCGCAGCCGTGATCAGGGATTCGAAAGGACGAGCTCGTATCGCACGCCTGGCCAGAGTCCGATTTCAACGGGTCCGACAGCAACGAACCCTGCCTTCGCCAACACGCGCTGCGACGCGACGTTCTCGTTGCTGGTCGACGCGCTGAGCGTGCGCAACTGGTACTCCTCAAGCGCCAACCGGCACAGACCCAGCACTCCAAACGTGGCCACGCCACGGCCGGACACGCGTTGCGCGATGCGATATCCCACCTCCGCTGTCCCGTCCCTGACGTCGTACAGATTGAAACGGCCCACGACCGTCCCGTGTTCATCGACAAGGACGTGGCCAAAGCTGGCCCCGGCTTCCTGGTCGGCCAGGAGCACCCGGTAGAGCTCAGCGAAGTTGGTATAGAAATCGTCGCTGCGATCGCTGATCGTCTTGGCGAAATACGCACGGTTCGCGATCTCGAAATCGAGGATCGCTGCCTCATGATCCGGGCGAAGGCGCTGCAGCTCGAACACCCGTCAAATCTCCTTGGGCCGAGCGCACCCGCTTCGGGGAAGACAATGGTGGGCGCAATAGGGATCGAACCTATGACCTCTGCGATGTCAACGCAGCGCTCGTACCAACTGAGCTATGCGCCCCTGGCCCGCACCCGGCAAGCGTGAGCGCCGTCGATGATACCAGTGGCTCCGTACCGCTCCCGGGATCGAGCGACCTAGACCCAGGCGACCGGCTGGGTCTTCTTGCCGGTTGCGTGCTGCGCAGCCTGGAGGTCACCCATCGTCACCTCGACGCGGAGCACGCCCTCGCAGCTGTGGCACACGAGGTTGAAGGACTCAGGTCGGACGATCTGGCGGGCAATTGCCTGCCGGTGTCCGCAGCACTCACACGTGACGACCGCTCGCATCACTCCTCCGCCGGGCCGGCCACTCCGGTCCGCAAGGCATCGGAGCTTCCCACCGAGGCGGCGGGCTACCGGCCAATCCACCGGTCCGCGACACCGTCGTTGCAGATTTGCGATCAGTCCTGGTCGGCGCTCCCGACGACCACCGGAACCGGGTCCGGCTCGAGCGCTCGGAGGCGTTGCCAGCCGAACCTCCGGACCGCCGCGGCGATGACGATCAGGATCGCGCCAAGTGCAGCGACCACGCGTGCCACGCCGATCAGGTCGGAGATGACTCCGGCGAGCAGGAGCGGTATCGCCACCGCCGCATTGATCACGGTGAAGATGCCGCCGAAGATACGTCCGCGGCTTTCGGTGTCGGTCCGCTCCTGCAGCACGATGAACCCGGGAATGAGCATTGCGCCCAGTGCGCATCCGAAGAGCACTCCCACCGCGACCGCGAGCGGGACCATCAATCCGGGGAGGCCATGCGTGCGGAGCACGTCCGGAACGATGCCCATGATGAGCAGCGACAAGCCCGCGCCAGCGATCGCGGCAACCAGGGTCTTGGCACGCGGGAAACTCGCTCGCTGACCCAGCAGCGCGGCGGTGCCGATGAGCCCGAACATCGCCGGCACGAGCACGATGTACGTCTCGTCGTCGGACCGCTTGAGCACCTCGACGAGATACACCGGCCCGAGCGCGAAGATGGTGAAGACCACAACGATGGCGAGGGTTAGCTGATACAGCCCGAGGCGGAGCGGCGGGCTGTTGCGGAGGATTGCGATGCCATCGCGCAACTCGCGCAGGATATTCGGCGTCGGACCGCTGACCGCTTGCTCAGCTCGCAGGCTGACACGCACCCTCCAGACCGATATCGCTGCGATTGCGAACAGACCCGTGGCGATATAGAAAGGTGCCTCGTTGCCGAAGAAGCCGATGGCAATCGTCGCGGCCGGCACACCGAGGACGAGAGTCAGGATGACCGTCGTCATGAACAGCGACGTTGCCTCGGTGATCTGGTGGCGAGTCACGAGTGTCGGGATGCTCGCGGCCTCTGCCGGCGCGAAGATCTGTCCAGCCGAGCTGAACAGCAGCGTGACCACGATGAGCGGCCACGCCTGACCGCGCAGCGCGGGGAACAGCTGCGCAATCGGGATGAGCAGGATGAGACCGGCACGGGCCACGTTGGTGCCGATCATCAACGCGCGTTTGTCGTGCCGGTCCGCGTAAACACCTGCGGCCGCGCTGAGCAGGACGCTCGGCAACGTGTACGCGATCATCAGCACCGACTGGAGCGACGCGCGGTGTGTGAGCGTGTACATGAAGACGAGCAGCGTGAACATGAGGAACTTGTCGGCGAGCTGCGAGAGCAGCTGTGCCAGCCAGAGGTAGCGGAAGTCGCGGCGGCGAAGGATCGCGGCGAACCCCTTGCGCTGCTCCGGTGCAGCGGAGATCGCCGGGCGGGCGGCATGCAGCGGCGCAACCGGACCTTCCTGGTCCGGCTCGCTGGCCGTGGTAGGGATTCGCTGCCTCATCGCGTGACCGACCTCACCTCCGCGACTGCGCGAGCGAGGAGCACCCACTCATCGAGGCGAAGCGTACCCGGACGGCGCCCCGGATCGATGCCTGATTTTTCCAGGGCGACGCCCGCCCCGGCAAGATCGCCGCCGAGCGCCCGCGAAACACCGTTGCGCAGGGTCTTGCGGCGCGATTGGAAGAGCGGTTTGGCGAGCCCGAGCATCAACGCCCGGATCGCCGGGTCCGCCTTGGGTGACGGCACGATCCGGATGATCGACGAGTGGACCGCCGGCGGCGGATCGAATGCCTCCGGGGGGACGTCGCGGATGCGCTGGACGTCCGCCAGGGTTCGCATCGCGACGGTCGCGAGGCTCCAGTCGCCTGGCCCGGCGGCGAGGCGCGCCGCGACCTCGCGCTGGACGAGGACCACCGCGCGGGCGGGAGGCTGCTCGGCCTCCACGAGGCGCATGAGCACGAGGCCGGTGAGCTGGTAGGGAAGATTGCCGGTGGCGAGCCACCCCTTGCTGAAGCCGAGCGCCGCAGGATCGACGTTGCGGGCGTCCGCTTCGAGCACACTGACATTCGGATTCTCGCGCTGGGTGATCGCACTCCCCGCCACGCAGGCGGGGTCGATGTCGATCGCGACCACACGCCGCGCGCGTGCCGCCAGCGCCCCGGTGAGCGTTCCCAGCCCGCAGCCGATCTCGAGGATCTCGCTGTCCGCGTCCGGATCGAGGGCATCGACGATGGCGTCGAGCACGTCGCGATCGATGAGGAAGTGCTGGCCCAGTCTGGTGTCCCGGCGCAACCCGACGCGCCGCCCCACCGCGGTGAGCGTCCGTGGATCGGTGAGGTCGAGTGGTTGGCGCGCGCGTGCGGCGCGGCTGTCCTCAGGCACGCGGGGCGGCCATGCTGGGAGCGGTCATCCGGAGAACTCGGTGGGCGGTCCGGGTGGTGGCGGCGCGCACCTCGGCCTCCGGGCTCTCGCGCAGGCGCGCCACCGCCGCCGCCGTGATCGCGACTCGCTCCGGAAGGTTCGGCTTGCCGCGTTCCGGGACGGGGCTGAGGAACGGCGAGTTGGTCTCGACGACGAAGCCATCGCCGGCAACGGTCCGCGCCGCATCCTGGATGTTCTCTGAGCGCGGGAACGTCACGATCCCCGAGAACGACGCGATGAAGCCGAGCTCGGCGCAGCGCCGGGCGAACGCGGCGTCGCCGCTGAAGCAGTGCATCACTCCCCTGCTCCCGGGGACTGTCGCAACAGCGGCGAGCACCTCGTCGTGCGCGTCGCGGTCGTGGATGAGCACGGGTTTGCCGGCGTCGCGTGCGAGCTCGAGCATCAGCCGAAAGGAACGCTCCTGGATATCGAGCGGCACCTCGTGATACCCGGGGCGGAAGAACAGATCCAGCCCCACCTCCCCCACCGCGACCGCCTTCGGGTGCCGCAACAGGTCGCTGAGCGCATCGAGCTCACGGGAGTCGGGGGCGGCCTTCTCGTGAGGATGCCAGCCGCACGTGAAGTACACGCCGGCGTGCTCCTCGGCGATACGGCGGTTGTGATCGGAGTCGTCGAGGTTGAGCCCGACCGACACGATCTCGTCGACACCGGCGGCGAGCGCCCCTTCGAGCGCCTGGTTGAGGAGTCCGCGTTCCTCGAGCAGGACGAGGTGGCAGTGCGTGTCGACGAGCGGCGGCAGACCCTCGGTCACCGCAGTGCTCCGACGACGACGGTGCACTCCCCGCGCGGCGGGCGTGCCGTGAATTCCTCGACGAGCGACGCTGCGGTGCCGCGGTGCAGCGTCTCGTGCATCTTGGTCAGCTCGCGCGCGACCACGAGCGGCCGGTCACCGAGGACGGGGGTCGCGAGGCGGAGCGTCTTGGTGATGCGCATCGGCGACTCGAAGAACGCGATGGTGCGATCCTCGCGTAGCGCCTCCTCGAGGACGCGCACGAGCTTTCCGGCAGTACGGGGCAGAAAGCCGAGAAAGCAGAAGGCGCTTGCCGGGAAGCCACTCGTTGCGAGCGCCGCGGTGATCGCTGACGGGCCTGGGATCGGCGTCACCCGGTGGCCGCCGTCGAGCGCGGCCCGGACCAGGAGTGCTCCGGGGTCACTGAGCACGGGTGTCCCCGCGTCGGTGCACAGCGCGAGCGTCTCCCCGCGCTCGAGCCGTTCGACCAGTTGGGGTACCCGGCGCCGCTCGTCGAAGGCGGGGAGCGACAGCACCGGCTTGTGGATCCCGTTCGCGGTGAGCAGCGTCTTGGTGCGGCGCGAATCCTCGGCGATCACGGCGTCGCATTCGCGGAGCACGCGCAGCGCGCGAAGCGTGATGTCCTCGAGGTTGCCGATCGGGGTTGCGACGACCGCCAGTGTCCCGGTCAGATCGCTCATCGACCCCAGTCTCGCGGGTAGCGGAACTCCCGGTCGATGGTCCGGTTGCTCAACTTGGCGATCACCGGCGGACGTCGCTTGTACTGGCTGCCACGAACCCGCGCGACGATGGCGTCGACGTCGGCCGGTTCGAACCCGAGCGCGATGACCTCCGCCCGGCTCCGCCGCTCATCGACGAGCAGGTTGAGCACGCGGTCGACCACCGCGTAGCGCATGCCCAGCTCGTCCTCATCGGACTGACCCACCCAGAGGTCGGCGCTCGGCGGTTTGGTGAGCACGCTGTGGGGCAGCTCGAGCGCTCGAGCGAGCGCGTACACCTGCGTCTTGTAGAGATCGCCGATCGGGTTCAGCGCGCTTGCCATGTCCCCGAACAGGGTGCCGTAGCCGAGCAGCAGCTCGGTCTTGTTGGAGGTGCCGAGCACGAGCGCGCGCTCGGCCATCGAGTGGTCGTAGAGGATCGACATGCGCTCGCGGGCCATCTTGTTGCCCCGGCGCGTCCGATCCGCGTCCGGGAATCGCTCGAAGTACGCATCCACCTGCGGTGTGATGTCGACAACCTTGGCAGCAATGCCGAGGCTGTCGCAGACGGCGAGCGCGTCGATCTGCGACTGCGGATCGCTGCTCCGATAGGGCATGAAGACGGCGACGACGTTGTCGGCACCGACTGACGACACCGCGAGCGCGGTCACCAGCGAGGAGTCGACCCCTCCCGAGAGCCCCACGATGACGCGCTCGAATCCCACCTTGCGCACCCCGTCGGCGATGAAGCCGCGGAGTTGCTCGATGACGAAGGCGGCGTCAACCGCGAGTGTGTCGGCGTCTGAGTCGATCGGTCTCGGCGTCGTTGACATCGTTTCGTTCGTCGCGGAGGAGCGGGTAGGCGACACGCGCACGGCGCAGCGCGCTGCGTTCGATGCTGTGGAAGAGGACCGCTTCCTGCGCTCCGGGGACCTCGGCGACGACGCTGCCGGTGGGATCGACAACTCGCGAACCGCCCCAGAAGCCGACGCCGTCCTCGAAGCCGGAACGGTTGCAGTACAGCAGGTACGTCGTGAAGAGCTGCGCGTAGGTGCGGGTCATCACGTCGTAGCTGCTCGCCGTGCCGACGGCCTCGCCCTGGAGCAGGCCACGGCCGGGAGATGCCGACGGGCAGATGATCAGATCCACGCCCTGGCGCGCGAGCAGCGCGGCGGAGGTGGGATGCCACAGGTCCTCGCAGATGAGGATTCCGGCCCGCCAGTGGTGGTTGGTGCGCTGCCCCAGCGGCGCATCGAACGCGCGGAACCGATCCCCAGCGGCGAGATAGCGCTGCTCGTCGAAGAGCCCGTAGGTCGGCAGGTAGACCTTGCGGTGCACGTGCACCACGTCGCCACCGCTGATGTAGAGCGATGCGTTGTAGAAACGGTGCTGGTCGCTCTCGAGAATCAGCCCCGCGACGACGTCGATGCCGCCGGCGCGCGACGCGTCCTGGAGTGCATGCACCTCCGGCGAGTCGAGCGTGAGCGCGACCTCGGGCGCCTGGTCCTTCAGGAAGTACCCGGTGAGCGAGAGCTCCGGGAACACCACCAGGCCGGCTCCCCCGGCCGCGGCGGCGGCGATGGTCGTGAGATGCGCCGCCACGTTGACGCCGACGTCACCGAGCCGGGGATAGAACTGCGCGAGCGCGACGCTCACCGCGCCGGACGGGTCGGGTGCAGTGATCGCCTCCGGTTCGGATGCGGTCGCCTCAGGCACCGATTCCTGTGTCGGAATCACGCCGGTTCGAGATCGTTCGAGGACCATCCACCTGATTCTCCCACGGTATCGGGCAATGTCCCCGAGTTCACGAAACCATCGACCATCGCCGGAACCCGGTCGAGGGAGGCGACCGCCTGCGGTGCCGGAGGCAGGGCGGCGAGGAAGCCGAGCCCGTACTGGCGCGTACGCAGGCGCGGGTCGCAGAGCACGACCGCGCCCCGGTCCGACGCGCTTCGAATCAGGCGCCCGAAACCCTGGCGCAGTCTGATGATCGCCAGCGGGAGGATGTACTCGCCGAACGGGTCACGCAGCCGCTCCGAGCGGGCGCGGACGAGGGGATCGGTCGGCACCGGGAAGGGCAGCTTGTCGATGACGACGCAGCGGAGCCGGTCCCCGGGGATGTCGATCCCCTCCCAGAAGCTGCTGGTGGCGAGCAGGACGGTCCGGGGATCGGCGAGGAAGCTCTGCAGGATCTGCCGTCTGGTGCCGTCGAGGCCCTGGGCCAGACTGGCGATGCCGCGGGCGTCGAGACGCTCCTGGAGGAGCGCCCATACGCGCTTGAGCGGTCCGTAGCTGGTGAACAGCACCAGCGTGTGCCCGTCCAGGCGACCGGCGATCGAGTCGATGAGCGCGGCCATCTGCAGGTCGTGGCCTGGGTCGTCGTACGCGGTCGCGTCCCCCGGCAGGATGCAGAGCGCCTGACGCAGGTAGTCGAACGGCGACGGCAGCGTGAGTTCCTCGGCGGTCGCGCCGATGCCCACCCGGTGGCGGATGAAATCGAAGCTGCCCCCCACCGAGAGGGTCGCCGAGGTGAGGACCACGGATTCAGCCGGATCGAAGACGGTCTCGGCGAGCGGACCGGAGACGTCGACCGGCGCCTCATGGAACTCGGCCTGCTCGGCGCGCATCTCGAGCCAGGCGACCATGCCGTCGCGGGGCCGGACCACGACGTGATCGATCGCCTCGGCGAGCCCGGCCAGGGCCACCGCCGCATGTTCGAGTTCGTCCTCGGCGCGATCGGGCTGGGGCAGGAGCGCAGTTTGCATCCCCGCAGCCGATCCGGCCGAGAGCATGCCGGCGGTGCGCTGGAACACTCCGGCGGCGTGCGCCGCGGCACGCTCGACGAACCCGAATCCGGGGTCGCTCCGAATCGCCTCGGAGAGACCGATCCGGCCGTTGGAGGCGTGCTCGCCGCCGAGGCGCGCCGAGATGAATCCCTTGGCATCGCCGAACAGGCGCTGTCCCGCCTCTCGGCAGCGCTCGAGATCCGTGCCGAGCGGGGTGCCGGGCAGCGCGGGAATGCGGTCGAGGATGAGGGTCAGATCGGCGAGGCGGACCGCGATGCCGAGCTGCTCGGTGGCCACCGCCTCGAGCTGATGCGCCTCATCGATGACCAGCGCCTCGTAGGGTCCGAGCACCTGTCCCTGACGCTCGGTCCCGGCGAGGAGGAGCGCATGGTTCGTGACAACAATGGCTGCATCTGTGGCACCCCGGCGCGCTCCCACCATGTAGCAGCGCGCGTTGGGCCAGTTGGCACACGCGGGACCGAGACAATCGGTGATGTCGGATGCGATGCGCCGCCAGAGTTGCTCCTCGTCGCCCGCGAGGTAGATCTCGGAACGGTCGCCACTCCTGGTCGTGGCCAGCCAGGCGAGGATCTTGAGCTTGAAGCGGATCGACACCAGGTCGGGCTCGCGGCCCACAACGTCGGAGGTGGCCAGGAAGCGCTGCCATCGGCGCAGGCTCAGGTAGTGGTTGCGGCCCTTGAGGACCGCGACGGATACCGGCTCGTCGAGCATCGCGGCGATTGCCGGCAGGTCACGATCGGCGAGCTGTTCCTGGAGATTGACGGTGTGGGTCGCGACCACCGCGCGCTTGCCGGTTCGCGCCGCCCAGAGCGCCAGCGGGGTCAGGTACGCGAGCGACTTGCCCACCCCGGTCCCGGCTTCGACCATGAGGCGCCGCTTGCGTTCCAGCGTCTGACCGATCGCCATCGCCATCTGGAGCTGGGCCTCTCGATATTCGTAGCTTTCGCTGACCGCGAGCGGACCCGACGGCCCGAGCAGCTCGGCAGCTGCCTCGCCGACACTCCGCGTGCCCGGCGCCGCCCGCGGCCGTTTTGCAGCTGCAGGCACCGGCGGTGAGGGCCGCACGGCCGTGTGATCGACGGGTGGCACAGCCTCAAGTTCCGGGCGGACCATCACGTCGCTCAAGAAGGCGTCCAGGGCTCCGGGCGCCTGCGCAGCGACGTGGCGCATCTGCCCCAGCGTCGGTTCTGGGAGGCTGCGGCCGGCGCCGATCAGCATGCGAAAGAGCTCTCCGGTCGCGCGCGCATCGCTCAAGGCACGGTGCGGGCGCTCGTGGACGATGCCGAGGCGGCGGCTCAGCAGCGGAAGGCTGTGGCTCTCGTAGGTGGGCAGGAGGATCCTCGCGAGGTCGAGGGTGTCGAAGATCAGCCGCGAACCGAACGAGTCGGAGAGCAGTGCTCGCAGGAAGAGCAGGTCGAACGCGCCGCCGTGGGCGATCAGCGCGGCGTCCCCGCAGAAGTCCGCGAGCTGGAATGCCGCCTCGGCCGGTGCCGGGCCTCCAAGTACGTCTTCATCGCTGAGGCCGACGAGACGCTGGATCGCCAGCGGGATCGGCATCTGCGGATCGACGACCACCTGGAACTCGTCGATCGGCCGCAGCGCGTGGTCGTACCGCACGGCGCCGATCTCGAGGATCCGGTCGCTGCGCGGCGAGAGCCCGGTGGTCTCGAGGTCGAACGCGACCAGGTGGTCCAGGTGCGACGGGACCGTTGTCACGCGGCGGGCGAGCTCCCCCCGATGGAGAGCGCTTCCGCTCCCACGGGCCGTCGCTCCCCGGGGAGCAATGCGATCACGCGCTCCATCATGAGCGCGGCGGCTTCGCGGCTGGAGAGCGGCCGGCCGTCACGGCCTCGCGCCGGAAGGTGGAATGGTTCGCCGATACGCAGCTCGACGTCGGCCGGCCTCGGCAGCCATGACCCGCGCGGGATGACACGCTGCGAACCCCAGCTGGCGACCGGGACGATCACGGCGCCCGAGTGCCGGGCGATGAAACCCGCGCCCGCCTGGACATCGCCGATGACGTGCCCATCCCATGATCGGGTCCCCTCCGGATACACGAGGAGCACGTGGCCGCCGGCGAGCACTGCGAGCGCCTGGCGGAGCGCTGCGCGATCCGCCGTATTGCGCACCACCGGGAAGGCGTGGTTCTTCCGGAACAGCCATCCCAGCAGAGGGTTGCGAAAGAGCTCGCTCTTGGCCATGTAATAGACGTCGCGACGCGGGATGAAGACGCCGGTCAGCGCGGGTTCGACGGTGCCGATGTGATTGCCGATCACCAGGACCGCGCCACTGCGAGGCAGGTTGTCCATGCCGTCGATGCGGAGGCGCCGGCCGAGGATGAGCCACGCGAGCGCACGCACGCCGATCCGAAAGACGGCGTACATCACCCCGTCGCTGCCGTGACTGCAGCCCAGAGTTGCAGCGCGGTGCCGACCACCTCATCGATGCCGAGCTCGCCGGTGTCGAGCACGTGCGCGTCGGCCGCGGGCTGCATCGGCGCGGCGCTCCGGGTGGCGTCGAGACGATCGCGGGCGCCGATTTCGCCGCGCATCAACGCGCTGTCGGCATCCGCACCGTCGCCGCGCAACTGTGAGGCGCGGCGCTGCGCGCGCACCGTCTCGGACGCGACGAGATACAGCTTGAGCTGCGCGTGTGGAAAGACGACGGTGCCGCAGTCGCGGCCGACGGCGACGGCGCCGTCGCGCGCGAGTCCGCGCTGCGCCTCGAGGAGCACGGCGCGCACCTCGGGGATGCTGCTCATCGACGCCAGCAGCGGTGCGTTGGCGGGGTCACGCAAGGCGGGACCCGCGTCGATGCCGTCGACGAGCGCTGCGCCGTCGGCGTCGTCGTGGGTCGGATCAGTGTCGATGATCACCTCGGTCCTTCGCGCACAGTCGATCAGCGCGTCACGGTCGTCGGGGGCGATCCCCGCACGTGCCGCGGCAACCATGACCCCGCGATAGAAGAGGCCGGTGTCGACGAGCGGGAGTCCGAGCGTCGTGGCCAGGCGCCGCCCGAGCGTGGTCTTGCCACTCCCCGCCGGACCGTCGATGGTGATCACTGGCGGGCTCACCGCGACCGCCGGGCCGGCGCCTGCAGGCCCGCAGCCGCGCGCAGCGACGACAGTTCAGCCGGGCGCAGCGCCCGGGCCTCGCCTTCGGGAAGCGCGCCAAGCTCCAGAGGACCGACGGCGATGCGAACGAGGTCTCTGACGTCGAGGCCGATCGCCGCGAACAGCCGCCGCACCTCGCGCTTGCGTCCCTCGGCCATCACGACTTCGACGACCGAGTCCGATCCGGATCGTTTCGCCGCAATCGCTCTGGCCGGACCGTCTTCGAGCTCGACACCGGTCGTCAGTTGCTCGAGCTGTGCTGACGAGATGGCGCGGTCGAGGGTTGCGAGATATCGCTTGGTGACGCCGTGACGGGGATGCGAGACCGCATGGGCGAGGTCGCCGTCGGTGGTGAGCACGAGCAGTCCACGACTGTCGGCGTCGAGCCGACCCACCGGGACGAGCCCTGGCACGGGCTCGATCAGGTCCATCACGGTGCGGCGCTGGTATGGATCACTGCGCGTGGTGACCACGCCCGCCGGTTTGTTGAGGACAATGGTGACTGCAACTGCACGGGCGGGGACGCGACGTCCGTCGACGCTGACCCGGTCCATTGACGGGTTGACGACCGCGCCGAGACGGCTCACCTCCCCATTGACAGTCACTCGACCGTCGGCGATGAGCTCGTCGGCGCCCCGGCGTGACGCGACGCCTCGACGGGCGAGAAACCTGTTCAGCCGCTCCGCTGGTTGGGCGGTCACTCGAAGTTGGGAAGCACCGCACTCTCGGCAACCGGCGGCAGGTCCTCGATGCGTTCGAGGCCGACCAGTTGCAGGAAGCGCAGGGTCGTGCCGAACAGGCGCGGATGCCCGGGGGTCTCCTGGCGCGCCACCTCGGTGATGAGACGCCGCTCGGTGAGATGTTCGAGCACGGCTTCGCAGTCAACTCCTCGGATCGAACTCGATGACTGCTTTGGTCACGGGCTGGCGGTACGCGATGATCGCGAGAGTCTCCATGGCCGCCCGGCTGAGCCGCGACGGCCGTTCGGGGTGGAGCGCCCGCTGCACCGCCCAGGCCATCTCCGGCCGCGTGACCAGCTGGATCGACTCATCGGAGCGCTGGAGCATGAGCCCGCGACCGCGCAGGTCCATGGCCAGCACTCCGGCAGACCGGGCCACGGCCGCGGTGCTCCGTTCGAGGATGGCGGCGGCTTCGGCGATGGTGACCTCGCGACCCAATGCGAAGCAGAGGGCCTCGAGCGCCGGCGCGAGGTCCTCGGGCTCGGCGTCGGCCGTCCCCTCCGGGACCGTCGCGCGCCCAAAGACGTCGAGAACGAGCACGTCATCCAACGCTGGTCACCGTGATCGGGCCGAACGCGTCTCGCTGCTCCACCGTCGCCTCGCCGCGCTTGAGCATCTCGAGCAGCGCGAGGAAGCATGCAACCGCCTCGAGCCTGCTGCTGACGCCGGCGAACACCTCCTCGAACTCGAGCGGCCCGAGCATCAGGCGGTCCCGGAGCAGCCGGACCTTGTCCTCGACCGAGTATGTGATCGCCACCGGGAGCGGCTCGGTGTCGCTGAGGCGCTCGAGGACCGCCCGGAAGGCTGCCGCCAGACGTTCGGGAGCGATGCGCAGCCGCTCGACGGGGATCACCTCGGTGGACACGAGCCCAAGGAAGCTGCGCGCGCCTTCAGTGGCAGCCTCGGCGAGGAGCGCCTCAGCGGCGGCCTTGAAGAGCCGGTACTCGGCAAGCCTCCTCCCGGCGTCGGTGGACTGGTCATCCTCGGGTTCGATGACAGTGGTGTCCTGGTCCGGCAGCACGGCGGTCGCTTTGAGCGCAACGAGCCGGGCGAGCAGCGCCAAGGCGTCCGCCACGGCGCGAAGGTCGCCCTGGCGTTCCGGGCTTTCCAGCGCGCTCCGTGCCTCTTCGACAACGGCGCTCACCGAGATCTCGGTGAGGTCGAGGTCGCCACGGTTTGCCCGTGCAACGAGTTCCTCGAGGCTTCCGTGGAACCCGGGGGCGTCCACGGTGATCGAGGCTGTGCCCGTTTCCTCCCGCTGCATCGCTACATGGTACGGACGCCGGGGGTGCCCCGATCGCCGCTCGCCCCCTCATCGAGGAGCTCGGCGGCGCGGATCAGAGCGGCCTCGGTCGTCCTGCCCGACATGAGTTCGCGCGATCTCGGAGACGCGCTCGTCTCCGGTCACCGCAGTAGCGGTCGCCTGGGGGCCTCCCGGACGGTCGGCCTTGGTGATGGTCAGATGGGTCGCGGCGCGAGCGGCGATCTCGGGGCGGTGCGTGATCGCAATCACCTGACGTCCCCGGCCGATGCGGGCAAGAACGTCGCCAACTCGGGCGGCGGTCTCGCCGCCGATGCCGGTGTCCACCTCGTCGAGGACGAGCACAGGGGCGTCGTCCTCGCTCACGACCGCGCTCAAGGCCAGGGCGAGCCTGCCGAGCTCGCCGCCCGACGGTCCCTCGTCGAGAGGCATCGGGACCGAGTCGCGATTGGGTGCGAGGCGGAAGTCGATCTCATCGATGCCTGCAGGACCGCAGCGGACCGGTGTGCCATCGCCGGTATCGACACCCTCGACATCGAGGCTGCGGGTCACGATCACTCGAAACCGCGCGTGGGGTAACTCCAGCGCCCGGAGCTCCGCGGTGACGGCGCGCTCGAGGCGGCGGGCCGCCGACGCCCGCAGCGCGCTGAGCGCGGCAGCCGCCCTGCCCGCCTCCGAACGGCGCGCATCGGCCGCTGCCTCGAGGCTGCCGACCGCGCCCGATTCACCGTCGATGGTGGCCACGAGCGAGGCGGCACGCTCGAGTTCGATGAGCGCCGCCTCGAGGGATCCGTGGCGGCGGATGACGCGCGTCAGCGTGTCGAGCCGCTCCTCGATCTCCGCGAGCCGCGACTCATCGACGCTGATCTCCTCGGCGTGGCGGCGGGCATCGAGCGCGAGCTCGCGAAGTCCGTCGACCAGCGCGTCGGCCTCTTCGAGCAAGGTGGCGAGGGCCGGATCGACTGCCGCAAGGTCGGTACCGGCGCCGATCGCCGCGGCGAGCCGGTCGGCGGCGGAATGCTCGTCCCCACCGCTGGCGTCGGCGAGCGCCAGCGAGGTGCCGGCGATTCGCGCCGCGTGCCTGAGGCGGAGGCGTTCAGCGTTCAGCTCGGCGTCCTCCCCGGGCCGGATCCCGATCGGTGCGATGTCGTCCACGAGGTCGCGCGCTCGCTGCAGCTCGGCGGCGCCGGTGCTGGCAGCACGCCGGGCGGCGATCACGGCATCGGTGGCAGCCCGCCACACCTTGACAGCATCCGCGGTGGCGGCACGGGCAGCCGCGCCCTCCTGTCCGGCGAAGGCGTCGAGCACGTCGCGCTGCCAGCTGCGCCGGAGCATGCGGTGGCTCGTGCCCTGCGCGGTGACGTCCACGCAGAGGTCGCCGAGCTCACGGAGGACGGCTTGCGACACCAGCGCACCGTCGACACGGCAGGTCGCTCGCCCCGACACCGGCACCTCGCGCGAGAGCGTGATCAGGTCGTCGTCGGGGATGCCGAGCTCGGCCCGGCGCGCTCGCAGACGGGCGCTCGGATTGTCGAAGACTGCGGCGACGCGGGCGGCCGTGGCGCCAGACCTGACCGTCTCAGGCTCGAGACGGCCGCCGAGCGCTGCCCGGAGCGCGTTGACGCACATCGATTTCCCTGAACCGGTCTCCCCGGTGAGCACGCTGAAGCCATCGTCGAAGGAAAGCCGCGCTTCCTCGATGATCGCGAGGTTGCTGACCCGGAGCTCACGAAGGGCCATTCGTACCTCCCTCCGCTCCGGGGATGTCGTCATCGACCGGCTCGAGGAGCAGGTCCTTGTGCGGGATCCCGTATCGAAACTTCTGGCGAAGGCGCGAATTGAATGACGGCGAGTTGGCGAAGCGCACCACCTCGAGCTCCGGCCCCGGCCTCACCACGACGCTCTGACCGTCGGCGAGCCACGCGATCGAGCGGCCGTCGGCAGCGACGAACACGCGACCGCGCTCGACGGTCACACGGACGTCGAGTTGCTCGGGGATGACCACCGGGCGGCTGATCACCGCGTGAGCGGCGATGGGCACGACCACGACGGCGCGGACGCGTGGATCGACGGGAGGACCACCGGCGCTGAGCGCGTACGCGGTCGACCCCGTCGCCGTGGCGACGACGATGCCGTCGGCGTCGAACGCTCCCAGCAGGTCATCGTCGACGTCGACGCGGAGCCGCACCACGTTCACGTCGCGGGCTCGCACGACGATCTCGTTGATGGCGAGGATCGGCGCATCGGCTCCGTCGACGGTGATCTCCAGCAGTGCCCGGCGCTGCGTGGTGTAGTCGCCCGCAGCGAAGCGGCTGATCGCCTCGGGGAGCGCGTCGATCTCGACGTCGTTGAGAAAGCCGAGGCGTCCCCGGTTCACGCCCACGACCGGGATGCCGAGCGGCGCAGCGAGGCGCGCGCCGTAGAGAAAGGTGCCGTCGCCTCCGAGGGTCACGAGCAGCACGGTGCTCGCACCATGCTCCTGCATCGCACCTTCGGGATCCTCGAGCGCGGTCCATGCCGCGTAGCCACAGGCCTGGGCTCGCGCGATCGCCGATTGGACCACGACCTGCTCCCCGGGGTGGAGCAGGAAGCCGATGCTCGGTGCCGAAGTCATGGCTCCTCCCCATCCGGCGTTACGACGTGGACCAGACGCGCCCCGACCAGCCACTCGAGATTCCCCTTGGCTCCGCGCACCGCGGACGGCATCGGCTCTTGAGCCGCGGCGCCGAACTCGGAATCGAGCCAGCGCGCAAACTCCATCGCGCCCTCCTCGGCGGCGGCGGTGTCCCGGACGATCCCACCCTTGCCGATCGCGCCGCGGCCAAGTTCGAACTGCGGCTTGAACAGGGCCACGAGATCCGCGCCATGCGGCGCAATCAGCCGGACCACCGCGGGCAGGACGACGCGCAGGGAGATGAACGACAGGTCGAGGGTCACGAGGTCTGGCGCTGGACCGGGCAGCGAGGTCAGCGAGCGCAGGTTCGTCCGGTCCATCACTGTGACGCGCGGATCGTTCGCCAGCCGCGGGTCAAGCTGCCCGCGACCCACGTCCACCGCGTAGACGCACGATGCGCCGCGACTCAGCAGCACATCCGTGAATCCACCGGTCGACGCGCCCGCGTCCAGGCAGATCCGGCCAGCGCAGTCGATGCCGTAGGCATCCAGCGCAGGAGCCAGCTTGAGCCCTCCCCTGCTCGCCCACGGGTGATCGCGGCCCAGCAGGCGGATGGCGGTCGTGGCGCCGACGCGCTGATCGGCGCTGGTCGCCCGCGCGCCGTCAACCTCGACGAGACCGGCGGCGACCAGTGCCTGGGCTCGTTCGCGACTGGGCGCGAGCCCGCGAGCGACCAGCTCCAGATCGATCCGGCGCGCCTGGGACACAGCTGTCATGGTTCCCATTTATACTACATTTATGTGTATTCGCGCAGTCAGAAAGGGACGTCGTCCGGATCGATGCGCGGCGTTGCCGGCCGCGCCGGGGCGGGCGCAACGGACGGTCGTGCGAGCTCCGGTCGCGGTGCGGCGGCCGCCGGTTCGGGGAGCGGCGCGCCGAACGCCTCGAGCGGCCGTTCGCTCATCGCTCCACTCGCGCTCACCACGAGCTGGTTCACGCGCTGCTCGGTGCGCTCGAGCAGCTCGGCGCAGTACTGCGCGAGCACGACGCCGCGCTCGTAGGCGCCAATCGCCTCCTCGAGGGCGATGCTGCCGCCCTCGAGCTTGGTGATCAGGATGTCGAGCTCGGCAAGGGCAGCCTCGTACGTGAGTCCCGTGATGCCGTCCTCCATGCGGTCTTTTGTCATCGGTCGTCTGGCGCCGGTGCTGAATCGTACATCTGTTCGTCCGAAGACGGGGAGCCGGTGTCCACCCGATCCACGATGCTCTCGAGGCTCCCGTGACGAAGGACGGTGCGCAGGCGCGCACCCGCCGCCACCGAGCCGGCGTCGGTCAGGACCCTCCCATCGGCATCGGAGGTGATCGAGTACCCACGCTCCAGCGTGCGCGTGGGTGAGAGCGCAGCGAGCCGCGCCGTCCGCGTCGTCAGTGCGGCGCGGCGAGCTACCGCAACCCGGACGGTCGTGTCCTGGAGACGCTCGGCAGTTCGCGCGAGGCGAATTCGCTCGAGCTCGAACTCGTCGCGACGGGTGCGCCACGGCAAAGCGCGACAGCTCGTGGCTGAGGGCTCGGCGTTTCAACGACGTCTCGTGCGTCAACGCCTGGCGCAGCCGCAGCGTGGCGATGTGCACGCGCTGCCGGTGGATGCCGACGAGGCCGACGAGAGCGAGCGCGAGACGCGCGTGGCGTGCCGCCACATCCTCGCGGAGCGCGGTCACGCTCGGCGCCACCAGCTCCGCAGCAGCGGACGGCGTTGGGGCTCGGCGGTCCGCCGCGAGGTCGGCGACCGTCGTGTCGGTCTCGTGTCCAACACCGGTCACGACCGGGAGGCGTGTCGCGCGGATCGCGCGTGCCAGCGACTCGCTGTTGAACGCGATCAGGTCTTCCAGCGAACCACCACCGCGCACCAGGAGGATCACGTCGGCATCGCGCACCTGGTCAGCGCGTTGCAACGCGCGAATGAGCGTCTCCACCGCTCCATCGCCCTGCACGGTCGCCGGCGACAGGACCACGCCGATGCAGGGCGCACGGCGCGCGATGACGGTGCTCACGTCGCGCAACGCAGCGCCGCTGCGCGAGGTCACGACCACCACGCGCCGGGGCAGCAACGGCAGACGCCGCTTGCGTCGCTCGTCGAACAGTCCTTCCGCGCTGAGGCGCTGCTTCAACTGCTCGACGCCCAGCGCGAGCGCGCCGACGCCGCTCGGCTCGAGACGATCGACGTAGAGCTGGTAGCGCCCCTGCTGGCCATAGACCTGCACCGATCCGTGCGCCACCACGGTCATGCCGTTGTCCGGCCGGAAGGGAATCCGCAGCGCATTGGTGCGAAAGCAGACGCACGAGATGGCCGAGTGCGCGTCCTTGAGCGTGAAGTACAGGTGACCGGAGACGTGCGCCTTGAGGTTGCTCACCTCGCCCTCGACGAGCACATCCTCCAGCTCGGGGCGTGCAGCAAGTGCGTCGTGCACCATCAATGTGAGGTCGCTCACCGAGCAGACCGGCGCGGTCACACTCGCTCCTGCGCGACGTGACCGAGCACGCCATTGACGAACTGCGCAGCCTCGTCGCCCGCGTACGCGCGTCCCAGCTCGATGGACTCGTCGATCACCACCGCGACCGGGGTCGTCTCCATGTAGAGCAGTTCGAAGGTGCCGAGCCGGAGCACCGCGCGCTCGACCTTGCCGAGGTCGACGAGCGACCAGTGCTCCATGGCAGCGGCAAGCGCTGCGTCGATGGTGTCGAGATGGTCGACGCAGCCGACCACGATGGTGCGCGCGAATGCCCGGACGTCAGCCGTGGCACGAAGGTCCTCACCCTGGTACTTCAACGCGAAGTCCGGGTCCTTCTCCGTGCCCTCGATCTCGAAGAGCACGCGGAGCGCAAGCTCACGACCACGCCGCCGGCGCCCCGTGCCTGAAACGGCCGGGGTCACGCGAAGGCGACCTCGCTGACGAAGACGTTGACCTCCTCGACACGAAGAGCGAGCATGCGGTCGATCGCGTCGGCCACGCGGCGTTGCACCTCGGCCCCAACCACCGGCACGTTGCCGCCCGACTCCATCACCACGTAGAGACTCAGGTGCAGCGCATCGTCGCGCATCTCCACGCGCACGCCGCGATGCGCGTGCGAGCGGCGGACGATGCGATCGAACTGCTGACCGCCGGGGTGGTACATGGAGTGAATCCCCGATACCTGGAGCGCCGCGAAAGCGGCGATCGATGCCACGACCTCATTGGCGACGCGCGTCGTGCCGAGCTGACGGCGACCATTGGTGGCGGGACGGAGCTGGAGGCTCTCGGGCTCCTCGACGTCGGTCACGCGCGTTCCACATAGCGGCCGGTGCGCGTATCCACTCGGATCTGATCACCCTGGTTGACGAAGAGCGGAACATCCACCGCGAGCCCCGTCTCGACGACGGCCGGCTTGAACGACGCGTTGGCGGTGTCACCCTTGAAGCCGGGTTCGGTCTCGGTGACCTCGAGCACCACGGATGTCGGCAGGTCGACGCCCAGGACGCGGTCGTCGAAGCGCAGCAGGAAGAGGTTGTCGTTCTCCTTGAGGTAGTCGACACCGGTGCCGAGCTGCTCCGGGCTGAGCGTGACCTGGTCGTACGTGGTGTTGTCCATCACGACGTAATTCTCACCGTCCTTGTAGAGGAGCTGAGCCTCGGTGCGCTCGATGCGAACCCGACCGAACTTCTCCTCGGGACGGAAGGTCTCGTCGGTGACCGCCCCGGTTGTCACATTGCGCAGCTTGGCGCGCACCACGGCGGTGCCGCGTCCCTGCTTCATGTGCGAGAAGTCGATGACCTCAAAGAGGTCGCCGTCGCGTTCGACGGTTGCGCCCGGGCGCAGGTCGGAGGCGGTGATCATGCGGAGCTCCCAGTGGTCGACGGGTCCTCGAGCAGCTTAACCAGTCCCTCGACTGCGAGGACGTAACCCTCCAGTCCCAGCCCCGTGATCACAGCCACCGCTGCCTCGGCCGAGAGCGACACCCGCCGGTACGGTTCCCGGGCGAGGATGTTCGACAGGTGCACCTCGATAACCGGGCCGGTGAAGGCGCGGAGCGCGTCGGCCAGCACCACGCTGGTGTGGGTCAGGCCGCCAGGGTTGACGATGCACCCGGCGGCTCGGCCGCGCTCCGACTCGAGGATGTCGACCATGGCGCCCTCGTGGTTGGTCTGCTCGCAGCGCACCTCGAGGCCGAGGGAGGCGGCGCGATCGCGGACCGCGGACTCGATCTCGGCGAGCGTTACCGTCCCATACACGTCCGGTTCGCGCTCGCCGAGGCTGGCGAGGTTGGGGCCGTTGAGGAGCAGGATCGTCGTCATCGAGCCCGCACCGCGTCGAGCGCGCCGAGCACCGCGGCCTCGGGCACGGACACGCCGGTTCGTGGATGCCCCCTTGCTTCGAGAAGGACCCAGCCGAGCCGATCGCCGACGGTCTTCTTGTCCGCGCGCATGTGATCGAGCGCCTGCCCGGAGTCAAACACCGTTGTCGTCGCCAGCCCGCACCGGCCGATCATCTCATCCTGCCAGCGGATATCCTCAGGCGGACATCCGAGCACCTGGACGCTGAGCAGTCCGGCGGCGCGCATCCCCACGGCGACCGCTTCGCCGTGGAGCAGACGGTCGCCAAAGCCGGCTGCCGCTTCCAGCGCGTGACCGACGGTGTGTCCGTAGTTGAGCACCGCACGGTTACCGGCCTCGCGTTCGTCCCCCGAGACGATCGCCGCCTTGATGGCGCAGGACTCGCGGATTGCGCCAGTCAGCGCGTCACTGTCGCGCCTGAGAAGTCGATCGAGGCTGCTGTCGAGGTCGGTAACGAGCGAGGTCTCGACGATCATCGAGTACTTGACGATCTCGGCGAACGCGGAACGGAATGAGCGGTCGTCCTGGGTGGCCAGCACCTCGGGATCGCAGATCACCGCGCGCGGTTGCCAGATGACGCCGGCGAGGTTCTTGCCTCGAGGCAGGTTCACCCCTGTCTTGCCGCCGATGCCGCTGTCCACCATCGCGAGAAGGGTGGTAGGCACGTTGACCCACGCAATCCCGCGCAGGTAGGTGGCGGCGACGAAGCCGGCGAGATCCCCGACCGTGCCGCCACCGAGTGCGACCACGCAGTCGTTGCGCTGCAGGCCTGCGGTGCCGAGGCGCGCGAGCGTGCGGCCGGCGGTTTCCCAGGTCTTGAGCTGCTCCCCGCCCGGAACGTCGAGCACGGTCGTGGCGATCCCTGCGCTGCGCAACGACGCCACCAGCCGTTCGGCGGCCGTCCGTACCGCTCGGTCAGCCAGGAGCGCGACCCGGGTCGCGTCTCCCGGCAGGTGCAGGACCACGTCGTCGAGTGCTCCAGGGCGCACCTCGACGTGATAGGCGCGTTCCGCAAGGTGGACGCGGACCGCGCCGTCGACCGCTGCGGTGATCCGTGACGCCACGCCGTCTGGAGCCTCGCCAGTGCTGACACGGATATGCGCCGACTGATGCGCCCGCTCGCGGCTGCTGCGCAGCTGCGGAATCCCTGCCGCCGCCGGCCCGCCGAGCATCGGGCGATCAGCGCCGTCACCAACGCGCCCGATCAGCACCTCGTCGGCTGCGTCGAGCCACACGACCGTGGTCAGCTCGGTGAGGAGGCGGCGCGCGGCCGCCTGGGTGATCAGTCCGCCCCCGCACGCGATCACCAGGGGACCGGGCCGGCGGAGCGCCTGCTCGAGGGCGATGAGCTCGAGGTCACGGAAGGCCGCCTCACCGTCCGCGCTGATGATCGACGCAGGAGATCGACCCGAGCTCCTCGCGACCTCGTCGTCAATGTCGACGGCATCCCAGCCGAGGCGCTGCGCGACCAGCCGGGCGATGGTGCTCTTGCCCGAGCCGGGCAGCCCCACCAGCGCGATGCGCCGAATCGCGCTCATCGCAGCCGGATGACGGCGCGGCGATGCGCGGCAACCGCCCGTCGCATCTCACCGAGGGTATCCCCGCCGAACTTCTCCATCGCAGCCGCGGCGATCACCCACGCAAGCATCGCCTCTGCAACCACCGCGCCTGCCGGTACGACACAGATATCGCTGCGCTCGTAGTGGGCGTTGATCTCTGCACCTGTGTGGATGTCGACGCTGCGCAACGGGTGCAGGAGTGTCGATATCGGCTTGAAGTGGACGAGCGCCCAGACCGGCTCGCCGTCGGTGACTCCACCGGCGAGGCCGCCCTGACGGTTGGTCAGGTGGTGGAAGCCGCGCCCCGCATCCCAGCGCGGTTCGTCATGCACTTCCGAGCCGGGCGATTGCGCCGCAAGCACCGCGGCACCGAGCTCAACGCCCTTGACCGACGGAATACTGCACATCGCTTGCGCGATGAGCCCGTCGAGGCGGCGGTCCCAGTGCGCGTAACTGCCAAGTCCGGCCGGAACGCCCGAGGCCACCACGTACGCGGTGCCACCGAGCGTGTCCCCGCGCTCGCGCGCCGCGTCGATGGCGGCGACCATCTGCGCCGACGCGCCGGTGTCGGCGCAGCGCACCGGTGAGCGCTCCACCGCGTCCCACGCCACCTCCGCGTCCGGCACCGGCACGTGGACGTCGCCGATTCGCACGACGCACGAGTGGATCTCCATACCGAACGCCGCGATCAATGTCCTCGCCACTGCTCCCGCAGCCACCCGGGCGGCGGTTTCGCGGGCGCTGGCCCGTTCGAGGACATCGCGCGCATCGTTGAATCCGTACTTCAGGACCCCCGCCAGGTCGGCATGGCCGGGGCGGACGCGCGTGACCCGCTTGGACTTGAAGCCACGTGCCTCCACCTGCATGGGACCCTGCCAATTCTCCCAGTCACGGTTCTCGACCACCAGGGTGATGGGCGAGCCGAGCGTCCTGCCGCCGCGGACTCCGCTGACGATCCGGGCGGTGTCGTGCTCGATCTGCTGGCGTTTGCCCCGGCCGTGACCACCCTGGCGGCGGCGCAGATCTGGATCGATATCGCGCACGGCGTCCATCGCGACACCCGCAGGCATGCCCTCGACGATCACCGTGAGCTGAGGGCCGTGCGACTCGCCGGCCGTGAGAAAACGAAGCATTGACAACGGATTGTATTGGCGGGCGCCGATTTCCCCATCCCTGCGCGCCACCGCGCCGGCGTTTCGTCCGTGTCAGGTCCGATCCCTGCACCAAGACTGCTGGCATGGGCGAGGCAATCGGCGTTGACCGGACGGCCCGGGAGCACCTCCGGATCGCACGACTGCTCGACGCTCACGGCGATGTGATCGGGGCGATCTGCGCCTACTGCGAGGTGATCCGTGAGGGATCGGATGGCGCCGCCCGCGAGGCACGGCATCGCATCGCAGCCCTCGCCCGGCGCCGCTGACCCGCCGGGCGGTCGTTGACTCAGAGGCCTGCCGGCCGGGGTGGCGCGCCTGCGGAAGGGGGTGTGTTCATCTCGGTGAGCAGCTCGTTGTAGAAAGCCTCGGCCTTGGGAATGCGATGGAGCACCTCGACGCCGTCCCGTCCGGCCGACTCGATCTCGATGTCGCCGGCGCCGATGAGACGGTCGCCGAAGGGCCGGTGGATCACGGTGTTCTGGATGCGGTCGAGCGGGATCGTCTCCGCGGTCCTCGACAGGATGCCGCCCTCCATGATGATTCGCCGGTCGGTGAGGTGATAGGTGGCGAATCGCCAGCGCAGGATGCGCAGACCGGCCCAGAGCACCGACGCGACGATGAGCACCAGCGCGATGACGTTCTTCACTGTGGAGATCGACGTCGAGCCGACCTTCGTCGGCAGCTTTACGTCGAGGACGATCGCGACCACGATAACCACGATCGCGCCAAGGATATGACCGGCGAGCACGGACCAGTGCTGGCGGACCAGCGCGATCGACCGCTCTCCCGGCATCAACTGCGTCGGCATTGGCTTACCTCAACGAACCCCTGGACTCGAGCGGGTCACGGACCGAGGTACAGGATGAGCGCTGCACCCGCACACAGGAACGGACCATAGGGTATCGGGTCCTTGAGCTTGCGGACGCGAGTGACCAGGAGAACGATGGCCGTCGCGCCTCCGATGAAGACTCCCGCGATCACCGCATAGACCGCGCCGAGGCTCGCGCTCGTCGGGCCCGCGCCGGTCACCGCGCCCACGAGCGCCCCGAGCTTGGCGTCGCCGAGACCGATGCTCCCGCGTGAGACGAGGTTCTGCACGAAGAAGAACGCCGCCACCCCGACCGCTCCGATGACCGCGCCGGTGACGGTGAGCCGCGGCGACCATTCGCTGAGCACGATCGCCGCGAGGATGGCCGGGTAGGTGATGACGTTGAGGATGAGGCGGTGTTTGAGGTCGAAGTCGACCACGTGCACGAAGATCGTGATCCACAGGAGATGGATGAGCAGGCCCGTTCCGAACTGCTCGTGCGCGGCGAAGGCACCGAAGCCGATTGCTCCGAGCGCCGGCGAGAGCCAGCGTTCCAGCCAGGTCCAGCCATAACGTTCGCCCGCCCAGGGTCGAGCCGCTACCGGCGCCTCCCCTGCCGCCGCGGCCCTGCTCAATTCCTCGGCGACGTCCCGTTCGTATTCGATGCGCTCCTGGCGTTCCTCGTCCTCGAGCTTCTCGAACTTCTCGAGCGCGACCGCGAGCCATCCGGATCCCAGCCCGACGATTCCACCGGCGGCAGTGACGCCGGCGATGACCAGCGGGGCATTCACGCCTCGACTGCCCGGAGCAGGGCGTTGCGCACCGCATCTGCGGGTGCGATCTTCCCGGTCCAAATCTGGAAGCTCAACAGTCCTTGCTGCAGGAGCATCTCCAGCCCGTCACTGGCACGATGGCCCGATTCGATGGCAGCAGCGACCACGTCGACGGGACGCGGACGGTAGCGCAGGTCGACGATGCTGCACGCTGGAGGCACCGACCGCGGGTCGAAGGGAAGGGAGTCGAGCCCGACCGGCGTGGCATTCACCACGATCGCCGAGTGCCTTGAGCTCGCCGCGATGGGGTCACGGTCCCACGGCACCGTGGCGATATCGCCGGATCCACGCAGGCGCCTGACGAGGTCGGCGGCCGCAGCGTCGCGACGAGCCGCGATGCGCAAGCGGAGCAGCGGTACTCGGGTGAGCGCCAGCGCGACCGCGGCGGCGGCGCCTCCCGCGCCCAGCACCAGCGCCGTGGCCCCCTGGCGCGGCCACATCGAGTTCTCGCTCAGCGCAAGCTCGAACCCGTCCGAGTCCGTGGTGACGCCGAGCAACCGTCCTCCGCGGACGGTGATCGTGTTGACGACGCCGAGCGATTCCGCATCGCCATCGAGGTAATCGCATCGAGCTGCCATCACCGCCTTGTACGGTGTGGTGACGTTGCAGCCGGTGTAGCGTCCTTCGCGAAGTTCGGCGACGAATGCATCGATGTCCTCGGGAATGAGGTCACGGATCACGTACGTGCCCTCGACACCGGAGGACTGCATGGCCGCCTGGTGCATCACCGGGCTCGGCGAGCGCGAGATGCCGGCACCGACGAGGCAGAGCCGGAGCGGCTTGGTGCTCACCGTGGCGTCCGCGCTGCGGCACGCCGGCGGGCGTCGAGCCAGCTCTGGAGCAGGACCGCCGCGGCCACCGCGTCGATCACCTCGCGGCGGCGCTTGCGGCGGACCCCGCTTTCGATCAGGGATCGCTCGGCGATGGTGGTCGTGAACCGTTCATCCCAGAGCTCGATTGGCGTGGCGGTCCGCTTTGCAAGCTCGGCCGCGAATTGCCGTGCGTGCTCCGCTGCCTCGCCTTCGCTGCCATCGAGGCGACGCGGCAATCCGACAACCACGCGGTCCACGTCGCGATCTTCCATCTCGCGAGCGATGCGTGCCCACAGCGTTCTCGACTCGTTGGGGACCGTTGCAACCGGGGTGGCCAGCGTGTACGTCTCGTCGGAGATCGCCAGTCCTACTCGAACTGAGCCGACATCGATGCCGAGAGCGCGTCTGTGACCGGTGCCGTCCCCGGTCGCGCTCACGGCGACTTGGTTGAGGTCGCGACGAAGTTCTCGACGATATCGATCTGTGACGCGCGCAACGGGAGATAGAAGAGCTTGAAGGGCCACTCGGACACGGTCACGCCCTGGACCTTCTCGACGTTGCTGTCGATGATCTTCTGAGCGTTCCCGGGGTTGCGTCCGGTGAGCTGGGCCTTGAGGGTGTCGAGGTTGACGGTGGGCTGGCTGAACGCGGTCGCGGAACAGGCGAGGACGACCGTGCCGTTGACGTTGGACTGGGTCACCTCGCACGGGGGTGTGGTGAGGCTGCCGCTGGCCAGCACGTCACCCGGTTTGACGAGCTTGTCGAGGTCGGCGATGACGTCGTTGCGGGCGGCGACCGGGTCGTAGATGGCCGCCTCCGATGAGCCTGTGACCGTGATCATGGCCGCGGTGAATTGCGCGCCCGCCGCCGGTGGGAACGACGTTGGCGACGTCTTGAAGACCGTGAGCGCACCATTGCCGGCAGGATCCTTGGCAAACGGCTTGCCTGCCGCATGAGCCTGCAGCTCTGTCTGCAGTTGGGAGGTGAGGGTGGCCTCGATCTGGGTAATCTGCGCAGTCCAGTTGGCGACGTCCGTCGAGCTGGCGGCGGTGACCTGCTTGGCATCGGCGCCGCCGGTCGCCCCCGTCTCGTTGGTCACACTGATGTTGATCCCGGGGCAGAGCAAGGGATTCGGGCAAGGGTCGCCCTGCCAGAGGGTCAGCGTACCGCTGGCGACATTCCCAGCTGCTCCAGGCGTGAGGTTCACGTATGGCGCAGTCGAGTTGTACGGGTTCGCACCGCATTCCGAGCTGGTCGGCGGCGGATTCTGAGGGCCGATGCAGATGACGGTGGTCCGAGCCGGACCGAACGTCGCCGACTGGTCCTGCGTCTGCACCTGGGCGCTCGCGCTGTTCGTCGGTAGCGTGAAGGCGATATCGCTGGTGGCGTTGGTCGTGAAGAGCAACGTCACCTTGGCCGCCACCGCCGGCAATGTCGCGGTTCCGGTCGGAGTTGCCGTGAACTGGTTCGATGCTGTGGCGCTCACCACACCGGTGAGCACGTGGTCGGCTTGGGTTGCCGCGGTGGGGTTGGTTGTCCCCTGCAACGTCGAGTTGACCGACAGCGGCGTGGCGGCGATCGTGATCGTCACCTTGGCCGACGGGGCGAGCGTCATGAACAGGATGATCCCGATGATCGCGACGGCCGCACCCCCCGCATAGAGGAATCGGCGGCGATCCCAGCCGCGAGGGGGCCTGCGTGCAGGCGGGAGTTGCGTGATCACCCGCCTCGACTCGAGCCGCGATGCGGGCGGCGTGTGCGCAGGCGGACTGACCGGCGGAGGCGCCGGCGGCGGTGCGGGAGGCGAGTCCAGGACGGCGGCCGCCATACCTCCGGCAGCGACGCCGCCGGCGCCTGCGGTGACACCACGAGCGACGGCCGAGCCTCCGACGCGAGGTCCAGCCAGCTCGATGCCGCGCTCGAAGGCGGGGACCGATCCGTAGACCGGCAGCCCGCTGGCGCGCGCGAGCTGCTGCAGGCGGGCATCCTCGGTAACGATCGAAGTGCGGCGGCCGGAGTGATTGCTGAACTGGGCGAGCAGGCGAACGTTCAGCGGGGTGTCGAGGGCGCGGCTCGACCCGGGAACCACGAGCCCGACGTCCAGGTCGGTGGACGAGCGGATCCGCTCGATGAGATCCGCGATCTCATCGTCGGCCTTCGCAACGACAACAGCGGGCATCGGCGCCTATACCTTCATCGTCTTCAAAACGCGGCGCATGAGTCCTCCCAGGGGCTCGTCCGCGTCATCTTCCAGCGTCACGGCGTGTCGCGCAAGCCCCATCGGGGTGACGTCCTGGCTGCCGACCAGGAGCCCGGTCGTGTCATACACACCGGTCACGTCACCGGGTCCGAGAACCTTGACCGTCGGTGGGCGCGTGAACGGCACCGTGTCCGACCAGTCCAGGATGCGCAGTTGTTCGGCGACCTCGGGGAGCGCGGAGCCACCACCCGCGAGGCAGATGGACCCGGGGAGCGGGTCGGGACCCGCGAGCTCCTCGAGCGTCAGCGCGACGCCCTGGGCGAGCACCTCGGCCGTCGGGGTGAGCGCGCGCCGGGCCATCGCACTCTGCTCGGCGGCAAGGTGGCCTTCGGAGTGCGCCACCTTGAAACGCTCAGCCTCGTCGAGGTCCATCGAGAGGTCGGTAGCGAGCCGTTTGGTGAATGACCGTCCGCCGAGCGCGAACATCCGCGTTGCCTCGATGCCTCCTCGCCGGACCACGGCGATGTCGGTCGTCCCGCCACCGACATCAACGAAGATGGCGCCGAGCTCGCTGGACTCCGCCGAGGCGCATCCGCGGGCGAGCGCATACGGCTCGGCGACGGTGGCGACGAGCTCGAGGTCGAGCTCCTGTGCGATGGCCTGCAGCGCGCCGATATGCGTGAGTGGCGCGAAGGTGTTGAAGACGGTGATCTCCACCACGTGTCCCTGGAAGTCCACCGGGTTGCTGACGGCGTACCCGTCGATGCGCACCGAGGTGATGGTGCTGTGCACCAGCTTGACGTTCACCTCCTGGACGCCCAGGTCGTGCGACATCTGACGCACCGCCTCGCGAAGCGCACGTCGTTGCACCGCCTGCAGCGCGGTGGCAAGGTCGGCCTGGGTGATCCGGGCCTGAGGCTGTGGCCTGGGCATGGTCATGGTGGTGCTGAAGCCGCGCACCTGCTCGCCGGCGATGCCGATCACCGCCTGCCCGGGGATCGTCTCGCACATGTCCTCGGCTTCGGTGAGCGCTCGGTCGCAGTTGTCGATGACCGCCTGGAGGTCGGCGACCGCGCCCGCCTGCATGTGGTTCTGGGCCTGGCGCACCTTGCCGACTCCCAGCACGATGCCCTTGTCGTTCTCGCGCTTGACGATCAGCGCCTTGACGAACTCCGTGCCGATGTCGAGGACGGTGAAGTGGCTCTGGAACTCCTCGCGCCGCTTGAGCAGCGCGAATTTTCGCTTCGGCATCAGGCTGCGTGCCCCATGGTTGCAGTGATGGCTTCGCGTAGCGCGGACACCGCCGCCTCGCGTTTCGCCGGGTCGCCGACCTTGCCACGGCCGAGGTCGGGCCGGCCACCGCCTTTGCCACCGGTGATCGCCGCCGCACTGGTGACCAGGGTGCCCGCGTGGATGCCCGCGTCAAGCGCCCGGCCGCCGACCTTGACGACGAGCGTCGCCGGACCGAGCACCGCGGCGACGCCGTCACCCTGCAGGCGATCGGCCAGGAGCAGGTCCCCGGCCTGGGCCACTCCGTCGGCGTCCACGTCGCCATCGAGCAGCAGGTGCGCGAAGGGAACGCCTCCGGCATCCTCGACGACTGCCCCTGCGGTGGGCACAGTCGACGGCGCCGTGTGACGCGCCTGGGTGACCTCGCGGCTCAACTTCCGGACCTGTTCCTGGAGCGCGGTGACCCGTTCGGGCACCTCTTCGGGCCGCGTCTTGAGGGCGCGCGCTGTGGTCTGCAGTGCGGCACCGACTCGTCGCCACCGCTCCTCAGCGCTCTCGCCGGAGACCATCTCGATGCGCCTGATTCCCTGGCCGATGCTGCTCTCGGAGACGATGATCGCCGCCCCGAGGTCGCCGCTCCGTGTGACGTGCGTCCCTCCGCACAGCTCCCGAGACCAGCCTCCGAAGTCCACCACGCGCACGTCGGGCGAGTACGCCTCGTCGATGAGCGCGATGGCGCCGCTGGCGCGAGCATCGGCGAGCGGCATGAGCGCGACGGTCCGCTCCAGGTTGCGCCGGATACCGTCATTGACGCGATGCTCGATGTCGGCGAGCTCCTCCGGAGTGAGCGCCCTCGGGAATGAGAAGTCGAAGGTGGCGTGGTCCGGGCCGACGAATGAGCCTCGCTGCACCACGCTGTCACCGAGCACCTCGCGAAGGGCACGGTTGAGCAGGTGCGTGGCGCTGTGATGGCGCGCGATCCGGCCGCGCCTCTGTGCGTCGACCTGCGCATGGACCCGCTGGCCGGGCTGTAATTCCCCGTTTGTGACGAGGACGTCGTGTGCCCGGGCGTCGCTGCCGGCAACCGGCTGGGTGTCACGCACCGCGGCCCTGCCTTCCGGCCAAGAGAGTGATCCGGTATCGCCGACCTGACCCCCGGCCTCGGCATAGAAGGGTGAGACGTCGAGCAGCACCGGCCCGCTCTCGCCCGCGCGCAGCGCGGCGATCTCGCGGTCCAGGCCGATCCGGAGCACTGTCGAGTTCGTCTCCAGCAGGTCGTACCCGACGAACCTGGTGGGCGGCAGGGCGTCTGCCCCTGCGAACCCGACTCGGCGCGCTGACGCCTGACCACGCTCACGCTGTTCCTGCATGGCCGCCTCGAATCCCTCGAGGTCGACCGTCGCGCCACGCTCGGCTGCCATCTCGGTCGTTAACTCGATAGGGAGCCCGAAGGTGTCGTACAGACGAAACGCATCGGCGCCGCCGATTCGGGTCGGGTTCGTCGACAGCAGCGCTGCGAGCCGTTCGGTCCCCGCATCAAGGGTTCGCGCGAATGCCTCCTCCTCGGCGAGCAGGGTTGCCTCGATGAGGTCGCGAAACTCGACGAGCTCCGGGTACGGGGGGCCCATCACGGCAACCAGGTCGGGGGTACCCGCGGCGAGCCCACCCCGCAGCGCCACACGCCGGGCATGGACGGCGGCTCGCCGGACCAGGCGGCGCAGCACGTACCCGCGGCCCTCGTTGGCAGGGAGGACGCCGGCCGAGATCAGGAACCCGGCGCCGCGGAGGTGGTCGGCGAGGACGTAGAAGGACCGCTCCAACGACGGGTCGGACGCGTCCGCGCCTGCCCGGGACTTGAATCCGTCGACCATCGGGGCGAAGTGATCCGTGCCATACCCGGTCCGGTCGCCCTGCACGATCGCCACGATCCGGTCGAATCCCAAGCCGGTGTCGACCGTGGGATTGGGCAGCAAAGGCCGCGACCCATCGGGCTGCTGATCGAATTCCATGAACACCAGGTTCCAGAATTCTTCGAAACGGTCTCCCCCGCACTCGTCCTGCGGGCTGCAGTCCGCCCGCCCGCACGAGCAGGGGCCACCCCAGTCGTAATAGAGCTCGCTGTCGTATCCGCAGGGACCGGTCGGGCCGGCCGCCCACCAGTTCTCGCTCAACCTCGAGATGCGTTCGCGCGGGACTCCGATCCGCTCGACCCAGAGCTTCTCGGACTCGGCGTCATCGGGATAGATGCTCGGCCAGAGCCGGTCGGGGTCGAGGCCGAGCACCTGGGTGGAGAACTCCCACGCGTAGTCGATGGCCCCCTGCTTGAAGTAGTGGCCGATCGACCAGTTGCCGAGCATCTCGAAGAACGTGTGGTGCGTTGGGTCGCCGACCGACGCAATGTCGTCGTATTTCAGTCCCGCACCGCGAAAACACTTCTGACAGGAGACGAGGTCGCGAGACGGCGGGGTGCGCTGCCCGGTGATCCAGGGCTTGAGCGGCACCATTCCGGCCACGGTGAAGAGGAGCGACGGATCGTCGTGGGGAATGAGCGGAAAGCTCGCGAGCCGGTAATGCCCGCGTTCTTCAAAGAAGCGAAGAAATCGCTCCCGGATCTCAGAGCTGAGCACGTGCAAAAGTATTCGGCAGCAAGTTGTCGATGTTACTGGACGTTGTCCACGGGCGGCCGTAGGCGCCAGAAACGTACGCTCGAGTTAGTGTCAACAGCACGGCGCCAGCAGGGACCCGCTGGACTCCCTATACTGTGCGTTCACTGTGTTTGGCGCGACTGGGTGGTTCGCACCGGTCGTGGAGAGGATCAAGGAGGAATGGGGTTGAATCATGTAAGTCGAAGGTCGCTGACTGCTCTGGGTTGCGCGAGCGCGGCGCTCGTTATTACCGGAGCCACGGCGATGGCCGCGGCGCCGGCCACGCCCACCAGCACCACTGAGGCGGGATACACCGCCGCAATCACCGGGTCGACGTTTCTGCTGAAGACCCAGTTCACGGTACCGACGCTCACCTGCTCGGGCCAGGCGGGCATCCAGTCGGGCGCCTACCTGATCACTGGGACGTCGACCTCCACCGGTGGCGGCATATTGGTCGGCTGCTCGGCAGAGACGCCGGGGTATGAGGCGGTGGCACTGATCAACGGGGTTCGCACCGTTCTCACCAAGATCACGGTCGCGCCCGGAGACGCCATCAACGTCAGTGTGAACGTCAGTGCGTCGGCGACGAACGTAGCCGTCATCGATACGACCAAATCAACGCGGCAGAGTGAGGCCGGCCCCGGCATCGCTCCGACCCACCTGTTGGTCGGCGACCAGGCGGTGGGCGCCAGCGGCGGCGGCTTGCTTGCTGTTCCCAACTTTGGCAAGCTCCGCTTTCGGACCACCACGCTGAACAAGGTCGACTTCGGGTCCACCACTCCTTCGGCGGTCAACATGGCCAATTCGGCCAACGTTGTCCAGATCACCACGGGCAAGCTCAGCACCACGGGCGCTGCCTTCGTCCTGACCTTCGCCCACTCGTGATCGGATAACCGGAGACGCTCCACGACAGCACTCCGCGGTCTGCGGTTCGCTCAGACCGCGGAGTGGGAGTCCCCGGCGGCGTTCGCCCAAGGTGTCGCGCCTAGACCGGCGCCTCGGCTCCGAACTCCTTGCGGAGATGCTCGACCGCCGCACGCTGCAGTCGCGAGACATGCATCTGCGAGATGCCGAGCCGTTTTGCGACCTCGGTCTGGGGCAGTTGCTCGACGAATCGCAGGGCGAGGATCTTGCGCTCGCGCGGCGTGAGGTGTGCCATCACCTGCTCGAGGACGTCCTGCATCTCGACGCGATCGAGGTTGTCATCGGACAGCCCGAGGCGGTCTCCGAGGGTGAGCGGTTCGTCGCCACCACCGACCGGGCCGTCAAGGGAGATGGTGTGCTGGGCGGGAGCGACCTCCATCGCCGCCAGGACCTGGTCGGGCTCGAGTCCCACCCGCTCGCCAATCTCGGCGACCGACGGTGACCTGCCCAGCTCGTTCTGGAGCTGCTGGGTCGCGGCGTTCACCTTGGCCAGGTTCTCCTGGAGCCGGCGGGGAACCCGAACTGCCCACGAGCGGTCGCGGAAGTGGCGGCGGATCTCCCCCGCGATGGTGGGCGTGGCAAAGGTGCTGAACTCGTTCTCGAGCGACGGGTCGAACCGCTCGATTGCCTGGATCAGACCGAGGAACCCGACCTGCTCGATGTCCTCGAGGGGCTCGCCGCGGTTGGCGAACCGGCGTGCGATGTAGTGCACGAGATCGCTGTTGAGCTCGACCAGACGCTCGCGGATGCGCGGATCCCGGGTCTTGGCAAATTCGCGCAGCAGGCGGCGCATCTCGGCCCGCTCAGCCGTCTCCGCCGGCTTCGCGATGGTTCGCTCGCGGGTCGCCACTCCGTCGCCGCGACCCGGCGAGGGGGTCACGACGCCTTGTATTTGGTCAGCCGGACGCGCAGGCTCCCAGTTCGCTCGTCGACCCGATACGTGCTGTCATCGACGAAGAGCCCCATGAGCCGGAGCGCCAGGTCGGTTGCAGCCACGAGTTCGCCCTCATTCCCGAGCCCTGCTTGCTCGGCTCGAGCCCTGAGCTCGGCTTCGCGGTTCACCGTGCTCCTCACCGTCACCTCGAGCCCCGTGTCGCTCATCTTGAACACGATACGCACCTGACCCGCGATCGAGCCCGAGTGCTCGAGGCACCTGATCGCGTTCTCGCAGGCCTGCGCGACAGCGATCGTGAGGTCGTCGATCGCGTCCATGTCGAACCCGGACAGCGACCCGAAGGCGCCTGCAGCACGCTTGGCGACCAGGATGTGCTCGCGATCAGCCGGCAGGCGAATCTCCGAAACGGTTCCCATCGCGCTCTTCACATACCCCACGCCACGAGCGCTGAAACCGTCGAGATGTGGCTCAGGCGCCGGATGGTTCGGAGGAGGGCACCGATGAGGCCGCACCGGCAGCGCGACCCTCGTCGACGGCCCCGGCGATCTCAGCCTCCCACTCGCGTGCCTCAGCCTCTTCGCGGCGGCG
Source organism: Candidatus Dormiibacterota bacterium (assembly GCA_963830305.1). Taxonomy (GTDB): domain Bacteria; phylum Chloroflexota; class Dormibacteria; order Aeolococcales; family Aeolococcaceae; genus Palsa-851. Next base: position 36,687 of record CAWHLW010000003.1, on the reverse strand, counting down.
TGCCCGAACACGCCAGAAGAACACAGCACCCGTCACTGCCGCACCCGCGGCCACGAGCCCTTTCTTTCCAAACGGTACGCGCATTCCACGTGCCTCCCGAATTACCGATCCGGTGATTATGGCCCTCGGCGCCGCGCCGGCGCGAGCACCGCGCCGGTGACCTCGAAGAGCACGACGCCGACGGCATCAGCCACCGGGTGGAGGGCGCCGAGCTGGGGGCCGCCGACCCTGGTCGCGATGGCCACGAGCTCGCCGGCGACCACGCCGGCTGCGGCCAGGACGAAGGCGAAGAGGATGGAGCCGCGGCGAGGCATCACCAGCGCCGACAGTGTTGTGCCGATGAGCACGAAGAGGATCGCGAGGCCGAGCCCCGGGCTCACGGCGTCCGGCTGACGGGCAGGATTGCAACGCCCAAGTCGAGGAGCTGCGCGGGGTCGACGGGAGCGGGCGCATCGGTCATCGGCTCCTGCGCCTGCTGGTTCTTCGGGAACGCGATCACGTCACGGATGTTGTCGGTGCCGACCCCTTCCATGATCATGCGATCGATACCACCGGCCCAGCCGCCATGGGGTGGCACGCCGTACTCGAACGCCTCGAGCAGGAAGCCGAACTTGCGACGCGCCTCATCGGCGTCGATGCCCAGCGCGGCGAGCACACGCTGCTGGATTGACGGGTCGGTGATGCGGATGCTGCCGCTGCCGATCTCGCGGCCGTTGACCACGAGGTCATAGGCGCGAGAGCGCACGGCGAGCGGATCGGACTCGAGCTTGTCGAGATCGTCCGCGTGGATCATGGTGAACGGATGATGCGCGGCGCTGATCTCGCCGGTCTCGTCGCTGCGCTCGAACATCGGAAACTCGGTGACCCAGAGCATGTCAATGCGCTCGTCGTCATAGAGACGGCGCACACGTCCGAGGTGGTTGCGGACTGCGCCGAGCGCTGCGTGCACCACGCTCGGACGGTCGGCCACCATGAGGACGCAGTCGCCCGTCTCGGCGCCTGATGCGGCGCCGATCGACTCGAGCTCTTCCGCGCTGAAGAACTTCGCGATGCCCCCCTGCCATCCATCGGCGCGCTTCCAGAGGTACGCAAGTCCTCGGGCCTTGGCGCCTCGCGCGGCCTCGGTCAGCTGCCCTTCGATGTCGCTGCGGCTGAGATCCTCACCGCCCTTGACGCAGATGCCCTTGACGATGCCGCCTGCGCTGACCGCATCGGCGAAGACCCGGAACCCCGAGGTCGCCACAATCGCCGTCAGATCGTGCAGCAATAACTCGAAGCGGGTGTCGGGCTTGTCCACGCCATAGAAATCCATCGAGTGGCGCCACGTCATGCGCGGGAAGGGCACGGTGAGACGGCCGCCGCGGAAAGCGCACGCCTCCCAGGCGCTCGGGATCGCGTGCTCGAGCGCGGCGAAAACATCATCCTCATCGACGAAGGACATCTCGATGTCGAGCTGCGTGAACTCGGGCTGACGGTCGGCACGCAGGTCCTCGTCGCGCATGCAGCGAGCGAGCTGAAAGTACCGGTCGAACCCGGCCACCATTGAGAGTTGTTTGTAGAGCTGCGGTGATTGGGGCAAGGCGTAGAAGCTGCCACGGAACAACCGGCTGGGCACGAGGTAGTCGCGAGCGCCCTCCGGCGTGGCCCGGATCATCATCGGGGTCTCGATCTCCAGGAAGCCGATCTCAGCCATCGCCCGTCGCAGTTCCGTGCAGAACTTGGCGCGAGCCCGCAGGTTGCGCTGCAGGTGCACCCGGCGGAGATCGAGGTATCGATGGCGCAGGCGCAGTTGCTCGTCGACCTCGGTGTCCTCATTGACGGGAAACGGCGGTGTCTTCGCGACGGCGAGCACGGTGCACGCGCGTGCGCGCAGCTCGACCTCACCGGTCTCGCGCTTGGGATTCACGTTCTCCGGCGAGCGCAGACGAATCTCTCCCTCGAAGCGCAGCACCCACTCGAGGCGCGCCTCGTGGACCGCGCGGTGTGCCTCCGGCGCGTCGTTGGGGTCGATGACGACCTGGATGATGCCGGTGTGGTCGCGGAGGTCGATAAAGATGAGGCCGCCGTGATCGCGGCGCCGGTCGACCCAGCCGAACACCGTCGCCTGCTGTCCCGCGGTGGCGGCGCGCGGGGTGCCGCAGTAGGTGCGCTCAGTGCTCACGAATCTTCTCCCACCGCTTCTCCTGCAAGGATTCGCGTGACGGTGCTGACGAGCTCGGTGATCGGAACGGTCTGCTGACTGCGTCCGTCGAGGTCGCGAACCACGGCGCTGTCACTGTCCACCTCGTTCTCGCCAACGATGACTGCAACTCGAGCACCGACGCGGCCGGCGCCCCGCAGCTTGCGGTCAAGCCTGCGTTCGGCAACGTCAAGGATGCTGCGTGTCCCTGCATCCCGGAGCAGACGCGCCATGCCGGCGGCGGCTTCGGCCTGCCCGGGTTCCACCGAGCAGACGAGCACGTCCGCTGCCGCGGCGGCCGGCGGGATGGCCCCGAGGGCACGCGCAACCATCAGGATCCGCTCGACCCCGAGCGCGTACCCCGTCGCCGGGGTGGGTGGGAAGCCGAGCAACTCGGCGAGCCCGTCGTAGCGTCCTCCCCCACCGAGCGAGCTCTGGGCCCCCTGGAGGATGTCGTGCCAGAACTCAAAGACGGTGTGGCCGTAATAGTCGAGCCCGCGCACCAGACGGTCGTTGCGGTACGCGTCGATCCCCGCCGCCTCGAGGTCACGAAGCACGGAGGTGAACTGGTCGCGGCTCGGCCTGTCGAGCGAGTCCCACAGGATCGGTGCCGCCGCGACGAGCCCGGCATCACGTTTGCAGTCGAGGAGGCGCAGCGGGTTGGTGTGCAGGCGGCGGCGGCAGTCGTCGCACAACGACGCCTCGAGCGGCGTGTAGTAGGCAACCAGGGCGGCGCGGTAGCGCGCGCGGTCCTCGGGACTCCCGAGTGAGTTGACCTGGAGGTGGATCCCGTCGATACCGAGCGCTTTGAAGAAGCGCCAGGCGACCTCGATGATCTCGGCATCGAGCGCCGGTGAGCCTTCACCGATGCACTCGATCCCGACCTGGGTGAACTGGTGCTGGCGTCCCGCCTGGGGACGCTCGGCACGGAAGAACGGCCCGGCGTAGTGGAGACGGACCGGCCGGAGCTCCTGGTCGAGGTGCGCCCCCAGGACGGCCCGCAGCGTGCCGGCGGTTCCCTCTGGGCGGAGTGTCAGCGAGCGACCGCCCCGGTCCTCGAAGGTGAACATCTGCTTCTCGACGATGTCGGTGTCGGTACCGACACCGCGGCTGAACAACTCGGTCGACTCGATGATCGGCGTCTCGATCCCCCGATAGCCGAAGGACTCGGCCACAGCGGCGTGGGCGTCGAGCAACCACCGACGGTCGGCAAACTCGTCGGGAAGGATGTCGCGCGTACCTTTTGGCGCTGCAATCTGAGGCATTGGCGTCCGAGTGTACGGGCTGACGGCTTCGACGAAACCTCGCGCTCTCTCTTAGAGGAGGCGTTCGCGAAACCGTCGGACATTGGCCTCATTGTCGAAGTCGACCGTCGGGACGAAGTCGTCGGGGAGTCCGTGGAGGCGTCGGAGTGTCGCCTCGCACCGGGCGGCAAGAACCCTTGGGCCACGCCCCGGGCACCCCTGCAGCCTGGCAACGCTGAGCAGGACCTGCGCGCCGTTCTCGATGCCGACCACGACGTAGCAGCCCATTGCGGTGATCACCAGGGCATCGCGCCCTGTCCCCTCCACGCCGATGCGCAGCGAACCGTTGGTCTCCGATTCGAGCAGCTCAGCTGTCGCCACCTCGAGCACATTGATCCGGGTTGGCCTGTCCATGACGGCCGCAGTGTCGCGGCCGCTCGCGACACCTGGCTGTCGCGTGGGTTCAGACCGTGTCGCGGGCCACCGTGTGGACGTCGCGCACCGACTCGAGCCGCTCGAGGAGGCGGCTCAGCTGCGACAGGTTCTGAATCTCGACGATGGTGCTGATCACCGCCGTCTTGTCGTCGTATACCTGAACGTCGGCCCCACTCAGGTTGATCTTCGATTCGGCGATCACCGCGGCGATGTCACGGAGCAGGCCGGTGCGGTCCCACGCCTCGATCTTGATGCTCACCGGATAGACCTGGCGAGCGCCGGTCTCCCACTCGACGTCAACGACGCGCTCGAGGTCGCCGGCGTTGCGGACGTTCACGCAGTCGGCGCGGTGCACGGTGACACCCTTGCCGCGGGTCACGTAGCCGCGAATCGCGTCTCCCGCCACCGGCTTGCAGCAGTGCGCCAGGGTGGTGAGCATGTCGACGTGGCCGTGCACGCGCACCGTGCCGGTCGGCGCGGGCGTGCTGGTGAGTGGAATTCCCAGGATGCGGTCGTCGTCGGTCTGCTGCTCATCGGCGCCGAATTTCAGCACCGCGCTGCGCGCGCTGATGTCGCCGTAGCCGATCGCCGCCACGAAGTCGTCGAAGGTCGCGACCTTGAACTCCTGCGCCAGCTCGAGAAGCTGGTCGTCCTTGACGCCGCTCAACGACATCTGGCGGAGACGCCGGAACTCCTTGTCCAGCATCTCGCGGCCCTTCTGAATGTTCTCGTCGCGGCGCTCGCGCTTGAACCATTGACGGATCTTCTCGCGCGCACTCGACGTTTTCACGAAATTCAGCCAGTCGCGCGACGGTCCGTGCGGCGCCTTGGTGGTGAGCACCTCGACGATCTCGCCGTTCTCCAGGCGGTGATCGAGGGGCACCATCCGGCCGTTGACCTTGGCGCCGATGCAGCTGTGACCCACGTCGGTGTGGATGCGATATGCGAAGTCCACCGGTGTCGAACCCTGGGGCAGGGAACGGACATCACCTCGCGGCGTGAACACGAACACCTCGTCCTGGAAGATGTCGACCTTGACGGTGTTGACGAACGCCTCGGCGTCCAGCACCTCCTTCTGCCAGTCCATGAGCAAGCGCAGCCAGGTGAAGCGCTCGTCGATGCGCGCGCCGTCCTGACCGCCCTTGTAGCGCCAGTGCGCCGCGACGCCGTACTCCGACGTCTCGTGCATCTCCTGGGTGCGGATCTGCACCTCCATGGGCTCGCCGGTGTGCGACAGCACGGTGGTGTGCAACGACTGATAGCCGTTGCCCTTGGGCATGGCGATGTAGTCCTTGAAACGGCCGGGCAGCGGTTTCCAGAGTGAATGCACGACACCGAGCGCGCCGTAGCAGTCCTTGATGGAATCCACCAGGACACGGATCGCGATGATGTCGTAGATCTCGCCGAATTCCTTCTGGCCGCGGATCATCTTCTCGTGGATGCTGTACGTGTGCTTGGTACGTCCGGCGATCTCCGCCTGCATGCCGAGTGGCGCGAACTCGCGTGCGAGGATCTCGGTGACGTCGCGCACGAACGCGTCGCGCTGCTCATGGTTGCTGGCCAGGCGCGCTTCGATCAGGTGATAGTTGTCAGGATCCAGCTGCATGAACGCCAGGTCCTCGAGCTCCCCCTTGATTTCCCAGATACCGAGGCGATGCGCGAGCGGCGCGTAGATGTCGAGGGTTTCGCGGCTGATGCGCAGCCGGCGCTCGACGGTGTGCCCGTTGATGGTGCGCATGTTGTGCAGCCGGTCACCGAGCTTGATGAGCACCACGCGGACGTCCTCTGCCATGGCGACGAGCATCTTGCGGATGTTCTCGGCCTGGTGTGCCTCGGCGCTGCTCACGTGGATCTTGCCGAGCTTGGTCACGCCGTCGACGAGCTTGGCGACCTGGTCACCGAAGAGGCTGCGCACCTCCTCGCGAGTGACCTCCGTGTCCTCCACCGTGTCGTGGAGCAGCGCGGCCATGAGCGTCTCGGGGTCGAGGCGCAGGTCGGCGAGGATGCCCGCCACGGCGAGGGGATGCTCGATGTACGGCTCGCCGGTGAGCCTCGACTGTCCCGTGTGGGCGCGGTCGGCGACGTCGAAGGCGCGCCGGATCGCGGTCTGATCCTCCTGAGGGAGGTACTCCACGCGGGCCATGAGCTCGGCGATAGGCACTTCCTTTACGAGTGTAGGGCCAGAGCGGTGCGATCAAACACGATGTAACGAGAGTATGTCCAACGAGTGAATTCCCGCGACTGATCGCCACCGGCGATGGGACGCGAAGCTGTCCTGAGGGCATGACCCGGTAAACTCACCGCGATGACCCTGGAATCAAGCGAGCCACGAGTGGCAGAGAAAGAGGCAACCCTCGTCTCGCCGCTCGGGGGAGCGCTTGTCGATCTGTTGATGACGTCAGACGAGCTCGGTGACCTCAGCGCGCGCGCCGACGATCTCATTTCGCTGCGAATTTCAGAGACCGCGTCCGCGGATCTCGCGCTGCTGGGGAGTGGCGCCTACTCGCCGCTCAACGGTTTCCAGGGACGCAGCGACTACGAGAGCGTCGTCGAGCATGCCGCGCTCGGTGATGGAACCGCCTGGACGCTGCCGATCACGCTCCCCGCCGGTGACCAGGCGCGTGCGCTGCAGGAAGGGGCCGTGGTCGCTCTGCGCGACGAGAGCGGTCATCTCCTCGGAGCGCTCACCGTCACCGAGATCTACGATCGCGACCTCGAGGCAGAGGCGCGCGAGGTGTACCGCACCACCGACCAGGCACATCCCGGTGTCGCCGCACTCTTCGCGCAGGGCCCGACGGTCGTCGCCGGACCGGTTCGCGTCGCCCCCCAGGATCGCGGTGATGTTCCGTCAACACCCGCCGAGACGCGCGCCTTGCTGACGGATCGCGGATGGTCGACGGTCGTCGGATTCCAGACACGCAATCCGGTGCACCGCGCGCACGAGTACCTCACCAAGGTCGCGCTCGAGCAGGTGGATGGCCTGCTGCTCCATCCGCTCTCCGGTGTCACCAAGGGTGATGACGTGCCCTTCGAGACCCGGATGCAGTGCTACCGCGTGCTCCTCGACGGGTACTACCCGCCGAACCGTGTCGTGCTGGGTATCTTCCCCGGCGCGATGCGCTATGCGGGACCGCGTGAGGCCATCTACCATGGCCAGGTTCGCCGCAACTACGGCTGCTCGCACTTCATCATCGGACGAGATGCGGCCGGGGTCGGCAATTACTACGGCACCTACGACGCGCAGACGCTGTACGACGAGCTCGGTGGCGCCGAGCGCCTCGGCTTCGCCGCGTACAAGTTCGAGCATTCCTTCTACTGCCGGGCGTGCGAGAGCATGGCCAGCACCAAGACCTGCCCGCACGGCGCTGACGATCGCGTGATCCTGAGCGGCACTCGGGTACGCGAGATGCTCACCCGCGGTGACCCCATCCCCCATGAGTTCACCAGGCCCGAGGTTGCGGAAATCCTTCGCGCGGCCTACGCCGTCGCGGCCCCGATCGCTGGATGACCGGCCTCACGATCTGGTTCACGGGGCTTTCCGGTGCCGGCAAATCGACGATCGGACAGCGCGTTGCGACGGAGCTGCGTCAGCGCGGCCTGCGCGTCGAGGTCCTCGACGGCGACGAGGTTCGTCAGACCCTCAGCGCTGGGCTCGGATTCTCGAAAGAGGATCGCGACATCAATATCCGGCGCATCGGATTCGTTGCGGAGCTGCTGACGCGCAACGGCGTCGTCGCCATCACGGCCGCCATCTCCCCGTACAAGGACACGCGCGCAGAGGTGCGCCGGCGCATCGGCCGGTTCATCGAGGTCTACGTGAGCTGCTCCATCGACGTGCTCTCGGAGCGTGACGTCAAAGGCCTGTACAAGCGAGCTCTCGCCGGCGAGCTCGCGCATTTCACGGGTGTCTCGGATCCGTACGAGGCGCCAGACGCCCCGGACGTGGTGGTCGACAGCGGCACCCAGACCGTTGACGAGTTGGTTGCCGCGGTGCTCGCGGCCATCGACGCAAGCGGCCTCCTCCCAGAACCGGCGCCTCGCGGCTAGAGCCGCGATGCGTACGCCGCAGTCGCGTCCCCGCCATCCACGGCCTCGGATCACGCTCGACCAGCTGCACACCTTTCTTGCCGTCGCCGAACGCGAGCACGTGACCGCCGCCGCTGAGGCACTCGGTCTCTCCCAGGGGTCGGTGAGCGGCGTGGTGCGGCGTCTCGAGGCGACGCTCGGACTGCCGCTCCTCCAGCGCGTGGGACGCAACGTGCAGCTCACCGACGTCGGCAGGGCGCTGCGCCAGCTCGCGGTGCGCGTGCTCGAGGATGTCGGGCAGATCGAGGAGCTGCGAGCCGGCTATCTTGCCTTCGAGCGCGGTGAGCTGACGGTCGCGGCAGGGCGCGTCATGGGCGCGCACCGGTTGTCAGGCTGGCTCGCACCCTTTGTCGCCGACCACCCCGAGATCAACGTCCGGCTCGCCCTGGCGCCGATGCGCTCGCTGGTCACCATGCTCATCGAGGGCCGCGCGGACATCATCCTCGCGGGATCGTCGGTGCGCGAGCCCGGCATCGAGACGGTCGTCCTCGAGCACACGCAGCTGGTCACAGTGGTCGCCGCCCACCACCCCCTGGCATCGAGCCGGACCGCGGTGCGAGACCTCGTGAGCCATCGCCATCTCGCCCATGAGCGCGGCAGCGCGACCGAAGCGCTCGCCGCGCACGCGCTCGGGACCCATGTGGATCCTGAGAACACGCTCGAGCTTGAAGAGGGTGCGCTGCACGCGGCGCTGCTCGCCGGGCTCGGCTTTGCGGCCATGCCCCGCTCGGTCGTGGAACAGGACGTCGCCGACGGCAGGCTCGTGATCATCCCGCTCCCGGGACGGAGCGTCTCGCAGTCCTTTGCTGCCGCACGACGCCGTGACCTGCACACCCCCGCGGTGGAGGCCTTCTGGGCACACCTCAAGCGGATCGCCGTCGACCAGTCCTGAGCCTCGGCTCAGTAGGAGCGGGCGAGCAGCGCGTTGAAGTCGGTGGGCTCACCGCAGGCGATGCACAGCGCACCGTGTGCCGGCCGGTCGGCGCGGAGTATGCGAACCGTCAGCGCATGCACCGCCGCCTTCACCGCCATCTCGCACTCGTCGGTGTTGCACATCGGCCCGGTGGCGAACACCGGCCGGTCGGCGAAGGCCGCAACCAGCTCATCGAGCGTTGACACGTCGACGCTGCGCTCGTCGAGTCGCCGGCGGGCGCGCGCGAAGATCGCGTGCTGCGCCGCCGCGAGCAGGCTCGGCAGCTGTGCAGCCAGGCCCGCAAGGGGCACCGTCTCCTGTGCGCCGTCGACGCGATGCACGAGCGTGACGTTGCCACCGGCGAGGTCCTTGGCCCCCACGACGACGCGCAACGGCACACCGCGCAGCTCCCAGTGCGCGTACTTCTCGCCGGGACGCATCCCCTCGCGACGGTCGACGCGCAGCCGGACGCCGGGCGGGCATTCAGTCTCGAGACGCGCCGCCGCTTCGGCGACGACTGACGCGCCGGCGTCGTCGTTGCTCCGCGTGATGGGTACCACCACCACCTGAATGGGTGCGACCTTCGGCGGAAGGATGAGTCCCACGTCGTCGCCGTGCGCCATGATCACCGCGCCGACGGTTCGGGTCGACAGACCCCAGGACGTCTGGAACGGGTGCTGTCGCTGGTTGTCGCGATCGCTGTACGCGATGCCATACGCGCGTGTGAAGTTCTGCCCGAGGTGATGCGATGTCCCCGATTGCAGTGCCCAGCCGTCGGCCATCATTGCCTCGATGCTGACGGTGTAGCGCGCGCCCGGGAATTTCTCTGATTCCGTCTTTCGTCCCTTGATCACCGGGATCGCCAGCCAGTCCTCGGTGAGCTCACGGTAGCAGTCGAGCATGGTGTCGACTTCCTCGGCGGCCTCGCTGTCGAGTTGATGAAACGTGTGCCCCTCCTGCCAGAGGAATTCGGTGGTGCGCAGGAAGAGCCGGGTGCGGTGCTCCCAGCGAACCACGTTGCACCACTGGTTGATCTTCACAGGGAGGTCGCGCCACGAATGGATCCAGTCCGCATACATCGAGCAGATGATCGTCTCGCTGGTGGGACGCACCGCGAGGCGCTCCTCGAGGTCCTTGCCGCCCCCACGCGTCACCCACGCGACCTGAGGGTCGAAGCCCTCGACGTGGTCCGCCTCCTTCTGCAGATACGACTCGGGGATGAACAACGGGAAGTACATGTTCTCGTGGCCGGTCCGCTTGATCATGTCGTCGAGGGCGCGCTGGATGTTCTCCCACAAGGCGAAACCGTATGGACGGATGACCATGCACCCGCGCACCGGCGAGTAGTCGGCAAGCTCGGCACGCCGGACGACGTCCGTGTACCAGCGGTCGAAATCCTCGCTCTGCGCCGTGATCCGCTTCTCGTCGGCCATGGCGGAGCAGTCTACGTGAGGACGCCCTCGCGTTCGCTCAACCCGACGGGCAAGGGTTTTCCCTCGGCGATCAAGCGTGCGTCTTCCTCGGCGATCTCGTGCAATTCCGCGAGGAGCGCACCGACGAGCTCACCTTCGGGAAGGGTCGAGACCACCTTGCCCTTGCGGTACAGGATGCCTTTCTGACGCCCGCCGGCGATCCCGATGTCTGCGTGCATGCCTTCACCCGGCCCGTTGACGACGCAGCCCATCACCGACACGGTGATGGTGCGCTTCACACCCTCGAGCGCCTTGGCCACTTCCGCGACCATCGGCATCATGTCGATCTCGAGCCGGCCACAGGTCGGGCAGGCGACGAGGTTGGGACCGTCGCCCTTCTCCTGGAGATTGGCGAGGATCTGCCGCGCGACCCGCACCTCCTCCTCCGGTGAGCCGACCAGGGAGACGCGGATGGTATCCCCGATTCCCTCCGCAAGCAGGAGGCCGATGCCGAGCGCGCTCTTGATGCTCCCCGTGTCCACGGGACCCGCCTCGGTGAGCCCGAGATGGAGCGGGTAGCGGTTGCCGAGCGCGACGAAGGCCCGGTTGGCCGCCAGGTTGGTGAGCACGTCGCTCGCTTTGAGCGAGACCTTGATATCGCGGAACTCGAGCTCCTCGAGCACCCGGATGTGACTGAGCGCCGCGGCGACCATGTTCTGCGCCGTCTCCTCGATGGAGCCGCCCCGGCCACGGGTCAGTTCCTTGCGTTGCGGAATGCTCCCGGCGTTCACGCCAATACGGATCGGCACGTTGCGGGCCTTCGCCTCGCGTGCGATGTCGGCGACCTTGGCGCTGTCGGTGATGTTGCCGGGGTTGAGCCGCAGGCAGTGCACCCCGGCTTCGAGTGCGAGCAGCGCGAGTGGCGCGTCGTAGTGAATGTCGGCGACCACCGGGATCGGCGACTCGCGCACGATCTCGTGCAGCGAGGCGGCTGCTTCGCGCGTGTCGCATGTCACCCGGATCACGTCGGCCCCCGCTGTGGCGGCGCGCTGGATCTGCGCGATGGTGGCCGGGGCGTCCTCGGTCTGGGTCTTGGTCATCGTCTGCACCGCAATCGGTGCGGCACCACCGATGACCACCGACCCGACGCGAACCGGAACGGTCGGCCGGCGCACGGTGCTCGGCGAGCCCCCGCCGCTCATAGCCTGCTCACGTCTCCGATGGTGACATAGACGGCAAACACGACGATCACGGCCAGGCCGACGGCGGTGATCGCGGCCTCCACCTTCGGGTTCAGGCGGCGCCGGCGCACCGATTCGATCGCGATGAAGAGGAGCTTGCCCCCGTCGAGGAACGGAATTGGCAGCATGTTGACGAAGCCGAGGTTGAGGCTGATGAACCCGATCCACCAGAGCAGCCCATTGGGGCCGAGGAACCCGTTGTTGGTGGCGGTGGCGGTCTCCTGGGCGATTCCCACCGGCCCGGTGAAACCCTGCGGTCCGTTGATCCCACCCTGGGGCGGATGCACGATCAGGCCGTAGATGCCTGTGACCTCAGCCCAGACGAAGCCCGGGATCGCGCTGAAGCCGCTCGCGACTGCCGCCGGCGGGCTCTCGCCGTCGTAGCCGGGCACGACTCCCATGATCCAGGCCGTGTGGATCGCGTTGTTGGTCGGATAGCCGTCGGTGATGCCGCTCACCGTGACGTTCGTGAAGTACTGCGACGGCGAGCCGTCCTCGTTCTCGAGGTAGCCGCTGACCTTCACCGGTGAACCGCCGCCGAGCAGCGCTGCCGGGTCACCGGTGCCGACCGGCTCGCCATTGATCGAGGTCACCGCCAGGCCACCCGCGGGGAGCTTGCCGCCGGCGACCGTGGCCTGGTTGGTCACGATGTTCGAGATGGTCAGCGTCGGGGTGAACGTGGTCGTGTGCGTGCTGCCGTCCGTCGCCCGATAGGTCACGGTCATGGGGTTGCCGGCGCTCGTCGTGGTTGCGTTGTGCAGATCGGTGGTCACGTCCTTGGCGTTGTCCTGGCGGATCTCGTGACCGTTGATCGCGAGGATCGTGTCACCGTTTTTGAGGCCGGCGACGCCCGCCGCCGCCTTCGACGCGTAGCTGTACGGGGTCGGCTGCATGTCGACGATCGCGAAAATCAATCCGCCGAAGATGAAGTTGGCGATGATCCCCGCGGCCACCGTCGCGAACCGCCGCGGCCGCGACGCACGGTAGAAGTTGCGTTCCCCCGCATCACTTTCGCCGACAAGACCGAGCATCCCCGCCATGCGCACGAAGCCTCCCGCGGGAATCGCCCGGATCGCGTACAGGGTCTCGCCGACGGTGCGCGAGTAGAGCTTCGGACCGAAGCCGATCGAGAACTCCTCGACCTTGATGCCCGAGAGCTTGCCGACCGCGAAGTGCCCGAACTCGTGGACGGTGATCACCGAGACGAGCACCAGGATGAAGGCGAGCGCGTAGAGCAGGAACTGGGTCATCGCGCCGCCACCGTCTCCGCGGTGTTCGCGCGCACGAAGTCGCGCGCCCACGCATCGGCCGCCAGCACGCCGTCGAGCGTCGACGCGTCACCCTCGCCGAAGGCTTCCATCGCAGCCCCGACCAGCGGCACGATCGCGTCGAAGCGGCACCGCCCGGCGACGAACGCCGTCACCGCCTCCTCGTTGGCGGCGTTGAAGATGCACGGCGCGAGCCCGCCGCGCTCGCCCGCGGTCCGCGCGAGCGCGACAGCCGGGAACCGCTCGCCATCGACCGGCAGGAATTCGAGTGGCGAGACGTCGCGCAGGTCGAGATGCGGACCCACGCCTGGCAGCCGCTCCCCGTCGGCGAGCGCCAGCGCGATCGGCACGCGCATGTCGGGAACGCCCATCTGCGCGACCACCGCCCCATCGCGGAACTCGACCCAGCTGTGCACGATGCTGGTCGGATGGATCGAGACGTCGATCGACGAGTACGGCGTGTCGAAGAGGAAGTGGGCCTCGATGACCTCGAGCCCCTTGTTCATCATCGTCGCGGAGTTGATCGTCACCTTCGGCCCCATGTTCCAGGTGGGATGCGCGAGCGCTTCAGCCGGGGTGATCGTAGCGAACGTATCGAGCGGGCGTCGCAGAAACGGACCGCCACTCGCGGTGAGCACGAGCCTCGACACTGAGGCCGGATCCTCGCCGCGCAGGCACTGCCAGAGCGCCGAGTGCTCGCTGTCGATCGGGATGATGCGGGCACCCGCGGCTGCGGCCCGGGCTTTGACGAGCTCGCCGGCCATGACCAGGACCTCCTTGGTCGCGGTCGCAACGCTGGCCCCCGCGTCGATGGCGGCGAGGGTGGGCCGGATCGCTGCGGCACCGGTGATCGCAACGCAGACCACGTCGGCGTCCATCGCGGCGATCTCACAGGCGGCGTCCATCCCGCTCTCGCACCCCTCGGGCAGCGTCGCCGAGGGATCGGGATGGACCAGTGCGGTGCGGGCGACGCCGAACCGGGTCGCGATCGCCTCCAGCGCCGCGGCATCGCGACCGGCCACAGCGCCCACCAGTTCGAAGCGATCCGGGAACCTGGCGATGACGTCGCACGCCTGACGCCCGATCGAACCGGTCGCGCCCAGGAGGACGACGCGTCGGCGGGGCGTGGGGTTTGTCACTTGTGCGCAGATGCCTCGGGTTCGCAGTAGATCAGACCACGCCACCGCTTTCCACGGGGTTACGGGAATGCGATCAGCTTCAGGTAGCAATATACGACCGGGGCAAGGAGGACAATGCTGTCGGCCCGGTCGAGGAGGCCTCCGTGGCCCGGGATGAGCGTTCCCGAATCCTTGACCCCGGCCTCGCGTTTGATCGCGGATTCGACGAGATCACCGCCCTGGGCGGCAACGGTGATCAGCGCGCCGAGGCCGATACCGAGGGGGACGCTGATGCCGATGAGCCACGGTCCGGCGATCGCGCCGACCAGGATCGAGGCCACCGCTCCTGCGATAGCGCCTTCGAGCGACTTGCGCGGGGAGATCGAATGGAAGAACGGGTGGCGGCCGATCGCGGAGCCCACGAAGTAGGCGGCCGTGTCGCCGACGACCGCACCGGCCAGGGAAAGCGCAACCAGTCGCAAACCCAGGTGGTTCGGGTCGGGGACGTGCCAGCGGTAGATCGCGACCCAGAACCCGAGGCAGAGCCCGACGTACACGGCCCCGCCGACCGCGAGGGCCCAACCGGCGAAGCTCTGCCGGGTCAGCAGGCCGGCCAGCAGCCCGACGACCACGGCGGCCGCAAGCGCCCAGTCGGTGGCCATATCGGCGGCGGGCAGCACGAAGCGGATCCCGAGCCAGACGCTGAGCGGCAGGATCAGCCACGCCGGGGGCGTCGGGCCGATGCGCCCGAGCAGGCCGCGGAGCTCCCAGGCCCCGACCAACGCGCCCGCGCCGACCACGACGGCGACTGCAGGCGTGCCGATCCAGAGCGCGGCGGCGATGACCGCAACCAACGCCGCCCCCGAGACCACCCTGAGGGCGAGGTTCATTCCGTCCGGCTGGCGTGCTGCGCGGTGCCGGCGTGGACCGGGACGCGCTCGATCGGCTCGGGGATGGCGCCGAATGTCCGCTCGCGGCTCGAGTAGTCGCGGAGCGCATCGGTGATCGCCGCTTCGCCGAAATCCGGCCAGAGCGTGTCGGTGACATAGAGCTCGGCGTAGGCGGCCTGCCAGAGCAGGAAATTGCTGATCCGGAGCTCCCCGGCGGTGCGAACGATCAAATCGGGGTCGGGAAGCCCGCGCGTGTACAGCGCGCCGGCAATCGCCGTCTCGTCGAGCATGGTGAGATCGGCTCCCGCGGCGGCGAGCTCTCGAATCGAGTTCGACGATCTCGCGTCTGCCGCCATAGTTGATCGCCACGTTGAGGATCGCCGAGGTATCGCGCGCGGTGAGCGCCTCCGCCTGCGCCACCTTGCGCTGCAGGGAATCGCTGAGTGCCGACCGGTCTCCGAGCACGCGGATCTGGACGCCATTCTCGTGCAGCTCGCCGACCTCGCGATCGATGGTCTCACCGAAGAGGCGCATCAGCGCGGTCACCTCGCCGCGGGGCCGCTGCCAGTTCTCGGTGCTGAACGCGTAGAGCGTGAGGATGTGCACGCCCGCCTGGTGGCACGCCTCCATGACCGGGCGGATCGCCCGCACGCCTGCCCGGTGGCCGGCAACGCGGGGCAGGTGGCGTTGCCGGGCCCAGCGACCGTTGCCGTCCATGATGATGCCGACATGCCGCGGAAGGTCTGGCCTTGCGGGAAGCGGGATCGCGGCGGGGTCGGGTGGGCGCTGCATTGTGGGGGCTCGGGTCAGAACGCCCCGAAGGCTTCCGCCGTTTCGGCGCGCGCTCGATCAGACCTCGAGGATCTCAGCCTCCTTCCGCTGGGTGGCGTCGTCGATCCTGGCGATGAACTGATCGGTGATCTTCTGCACGTCGATGAGCTTGGTGGCCACCTGGTCCTTGCTCACGTGGCCGTCCTTCTCGACGCGGCGGAGATGGTCAACCTCGTCGCGGCGAATGTTGCGCACCGCGACGCGCGCCTCCTCGGCCTTGCGATGGATCACCTTGACGAGGTCCTTGCGCCGCTCCTCGGTGAGCTGCGGGATCGCGACCCGGATCACCTGGCCGTCGTTGCTCGGGTTGAGCCCGAGGTCGCTCTTCTGAATGGCCTTCTCGATGGCACCGAGCGAGGTTCGGTCGTACGGCTGGATGACCAGCATGCTCGCCTCGGGGACGCTGATCCCCGCGATGGTTTGGAGTGGCGTCGGCGACCCGTAGTAATCGACGTGCAGGCGTTCGAGCAGCGCAGGCGACGCACGCCCGGTGCGCACGGTCATCAATTCGCGATGCAGCGCCTCGACACTCTTCTCCATGCGCTGGTTCGCATCCGCGATCCGCTGCGCGATCTGTTGCTCGGGGTCGTCTGGCTTGTCGCGATCGGTCACTCGGCGTCGCCCTCCGCGTCGACGCGTGTCCCGATCTGCTCACCGAGGATCACGCGCTCGATGTTGCCCTGTGTGAAGAGGTCGAACACGATGATCGGCATGCGGTTGTCCATGCACAGTGTCACCGCGGTGCTGTCCATGATCGCCAGGCCGCGGTTGAGCACGTCCAGGTAGGTGAGATTTGGCAGCCGGGTTGCGGTGGTGACCTTGTTGGGGTCCGCGCTGTAGATGCCGTCGACCTTGGTTGCCTTGAGCAGCACGTCGGCGCCGATCTCGACAGCGCGCAGCGCGGCGGTTGTGTCGGTGGTGAAGAACGGGTTTCCCGTGCCCGCGGCGAGGATCACAAGCCGTCCCTTCTCGAGGTGCCGGATGGCGCGCCTGGGGATGAACGGCTCGGCGACCTGCTGCATGGCGATCGCGCTCTGCAGCCGGCAGTCGATGCCGAACTGTTCGATGGCATCGCGCAGAGCGAGCGCATTGATGACCGTCGCGAGCATCCCCATGTAGTCGGCGGTGACGCGGTCGATCCCGTGCTGCGCGGCTTCGGTGCCACGCACGATGTTCCCGCCGCCGACGACGATCGCCACCTGCACGCCGCGCTCGACGATGTGGGTGAGCTGCTCCGCGATGTGGCGGACCGCGCCGTACTCGATGCCGTATCCGGCCTCGCCGAGCAGTGCCTCGCCGCCGAGCTTGAGGATGACCCGTCCGAAGACGGGCCGGCGCCCGTCACTCGCGCGTCCCTCGATGGCGGCAAGTTCCACGCTGTTCGCTCCGACGCTCACTCGGCCGCGGGCGCGGACGCCCCGTCACTCTCGGTGCTCTCGGCGCCCACTGCGAAGCGGGCGAACCGGGCCACTGAGATGTTCTCGCCGAGCCTGGCGATCGCGTCGGTCACGAGGTCACCAACCTTCTTCTTGTCGTCTTTGATCCACGGCTGCTCGAGCAGGCAGATCTGCGCGTAGAAGGAGTCGAGCTTGCCCGTGAGGATCTTCTCGACGATGTTCTCAGGCTTGCCCTCGACCTGCTGGCGGTACACGGCCCGCTCGCGCTCGACGATGTCCTCGGGCACGTCCTCGCGGCGCACGTACGTCGGTGCCATGCCGACCACCTGGAGGGCGAGCGTGTGCGCGAGCTCCTTGAAGTCGTCGGTCTTGGCGACGAAGTCGGACTCGCAGTTGATCTCGATGAGCGCGCCCTGCTTGGCGATCCCACCCGCATGGTGGATGTAGGCATCGACGATGCCCTCGTTGGTGCTCCGTCCGGCCTTCGCTGCTGCACGGGAGAATCCCTTTGCACGCAACCAGTCCTCTGCCCGGTCCATGTCGCCGTCGCACTCGACGAGCGCGCGCTTGCAGTCCATCATGCCCGCGCCGGTGCGCTCCCGCAAGGCTTTGACCATTGCCGCTGTGACTTCTGCCATCAGCCGGCGCCCTCCCCTTCGGTTGCTGCTGCGCCGACTGCGGCCGGCTCCTCGGGGGGCGCGGCAGCGGCCTGCTCCGCGGCGATCGCGTCTGCATGCGCGGCGGCTGCGGCCGCCTGCTCGGCTGCGACGACTGCCGCTGCCTCAGCGGCGATGGCCGCCTCGCGTTCACGCTGCTCGGCCTCCTGGCGTTCCTGCAGCTCGCGCTCGCTGAACATCTGCAGGCCTTCAGCGATCGCCTTGCCGATCTCGCTCACGATCAGCCGGCAGCTGCGCATCGCGTCGTCGTTGCCGGGGATCACGACCTGGATGTCGTCGGGATCGCAGTTCGTGTCGACGATCGCAACGATCGGGATGTTGAGCTTGTTCGCCTCGGTGACCGCGATGTGCTCCTTCTTGCAGTCGATCACGAAGACCGCACCGGGGAGCCGCTTCATGTCGGCCATGCCCGCGAAGTTGTTCTCGAGGCGCTCGAGGTCATCCTTGGCGTCGTTGGCCTCCTTGCCGCTCATGCGCTCGAAGTCGCCCTTGGCCTGCATGACGCGGAGCTCGGCGAGCCGGCGCAACCGGCGCTGGATGACCGTGAAGTTGGTGAGCATGCCACCCATCCAGCGATGCGTGACATAGGCCTGCCCGGTGTTGTGGCAGACCTCCTCGATGACGTCCTGAGCCTGCTTCTTCGTGCCGACGAAGAGGACTTTCTGGCCGCTTCCGACGACGTCTCGCAGGTATTCGCAGGCGACGTCGAGCTGCTTCTGAGTCTGCTCGAGGTCGATGATGTGGATCCCGTTGCGCGCCGTGAAGATGTACGGACGCATCCTGGGATTCCACCGGCTTGTCTGGTGACCGAAGTGAACTCCGGCCTCCAGCAGTTGGCGCAGTGTTACTGCCGGCATGGGCGGTCGCTCCTGTTGGGGTGGTGTGGTGCCTCCGTCCGGGGTGAGCCGCGGCGGCGACCCGGGGGCACCGGGCACCCGCCGGCCGCGTGAAACCGAACGTGTGAGATGACCGGAGTGTACCAGCCCAGCTGTCAGGCTACACCTGCCCTCTGAGATCAGAGGACGTAGCGGCGCAGGTCCTGGTTGAGGACGAGGTCGCCGAGCCGGTCGCCGACATACGCGGCGTCCACGACGACGGTGGTGCCGGCGAGCTCCTCGGCGCCGAAGGAGACGTCCTCGAGGACCTTCTCCATGATCGTGAACAGGCGGCGGGCGCCGAGGTTCTCGTCCTCCTCGTTGACGCGGTAGGCCTGAGCGGCGAGCTCGCGGATGCCGTCCGGCGTGAAGTCGAGCGTCACCTGCTCGGTGCCGAGCAGGGCCGCGTACTGCCTGGTCAGCGCGTTGCCGGGCTCGGTGAGGATGCGAACCAGGTCGTCCTCGCTGAGCGGTTTCAGCTCGACCCGGATCGGAAAGCGACCCTGGAACTCGGGGATCAGGTCGCTCGGCCGGGCGGCGGTGAATGCTCCGGCAGCGATGAAGAGGACGTGGTCGGTGCGCACCGGGCCGTATCGCGTGTGCACCGTCGAGCCTTCGAGGATCGGGAGCAGGTCGCGCTGCACACCCTCACCGCTGACATCCGGTCCGCGGTCGGACGCCGGCCCGCAGATCTTGTCGACCTCGTCGATGAACACCACGCCCGAGTCCTCGACGAGGTGGATGGCGTCGTCGTAGACGCGGTCCATGTCGATGAGCCGGTCGGTCTCCTCGTCGATGAGCACGTCGCGCGCCTCGGCGATGGTCATGAGCTTCTTGCGCTTGCGCGACGGCGCGAGCTGGCTGAAGAAGTCGGAGAGCGAGACCCCGACCTCCTCGAGGCCGGTGCCGGTGAATCCTTCGAACGCGGGCTGGAACGGCTCCTCCACCTCGATCTCGACACTGGCGTCCTCGAGCGTCCCGGCGGCGAGCCGGTTGGCGATGCGCCGACGCCGGGCACGAGCTCGGCGCGCCTCGGCGGCGACGTGCTCGGGCCTCGGAGCGTCTTCAGCAGGGATGGTTCGCGAGCCGCGCAGGCGCTCGTTGGCGTCGTACAGGGTGTCGACGAGGCGGGCGTCGGCGAGGACACGAGCCCGAGGCTCGACCTCGGCAACGCGATCCTCCTGCAGCTCGGTGATGGTCTGCTCGAGCAGATCACGGAGGATCAACTCGACGTCGCGGCCCACGTAGCCGACCTCGGTGAACTTGGTCGCCTCCACCTTGATGAACGGCGACTCGGTCAGCCGGGCCACCCGCCGCGCGATCTCGGTCTTGCCGACCCCGGTCGGTCCGATCATCAGGATGTTCTTGGGCAGCACCTCGTTGCGCATGTCCTCGGGGAGCATCCGGCGGCGAACCCGGTTGCGCAGCGCGATGGCGACCGAGCGCTTCGCCTCGTGCTGGCCGATGATGTATTCGTCGAGACGGCGCACGACCTCCGCGGGACGCAGCGTCTCCCCGGCGACCGCCTGGATCAGATCGTGCGGCGCCTCGTCGGTCGCGTCGGGGCCGGGCTTGACGGCCACGGCGCTGGTCACGCCGGGACGGGCGCGGCGGGCGCCTGCGTGGCGAGCTCGAGGGTTTCCACCGTGATGTTGTCGTTGGTGTAGATGCAGAGCCGCGCCGCGATGAGCAGGGCACGCCGCGCGATCTCCTCGGCGCCGAGGTCGGTGCTGCCGAGCAATGCAGCCGCGGCCGCGTGTGCATACGGACCGCCACTGCCGATCGCGACGACACCATCGCCGTCATCGGGTTCGATCACCTCGCCGTCGCCGCTGAGGAGCAGGATCCGGTTGGCGTCGGCCACGATGAGCATCGCCTCCAGGCGGCGCAGGTACTTGTCGGTCCGCCATTCCTTGCTGAGTCCGATCGCTGCGCGGACCAGGTTGCCCTGGTGCTTATCGAGGTGCTGCTCGAATTTGTCGAAGAGCGTCAGCGCGTCGGCGACGGCGCCCGCGAAGCCGCAGACGACCTGTCCGTGGAAGAGCCGCCGCACCTTAGAGGCTCGCGCCTTCATGACGATGTCCCCGACGGTCACCTGGCCGTCGCCGGCGACTGCAACTGTTCCGCCGCGCTGCACCGCGACGACCGTGGTCGCGTGCGCGCCGGTCATACCAGTGCGACCTTTGGCGGCCGGTATTTGCACGCCGGGTATCCCGAGCAGCTCACGAACGGCCCGTAGCGTCCCTTGCGGGTGACGAGCGCCTTGCCGCACTCGGGACAATCCTCGCCGGTCGGCTCGGGTGCGGGACCCGCGACCCGGGCGCCGGCTGCTCCCGGTTGGATGTACTTGCAGTCGGGGTAGCCGGTGCATCCGACGAAGCTTCCGCGCCTGCCGGACCGGCGGCGCAGCGCTTTGCCGCATTGCGGGCAGGCACCGAGCTCCTCCGCGGGGCCTTCGGCATCGCCTTCGGCAGGGGTGCGATCGTCCTTGATGTACGTACAACTCGGGTAACCGGAGCACCCCACGAAAGGTCCGCGGCGGCCCTGGCGGGTGACCAGTGGTTTGCCGCAGCGCGGGCACATCTCGCCGGTCGCGAGCGCCTCGGTGGTCTTGCGGTCCTTGATGTACTTGCACTCGGGGAAGCGGGAACAGCCGACGAACTCACCGAATTTCCCCTCGCGCACGACCAGGCGGCCGATCTCGCACTCCGGGCACTCCTCGCCGGTTTCCCGTGCGGGGACGCGGACGCGCTCCATCGATCGTTCGGCACGCTCGAGGGTCTCGGCGAATGGCTCGTACCACTCACGCACCGTCGGCTCGTAGGCGCGGGTGCCCTCCTCCACCGAGTCGAGCCGCTTCTCGAGGTCGGCGGTGAAGGCGACGTCGACGATCTCGGGAAAGTTCTGGCGGAGGACGGCGTCGACGGTCTTGCCGAGCTCGGTCGGATGCAGCCGGCGCTCGAGCTGGCGCACGTACTGGCGCTCCTGGATCACCTCGATGGTGGCGGCGTACGTCGACGGCCGGCCGATGCCGCGCTCCTCGAGCTCCTTGATCAGCGTCGCCTCCGTGTACCGGGGCGGGGGCTGGGTGAAATGCTGCTCCGAGGTGATCTCGAGGCAGGTGAGCGCGTCGCGCTCGGCGAGGGCCGGCAGCGTCGTGTCCTTGTCCTTGTCGTCGTCGCGTTTCCACACCTTCTGGAATCCCTCGAAGGTGATCAACGATCCGGATGCACGGAAGACGTAATCGGCAGCGTCGATCATCGCCGTGGTGTTCAGGTATTTCGCGGGACTCATCTGACTCGCGACGAAGCGACGCCAGATCAGGTCGTACACCTTCAACTGTCCCGGGGAAAGGTTCGCGGCGACGGAGTCCGGGGTCCGGTTGACATCGGTGGGCCGGATCGCCTCATGCGCGTCCTGCACGTTGAGCGCGGCCTTGCGCCGGACGGCGCCGGTGCCGACGTATTCCTTGCCGAATGCCGCGGTGATGTGCTTCCCCGCATCGTCACGCGCGGCGTCACTGATGCGGATCGAGTTGGTGCGCATGTAGGTGATCAGACCGGTCGAACCGGCGCTGCCGAGCTCGACGCCTTCGTACAGCTCCTGGGCGATGCTCATGGTCCGCTTGGGCGACATGCGCAGCCGTGAGCTCGCATCCTGTTGCAGCGTGCTGGTCGTGTGCGGCGGGAGCGGGCGCCGTGTCGTCTCCTTGACCTCGACGGAGCGAACCACGAACGCCGGCGTCCGCTCGGTGACGGCACCCGTGGCGTCGAGCCCGAGCGCAGCGATGACCTCCGCGGCCTCTGCCTCCGTACCGAGCTCGAGCTTCTCGCGCTCCGCGGCGCCGCTGTCGCCGTGCCGGCCGACCAGCCGCGCGCTGAACGGGTTAGCGCCATCTTTGGCAAGAAGAGCATCGATGGTCCAGGACTCGACGGGAACGAACGCGTCGATCTCGGTCTCGCGGTCGACGACCAGGCGCACCGCGACGGACTGCACCCGTCCGGCGGAGAGTCCCGCACGCACCTTGCGCCAGAGCAGCGGTGAGAGCCGGTACCCGACCAGGCGGTCGATGACTCTTCGCGCCTCCTGCGCGGCGACGAGCGAACGGTCGATCTTGCGCGGATGCGCGAGGGCCGCATCGACGGCGAGCTTGGTGATCTCGTGGAACACGATCCGATCGGGATCGTTCAGACCAAGTGCCTCGGCGAGGTGCCACGCGATCGCTTCCCCCTCGCGATCAGGGTCGGCTGCGAGGAGCGTCGACGACGCTTTCTTCACCGCGGCGCGCAGATCGCGGATCTGCTTCTCCTTGCCCTTGATGAGCTCGTACTGCGGGGTGAAGCCGTCATCGACATCGACGCCGATCTTCGACTTGGGCAGATCACGGACGTGGCCCATGGAGGCGAGCACGATGTACTCGGACCCGAGAAAACGGGCGAGCGTTCTCGCCTTGCTGGGCGACTCGACGATGATCAGACGTGACACTTCTGGACTTCCTATGGGGCTCTGGCGCCGGCTATACGGTACGGGCCACGAGGCCTCCGGGCAGGGACATTACGGCTCCGGCAAGCTCCAGTGCACCCAGCCGGCTGGCGACCAGCGCGGATGAGAGCCCCAGGGCGACCCCGACCTGATCCGGGTGGATCGGCTGTGTTCCCATGCGTGCCAGTATCTCCCGCAGCGGTGGGCTGAAACGCTCGAGGCCGCCACCAGGTCCGAGCGGAAGGAAGTCGAGGGCGCTTTCCGAAACCGTCGAGCGAAGCTCGGGGACAGCCTCGAGGAGATCGGCGATGCCGAGGAATGGGCGGACCCCGTCGCGGATGAGGAGGTTGGTGCCGCTGCTCTGGCGAGCCCGGATCGAACCGGGGACCGCGAGCACCTCGCGGCCGAGGTCCGCCGCCCAGCGCGCGGTGCTCAGGGCGCCGCTGCGTTCAGTGGCCTCGACGACGACGACCGCATGAGCGAGCGCGGCGATGATGCGGTTGCGTTTCGGAAAGTTGTACTTCAACGGCGGCGTGCCGGCAGGTTCCTCGGTGATCACCGACCCGGAGGCGACGATTCGCGAGCGCAACCCCTCGTGCCGGCGTGGATAGCAGACGTCGATGCCGCAGCCGAGCACGGCGACGGTCGATCCTCCGGCGTCGAGCGCACCGGTGTGCGCGGCGGCGTCGATGCCCAGGGCCATGCCGCTGACCACCTGGATGCCCGCCGATCCAAGCTCACGGGCGATCGAGCGGGCGATCTCGACGCCGGCGAACGTCGCGCGGCGCGAACCGACGATCGCAACGGACGGCGACAGTGCGCCGGTGGTCCCGAGCTGCCAGAAGCCATGCGGTGGCGACTCCAGGTGGAGCAGCCGCACCGGCCAGTCGGGCGAGCCGGGGTCGATCCAGCGCGGCTCGATCATCCGGCCATCTCGATGCGGTAGTGCAGGGCTTCGGCGAGCGCATCCTCCCCCACCCGATCCTCACCGGCGAGGTCGGCGATGGTGCGCGCGACGCGCAGGACCCGAAAGAATCCGCGCGCGCTCAGGTGGAGGCGTTCACCCGACAGCGCCAGGAGGCGGCGCGCCGGAGTTGTCGCGCGAGCTGCGGCGAGGATCTCGCGTCCGGTCAGCGCGGCGTTGCCATGCCCGGCAACGTCGCCCCGGCGATTGCGGGCGGCCTCGACACGGCCTCGCACCGCCGCCGATGGCTCTTCTTCGGCCCCATCGAAGATGTCGCGATATTCCTGGCGCGGGACCGAGACGACCAGGTCGATCCGGTCCTTGATTGGTCCGCTGATCTTGCCGTTGTAGGCACTCAGCTGTCGAGGTTCGCAGGTGCATCCCTGGGCGTCGCCCAGATGGCCGCACGGGCACGGGTTCGACGCGCCGATGAGCATGAAATCGGCGGGATACGTGACCGCCGCTCGAGCGCGCGCGACGGTGACCGTGCGTTCTTCGAGCGGCTGCCTCAACGCCTCGAGGTGCTGGCGCGAGAACTCACAGAGCTCGTCGAGGAACAGGACTCCTCGGTGCGCGAGGCTGATTTCGCCAGGCTGCGCGAGACCGGTGCCACCGCCGACCAGCCCCGCTCGCGAGATGCTGTGATGCGGCGCTCGAAACGGCGGCCGCGACGTGGTTGGTGGACGCTCGCGCAGCGTACCGCGGAGCGAATAGATCGCAGCCACCTCGAGCGCCGCGTCGGACGGGAGGTCGGGAAGCAACGACGGGAAGGCGCGTGCGAGCATCGTCTTCCCAGCGCCGGGCGCACCCGTCATCAAGAGGTTGTGTCCACCCGCGGCCGCGATTTCGAGAGCGCGTTTGGCCTGAGCCTGCCCACGAACGGCTGCGAGATCTGGCTCGGGCTCGGAGCTCGGCGGTGACGCGTCGCGGACGCCGGGAACCAGCGTGCCTTCGCCACGCAGGTACTCGACGCACGCCTGCAACGAGGCGGCCCCGAGCACCTCGAGACCCTCGGCGAGCGCGGCTTCCGGCGCGTTCTCCACGGGCACGATGAGCCGCCGCACGCCTGACGCCGCGAGGCATCTCGCCATCGGCAACACCCCGGTCACCGGGCGCAGCGACGCGTCGAGCGCGAGCTCACCGAGGAAGGCGAGCCCATCCAGCCGGAGCGATGAGTCTTCCGCACGAAGAATCGCGATGGCTATGCCGAGATCGAACCCCGTTCCCTCCTTCGGCAGCTCAGCGGGAGCCAGGTTGACGGTGACCCGTCGCTGCGGGAACTTGTAGCCCGCGTTACGGATCGCCGGCTTGACCCGCTCCCGTGCTTCCTGGATCGCTCGGTCCGTGAGCCCCACGATGGCAAATCCCGGCAGACCATTGGCGATGTCCGCCTCGACCATTACGGGCACCCCGGCGAGGCCTCTGGTCGCGCAACTTATTGCACACGCAATCACACACAGAAGTGTAGCAGGGTCTACTCGCGCTGGTGGCGCTCGGCGGCGAGCAACCGCTCCACTCTCTCGCGCAACAACAGGTACGCGTCCGCGGCGATCGCCGCCACGACAGCCTTCCGATAACTGCTCCGAGGACCGTCAACATCACTCGCCACGCCACATTCTGAAATGTGAAGCCCTGAACACCGCAGCCCAGCGCTGAAACGACGAGCTAGGCACTCTTCGCTCGAAGCGGGCGACCTCGTATCGTCGCTGCATGCCAACCTCCCAGACCAGACAGCAACACAGCGCGACGACGAAAACACCACCCGCGTTCTCACGAGACGCGAAGTTCGAGGCGGTCGCGGAATCGTGCACGCGATTCCTCTTCAGCCACGGACGCCGCACCGCCGATCAACTTCTCGCCCTGATCCCACCGGACACCAAGATCGACTACTACGGCCTCGGTGGCGTCGTCCCCGAGCTCGAGCAGGAGGTCGCGTCGATGCTCGGCAAGCAGGCTGCGCTGTTCTTTCCCACCGGGACCATGGCCCAGCAGGCAACGCTTCGCGTGCACGCAGATCGGCGCTCGAGCCGGACCGTGGCATTCCATCCCGCATGCCACATGGAGACCAACGAGGAACGCGGCTATGAGCGGCTGCACGGCCTCTTCGCCGTTCCCGTCGGCCCCCGCGAGGAGCCACTCACCCTCGCGAGTCTCGCGCTGGTGCATGAGCCAATTGCCGCGCTGCTCCTCGAGCTACCGCAGCGGGCGCTCGGCGGCACACTTCCGTCCTGGAGCGAGCTTGTCGGTCAGGTTGCATGGGCACGAGACCGGGGAGCCGCAGTCCATCTCGACGGGGCGAGGCTCTGGGACGCCAGCCCGTACTACAAGGCCAAGCACCGCAAATCCATCGCAGACATCGCCGGCTTGTTCGACACAGCGTACGTCTCCTTTTACAAAGGGCTCGGTGGGATTGCGGGCTGCTGCGTCGCAGGCGACGCCGATGTCATCGAGGAGCTGTCGGTGTGGCGCACGCGTCACGGAGGCCGGGCCTTCGGCATGTGGCCGTACGCCGCGTCGGCACTCGCGGCGCTGCGCCTACGGCTCCCGCGGATGCCTGCGTACTACCGCCACTCGCTCGCCATCGCCGAAGCGGTCCGCGACCTTCCGGATGTCGAGGTCCTCCCGTACCCGGTGCAGAGCACGATGATGCACCTGCGTTTTGCGGTGGATCTCGAGTCATTCCGTGAGCGCGTGGTCCAGATTGCGGAATCCGAGCAGGTGATGACCTTCGCCCGCCCGTGGGCGACACTCGGCCCGAAGCTGCAGGAGTTCGAGCTCCACGTCGGCGATGCGACGCTCGAGCTCACGCCGGAGGAGATCCGGGATCTGTTCGCGCGTTTGACCGGCGTGGCCCCGCGCCGCGCAGCCCGGGCCGCGCGGCGCAGGACCGTTTCACGCCGTCAGCTCACTGATGGCCCGCGGGGTCGAGGGACTCGCCGGTCTCGAGCAAGGTCTTGAGGCTGCTGAGCACCCAGTTCCAGCCACCGCCGGCACCCTGGTCGTCCATGCCACCCGACATAAGCACCGCCAGCGTCGGGGCGCCCTCGAGCTCGTGCGTCAGGGTCAACCTGGTGACCCCGTTCTTGCGCTCCTCGATGTCGTAGGTCACGCGAGTGAATCCCTGAGCCGCCATCGCCGGATCCATCACCATCCGAAACGTCTGGACGAGCTTGTGAGGCGGATCAACCTCGAGCACCTCGCCGTCCACCGCAACATCCGGGGCGCCCGACGAGCGCATGCCCTCGCTGCTATATCCCGTGTACGCGCCCCCCGGACGAAGGTCGAACTCGCCACGGCCGCCGTAGCCGTAGCGCTCGGTCCAGTCCGGGTTGGTGATCGCGTCCCAGATCGCCTGGGGCGTTGCCTTGATGTACACCCGATACACCTGGGTGGTGCCGATCGCAGTCGCACTGGTCATGCCATGTCCTCCAAATGAGTTTTGAGGTCGACGAGCGCCGAGGTGTGACGCTCGCGGTATTTGTCGATCCACCGCTCGTGGATCAACTGAATCGGGATCGGGTTGAGGAAGTGCAACTTCTCTCTTCCCGAGCGGCGCGACACGACGAGCCCCGAGTCCTCGAGGACCCGAAGGTGTTTCATCACGCCGAATCGCGTCATGTCCAGCTCGGACTCGAGCTCGGTGAGCGTGCGGCCGTCACGCTGGAAGAGCAGGTCGAGCAGGAACCGGCGCGTTGGATCGGCGAGTGCCTTGAACACGAGGTCGTCGTCGGTCATGGCCAGAGCATATGTGACCCGATGGTCACATGTCAAGCGAAGAGCTGGCGGCCCTCAGTCAGGGCAGGAACGATCGGCGCCGAGCGTCACCCCGGTCTCGACAAACGTTTTCAGACCGCACAGCACCCAGTGCCAGCCACCACCTCCGCCCTCGTCCTCCATGGCTCCCGAGGTGAGGCGCGCGACTGTTGGGGCGCCGTCGACCTCGTGGGTCACGGTCAGACGGGTCACGCCGAATCTACCCCCGTCGATTTCCCAGGTCACCCGGGTGAATCCCTCCGACGCCAGCTCGGGGCTGACCAGCATCCGCCAGGTGTGCACGAACCTCCTCGGCGGATCGACCTCGATCACGACGCCGTCGGCAATCGCACTCGGCACGCCCAGCAGTCGCATCTCGTCGCTGGGGAATCCCATGAAGGCACCGTCGGGACGAAGGTCGTACGCGCAGCGCACCCCGTAGCCATAGTGGCCGTTCAGTTCCGGGTCGACGATTGCATTCCAGACGGACTCAGGGGTGGCATTGAGGTACACGCAGTAGATGTGCGTGGTGGCACCTTCCCCAAACGTCATTGCCACGTCTCCCAAAGCCGGCGACTTCCCCAAGGAGTTGTTCACCGTCCGAGTCGAGAGCATAGGGAAAGGGCTGCCGCCGTGTCAGCCTTTCGGCGCTCTCAGACGTCCTGAACGGCGTCCCGGATGTGCTCGGTCTTGGTGACCGTCATCGCTCCGTCCATGAGCAGGCCGATGACGTCGATACGGCACGGCTGCTTCTGTCGATGGGTCTGCGCACGGTAGAGCTCGAGGAGCATGCGCAGCTTTCGCTGCTTGCGCTCGTCGACAGCTTCCTCGGGCGTCCCGAACCCGGTTCCACGGCGCGCCTTGACCTCAACGAGCACCAGCGTGCCGCCGTCCTCCGCGACGATGTCGATCTGACCCAGGCGGCTGCGCCAGTCCCGAGCGAGGATGCGGAAGCCCTGCTCTTTGAGGTAGGCGAGCGCGGCGACCTCGCCGGCGTGGCCGACGCGATCTTTGAGCGGCCGGGCCGGAGGAAGTTGCTCGGGGGTTCGCGACCCCCGGCTACGCTCCGCCGTCGCTCTCCGAGGCTGCGGTGGCACCCTCGGGCTCGTCTGCCTCGGCAGTCACCTCGGCCGTCTCCGCCTCGGTGGTGTCCGGCTCCTCCGTGTCCTCGAGCAACTCCTCCGGCTCGACGTCTGCTTCGGTGACTTCGTCGGGCTCGGTACGAAGCAGGGTCATCTCGGAGCCGCCGATCGGCTGCCGGCGCTCGCGAATGCGGGCGTGACGGCCGACCTTCTCGCGAAGGTAGAAGAGCTTCGCCCTGCGCACCTGGCCGTGGCGGAGGACCTCGATCTTGTCGATGCGCGGTGCGTGCACCAGGAAGGTGCGCTCGACGCCGACTCCGTGGGCAATGCGACGGACAGTGAAGCTCGTGGCGAGACCAACCTTGCCCTTGAGCGCAATCACGACGCCCTCGAACACCTGGATGCGCTCGCGAGTGCCTTCAACGACCTTGACGTGCACACGCACGGTGTCGCCTGAACGCAGGATGGGGACTTGCTGTTTTTCCTGCTCGCGCTTGAGCAGATCGATGACATTCACGTTGTTCCTCCGGGCCTGGGGCCAGACCGTATCAGATCGGGGCGACGCAGCCCGGTCCGCTGTGCGCTTTGGTTGCGACGCCACGCAGCGATGGCTGCGTGGTTGCCCTCGCGCAGGACGTCGGGGACCGAGTGTCCCTCGAAATCAGCTGGGCGTGTGTAGAGCGGTGCCTCGAACCCGCCGCCGGCACCCTCAGAAAATGTTTCCTCACCGAGCGACTCGGGCGATCCGACAACTCCGGGGACCAGCCGAGCGGTCGCCTCGATGACCGCCATCGCGGCGACCTCGCCGCCGCTGAGCACGTAGTCTCCGACCGACAGCTCTTCGCCGATCTCATCGCGCGCACGCTGGTCGACGCCCTGGTAGCGGCCGCAGACGAGCAGGATCGATTGCTCCTGCGCGAGCTCACGCGCGACGTTCTGATCAAAGATGCGTCCTTGCGGCGAGAGCAGGATGCAGCGGATCCCGGGCTCGGTCTCGCGCAACGCGCGGACTGCGCGGATCACCGGTTCGGGCTTGAACACCATGCCCGCGCCGCCGCCGAATGGCATGTCGTCCACCTGGCGGTGCTTGCCCTCGGTGTGATCACGCAGGTCGTGCACCGACACCTGGACATCGCCCGCGGCGAGTGCGCGTCCCACCACGCCGACGCCGAGCGGACCTGGGAACACCTCGGGAAAGATGGTGAGCACGTGGAAGCGGCTCACACCGTCTCCTCGGTCCAGGGTGTGACCGTGACGGTGCCGGCGGGAACATCGATGGATGTCACGTAGTCGCGCACCATCGGCAGTCGGTGCACGCCGCTCGCATTGCGAATCACGAGCACGTCATTGCCCACACCTGCTTCGACATCGTCGACGACGCCAACATCGGCGCCGGTCGAGTTCGACAACACTGAGCCCGACGAGCTGCCAGACGAACCACTCGCCGTCGGACAGTGGACGCGCCGCATCGACATCGACGCAGAGGTAGACGCCTCGCAGCAGCGCCGCGTCGGTTGGCGACGTGATCTCGTCGAATCCGAGCAGGACAGCGTCGCCAGGGCCGGGCCGCGACGTGCGCACCGTCAACGTCTTTGTACCGTCCTCGGTCTCGAGCACGGTCCCCGGAGTGAAACGGCTCGGGTCGCCGCCGATCGGCTCAGCCCGCACTTCGCCACGCACACCGTGCGCACGGAGTACCTGCGCGGCGCGCAATTTGGCTGGTGCGACCGGACGGCTGCTGCTCATCGCAGGTCTTTCAGCTCCACCTGCACGCGCTGGTGATGACGCAACCCCGCAGCGCGCACCACGGCGCGCACCGCCTCGATGTTGCGCCCCGTCTTACCGATGAGCTTGCCCATGTCCTCTTCCGCAACCTGCAACACCACGATCGTGCTGCGGCCGCGAGGGCGCGCTTCGACTGTGACCGCCGATGGATTGCTCACGATTCGCTCGGCGATGAATTTCGTTAGGTCGGCGTAGTCGGTCATTCGGCTGCAGGCTCAGCTTCGTCCGCGGCGGCGGGGCCTGTCGTCGCGGGGACCCCTCCCGGACGCGCTTTTGGCGCGTCCGCGCTGCCCCCCGCGACGCCACCCGCCTCGTCGGTAGTCGCTGCGGCTGCAGCATCAACCGATTCCGCCGACGGCTCATTCTCCGCCGGCTCATCGGCGGGCTCGGCGGTCGCAGCCTCCGCTGTAGCAGACGCAGATGCGTTGTCTTGCGTTGTTTGAGCTTCCTCTGCTGTTGCTGGTTCGTCCGCTGTTTCAGGTTCGTTCGCTGCGGTTGCAACGGCGTCGGCGGGCTCCCCTGCGGCCGCTACAGCTTCTGCGGGCTTTTCGGCTACTGCGGCTGCTGGGGCTGCTTTTGCGGGTTCTGCTACTTCGGGTCTTGGGGTGAGCTTGAAGGGGCGAGCGGCGAGAATGCCTTCTTTCACAAGGAGTTGGCGGGCGCTGTCGCTGGGGCGCGCGCCACGGCGCAACCAGAGTTGCACGCGATCCGCGTCGATGCTCACCACTGCCGGGTTGGGCAGCGGATCGTAGAAGCCGATCGAACTCGATGAACCTGCCGTCGCGTGGGCTGCGCGAATCCGCGACCACCAGCCGGTACACCGGGCGTTTGGTGGTGCCCATTCGCTTCAACCTGATCTTGACCAATGTCGTGCTCCTTTCAGAAACCTGCCTGTCCGAGTTGCGTGGGGTCGATGTTCTTGAGCTGTCTGAGCATGCGAGCCTTGCCGCGGACACCCTTGGTGCCCTTGCCGCCGAGGCTTTTGAACATGCCCTGCATCTGCTCGAAGCCCTTGAGCAGACGGTTGACGTCCGCGATCGTCGTGCCGCTGCCCATCGCGATCCGTTTGCGGCGCGAGCCCTTGATGAGCTCGGGGTGGCGGCGCTCCTGCATGGTCATCGAGAGGACGATCGCCTCCATGCGGCCGAGATCCTGCTCGGACGGCATTGCAGCTCCGGCCTGCTGGATCATCTTGCGACCGCCGGGGAGCATCCCGAGCACGCCTTCGAGCGAGCCCATGCTGCGCAACTGACGGAGCTGCGCGAGCCAGTCGTCCATGGTGAGACGTCCCGCAAAGGAACGCTCCACCATCTCCTCGGCTTTCTTCTGATCGAACTGCTCCTGCGCGCGCTCGACGAGCGTCAGGACATCGCCCATGCCGAGAATGCGCGAGGCCATACGGTCGGGCGCGAACGGCTCCAGGTCGGAGACCTTCTCGCCGGTACCGCAGTACATGATCGGCTTGCCGATGGTCTCGCGCATCGAGAGCGCCGCACCGCCTCGAGCGTCGCCGTCGAGCTTGGTGAGGATCACCCCGTCGACGTTGATCGCGTCATCGAATCCCTTGGCGACGTTGACGGCTTCCTGGCCGGTCATCGCGTCGACGACGAGCAGGACCTCGTGCACTGTGGTTGCCTTGCGGATCTGACGCAGCTCCTCGAGCAGCGGCTCATCGATCTGCAGGCGGCCGGCGGTGTCGAGGATCACGACGTCGCAGTTGAGCCGGGTTGCCTCGACGACGCCGCGAGCGCAGAGCTGGGCAACCTTGGCCTTGCCATCGGGGATGGTGACCGGCAGCTGGTTGTCGAGGCCGAGCTTCTGGAGCTGCTGCACGGCGGCAGGACGCGTGATGTCGGCGGCCACCAGCATCGGGCGGTGGCCGTCGCGGCGGATCGCCAGGCCGAGCTTTGCGGAAGCGGTGGTCTTGCCCGAGCCCTGGAGGCCGACCAGCATGATCACGGTGGGTGGGTGCGACTGGTACTGGATCTTGCGCTGCTCGCCGCCGAGCAATGCGACCAGCTCGTCGTTGACGATCTTCACGATCTGCTGGCCGGGGGTCAGGGACTCGAGCACATCGCTGCCGATCGCGCGTTCGCGGATCCGGTCGACGAAGGCGCGGGCGACCCGGAAGTTGACGTCGGCTTCGAGCAGAGCTACACGCACCTCTCGCAACCCGACCTCGACGTCCTCCTTGGTCAGCCGCCCGCGGCCGCTGAAGCGGCGCATCGCCGTGGCGAGCCGATCACTCAGCGCTTCGAACATCGCTACGCCCCCGCCACCGGGGTCATCAGCCGCGCGCGCAGACCGGCCTCGATGCGGTCGCGGCGGTCGAGCTCGGCGGCATGGCCGAGACGGTCTTCGAAGTGCTCGAGCTGCGCCAGCGCGCGGCGCACGAGATCGTGGGCCCCGCTTCGGGTGCACGTGAAATGCTCGGCGAGCTCGGTGAACGACCAGTCCTCGTGGAGGTGCAGCCGGCACGCTTCACGCTGGTGGTCCGTCAGCACGGCGCCATAGACGTCGAGGAGCCGCTCCTGCCAGGCGCGGGAGGTGAGCGGCTGCACGGTGGGTCGATCTGTCAAGGGCAAGACCTTGACATGCTACACGATCCGCCCGAATTGACCTCCGGACAGCGCAAAGCCGGCGACCGAACGCGGGGCACGTGCCCACGAGCGTCCAGCCGCCGGCTCCCGGAACCGGTATCCCTATGCGGCGAGCGACCCCTCGGCGTGCGGCACACTGTCCGAGGAAGTGACCCGCTTGCGGGCCGGGATCAATGCTGCGGCAACGGCGCCGACCGCAACCACGGCACCACCGACGGTTACCGCGGGGGTGAGCCCGGCGACGAAGGTCGCGCCGGAGATGTACCCGCCCCAGTGGGCGAAGATCGAGGCGAGCACGGTCACGCCGAGGACGCCGCCCAGCTCGCGGATCGCGTTGTTGGCGCCCGACGCCTTGCCTTCCTCGCGAGCGCTCACCGAGCTGAGCACCACGTTCGCCACCGGTGCGAAGAACATGCCCATGCCGATGCCGCTGAGGATGAAGGGAATGATGAACGCGGAGTACGGCGCCGTCGGGGTGACGACGTGCCCGATCCAGATCAGCCCGGTGGCCTGGAGCGCGAGACCGATCGCCATCAGCGTGCGCCCGTTGATGCGATCGGACAGCGCACCCGCAGTCGGCGCGACGATGATCGGCATCGCCGTCCAGGGCAGGATGCGCAGCCCGGCATCAAGCGGCGAGAGTCCCTGTACCGTCTGGAAGAACTGCGCGAGCAGGAAGACGCTGCCGAACATCCCGAAGAACATGAACAGCGACGCTGCGTTGGCCCCGCTGAAGGTCCGGTTGTTGAAGTAGCGGATAGGCAGCATCGGCGCCCGCGAGCGCAGCTCGTACATCACGAACACGACCATGAGCGCCAGGCCGGCGGCGAGCGTGACGAGGATCTCCGGGCTCGTCCATCCCTGCTGATTGGCCCGCACCAGTCCCCAGACGATCGCGAAGAGTCCGGCGCTGGCGATCATCAGACCGCCGAGGTCGAGGTGGCTGTCGGCGCCGCGCGTCTCCGTCAAACGAACCCGCGCGAGCGGTGCGAGCAGCAGGCCGATCGGCACGTTCACCCAGAAGATCCAGTGCCACGAGATGCCCTGCACGATTGCGCCACCGACGATCGGTCCGACCGCGACGGCCAGGCCACCGATGCCTCCCCACGCGCCAAGTGCGACTCCGCGCCGATTCGCGGGTACGGCGGCACTCAGGATGGTTAGTGTCAATGGTGTCACCATCGCAGCGCCGGCGCCCTGGATGGCGCGCGCGATGATCAGCATCGTGGGAGTCGTCGCCAGCGCAGATCCCGCAGAACCGAGCGTGAACACCGCAAGGCCGATCGAGAAGATGCGCCGCCTGCCGAAGCGGTCACCAAGCGCGGCGCCGGTGAGCAGCAGCACCGCGAACGTCAACGTGTAGGCGTTGATCGTCCACTCCAGCTGCTGGAGATTCGCGTGGAGGTCGTGGCGGATCACCGGCAGCGCGGTGGTCACAACCAGGTTGTCGAGGGTGACCATGAACAGCGCGATCGAGGTGATCGCAAATGTCCAGATGACCTGGGACCGTCGAGCCATGGTGCCGTTCCTCCGTGATTGGTTGCTGTTGTTGATGTGGTTTCCGTCGACTGTAGTGATTACTCACTCACTCCGAAGGGCAAAAAAAATGCCGGGGTCACAGGCCCAGCTTCTCGTTCATGGCGCAGCCCTCGATGAGTCGCATCGCCCACGCCTGGGGCTCGTCCATCTGACCCATCATCGCGAGCACGTTGAGCAGCATCCCCTGAGCGAAGAAAGCGCTCAAGCGCGCTGAATCAAGACCGGTGAGTTGCTCGGCCAGCCGCACCAGCGCGCCGAATCCCTCGGCGACGACGGCGCGAATCGCGAGGTCATCGCATGCTGCATAGGACTGCAGCTGGGCGCGCAATTTGAGCGGGCTGCGGCGGATCTCGTCGATGTACGCAGCACCGATCGCTTTCAGCGCCTCATCACCCTCAAGCCCTTTGGCCGCCCGGGCGAACAGCGCCTCGGTATCCTCGAAGCAGCGCCTGACGGTGGCGATGATCAGCTCGCGCTTGGTGCCGAAGAGCCGGAAGAGATACGGCTGCGAGATGCCGGCCATGCGGGCGATCACGTCGGTCGAGGCGCCCTCGTAGCCGCGCTCCGCGAAGACCGTGACGGCGGCTTCGAGGATCTGCTCGCGGCGTTCCGGAGCGGTGAGACGTTCGGTGGGGGTCGCTGTGGAGGTCACGGACGTTATGGTAGTGAGTACTCACCACCTTGTCAAGTGGTCTCCTCAGGAGGTCGTGCCGAAGAGCGTGTCCAGGTACGAGGCGGGGTCGAAAACGTTGAGGTCGTCGAGATCCTCGCCAAGGCCGACGAGCTTGACGGGAATCTTGAGCTGTTCTTCCACCGCCAGCAGCGTGCCGCCCCGTGCGCTCCCGTCGAGCTTGGTGATCACCAGGCCGGTGAGCTTCGTCGTCTCGTGGAAGGCGATCGCCTGCCGCATCGCATTCATCCCGGTGGTCGCGTCAACGACGAGGAGCACCTCGTGGGGTGCCTCCGGGATCAGCCGTTCGACGACCCGGCGGATCTTACCCAGCTCGGCCATGAGATTCACCTTGGTGTGCAACCGCCCTGCCGTGTCCACGAGGACGACGTCGATGCGTCGCGCCTCAGCCGCCTGAATGGCGTCGAACACCACGGCCCCGGGGTCGGCGCCCGGCTGATGCGCGACCACGTCGGTGCCGGCTCGGTCCGCCCAGACTCGCATCTGGTCGATCGCCGCGGCTCGGTAGGTATCGGCCGCGGCGATGAGCGACGTCCGGCCCTCCTCGCTCAGCCGGTATGCGAGCTTGCCGATGGTCGTGGTCTTGCCGCTCCCATTCACGCCGACCACGAGGACGACGCTCGGCACCGCTCCGAGCTTGAGTGAGCGGTCGTAGGTGTTCATGACGGCGAGGATCTCGGCCTTGAGCGCCGCGATCGCCTGGGCGCCGTCGGCGAGCTTCTCGCGCCGTGCCCGCTGGCGCAGGGCAGCGGTGAGCCGTTCCGAGAGCTCGACCCCGCAGTCGGCGGCGATGAGCACCTCGGTGAGCTCGTCGTAGAAGGCGTCATCGAGCTTTCTTCCTGGCGCTGCCAGGCCTTGCATCTCGGCGCTGAACACGCTCGAGGCCTTGTCCATCCGGCCGGACACCCGCCGCCACCAGGCGCTTCGCCGGACCGGGGCGACCACCTCGTCAGACGTCACCCGGCCACCCTGTGCAGCGCCGCCGTGGGTGCGCTGGCCACCGCCGCCTCGTCGAACCGGACCCCCAGCACCGAGCTGGTGCCGTCCGCATCGATGGTCACTCCCCAGAGCGCGTCCGCCGCGGCCATGGTGATGTGGTTGTGCGTGACCACCAGGAACTGCTGGGTCTCGCCGAGGCGGCGGAGCAGCCTCGTGAAGCGGAGCACGTTGCTGTCGTCGAGGGCGGCGTCGACCTCGTCGAAGACATAGAACGGGCTCGGGTTCA
>CAWHLW010000002.1:0-294234 GCA_963830305.1 Candidatus Dormiibacterota bacterium | reverse complement strand
CGAGCAATACGCCCGCAGCCTTCAGCTCATCGGGTAGGTCGCGAAGCGAGAAGACCACGAGATGGCGATCGAGACCAACGGTGGTCGGACCGTCGAATAGTCCGCGGGCGAGCGGTGACGAAGGGGGCGAGCTGCTCGCGAAGATCCACCGAGGACTGCGCCATCCGTCTCCAGCGCCCCTGCCAAATCCGCCAGCGTCGGAGTAGGCCGGGCGTGAGTTCGGGTGCTCACGTGATTCCGCGAGCCTTATATGCGGAACGATTCCGCGGTCGAGCGCCGCTCTCGTCGCGGCGTCGGTCGTCTGGTTGAGCAAGACGGCAACGAGCGTGTGGATGAAGAGAGCGCGGCGGGTGTACGCGTCGAGTTCGGTACCGAGATCGAACGGGTTGATACGCACCCCTTGTGCACCCAACCTGACGTGGGTGCCGCCCACCGACTCGGCAAGCCGCTCGTACTCGTCTTCCGGGTCGACGACGAACACCTGCACGCCGCGATACAGCGAGCCGCAGCGCTTCCAGCTTTGCGAGGTAGCTCTTGCCGGCGCCCGAGCGCGCGAGGATCACGGTGTTGTAGTTGTCTTGCCGGAAGCGGTCGAGGATGATCGGCGCCCCGGCCGGGGTGGTCAGCCCGTATAGGACGCCGTCGGGGTCGATCGGGCAGTCGGCGGCGGCGAAGGGAAACGACGCCGGCGAGCGCCTCGGTGTCGAACGCTCGCCGGAGATGGATCTGGTCGAGGCCGAGCGGCAACGTCGCTCAGCCATCCTTGAACGGACGAAAGGTGCACGGCACCACGTCGAGGAGCAGCGATGCGCAGAGCGTCCGTAGCCGGCGCAGTCCGCGTCCTCGAGTTCATCCGTCATAGCGGCGCGCACCGGGATGTAGAGGCCGACGCGGAAGAGGCGGCCCTGCCCGCGGGCGAGGCCGCGCCAGCTCCTCGCTCGTCCGGCCGCGACCGCGACGTTGGGATCGACGAGTCGTCCCCGCTCCATGCTCGATGCCGCCGCGCCGATTCCAACCGCGCTCGCTGTCGACGCAGGCGCTCGACCGCCATCGCCTGGCGGCAGCGGCTCGATGTGGAGGGAGACGTCGACGTGCCGGCGGCCTGCAAGCAGCGGTGCGAGCCAGCCGCGGCTGACCTCCTGCGGATACCCGGTCACCGCGAAGCTCGCGTCCCGCTGCGCAGCGACGGACGCGCGTCGGGACCGCATCGGGACCAAGCAGCAGGCGCGAGGACAGGCCGCCGACTCGATGCCACCGCGCGTGCGAGTCCATCAAGGCGCGGTTCAGCATCCCGACACGACCTCGGTCGGTGCGCTCATGCCGCCCGTCGGCGCGCGCGGGCGGACCGATCGCACGCGGGCAAGCAGGTGCGCGGCCACTTCGCTGCCATGAGCGCGATGCACACGACACCGGCCGCCAGGAGGCCGATCGGATCATCTCCGCCAGCAGCGCTCGTAGTTCAGTCAGCTGCCGAGACACGCGCCGCAGCTCGAGCGCACTACGAGTCAGGACGATCTCTCGTCGCACGCATGTCGTGCCTGGCCGAGACAGCTCTGCGACGATAGCGCGCATGAGCGAGTGCCGGCCGTCCTCAAGGGAGGGATGCGGCAGCCGCGGGCGCGACATCTCGAAGCCGCGTGGACCAGCTCGTCGAGGTCGGCCGCGTTCGCTGCGGACGACCATCTGGATCGGGTGCGTGCAGCGAGTTGAGGAAGCGTCCGAACGCCTCGACGAGCGCCGACTGCTCTTCGGCGGTTCGCAGGCGCGAACCCGATCAGCGAAACGCGCAACGAGCACTGCGGCGCCGTCGGGATGCAGGTCGACCACACCCGTGATCGCGATGGCACGCACCGGCAGTTCGAACGGCGCGAGGCGGTGGCCGTCGGCCGACCGCATGGCGTCTGACGGCACCGCGTCGTCGGTCACTTCGGCACGAGACGATGCGGCGCGCGCGCGTGCCGCAAAGCTGCAAGCGCGTAGCGCTCTCCGGTGATGCCGTGACGCTGGCCGAGAGCGCAGGCAAGCCCGCGGCGGCGAACGGGCGGCGAACGGCCGCCGCCACCGGAAGCGGCACCAGCAACCGCGCACCTTCGTAGCAGGAGCCAGGCAACGACCACGGCGCAGCGCCAAGGATGCAGAGCTGCCGGGCCGACAGTCCGAAGACCAGTGGGTCCTCGCGATCGATGTCGGCGGGGATGCGCATCAGAGCATCTGCCGCGATGGCGCGAACGCCCTTGAGTCGTCCAGGACGGTACGAACCACGCGCCGAGCCACCCGGTCTGCGGAACCGCGCCCGGAGAAGGCCGCGCGCTCGCGCCCAGAAGGGGATCCGCATCAGGACCCAGAACAGGCAGAGCGTGACCAGCAGGTCGACCAGGCTCCGCTGCCCGACGCCAGTCCGAGCGTGGCGTTCCCGTCGCTGGCGAAGAAGACGCGCAGCGCCGTCACCAGCACGAAGGACTGACCGCAGCCTGCACGCCGAGCAGCGCGATGAAGCCCGCGCCACCAGAGCCGTGCCAATCCCTCGATGGGCGGCCAGGCGTGGCAGATGAGCGCCAGCGGAGCTGCCGCGACCAGCAGGATCACCAGGACGATCCGCGACGATGTAGACGACCAAGAGGACGACCGCCAGGATCGCGATGACGATGCCGATGAGCACCAGGAAGATCCCGCCGCTCGCCAGCGGCGCGAGGATGAGTTCCTCGCATCGTGGCCATCGCGGTCAACGGGATCGACGCCCCAGCCCAGGAACGCCTGGGAAAGCGCGTTGCCGAAGCGGATGGCGACGCCGGCGATGGATAGGCTCGCGTTGGCGGCGATCGCGGCGACGACGATGCGCGGCGCTATCTCCTTGATCGCGTAGCGGGTCTGCAGGGTCTCGTGGGTCATCACCAGGGCGGCCGCGGCAAGCACGAGCAGCACGAGCAGGGAATCGGCGATGCCAGCGCTGACCCTCCATAGCGCGCTGACCTGGCCCGGCCCGCTCACGTCAGGTGTGGCCAGAATTGTGTTGCCGAGCAGATCGAGCACCGGGTTGAGCGCTGCAACAACGAGCCCGCTGAACCACCCGTCGATCGCCTGTCCGATGAGGCCGGGGATGTCCCACGGCGCGACGAATGTCGACCCGTTACTCGGTGACGATGCGCCTCGGAGGCCGACATGGACGGTGTCGGCGATGCGGACGGGCCCACCTGGATCGATGACGTGGGCGATGGCGCAGCGCGCGTGTTCATGATGGCGAGCGGCGCCGACGCGAGCGCCGCTGGAGGCACCGACGGGTGCGTGAGTGCTCACAAGAGCGACTGCCACCGAGAGCAGCAGCCGACGACGGCCCCCGCACCGCCGTGGAGGCGACGCTGCCTGCTCACGATCCCGACGATCGACTGGAGGATGGCGACGAGTCACCGGCGAGAGCGCGGCCAGCGCGTAGCCGATGGCCGCCGAGCGCAACGCGCGTCTTCGCGCGCTCGACCTGAACAGGATCTCCGCCCGCCGTCATGTAGCGGACGCCGCCGATGGTCAGGAACAAGGTGGCCAGTCCCGCCAGCAAACCGACCACCCAGAGGCGGCAGCGAGTTGATGACGCCGCCCAGGGTTGGCGCGCCGGCCGCCTGCCGCGGCGAGCGGCGCCAGCGATCAGCCAGCAAGCCGGCGAGGAGCAGCGCAGTCAGGACTCGGGAGGCGTCTGCGCACGGGGTGGGGTTCTCCTTGTGAATCGTGGGTTCGTGGATGAGACGGGCACCCGGGAGAGTTCGAGCCCGGCCGTTCCTGGGGCGTGCTCACCTCCTTTCGGATTGAGAGCTGGTGCTGGGGTGTCGGCGGTCGATCTGGCCACCTGGCCGCACCCTTGCTCTCCGGAGTGTCCGCACTCACCCAATCCGCGATTTCGGCGAAAATCAGACAAGTCGGGATCGCACGCATACAGGTAGGCGACGCAGTCGCGCTTCCGCACGATGGCGGCGCCGCTGCAAGGCGTGGTACGTCTCGCGCGAGCTTGGCTGCGCCAGGTCATGCATGCGAACGCGCTCGATCCGTGTGGCGGCGATGAGCTCTGCTTCGTCCGCCGAGATGGCCCGGCGCGCACGGCGCGCGCGAGCACGAGATCGACGTGATCACCGACGACCGGCCTGGCGGCCACTGACCCGAGCTCGCCAGTTGCGCGGTTGATGCTCACGCTCACCTCCTGCACCCAGATCTCGCGTCCCGCGCGGAAGGCGGCCCACAGCAGGTTCGCAGCCAGACCGGTCGCTGCGCCGGATGAGCTGAGGGCGGCTTCGACGAATCCGGCGAGCACTGCGGCATCGATGCACTCGGTGTCCCCCGGATACCCGCGCGTGAGGCGGCTGGCGACCCGGCGAAGTCCCGGCATCAGGACGCCGACCAGGCCGATCACCCAGCGCTCGTCACCGCCACGGGCGCGCCGCAGCAGCTCGGCGACCGACAGCGTCCCGTGCGTCGTACGGCGTTGCCGACGTGAAGCAGCAGCGGCTTGAGCTCGTCGAGCCGGAAGCGCCCGCGCCGGCAGCCCGTGCCCGATGGCGCCTGCCGTCGACAGTCAGCGGATCGGGGCCGTCGCGACGAGCTCGTCGAAAGGCCGCGTCAGCGGCTTCGAGTGGCGAGCAGCGTGGCGTCGTACATGGCAGCTCCTCGTGTGTTTGGAGCCGCCATCCTCAGCAGGGGGTGAGACGTATGACGGACGCGACATGGACGTGGCCGCAAGCGCCTACGTACGCCGCACGTCCACGAGACGTACACCGCAGCGTCGGATTCCTTTAATCAGATGACGGTTGCGCGACTGCCGCTGCGTGCACGTCCACGGGCAGGCTCTGCCCGCGTTCCGTGCAACCGCCGAACCCGATAGACGTTTGCTGCAGGTGCCGGGCGGTAGCGTCCCACGCCGTCACCAGCGGGCTCTTATCGGACCGGCTTCATCCGGAACGTGCCATCACTATCGAGGACGCCGACTCCACCCCGCCACGCCGCGAATTCTGCAGGTGCGTCGGGCCAGACATCGACCTCGTCGATGCGGAGCCCGTCTTCGACCAAGGAACCGTGCCATGCGATCAAGACACGGTCCTCAACTCTCTGAGTCACAGTACCGCTGAAGCGACCGCCCCATCGGCGGTCCCAGACCACGGTTCCGGCCTGGATATGGGCCGAGCTGTCGCGACCGCTGGCGCCCTGGTTGCGGATTTGTTGATGTGGCATCTCGTCGTCCTCCTGAAGCGTGAATGTGAACGGTCACTCCTACCTCGACTCGGCAGAAATATCAACGGCGTGTCGCGTTTCGGCTTGTAGGTGCGATTGGGGGGTGTCGGCGTCCGGTGGTCGGGGCGGACCCATGAAGGACAACCACGACTCCGAAGACGTCTGCTCGGTCTCGTGCAGGCGAGCATCGGCTTCCTCGACAGCGACGCCGCCTTCGGATCCACGGCTGCCAGGACGCGCGCTGCGAAGGTGCGGCTGGAAGAAGCTGTCAACGATTTCGCGGCCTATCAAGAGGGCCTCAGGCGGCTGCCCGCTCCGGTGCTGCGGCGGGTCAAGTGAGCTGCATCTCATCGGCGCCGCGGAACGTTGTATGTCGCGTTTTCGCCGAAATACGCGATTCGGGGGTGTCGGTAGTCGGCGCTGGCCGGGGGCGGACCCATGGCCACACCCCCGAGCATTACAACCGCAGAATCCGAGGCAGTCCCGCTCGCCGTCTGGCCGTGCGCGCAGACAACGGCCCGCTGGCAGCGAGCGGGACGCTACGTCCCGGAGTCCACCCGGCATCCGGGCAAGATGCTGCCCGAGCTGCGCGTCGGATCCTCCTGCGTACTCGAAACCAAAGGACGTCGTGGTCGATCCGATGTGCGGCATCGGCACGCCACTCTCGTCGAGGCCGCGGCGCTTGGATCGGCGCTGCATCGGGGTCGAGCTCGAGGAACGCTGGGTCGCCATCGCGCGCAGCAACCTCGCCCACGCGCTGCCCGCTCGCCAGCGCCGCTTGGCCGAGGTCCGCCTCGGCGACGCGCGATCGCTGGTATCACTCCTCAAGGGCTTCCGGGGCCGGACCGGGCTTGTACTGACGTCGCCGCCGTATGCGTGCGAAGCGGGC
Organism: Candidatus Dormiibacterota bacterium; assembly: GCA_963830305.1. GTDB lineage: Bacteria > Chloroflexota > Dormibacteria > Aeolococcales > Aeolococcaceae > Palsa-851. The sequence continues at coordinate 288,137 of CAWHLW010000002.1, read as the reverse complement.
GTCATCGACAAGCGCGCGTGGCTGCGAGGCAGACGTCTGTGCGACGCGTCAACCCTCAACTACTCGGCCGATCTCGGCAACATCGGTCACGCGCGCGGCGAGCGCTACCACGCGGCCATGGCTGCGGTCTACGCGCAGTGCTTCGCGCTGCTGCGCCCTGGCGGACTGCTGGTAACCGTCACCAAGAACATGCGCCACCGCGGGCGGTTGATCGATCTCGACATCCATCACGGTCGACCTTGCCGGCGGCGCAGGCTTCGGACACCTCCAACACAACATCGCGCTCCACGCCGGGGTGCGTCACGGGACCTTGGTCTCGCGTCCCTCCTTCTGGCAGCTGAACCAGACCAGAGCGCGCACGGCTGTCGGGCCTTCCGCTGCATCTCATCGCGCACGAGGACGTCCTCGTGTTCATCGAGCCGCGGGTCGATGTACATGAGTGACTCCTTCCACTGTCGGTGTGGCCGTGCGCGCAGCAGTCATCCGCGGTGCAGCGTCGAGGGCGCTACGTGCCCGATGCGATCGCGCACCCAGCGAAGATGCTTCCCGAAATCGCGCGCCGAGCCATCAGTGCCTACTCGTCGCCCGGAGACATCGTGCTCGACCCCATGTGCGGGATCGGAACTACGCTGGTGGAGGCGATGCATCTCGGCCGCAAGGCGTGTCGGTGTTGAGTACGAACCGCGCTGGGGCGGATGTCGCCGAAGCCAACCTCGCGCTGGCGGAGGCATTCGGCGCCACGGGCACTGGTGACGTCCACGTTGGTGATGCGCGCGCACTCGGATCGCGGGTGCCAGCCTCGATCCGCGGTCGGGTCGCTCTCGTGGTGACCTCGCCGCCGTACGGCAGCTCGGTCCATGGGCGGGTCGACGTCCGATCCGGTGAGGTTCTGGAAGAGCGACGATCGCTACTCACGCGACGCCCGCAACCTCGCGCACGTCGGTGAGGCAGAACTCCTCAACGCGGTCCGGGACATCTTCTCGGCATGTGTCCCGCTGTTGCGGCCGGGTGGGATCGCGGTGGTGACGGCGCGGCCGTGGCGACGCAACGGGCTACTCGTTGACTTCCCGGGCGCGGTGCTGCGTGCTGTCGAGGCCGCGGGGTTGGTGCCCGTGCAACGCCTGGTGGCTCTGCTCGCCGCGCTCCACGAGGACCGGATCGTGCCTCGCGCGTCCTTCTTCCAACTGCGCCTGGTACGCCAAGCTCGGACCGCCGGCATCCCGCTGCGGGTCATCGCCCACGAGGACGTCCTCGTCTTCCGGAAGCCGGCGTGAGCGGTCGGGATCAGTCTCCGGCAAGGAGGATCGCGCCCGAGGCGCCGGACGGCGCCGACACGGCGCCCTCAGGCGGCCAGGCGGTACTTTCGGCCGACCTCCGCGGGTCGCGCCACCGGGCGGCCCCCAGCGCCGGGACGGGCCGCCTGCCGCGAGGATGGCGCCGGCTCCAGCACAGGGGACGAGCGGCAGCGGCTGGGCGGCGGCATGGCGTTGACTTTTCGGCGGCTTCGAGGTGTTCTTCATCGGATGCACAGGATGCGACGGACGCCTTCCAGGCCAATGCCTCCCACGGGCTCGCAGATACGGGTGGCCGCGCTCGATGGAGCCGCGAGTTGGTCAACAGGACTATCGAGATTTGGCAGCCCTGGTACGACGGGCCACTCACAGAGGAGGCCGCGAGAGAGATCCTGGAGAACGCCGTCAGCTTCTTTCGGAGCCGTTCTTTCGCTTCGCCGTAAACGGATGCGAGCCAAGCGCGGGAGCAGCGGCACCGAGCGCACGGCTGGGTAAGCCGATTCGCCCGGGGTGGAAGATCGTGCAGGGATCGCACGAGTGTCTGTGAAGCGACACCCGGACCAACCACAGCCGCCCTATGCCCGCTCCCGGCAGTACACGCTCAGCCGTGTTCTACGTACGCGTGTCGTCCAAGGATCAAGAGAAAGAGGGTTACTCCATTCCTGCCCAGGAGAAGCTCCTTCGCGAGTACGCGGGAGAGCGGGGCCTGCGAATCCTCCGCGAGTTCGTAGACGTGGAGACTGCCAAACAGGCTGGGCGCGGCGGCTTCGGGAGAGATGCTCGCCTTCCTTGCACGCACTCGGACGTGCCGCGTGTTGCTGGTTGAGAAGACCGACCGCCTCTATCGAAACCTCAAGGACTGGATCAGCGTCGACGAGCTCGACCTTGAGATCCACTTTGTCAAGGAGAACGTCGTCCTCTCGCCCGACTCCAGTCGGCCGAAAGTTCATGCACGGGATCAAGGTTCTGATGGCCAAGAACTACATCGACAACCTCTCCGAGGAAGTCAAAAAGGGCCATCGGGAGAAGGCCGAAGAAGGCGGATGGCCGACTTTCGCGCCTATCGGGTACATCAACGTCCTCGGTCTTGACGGAAAGCGCGCTCTCGTGGTGGATGAAGAACGCGCAGCGCTTGTTGCTCGAATCTTCGAGTGGTACGCCAGCGGGAGCTTCTCTGTGAAGGAGGTGGCGCAGATGGCTCGGCGAGCAGGCCTCTGTTTCCGGAAGTCGGGTCGGCCGATCAGCACTGCCAAAGTGCATCAGGTGCTTCGGCAGCGGATGTACTCCGGCGAGTTCGAGTGGGCAGGCAAGCTGTACCGCGGAACTTACCCCCCGGTCATCAGCCGGGAACTTTGGGACCGGGTGCAAGCCGTCCTCGACGACCGTCATGCACAGCGACCGAAAGTCCGGACGCATCGGTTCACCTTTACCGGACTCCTCCACCGCTCCCGCTGTGGGTGTGCGCTGGTTGGCGAGATGAAGAAGCGCCGATATGTGTACTACCGATGCACAGGGAATCGAGGGCGCTGCGACGAGCGATAGCACTACGTACGAAGGAGCCTCTGCGGACCACTTCAGGGTCGACCTCGAGGACATGGCCATCGAGCCGCGCATTCTGATGTGGGTGATCAAGCCCTACGCAGCGGTCACGAGGACGAGACGCGGTTCCGGGATGAAGCCATCGGGCGACTCGAGCGCGACCATCGCACGCTCCAGAACCGGCTGGATAACGCCTATGTGGACAAGGTCGACGGGCGAATCAACAATGCGTATTTTGAGCGGATGGCGGCCAAGTGGCGAACGGAGCAGGACCGAATCGCCGAGGCCATCGCACACCATCGCACAGCTGACCGCAGCTACGTGGACCAAGGCATCTGGATTTGGGAGACGGCAGGCCTCGCAGCTGAGACCTTCCGAACGGCTGGACCTGACGAGCGCCGCCAGCTTGCAGGCGTCTTGGTCAAGCAGGCGACCTGGGGCGAGGGCCGGCTTGAGGTGAGCCGAAGGCCGCCCTTCGACGTCATCGTCCGAGAGGTTCAGAAGGCTCCGCGCGCACGAGAAGGCAGGTACCGACGGCACTAGAACTCCGCAAAAGGGGCAGGACTTGAACTGCCCGGAAGGCCAGAATCCCAGTACGAAAGCGCTCTCAGACGCGGAGTTTTCCACAGAAATAGCTAAGTGGCGGGAAGGGGGGGATTCGAACCCCCGGAGGGACTTAAGATCCCTCACCCGCTTAGCAGGCGGGCGCTTTCAGCCTCTCAGCCACCTCCCCAGGCCGGGGCCAGTATATGTCGTGTCCGGCTCGCGACCATCCGAAATGTGCCTCCTCGTACAGTAGCCACGTGGTCCATATTTGGAGGGGGACCGCCGCGATCGTCGCCCTTGGAACGGGCGCTTTTGCGCTCGCTTCGACGCCGGTCACAGCCGAAGCCGCGATGGTTCGGCTCCCGGTCGGAACCCAGCGGATGCAGATGCCACTCGACTGCGAGGCAACCTCGCTGACCATCGCACTCGCGTCGGTCGGCGTCCATACGACGCAGCAGTACGTCCAGGACCACTTTCCGACGGACACCCGCGCTCCGATCCTTGGCGCCGACGGCCTTCCTGCGGAGTGGGGCGATCCCTATACCGACTTCGTCGGCCACGTCATGGGCTCCGAGCCCGGCAGCAACCCGCACTGGACTGAGTACGCCGGCTGGGGCGCGTATGCGCCGGTGGTCGCACGTGTCGCGGAATCGCTCGGCGTTCCGGTGGCGGCCCAGTTCACGGGCTGGAACCCGGCGTCCCTCTACGCGGCGGTCGAGGCGGGTCACCCCGTGCTCGTCTGGACGACGGTCGACTATGCGTTGCAGACGGCGCGAACCTGGACCGCCTGGGACGGCCGCACAGTCCCGTGGACCGAGGCGGGCCACGTCGTCGTGCTCATGGGGGTGAACACATCCGCAGGGACGCTCGAGTTCAGCGACCCGCTCACCGGCTCGTACAACGGCACGACCATGGCGCAGTTCGCTCGAACCTTCACCATCTACGGCAGCATGGCGATCGTCATCGAGCGGACCGCGCGGGTCGCAACCCCAGCCGCGACGGTAAAGCACGTGGCGACAGTTGTTCGCCACGCACCAACGGTCGTCCATCCCATCGCGACGCCGGTTCCCTGGATGCCGATCCACCACGTGCGCATGTCGAGTGCGTTCGGCAACGACGACAGCATCGGGCTCGTCAGTGGTGTGGCGGCGACGTCGACGAAGGGTTTGGGTCTGATGCCACCTTTGGTTGCCGCCGGCGTGTTCGTTCTCGCAGGCGGCACACTGCTGGCTGTTCTCATACGAAGGCGACGGCGTCAATGCGCTGGGTGACGTTCACCACATCGAAGGAGACTGGCGAGCGGACGGGCATGCTTGTGGACGGTCGGATCCATGCGTCCGCCTCCGGGACGACGTTGCTCGGCCTCCTCGGTGACGACGGCACGCGGCTTGCAGCAGAGGGCGATTTCGTCCGCCGCGATCCACGCGACGTGTTCGAGCTCGACGCCGTCCAGGTGCTCGCGCCGATACAGCGGCCCCCCACGCTCCGCGACTTCTACGCATTCGAGCAGCACGTGCGCACCGCGCGTCAGCGACGCGGCCTTGAGATGGACCCGGATTGGTATGAGCTGCCGGTCTTCTATTTCAGCAACCCCTACGCGATCTGTGGCCCGGACGTTGATGTCGCGATCCCACCCGGCTCTGCGGAGATGGACTACGAGCTGGAGGTTGCGGCCATTGTGGGTATGAGCGGAGCCGACCTCGACCCTGATGCCGCGGAGCGCAGCATCGCCGGCTACTGCGTGATGAATGACTGGAGCGCTCGCGACATCCAGCGCCGCGAGATGAAGCTGAGCATGGGGCCCGTCAAAGGTAAGGATTTCGCGACTTCCTTCGGACCGGTGTTCGTGACGCCGGACGAGCTCGAGGACGCGCGACGCGACAAGAGCTTCGCTCTCGAGATGACGGCAAGCGTCAACGGCGTCGAGTATTCGCGCGCATCGCTCGCGGATATCTACTGGAGCTTCGGCGAGATGATCGCGTATGCGTCGCGCGGCACCCGCGTCGAGACGGGCGATATCATCGGCTCCGGCACGTGCGGCACTGGGTGCATCCTCGAGCTGTCACTCGTGCACGGTGTCGAGCGATATCCGTGGCTGCAACCCGGTGACATCGTCGAGCTGACCGTCGAGCGTCTGGGGACGCTGCGCAACCGCGTGAGCGCGGGGTCCGCGGCGCGGCCGTTGCGATGAGTACCGGGACCGACTACATCGCGCGTCTTGACGCAGTCGAGGCCCGGCTAGCAACCGCCGCGTCGACGGAGCCCGAACCGGGAGCGCTGACCGGCGCTGATCCGGAGAGCGGCGAGCGGTGGGACCGAGGCCAAGTGTGGGCGCACCTCGCCGAGTTCATCCCGTACTGGATCGCCCAGGCGGGACCGGTGCTTCGCGATCATCCCTCCGATGAGCCGGTGCCGTTCGGCCGGACGAAGCGTGATCCCGAGCGCATCGGCGCAATCGAGCGCGATCGAAGGGAGGCCATATCAGCGCTCTGGGACGACACACGCTCCGACATCGCCACGCTTCGCACCTTCCTCGGCACAATTGAGCCGGACCAGTGGAACATGCGCGGGCTGCATCCGACGCTCGGGGCCATGACGGTTGATGAGCTGACCGAGCGGTTCCTGGTCGGCCACCTCGAAGAGCACGCCGACCAACTCGAGGGAATGACCTAGGCGCCGGCCTAGCGGCGGCACTTCCCGCATGGACCTGCAGCGCACGCGATGGCACCCGCTTAAACTGGCAGGCGACCCACGCGGAGGGATGCCGGAGCGGTTGATCGGAGCGGTCTTGAAAACCGCAGGGGCCGCCAAGCCCCCGGGGGTTCGAATCCCTCTCCCTCCGCCAACGCGCGGGGAGCCGAGACCGCATCAGGCTGAGCGGGATACCCAGTTGACACCTCACCTCGTCTGAACCTAGGATGGCCGCGCGGCCTGCTGGCCTGACCAGTAGAAGGAGGGCATCCCCTCGTGAGTGAGGCAACGCACCAAGAGAGTCGAAGGGGTCTGCTGGCCGGGGCCATCGGATTCGGCGGTGACTTCATCGCGTCGTTGGCGTGCTCCGGCCCGACCACCGGAGTGGCGTACACCCTCGCGACGTTGCTGGCGATCTCGGGACTGGCCTCCCCCCTTGTCGTCCTCACCGGCGGGATCGTCGTCCTCCTCGTCGCCGTCGGCTACGCCCGTCTGAACCGCTGGCGCGCCGACGCCGGCGCTCCCTACATCTGGGTAGGGCGCACGATCGCGCCGCCCATCGGTTTCGCGGTCGGCATGCTCGCCATCGCCATCGGGTTTCTTGTCAATATTGGCAACATCACCCTGGCCGGGAGCTACCTCCTCAGCATCGTCAGTCCGGGAACGGCCTTTCCCGGGATTGTCATCTGGATCGTGGCCAGCCTCTACATGGCAGCCGTCATCTTCCTGGCCGTCCGCGGGATCCGGCCATCGATCCGCGTGCAGACGACGATACTGATCGCCGAATACGCAATCGTCCTCTCGTTCGCGATATTGGCGCTCTTGCACGAGCTTGGCTCCCATGCTTCCGGCGTCTCCGCTCCCTCACTCTCCTATTTCTCGATCGGCTCGTCACCCAACGGATGGACGGGATTCGCCACCGCGTTGGTGATCGGCGGCTTCCTCTTTGGCGGCTGGGAAGCGCCGCTGCTGTTCAGCGAGGAGTCGAAGAATCCCAACTTCAGTCCCGGCCGCGCAGCGATCGTGGGCGTGATCTCCGCGCTCGTCTGGTACCTCCTCCTCTTTGTGATCTTCCAGGGAGTGGCGTCGCCGGCCAACATCGAGGCCCACGGTGCCGATGTGCTCGGCTACGCGAGCACGATCCTCGCGCCTGATCCCTGGGCGCGATTCCTCCCCCTCGCCGTCTTCTCTGCGCTCTTCGCCGCGACGCAGATGCAACTCACCGAGGCGAGCCGGGTGATGTTCGCGATGGGGCAGGACCGCGTCCTGCCCGGGTTCGTCGCCAAGCTGCATCCGCGTTTTCGCACCCCCTGGGTTGCTGCCCTGATCCTCGGCATCCTCCCGCCCCTGGTCCTGATCCCGTATCTCATCAGCTCCGAGGCGATCACCGTCATCGGCGACATCGTCGGATCCGTCGGCCTGCTCTACCTCGCGATGTACACGATCATCCCGCTTGCCTGTGTGGTCTTCTTCTTCCGTGCGCTCCGCGGCAGGACCTCCGAGGTGCCGACCATCGTGGCGACGTTCATCGGTGGCGCGGCGATGCTGTTCCTGCTCGCGTGGGGCTTCCATACCCAGCCCGCTGCGGCGGCGATCGTCGGAGGAATCGCGCTCGCGATCTGTCTGATCTCGGGGTTCATCGCGGCGATGTTCTCCAAGAGCGACTTCTTCCGCTCCCGGCCTATCGACCTCACCGCTGACTCGAACCCGGCGTCGGTCGGCGTGACGAGGGATCCCTGAAGGTGCCGGCTGATGGATAGCGTCATCGACCTCAGCGCCAAGGTCCGCGGGTCGATTCAGTCGGCGACAGCCGCCGTGGAGGAGTGCCGCGCCGCGGTCGTCCGTGACAACCCTGACATCAACGCGTTTACCTTCGTCGACTGGGAACAGGCGCTTCGCGCCGCCGTTGCGATCGACACCCAGGTCGCCGCAGGGATTGATCCCGGTCCGCTTGCCGGTGTTCCCTTCGGCGTCAAGGACATCGAGAACTGTGCCGGTATGCCGACCACCTTCGGTTCGATGGCTCTAAAGGATGCAGCGCCGGCAACGGCGGACGATCCCAACATCGCGCGGTTGCGCAACGCCGGTGCGATTCCTGTCGGCAAGACGGCGACGCCCGAGTTCGCGTTCGACTCGCTCACCGACACGCCAGCGTTCGGCACCACTCGGAACCCGTGGGACCTCACCAAGACGCCCGGCGGCAGCAGCGGTGGGTCAGCGGCGGCCGTTTCAGCCGGAATGGTACCGTTCGCGACCGGCACCGACGAGGGCGGATCCGTGCGGAGTCCAGCTGCCTTCTGCGGATTGGTCGGGCTCAAGCCAACCCACGGCCTGGTGGCCCGGCTCGACGGCTCCTCCGACACCAACACCATGTCCGCGCTCGCGTGCACCGTGAGTGACACGGCCCGGCTGCTCGACGTGATGGCAGCGCGCGATGACATCGACAAGATGTCGCAAACCCGGCCCTGGCTCGGCACGATGGAAAGCCGGCTCGTGACACCGCCCCGCGCCGGTCTTCGCGCCGCATGGTCACGAGACCTCGGCTACGCACCCGTGGAGGCGGAGGTGGCAGAGATCGCGGAACGGGCCGCGACGCGACTCGCCGAAACCGCTGGTCTGACGCTGGACCGCAGTCCACTGACCTTCACGAACGCCAACGATGCCTGGATGCCGATCGTCACGCATCGCATTCGTGCCCGCCTGGAATACCTCGACCTGTGGCCACAGTTCGCCGATCAAATGGCGCGCACTCCGCGTGAGTGGCTCGAACAATATGGCACGCCGACGCCGCGGCAATACGGCGAGGCCCTCGCGCTCCGCGATCGTGTGGAATCCGAGGTCGCCGCATTCTTCGCCGACCACGATCTCTTGATGACTCCCACGGTTGCGTGCGCCGCATTTGACGCTCGCGGTCCCATCCCCGCGGTGATCGATGGCCGTGATGCCACAGCGACTGGAGCCGAGGCATTCACCATGCTCGCGAATCTGACCTGGGCACCGGCGATCTCCATCCCAGCCGGACTCACGTCCGCGGGACTCCCCGTCGGGCTGCAGGTTGTTGGCCGTCGGTGGACGGATGCCCTGCTGCTCCAGCTGGCGCTGTGTCTGGAACGCGCTTATCCGTGGCCGTTGCACGCACCGATGGCCGGCCGCCGAGAGGCGCCAATCGGATGACTGAGCTCGCTTTGGGCGCTGACGGGCGGTCGGCCACCCTCACTCGCGTCGTCACCGCGAATGACACCGCGGCGACGTTCGGCCCGGACTTCCCGGCCGCAGCGTCGACGCCCTTCGTGCTCGGCATGGCCGAGGTGGCGTGCCACACCGCCATTGCGGCGCGCCTCAACGCCGGCGAGATCACCGTTGGGATGCGCGCGCTCATCGAGCACCTCATGCCGAGTCGCGTGGGGACCTCGCTCGCGGCGAGGGCTCGGCTGATTCGCAGGACGCGCAACCGTCTCTACTTTCACGTCGAGGTCTCGGACGGCGAAACGATTGTGGCCCGGGTCAATCACGTTCGCGCGGTCGTGGACCGCGCCCGCCTGCAAATGAGGATCGACGCCTGATGAGCACCGTGACGAGCACCACCGAGGATGGCATCGCCGTCATCACGCTGAACCGCCCCAACGTCCTCAACGCGATGAACGTCGATCTGCTCAACAGCCTGAGTGGTGCGCTACGCGAGGCAGGAGATGCACGCGCCATTCTCATCCAGGGCGCGGGGCGCGCGTTCTGCGCCGGCGAAGACCTGAGAGAGACGCTCGCTCCTGAGACCGGAACGCCTGAGGAGCTCCGCGTCGCGCTGGAACTCCTCCAGGAAATCACGCGTCTCATCACTGCCTTTCCTGGACCAGTGATCGCAGCTGTGCATGGCTACGCAATTGGAGGAGGCGCCGAGCTCGCACTCGCCGCCGACTTCGTGATCTGCAGTCCGGGGACGCGCTTTCGATTTCCAGAGGTTGCCATTGGCCACGCGCTCACCGGGGGGATCACATCCCGTCTCCCCGCGCTGATCGGTCTGGCACGCGCCAAGCAGTTGCTCCTGACGTCCCGATGGGTCGACGCAGAGGAGGCGCTGCAGATCGGGATGATCGCGGAGCTCGTTGACGATCCGCAGGTGCGCGCCATCGAGCTCGCCCAGGAGCTGGCGTCCTATGCCCCGCGATCGATGCGAGCGACCAAGCTCGCCGTTGAGTCTGCCGCGCAAGCCTCTCAGGAAGCAGCGCTCCGCTGGGAGGTCGATGCGGCGCTCTTCTGCTTCTCGGCGCCCGAGGCCGCTGACGCCTTTCGCCGGTTCCAGGAACCCACAAACCCAAGCTAGCGATGGACGCCGCACGCAACCTGCAGGCACTGACTGACGACAGTCCGACCGTGGCCACCTCACGGGCGCCGCTGCAGCATCTGGACCTGAGCCTCAACGCTGCATTGACCCGTGCCGCGACCCTCTGGCCGGACCGCACCTTTCTCAAGATCGCGGGACAGGACATCAGCTTCGTCGAGTTCGAACGAAGCATCGGCCGGCTCGCGGGCGGATTGGAACAGATGGGTCTCGGTCGCGGCGATCGCCTCTGTGTCTTCATGAACAACTCGCTCGCCTGCGTGGAGACATGGTTTGCCGCGAACCGGCTTGGCGCCGTGTGGGCGCCAATCAACACCGACTTCCGCGGCGACGCACTCCGCCGGGTCATCGACCTCGCGGATCCGCAGCTGCTGATCTGCGATGCGGATCTCCACGCCGTCTTCATCGAACACATCGCCACCGGTCAAGCCGCCCCACTGCTGATCAACGGCGCGGAGCCCAACGTCCCCGGGGCGTTGCAACTCTCACAGTGCGTGACCGACGACCCGATCGCGCCGTCCGACGTGCACTTCTCTGAGCCCTCCGCACTCCTCTTCACCTCGGGAACCACCGGTCGGTCGAAGGCGGCGTTGCTGTCGCATCGCTACTTCATCTCGCAGGCGGGCATCGCGATTCGCGACTTTGGACTGCGCGAAGACGACGTGCTCTACTGTCCGTTCCCGCTCTTCCACGCCGATGCGACCGCGTTGACCACCATCCCCGCGCTGCTCCTCGGGTGCAGTGCCGCCATCGGTCGCCGGTTCAGCGCGAGCCGTTTCTGGGCCGAGGTGCGTGCAACCGGCGCGACCGTCTTTGACTTCATGGGCGCGATCCTGACGATCCTGCAGAAGGCCGACCCACTCCCCGACGATGCCGACAACCCGGTGCGGCTCGCGTGGGGTGTTCCGGTTCCGGATTGGGCGCCGGACTTTGAGCGCCGGTTTGGTCTCAAGATCCTGGAGTGCTATGGCTCGGTGGAGACGAGCATTCCTGTCACCGTTCGCCATGATCGACCCCGCGTCCCCGGCTCGTGTGGACGCGTCATCCCAGAGTTCGACGTGATCATCGCCGACGACGATGACGAGGAAGTTCCTCGAGGCAGCGTGGGAGAGATCCTCACCCGCTCCAAGATCCCTTTCACGACTTTCACCGCGTACTACGGGATGACCGAGGAGACTTTTGCCGCGGGCCGCAACTGGTGGTTCCACACCGGTGACCTCGGCCGCATGGATGAGGACGGGAATGTCGCTTTCGTGGGTCGCAAGAAGGAGGCCATTCGTCGCCGCGGCGAGAATATCTCCGCGTTCGAGGTCGAGGAGGGGATCCTTCGTCACCCCGATGTGATCGAGTGTGCCGTCATCGGCGTGCCCTCCGAGTTGACCGAGGAGGACGTGAAGGCATGCGTGGTCATCCGCCCGGGCTCAGACTTGACCGAGCAGGAGATCCTCACGCACTCCCGGCATGTCCTGGGTCGCTTTCAGGTGCCGCGCTACATCGAGATCATGGATGCGCTTCCCAAGACGCCGACCGGCAAGCTCGAGAAGTACCGGCTGAAAGAGGACGGCGTGAATGCGCGCACCTGGGACCGCGAAGCCGTGCCGAGCGCTGCGCCTCCGAGTCGCTGAAGGATCTCAGATCTCGGTCAGATCTCTGTTCGCGAACGCGAGGAGCTCGTCCGCTTCTGCCGGATCGACGTACGGGCCGTAGTACTCGGCGAGATCCAACCTCGCGAAATGCGCTGCCTCGACAGCCTCTTGCTTCTTGATCATGGCCAGCACTCGGCCGTGCCGCCTGCATGAATCCGCTTGCAACTCGGCGAGGTCCGACGATCTGGCGAGCTTTTCACCGATCAGTCCGAGCACCAGCCCGCGAGCAACCTCGTTGCAGACCCGGATGAGCTGGTTGCCGCTCGCTTCGGCGATGACCTGATGAAACTCAACATCGGCCTGTCCGAAAATCTCCTGGTCTTCTCCCACCAGCCGGCGCATCAGGTCATGCGCCTTCTTGATGCGCCGCAGATGCTCGTCCTGCCGGTGCAGCGCTGCCAGATAGGTCGCCGACCCCTCGATGACCATACGGAACACGATCAACTCGTGAAGACGCAGGCGTTCCAGTCGCACCAGTGCTGTGAACGATCGCTGCAGCATGCCCGAAGAAAACGATTGGACCTCGGCGCCACCCGACGGATCTCCGGGCCGCGAGCGGAGCAAGCCGGAGCTCTGCAGATCGCGAAGCGCCTCTCGGACAGACGCCCTGCTGACGCCAAACTGGACGACCAGCTCACGCTCGGACGGCAAGCGCTGGCCTGGAGCGACATCACCGCTGTAGATCGCTTCCTCGATCTGCCGGACGATGGACTCGTGAGTCCGAACCGGCTTGACGGGTTGAAACTGCGGCATCCTTGCCTCGCTGATCGCCGAAGATGAGCGCCGTGCTCAAGGCCGGTGGTATTTCGTTCTAGGACACGAGTCTAACGGGCTGTACTCGTTATCTCCGACTGCGAGTCCGTGAGGCAGTCTGAAACGACCTCCGATCGCGTCCGATTCTCGTGGTGCGTTGCAGGGTGGACACGGACGGAGCACCGTGCCGACAATGGGTGGATGGCAGACCGACCATCGCGCGTCGCGCTTCCTGGCAGCGAGCGTTCCGAGCCGGCGCATGCAGCGCTGGGACCGTGCGACCCCGCGGAGGTGGCGACTGTCACGGTGTACCTCCGCGGACGCGGTGGGGAGCCGGCCGCCGGGCACCTCTCACGAACGGAGTATGCGGCGGCCCACGGCGCCGCTTCGGCCGATGTGACGGCAATCCGTCAATTTGCGGAGGCTTCCGGACTGTCAGCCGGATCGGTCGATCTCGCGCGCAGGAGCGTCGAACTCACCGGTCGCCTGGACGCGCTGAGCACCGCATTCGGCACCACGCTGATGCTCTATCGTGATCCGGAGGGCGTGGAGTATCGCGGCAGGCAAGGCTCGCTCTCGGTGCCGTCTGTGCTGAGCGGAGTCGTGACCGGGGTGTTCGGCCTGGATCGACGGCCACAGGCACGATCGCTCTTCCGGCCCCGCGCCGATGCGCGATCGGCGTACATGCCACCGCAGGTCGCCACCGCGTACACGTTTCCGACAGGACTGACTGGAAGTGGCGAGTGCATCGCGCTGATCGAGCTTGGCGGGGGCTTCCGGCAGTCGGATCTGAGCGCGTACTTCGCGCAGCTGGGGATATCGGAGCCCACCGTGGTCGCTGTACCGATCGACGGCGGAAGCAACACGCCCGGTACCGCCGATGGACCGGACGGTGAGGTGATGCTGGACATCGAGGTATCCGGGAGCATCGCCCCGGGCGCCACCATCGCGGTGTATTTCGCACCGAACACGGATCAGGGATTCATCGATGCGGTCACCAGCGCCGTTCATGACACGACCCGCACGCCGTCGGTCATCTCGATCAGCTGGGGGAGCGCGGAGAGCACATGGACGGTTCAAGCGATGAACCAGATGGAGCAGGCATTCATCTCCGCGGCCGCGATGGGTGTGACCGTGACCGTCGCAGCCGGCGACAACGGGTCGAGCGATGGCGTGACGGACGGTCTCCAGCACGTCGATTTCCCGGCTTCAGCCCCGCACGCCCTCGGATGCGGTGGCACGCGCCTGGAGATCAAGGACGGGATCATTGCTTCGGAGACCGTGTGGAATGACGGTGCCGGGCAGGGAGCAGGCGGAGGCGGCATCAGCGACGTGTTCCCAGTGCCGGCATACCAGGACTCCGCGTCGATCCCGCCGTCTGCCAACCCGGGCGGCCGTGTCGGGCGAGGCGTGCCCGACGTCTGCGGTGATGCCGATCCCGATACGGGCTACACGATTCGCGTTGACGGTCAAACCATTCCCATCGGTGGGACCAGTGCCGTCGCACCGCTCTGGGCGGGGCTGATCGCGCTGCTCAATCAAGGTCTTGCGCGGCCGGTCGGCTTCCTCCAGCCCTTCCTGTACACGTCTGCGGGCGTTGGCGCGCTCCACGATGTGGTGAAGGGATCGAATGGCGCGTACTCTGCCGGCGCCGGGTGGGACCCGTGCACCGGGCTCGGCTCACCAAACGGCACTCAACTCCTCGAGGCGTTGTCCGGAACGAACGGCTCATAGCAGAACGATCAATGCCCAGCATTTCGGTCTCGATTGACACGATCCTCGAACGGCTGGCGGAGACGCCGCGTCGTATCTCGGCACTGACCGCCGGCCTGACGTCTGCGCAAGTGCACGCCGCTCCAGGCCCTGAGGAGTGGTCTGCAAACGACGTGCTGGCCCACCTTCGTGCGTGCGCCGACGTCTGGGGCGCACACATCGAGGCGATCCTCGCCGAGGACGAGCCAACCCGGCAGGGTGTCAATCCACGAACCTGGATCAAGAAAACCAACTACCTCGATCAGAAATTTCAGCCATCGTTGCGTTCCTTCACGAAGCAGCGTGCCGAGTTGCTGGCGCTCATCGAACCGTTGCCGCCCCGCGCCTGGTCACGCACCGCCACCGTGCTGGCCTGGAACGTCCCAAGCCGGCGAACCATGGTGTCATTCGCGGAGCACCTGGCTCGCCATGAGCGGACCCACCTCAAGCAGTTCAAACGAATCGTCGAGCGGGTGAGCGCGTAGAAGACGCCGGGAATATCTCGATCTGCGCTGAACCGGTCACGGTCTCGGCACCGTCCACGAACGGCAGGGGTCACTCGGCGCGGCGCTGCTGAGAATGAGCGGTGGTCATAAAGGTCTGCTGCTCGACTTGCTGGAAATGGACGGAATTGGGGACGGTCATGTCGTGCAAGCGCTGCGGCACGCCGCTGATCCTGCAGGATGGTCGTCGCGCTGACGAAGTCGCCGCTGCGCCTCCGGTCAGCGAGGTCATCGCACCGCCGGAGCCGCCGCCCGTGGAACTCGCACCGGTCGGCTGGTCCGTTCGCGCCCGCTGACCGGTTGCAGCGACCACGTCACGGACGTGGCACCGTCCGAGCACGGCCCTCGACCTCCCGACGATCCCTGCAGAGAATGACGCGTGGCCGCCACCGCGCCTGTTGCCGTCTGCTGCCCCACCTGCTGGAAGTGGACAGAGCTGAAGAGCTCGACCACCTGCAAACGGTGTGGTTCGCCCCTCGTTCTGTCTGACGGACGTCGCGTCGACCAGGCTCGAGACGGCACGGCCCCAACCGCGGTCACCATGAACGCCCCCACGGTGTCACTCGCGCCGCTCATGGTGGGGACCGACTGGATCGCAATCGCGCGATGGATCACCATCGCGTACGCTTCGCTCCAGATCCTCGGCATCTTCGCGGTGGGGCTGCTCCTGCCCACCATCACGGTGCCGATCCAGGATCCCAACACTGGTCAGATCGTTGACCAGACGTTCAACATCCGGCCGTTTCTCGCGCTCGTCGCGTTTGTCGCCATCATCTTCTACGCGGTCATCGTGTGGCTCACGAAGTACGGAATTGCGCGCGGGATCGTGCTGGGCGTCGTGGTGCTCTCGGCGCTTGGCGAGCTGTCTCGGCTGGGCACGGAAACGTCCGCCGCTGTAGGCGGGACGATCTTTCTCCTGCTCTGCGATGCGGGGTACGCCTTCGTGCTGGTCATGTCGTTTGTTTCCCGTCCGCGTCCCGCGCCGCTCAGCACCGGCGTGACTCAGGTGATGCCGATCGCACTTGCGCCGCCCCCACCGCCGCCACCCGCTCCCCCTCCGCTCCTGCCGCTGCCGCCGGAGTAGGGCGTCCGAGCGCGGCTACGAGACTTTCGCAGCCGCGACCATCACCGCCCGGCGCGCATCGAAGCCAGAAAGCGCCTACGGCGTTTTCAGATATTCATGCAGATCGATCAGCCACAGATGCAGGGCGACCGATCCGGATCGCAGCACCCCGGTCTTCACCAGCTGCGCACCGTACGGCTGGAGCGAGTCGAGCGACGCCTGGAAGCCCTGGCCGTTGAGGCTCATGAGGAGTATCTGCGCGGGGTGACGCTGGGTGAAGAAGTATTTGTCGAGCGGCGTCAGGTTGCCGAGATCGCTGGGCAGCGAATCGAAGAACGCGTGGTAGATGCCGATAGGCTCGCGCAGTTCCTTCAGCTGGTCGTTGCTCCACCACATGAGGAGCTGCTCGCCGGGATATGCGGCGGGACCGACGAATGACGGCATCTCCGTGGTGACCCCATACAGGTTGACCCAGGTGGAGTCATCGCCCCAGAACGACGAACTTCCGCCCAGCGTGTACGCGTAGTCCGGGAAGGTGTCGTCCACCGTGCCGCGCTCGTGCTTGTGCTGGGTCGGAGTCACTGTCAACACCAGGAGTCCTGCCGTGATCGCCGCGATCGCGGCACCGATCATGAACCGCGAACGCGTGATGTCGTGCGATGCGGCTTCGCGCCTTGCGATCCATGCAAGCAGCACGATCACAACGACGATGAGCAGCCCGAAGGGCATCCACCCGAACTGGGGCACCTTGGGATAGAACTCGAACACGAGCGGCACCGCCACGAGCACGACTGGGATAAGCCAGCGGTAGCGCACGTGCTCGAGGATGGGAAGACCAAGCTCGGCGATGGTGATCGCCAGCGTGAGCATCACCGACCCCCACAACAGCGACGAGAAGTAGTGCACCTCGAGCACCTGCGTGCTGCCGACGAACTGCAGGATCGCGGAGATCACGATCTGAAACGCGCACGCGACGCTCACGATCAACTGCGCCGTCGGGATGCTCCCAAGGCGACGGCCGATGCGCGAAAAACGATCCCTGGCAAGGAAATCCTTGAGCCGCCCGCCAAATGCCGCATAGCACGCGAGGCCGACAGCGGGGGGAACGAGCAGATAGGTGATGTATGGAGCCCACAGCGGGCTGCGCGAATGGTTGGAGATGGTTTGCGCCGGCTCGGCGAGGTAGATCAGCGACTGAATGGTCGTGAGGACGTAGTCCCACGGACCGATCAGCGCGGCGGAGCCGACGGCGAGCAACCCGGTGACTCCGACGGCGACGCCGACCATCACCAAGATGTCCCGCCCCAATTTCACCCGGTCGCGCTTGCGCCGGACGAGCCAGTACGCCACCAACGTCACGAGGACCAGCGGGCCCGAGGACGCCAGCGCCCAGACCGAGAGGGTGAACAGCAGTGCTGCGCCGATCAGCCAGCCGATGCGGTGGCGTGCCGACGGCATCGCCAGGCAGGCCAGGCCGCCGAGCAGATACGAGACCGCTGCCGAGTCGGGAAAGTCGGTGCCCCAGGCCAGGATGATCACCGGGCAGCTGAGAATCACGATGACCGCGATCACGCCCGCGACGCGGCTGTACAACCGGCGCAGCAGGATGTACGCCGGCACGATCGCGATCAGCGCAAGGACGTACCGGAACACGACGAATCCCGGGAGCCCACCGAAGAGCAGATAGGAGATCCGACCGGGAATCAGGAACCCGACACGCGCTCCCTCGCGGAGCCGCTCGGTGGGCTGGAACACCGCCGCGTAGCGATAGAAGATCTCTTGCGGATCGACGATGAATGTCGTGTGCATCGCCGGGTCGTTCAGATCCGGCGGTGCCATCAGGGTCAGCCTCAGCCCGAAGAATGCGGCCGCCGGCGCGAGAGCGAGGAGCAACGCCTCGACACAATTCCGCCAGAGCGAGCGATGCAGCCCCGGCGCAGCATCACCGAGCCGATCCTGGGGAGCCCGCACCGGCACAGGATAGGGCGCGTCAGCGTCCGTGCGCGGCAGTGCTCCACTGGTCGATGTCGACGATGAAGTCGATGAGCCCGCGGAAGTAGGTCACCTGGTCGTCGTACATGCTCATGTGGCTGCCGTTGCGGCAGAGCAGGAAACGCCCGTGCGGGATGCGCCCGGCGACCATCTCCATGTGGGCGGGATCCATGGTGTCGTAGGTGGCGCCGATCACCAGCGTGGGCACCTCGATGCTCTCGAGGTCGTTGGTCCGGTCCCAGTCCGTAAGGATGCCGCTGGCGCCGAGCTCACTTGGTCCCTGCATCGGCACGTAGATCGATCGGTTGATGTGCGCAAAAGATCGGAGCACCGGGTCCGGCCACTGATCGGCGGGCAGGCGCAGGACGTGCTGGTGGTAATGGTCGGTGAGCAGGTCCATGTAGCGCGGCGTCTCGGTCTCTCCCGCCGCCTCCAGCCGCTGGATCTCCGCGACCACCTCCTGGTCCATCGCGGGCATGAGCACCGAGCGCGCGTATTCGTTGTATGCGGGGATGCTCATCATCATGTTGGAGATCACCAGTCCCTTGAGGTGCTGCTGATACTTCAGCGCGTACTCGGTGGCGAGGATGCCGCCCCACGAGTGACCCAGGAGAAAAAAGTTCCCCGCGTCGAGACCGAGCGCGAGACGCACCTGCTCGACCTCATCGACAAACCGGTCAACCTGCCAGAGATCGGGGTCATCGGGCTGATCGCTGTAGCCCGAGCCGAGCTGGTCGTAGTAGTAGTACTCGATGTTCGCGCCCGGCAGGTAGGAGTCGGCGGCTTCGAAATACTCATGGGTGGCCGCCGGTCCTCCGTGCAGGAAGAGGAGCTTCGCTGTGGGGTTGTTGCCGAAGCGCTTGGTCCAGACGTGGAAATCACCCTTCGGGGTGCTGATGGGGATCCTTCTCGCACCGCCGGAAAGGACGTCGTCCCGACCGGTGTTGTCGAGGTATGTCTCAGCGTTCATCGACTCTCCTGTGGGGCATCTGCGGCCCTCTGCCGCAGTGCGACAGCGTAGCCAACTCGGTTCAGTGACCGTGGGGACGGTCGCTGCTACCCCGGAACTCCGCGACCGCTCTGGCGATGCTCTCCTGGAGGTATTGATAGAAGAGCTGGCGCTGCGCGACGTCGATTGCGACGTCGACGTCCTCACCCATCCGCCGCCTGGCGATCCACGGCGGAATCCCATCGGCGACCATCTCGCTGCCGACGTTGATGCGCACCAGCGCGTCGTTTTCCTCGGAAACGTTGATGCTGATCTTGAGCACCAGTCCGGTGTTCTCAACCAGCTTCCAGCTCCGCTCCCAGCGGAGGTTACGGTTGGTGTCGCGCGACAGATGAACGGTGTCATCCGCGATCACCGATTCGCCCTCGCGCGCCGTCGCCTCGAGCTGTGTCCGGATGTGCGCGTCGAGCTCGCGTGAGATCCAGTTGACAAGCGACGGCGTCCGGTCGTTGATGTCAGGTCGCCCATTTGGATCGGACGCGAGCGGTCCGATTGCCCGCACCGTGCTGGCGTGGCGACGGCAGTACGGGACCTCTTCGATCACCGAACCGTGATGGCGGCAGAAGGCCGCCTGGCACATGCGGCCGCGGCGATCTCGGTACTCGCAGGTGAGCGCATCACCGTTGCGGCACCCGGGTACGCTGCAATCGACACCTGACGGCGCGGGCTCGGGGGTCGGTTTGGGTTCTTCCGGGCGCCGGCGCCGAAAGAGGCTGGTCATCGACGGAACTCCACGAAGCACTCATCGTACCCTGCAATCCCGCCGGCACTCGTTGTGACGTGGTGGGATTGGTTCGTTACGCGTATGATTCGCGATCACACGTCGGACCCTGGAGTGAGCCTGTGGGCCGACCGCCAGCACCCATGAAGAGGGGTCCCTCGTGAAGCATGCTCGATGGCTTGGGGTTCCAGCGGCCGGAATTCTTGCCGCGGCCGGAGTGATGTCAGTCGCCGCGGCGCCGTTCGCGTCGGCCGCGGAGTTGGGGTCCGGAGGCGTGGCACTGCATGTTCGCGGGGTCAGTAGCAGTAACTGGTCGGGGTACGCCGATACGCAGAACGTTGGATACACCTTCGTCGAGGCCAACTGGACGGAGCCCTCCTACACATGCGACGGGAACTCGCCCGAGTCCTCTGCCATCTGGGTCGGCCTTGACGGTTACAGCTCCAGCGCTGTGGAGCAGGGCGGCACCATCGAAGTCTGCAACGGGAAGAAACAGACGACGCACGAGGCGTGGTGGGAGATGTACCCGACCAACAGCGTTCAAGAGGTGTTCGCGGTCAAGGTCGGGGACAAGATGTTTGCGTCGGTCACCTACAGCGCCGGCAAAAGCAAGCCCTACGACATCGTGGTCAAGGACTTGACCAGCGGGAAGTCGCTGAACAAACCCGAGGCTTGTCTGAGCGGTCTCTGCGAGCGCAACTCGGCGGAATGGATCGTCGAATCACCAAGCTTCAGCACTGGGGTTGCCTACCTCCCCAAGTTCGCGCCGATCAAGTTCACCAACGGCATGGCGAGTGACGCAGTCAATGGCGCGAGCCCGGTCAGCATCGCCTCATTGACGCCCGTCTCCATCACCATGACCGGCGTACCGCACAAGAACCGTGCCGTACCGTCCGCGCTCACGTCGAACGGTGAGGGCTTCACGGACAGGTGGGTCTCGAGCAAGCCTTAGGCGTCGCTCGCGCAGCTCAGGCGACTGCTGCCTTGAGGCTGCGATAGCTGCGCAGCAGGCAGGTGCCGAGAGCGGCGACGCGTGGGTCGGTGAGGTCGCAACCCGCCGCGACCCACGCGTCGCAGATCCGCATTGCCTCGGCGCGCCACTCGCCACTCTCGCGAAGGTCAGCGACGGGGCGGTCGTACGTGTAGGCATAGAGTTCGGCGACCGCACGGCCGAGCGCCGCAGTCTCGCCTGCCTCTGCGTGCTGCAGGTCGCGGTGAATGCGCCACCACTCCACCTCGAGTCGCGCAGCCTCGCGTGCATCGAAATCCGGTCCACTGCCGCCCGCGAGTGCGTAGAAGCCGGTCATGAGCCGCCGCGCCGCGTCGGGGTCGTTGTCAGGATAGGGAGCCCATCGTTGATTGGCGCGGAGCACGAGCCAGGCTCCCCATAACGTCTTCGGCCAGGACAGGGCAAACCCGCAGCGCACCAATCCGACCGATGCCGCCAGCACCCGGAACCATTCCCGGCGGTAATAGCCGATCCACGCGGCGCTCTCCAGCCGCGCCAGTGCGACCGGATCGAAACCGCGCGCGGCCTCACGCGCATCCCGACTCATGCCAACCTCCGTCTCCCGAGGATGGAGCGCTCGAAAGAGAGCTAGACGTCCATCCGCGCAATCATGCGCCGGGAGCTGAGCGTCACTCGACGGCCCAGGAAGATCAGCAGCAGCACCAGCAGGACGGTGACCCCGGCTGCCGCGAGCGCTCAAAAACCCCGCTCCAACCACCATGCTTCGCAGCCTAGCGGCGGGAAGTTTGTGCAGGTGTTAGGTGATGGTTAAGAAACGGGAAGAGCGTGCGAAACCTGCCAGAAGCGCCCTGACAGCGCCTCCCGGATCGGCACCGGCAACCGCACGAACGACGGCTATCCGATCCGCGCCGGCGGCGACGACCTCTGTCAACGAGGCCGCGTCTATCCCCCCGATGGCGAACCAGGGACGTCTTTCCCTCCCGTCTCGGGCGCGAGCGGCTGCGTGTTCCACGATCCCGAGCCCGGTCGCCGGCCGGCCCGGCTTCGTCGGCGTCGCGTAGAGCGGTCCAACGCAGAGGTAGTCAGCCTCGGGGTCGCCGGCATCGAATTCCATCCCCGAGTGCGTCGACAGTCCGATGATCATCTCGTGACCGATCACCCGTCGCGCCCAGGCGGGCGGGAGATCGTTCTGGCCGACGTGGACCCCGTCAGCACCGGCGGCGACGGCGAGGTCGGCGCGGTCGTTGATCACGAAGAGTGCGCCGTGGCGATCCGCGGCGGCCCGGAAGTCCGCGCTCCAGCGGAGGATGTCACCCGCCTCGGCGTCCTTCTCGCGCAGCTGGATGATGTCGGCGCCGGCGCCGAGCACTGTCTCGAGGAACGCGGCACGATCGCCTTCTGCCTGGCGCGCCCCGGTGACCACGTAGAGGCGGGCTCGCGCCAGGCGCTCCCGCCGCGCCTCATCCCGACCCGGCATCACCCGCCGCCGGAACCACCTTGGGGCGGTTGCTGAGGTCCGCGATTCCTTCCCAGGATGTCGACGCCTCGGCGTAGAGGCGCTGTGGAATCCGCCCGGCCCTGAACGCGAGCCTTCCGGCTTCGACCGCGCCGGCGATCGCGCGCGCCATGAGCACCGGCTCGGCGGCACGCGTGATCGCCGAAGCGACCAGGACGGCGTCGCATCCCAGCTCCATGGCGATGGCCGCGTCCGAAGCGGTGCCCACGCCTGCATCCAACACAACGGGCACTCCGGCGCGCTCGCGAATGATCCGCAGGTTGTACGGATTGCGAATTCCCGAGCCACTGCCGATCGGCGCCCCAAGTGGCATCACGACTGCGCAGCCCAGGTCCTCCAGGCGGCGCGAGAGCACCGGGTCGTCGTTCGCGTACGGGAGGACCACGAAGCCGTCGTCGATCAGCTCTTCAGCGGCCACGAGCAGCTCGGCACCGTCGGGCAGCAGCGTGTCCTCGTCAGCGATCACCTCGAGCTTGATCCAGTTCGTCTCGAACGCTTCGCGTGCGAGCCGGGCGGTGGTGACCGCGTCGTGCGCGGTGTAGCAGCCGGCGGTGTTGGGCAGGATCCGCCGCCCCGACTGCGCCACGACGTCCAGGAATGAGCTCGCTCCGGACGGATCCAGGCGGCGCAGCGCCACCGTGACGATCTGGGTGCCGGAGGCCTCGAGCGCCCGCTCCAGGATCTCGAGGCTCGGGACGCCACCCGTCCCCATGATCAGCCGCGAACGGAAGCGCTCGCCGGCGATCACCAGATAATCGTCTAAGTCAGCCAACTCGCATCACCCACCCTGGACGGCATGCAGGATCTCGAGGCGATCGCCGGCGGCGAGCCTCGTGTCGGCCCAGCTGGCCCGCAGCACCACGTCGCCGTTTCTCGCCACCGCGATGCCGCGCTGCTCGGGGGGAAGCTCCATCTCGCGGAGCAGGTCGGTGAGTCCCAGACCGTCAGCCACCTCGCGGCTCTCGCCGTTGACCACGATGATCACGCCCTCACCTCGGCAGTCCGGCGAAATCGTGAGGGTGACCAGGGCCCCGTCGCCTCGGGCCACCGGCCGCCGGCCAGGACCCCCGCCACGGCGTCGGCGGTTGCTGGCGCCAGGAGATAGCCGTTGCGGTAATGACCGGTCGCCACGATGAGGCCTTCGGTTGTCGAGTCGCCGACCATCGGCATATTGTCCGGCGACCCCGGCCGCAGCCCGGCCGACGCCTCCACCAGCTCGAGCTCGGCCACATCCGGCAGCAGCGCTCGTGCCTCGCGGAGCAGCTCGTAGACTGCGCCGGCGATCACCGACGTGTCGAACCCCCGCTCCTCGACGGTTCCGCCGATGACCACGCGACCGTCCCCCCTCGGCAGGATGTAGACCAACTCGCCCCGAATCGTCCGGGCGATCATCTCGGGTGACCCTCGCAGACGAAGGATCTGCCCTTTCACCGGTCGCACCGGTGGGATGTCCTCGGCGGGGACGCCGGCGACAGCGCCGGACCAGCACCCGGCCGCAAGCACGACCTTCGACGTGTCGAGCCGTTCGCCGCTCTCGAGTCCCACACCAGTGACCTGGCCGCCCTCAACGATGAGCGAGGCGCGGCTGCGGTTGATCTGCACCCCGAGCCGGCTGCACGCCTGGAGCAGGGTCGGGACCATGGCCCGAGGATCGATCTGGTGGTCGGATTCGACCAGCATGCCGCCGCGTATCGATGGGGCAAGCCCGGGTTCGAGCTCGCGCGTCTGGCTCGAGGTCAGCCGCTCCACGGGCAGCCCCAGATGCTGACGGAAGCGGAACTGCCGCTCGAGCGCGGCCTGCTCGTCGCCGTCCACCGCGACATGCAGCGTCCCGGTCTGGCGGTAGCCCGCCGAGCGCCCCGCATCGAGCTCGAGCTCGGCGATGAAAGACGGGTAGCGCGCAGCGGAGTCGCAGTTCAGCGCCACCACCGCCTCTTCGCCGAACTCAGTCTCGCCCACGGGGGCGATCATTCCCGCGGCGAAATGGGACGCGCCGGATCCTGGATCGGGATCGACGACGGCCACGCTGAGCCCGGCCCGGGCGGCTCGCCATGCCACCGACAGACCGATGACACCGCCGCCGATGACCGCTGCGTCCACGCGTCTCCTCAAATGCCTGGTCGAGTTTACGGGGACAGCTCGATCGCGCCGATTCGGTCGAGGCGGTACCCCACCCCGAACACGGTGGTGATCCGGAACGGGACCTGCTCGAAGGGTTCGAATTTCTCGCGCAGCCAGCGGACGTGCACGTCGACGGTCTTGGGATCGCCGTAGAAGCGGTTGCCCCACACGGCCGCGATGATCGCCTGGCGGGAGAGCACCCGGCCGGCGTTGCGGAGCAGCAAGGAGAGGAGGTCGAACTCCTTGGGGGCGAGCCGGACCTCGGCGTCCTCGACGTGGACGGTGCGTGCGGCCCGGTCGATCCTGAACCCTTCGAAGTCCTCGACCTCTGGCCCCCCGGCCGGCCGCGAGCTCATGTCCGAGCGACGCAGCAGCGCGGTGATCCGCGCCAGGAGCTCATTGAAGGAGAAGGGTTTGGTGACGTAATCGTCGGCGCCGAGCTGCAGCCCGACGACCTTGTCAACCTCGGTGCCCTTGGCGGTGAGCATGAGGATCGGCGTCGATGACTCCTGGCGGAGCACACGGCACACCTCGAGGCCGCTCAGCCCCGGCAGCATCACGTCGAGGAGGATCAGGTCGGGTCGCTCGCTCCGCGCCATCGCAAGCGCATCGGGCCCGGTGGCTGCCTCGGCGACGACGTAGCCCTCGCGCGCGAGGTTGTAGCGAAGCGTCTCGCGGATGGCATCCTCGTCCTCGACCACGAGAATACGTTTGGCGACGGTTGACGCCATCAACCGAGCTTAGCGGTTCCCCTCCGGAGCCGCCCGAACGACGAGCCTATACTCGCCTTGGTGGAGGCGTTGGACGTCGTCGAGCTCGTTTCCGGCTCAGGAAGCATCGATGTGCTTCGGGCCGTCGGGCTGCTGCTCGACCCGGGCATCGTGGGTCTGGACAACAAGGGAAAGGTGCTGCTCGCCAACGAACCCGCTCGCCGGCTGCTCGGACTGGCACTCGTCGAGGGTTCCGACTTCGTGGCCGGCGAGGTGGACTACCGCCTCATGCGTCTGCTCGATGCCGCGCGGCAGAGCGGGCACGTCGAGGAGCGCGCCATCACCCTGCACGATCGTGACTTCAACGCCCGGGCGATCGCGCTGAACGGCGAGGTCTCGACACTGCTCATGGTGCGGGACGAGACGCGCGTGCATCACCTCGAACGAGTTCGGCGCGACTTTGTCAGTAACGTGTCGCACGAGCTGCGCACTCCGATCACGGCGGTGCAGCTCATCGCCGAGACGCTGGCGAATGGCGGGCTGGAGGACTCCGATGCCGCCGCCGATTTCGTCCGCCGGATCGGACAGGAGGCGTCGCACATGGCGCAGATGGTCGAGGAGCTGCTCGAGCTCAGCACCATCGAGTTGGGGCTCCGGCCGATGGCGAGCGAGCGCGTCCCGATCACTGACCTCATGGGCAGCCTCGATCGTCTCCGACCGCTCGCTGAAAGCAAAGGTGTCTCCCTTGACATCAACGTCACGCCCGGGACCCCGGATCTGATCGGCGATGCATCGCACCTCGGACAGGTGCTTCGAAACCTCGCTCACAACGCGATCAAGTTCACACCGTCCGGTGGGGTCATCTCCATCAGCGCGGCGCCCGGGGCTGACGGCCAGGTGGTGCTGCGTTGCCGGGACACCGGGGTCGGCATCACCCCGGCGGACCTGCCGCGGATCTATGAGCGCTTCTGGAAGGCGGACAGCTCGAGGCAGCGCGACGGCGAGGGCTCAGGCCTCGGTCTGGCCATCGTCCGCCACGTCGTCGAGGCGCACGGGGGTACCGTGACGGTCACGTCCGAGCCGCGCCGCGGGACGGAATTCCAGGTGGTGCTCCCGGCCGCTGACGTCGCCTGAGCGAGCGGCGTTCGACCCGGTTGCCGCCGCGGAACTCAGTTGGTTACCATTCGACGATAGTTACGACGTAGAAAGCTTCCTTGCAGGGGGAGGCCCATGGCGGAACGCGTACTCGACATCGATGCATCGCCGCCGATCGAGGCGCTGCCCGCGCTTCTCGACCGGCACACGGAGCTGCTCGACCACGGTCTCCGGAAGACCGGGCCTCGGACGAGTGGGCTGCTCCGCCAGATGTCCGCATACCACCTTGGGTGGACCGATGCGCAGGGCCGCCCGGCAAACGATCCCGCAGGGAAGCGCATCCGGCCGGCGCTGACACTCTGGGCATGCCAGTCGCTCGGAGGAGACCCGGACTGGGCGCTCCCCGCGGCCGTCGCCGTCGAGCTGATCCACAACTTCACGCTGATCCACGACGACATCCAGGACGGCGACCAGCTCCGCCGCCATCGCCCCACCGTCTGGACGATCTGGGGCGCCGAGCAGGGCATCAATGCCGGCGACGGCATGTTCGCCAATGCCCTGAGTGGCCTGCTCGCGCCGGGGCCCCGTCCGGGGCGACGAATGCGCGCGGCGCACCTGCTGAGCTCGGCCGTGGTACAGGTCGTCGAGGGCCAGTGCCTCGACCTCTCCCTCGAGGGCCGTGCCGGCGCCACGCAGTCGACCTACCTCCGCCTCGTCACGATGAAGACCGGTGCGCTCATCGGCGCCGCGATGGCCGCGGGCGCGGTGCTCGCAGGGGCGCCTCGCGCGGTGGCGCGACGCTTCGATGCCGCGGGCAGGTTGCTCGGCCTGGCGTTCCAGGTCCGCGACGACTGGCTGGGTACGTGGGGAGACCCGCAGATCACCGGCAAGGGTCGCAGCGGCGACCTGCGGCGGCGGAAGCTCACCTACCCGGTGGTCGCGGCGTACGAGGTGGCGACGCCGCCGCGGCGGCGCGAATTGCGCCGGCTGTTCCACGAACGCGAGCCCGGTGGCGAGTTCCGCTTGCGCGCGCTGCTCGATGATCTCGGCGGACCGGCGCTGACTGCCGGCGTGCCGATGGTGCTGGCGCGAGACGCCATCGCCGCGCTGACCGGTCTTCCCGATGAGGCCCTCACCGACTTCGCGGATCTGGCGATCCATGTTGCTGAACGCAACCGTTAAGACGAGGACCGACACGAAGACCGGATCGCGCACGGCCTCGCGCAAGGATGAGCACCTGCGCATCAACATCGAGGAGGACGTTGCGGCCAAGGGTGTCGAGAGCGGTTTCGACGACTGGCGGTTCGTGCACCGTGCGCTCCCCGAGATCGACCTCGATGATGTGCAGCTGCGCAGCCACCTGCTCGGCACGCATGTGGATGCGCCGCTGCTGATCTCCTGCATGACCGGGGGGACCGAGCAGGCGCAGACCATCAATGAGCGGCTCGCGCGCGCTGCGCAAGCCCACGGCCTCGCGATGGGTCTCGGTTCGTGCCGGGTCCTGCTCGAACAGCCGGACGTCCTGTCCACGTTCGACGTGCGCGCGCTCGCACCTGACGTGCCGCTCCTCGCCAACCTCGGTGCGGTGCAACTCAACCTCGGCGTCGGTATCGACGACTGCCGTCATCTGCTCCGCGTGTTGCAGGCCGACGCGCTCGTGCTGCACCTCAACCCACTGCAGGAGGCGCTGCAATCCTCGGGCAACACCGCGTTCGGCGGATTGATTGCACGCATCGCGGCGCTCTGCGCCGGACTGGGTGCGCCCGTGATCGTCAAGGAGGTCGGCTGGGGTATCGCCGACGACCTCGTGACCCGGCTCTTCGAGGCCGGCGTGGCGGCCGTCGATGTCGCCGGCGCGGGCGGAACATCCTGGAGCGAGGTGGAACGCCATCGCATGACCGACCCCGTTCGCGCGCGCGTGGCCGCGTCATTCGCGGGGTGGGGAATCCCCACCACGGATGCGCTGATCCTCGCACGCAGCGCGGCACCGGGCGGCGTGCTGATCGCCAGCGGTGGTGTGCGCAACGGCATCGACGTCGCCAAGGCGCTGACACTCGGCGCCGACTCGGTGGGGATTGCCGGGCCGCTCGTTCGCGCCGCTGCGGCGGGTGACGAGGCACTCGACGAGACCGTCACGGTGATCCTCGAGGAGTTGCGTCTCGCCATGTTCTGTGTCGGAGCATCGCGAGTCGCCGACCTCCGGCGCGATGCGCGCCTGGTGCATCGCGACGGGCGGGCTCTTTGATGGCGCAACCCACCGTCTCTCTCGCTGCCGCAGATGCGTACTGCTGCCGGCTCGTCAAGCACTACGAGAACTTCACCGTCGCCTCGCGCCTGTCGCCCCGCGGGCTGCGTCGCGACCTGACAAGGGTGTACGCGTTCTGCAGGTTCACCGACGACCTCGGCGACGAGAGCGGTGACCGCGTGGTGGCGATGCGCCGCCTGCGACGCTGGCGCGACGAGACCCACGAGAGCTTCGCGTACGACGAGCGTACCCATCCGGTCCTGGTCGCGCTGGCCGACACCGTCGAGCGTTTCGGTATGGATGCTCAGCCATTCATCGATCTGATCGATGCCAACCTGCAGGACCAGCGCGTCGATGTCTATGAGGACTGGACGGCGCTGCGCGGTTACTGCACGCATTCAGCGGCGCCGGTGGGACGGATCGTACTCCGGCTCTTCGACATCCGCGATCCGGCGGCGGCGGCGCTGAGCGACGACGTGTGCATCGGACTCCAGCTCGCCAACTTCGCCCAGGACGTGTCGGTTGACAGGCGCCTCGGTCGTACATACCTGCTGCAGAGCGACATTCGTGAGCACGGCGTCGAGGGAGCTACTCGCGCGATGTGCGAGCGCGCCCGCGAGCTGCTTGCATCTGGCGTTGCACTCGAGGCGCTCGCGCCGCCGCGGCTGCGCGTCCAGCTCGCGCTCTACCGCCTTGGCGGTGAGGCGATCCTCGACGCCATCGCCGCTGCCGGGTATCGCACTGCGACCATGCGCCCGAGCGTCGATGGAGCAGCTCGTGCTCGCATCGTCGCGGCAGCGCTTTCGGCGGGGCTGCGCCGTCAGGGCGGGCCGGTGGCGCCGGTCGCGGCGCGGACCGCGGGAGAACGGCGTGCTTGACACTCCCACGCTTCCAGACGTCCGCGCGCTGGAGCGCTACTGCGAGGACATGGCACGGCGCGAAGCCGCCAACTTCTACTGGGGATTCATCGCCCTGCCCCGCCGGCAGCGCACGGCGATCTACGCGCTCTACGACTTTGCGCGCCAGGTCGACGACGACGCGGACCTCGACGGGCGCTCTTCGCGTGATCAGCGCCTCGAGCACCATCGACGCCGCCTGCGCGAGATCCGACCCGGCGACAGCACCGACCCGGTCATGGGGTTGCTCGCGATCGCGATGCGGCGTCACGCGATTCCGCTCGCCGAGCTGGACATGCTCATCGATGGTGTTGCCATGGACCTCACCACCACGCGCTATGAGACGTGGGAGGAGCTGCAGGCCTATGCCAACCTGGTCGCGTCCGTCGTCGGGCGCATGTGCGTGCGCATCTTCGGCTTCCGCGATCCGATCGCGCTGGAGCGCGCTGACGAGCTGGGTGTCGCGCTGCAGTTGATCAACATCCTGCGTGACGTACAGGAGGACGCGAGCCGCGGGCGCATCTACCTGCCGCGCGACGAGCTCAGTGCGTTCGGCATCACCGAGGGCGATATTCTCGACGGCCGTGTCGCGTCCGGATGGCATGCCTTCATGGCGATGCAGATCTCACGCGCACGCGAGCTGCACGCGTCGGGCATCCGCGTCACCGAGTCGATTCCCAAGCAACCCGCCGTGTGCGTGCGCACCATGGCGGGGATCTACCTCGGGATCCTCGACCAGATCGAGGCCGCACCGGAGCTCCCCCTGCGTGGACGTGCGCGTCTCTCCAAGGCGGCGAAGCTCGGGGTGATGGCGCGCTCATGGTTGGCGGCGGTATGACACGACAGCCCCGCGTTGCAGTGGTCGGAGCAGGTTTGGCGGGCCTCACGGCGGGGCTCGCCCTCGCCAGGCGCGGCTGGCGCGTCGACCTGTATGAGCGTTCCCGCCTGCTCGGCGGCAAGACGACGTCCTTCGAGGTCGAGGGACACGAGGTCGACTGCGGACAGCACGTCGTACTCGCGTGCTGCACCGCGACGCTCGACCTGATCGACGAGCTCGGCCTCACCGATTCCCTGTACGTGCAACCGCGATTCGAGGCCACCATCCTCTCGCGCAAGCGTCCGCCTGCACACCTGCGCGCGTCGTCACTGCCGGCACCGTTCCACCTGATCGCCGGTTTCGCGCGCTACCCGTTTCTGACAACGCTCGATCGCATCCAGGTGGGGCGGGCATTGCTCGCCGCACGCGGAGGTAAAGGCTCGAAGGGTGACATGGCCGCGTGGTTGCGTCGCCATCATCAGGGCGCCCGTGCGATGCGTGCGTTCTGGGAGCCATTCCTGGTACCGGCGCTGAATGCACCGCTCGACCGCGTCTCCGCGGAGATGGGACTCTTCGTCATCCGCACGGCCTTTCTTGGCAGCAGTGACGCCGCCCGGATCGCGTACCTGCGCGTCCCGCTTGCGCGGCTCGCGGAGGCGGCGGCAGCGCGGTTCGACGGAGTCCATCTCCGCCAGGCCGTTGTCGGAGTGCATCGTGAGGGCAACCGCGTCACCGGCGTGAAGTTGAGCGGCGGGACCGGCGCGGCGTGCGACGCATGCGTGCTCGCCGTCCCGCCCCGCCGGCTCAGCACGATTCTTGACGACGCGCCGGCGCTGGGCATCGAGGGTCTCGATGCCTTCGAACCGATGCCCATCGTCGACGTGCACCTCTGGTACGACCGGCCGGTTCTCGGCTGCGACTTCGCGGCGCTCCTCGACTCCCCGATGCAATGGGTGTTCGAGAAGTCTCCGGGATACGTCTGCTGCAGCATGAGCGCGGCTGATGACCTCGTGCAGCGCCCGGAGCGCGAGCTCGTCGAACTCGGTCGCAGCGAGCTCGCCGCTGTGCTGCCCGAGGCAGCGCGCGCAAAGCTGTTGCGCGGCGCGGCCACGCGCGACCCTGACGCGACGTTCATCCCCTCGCCGGGCGTGCGCCGACCCGGTCCGGCCACCGCGCTCCCCAACCTCGTGATCGCCGGGGCCTGGACCGACACCGGATGGCCGGCGACGATCGAGTCCGCGGTGCGCAGCGGCAGGACCGCGGCACTCACGCTCTTCAGCAACGCCGCGGGGTGGCAGAACGCGAAGGGCTCGAGCGGTGCCGGTGCGCCGATGGAGGTGGCTCATGCCGTCTGAGGCGCTGCGCTCCGCCGTCGAATGGTTGCTCGAGCACCAGGACCCAGCAGGCTGGTGGAGCGGTGAGCTCGAGACCAACGTGACCATGACCGCCGAGCACGTGCTGCTGCTCCGCTTTCTCGGCGTCTCGCACGACGACATTCGCGAGGGCGCGATTCGCCACATTCTCGGCACGCAGCGCCAGGACGGCACGTGGGCGCTCTACCACGACGGCCCCGGGGACCTGAGCACGACCGTCGAGGCGTACGTCGCGTTGCGAGTGCTCGGTGTCGACGCCGCGGACACGCGACTTCGCGCCGCGCTGCGCATGATCCTCGACCAGGGTGGCGTCGTCGAGGCGCGAGTGTTCACCAAGATCTGGCTCGCGCTGTTCGGCATCTACCCTTGGGACGGCGTGCCGAGCATGCCGCCCGAACTGGTGCGATTCCCGTCGTGGGCGCCGCTCAACCTCTACGACTTCGCATGCTGGGCGAGGGGGACGATCGCGCCACTGCTCATCGTCATCTCACGCCGTCCGGTGCGCGACCTCGGTGTCGATGTCAGCGAGGTGATCGCTCCGGGGAGCGCGCGCCGCATGCATCGCGTCGCCGGCTCCGGGATGTTCCTCTGGCTCGACCACGCGCTCAAGCTTTACGACCGGCTCCCCCGCCAGCCGGGACGCGCCGCATCGCGCGCGAAGCTCGTCGAGTGGATCACCGAACGCCAGGAGGCCGACGGCGGATGGGGCGGGATCCAGCCACCGTGGGTGTACTCACTCATCGCGCTCAACCTCGAGGGCATGTCGGTGGATCACCCGGTGATGCGCCGCGGGCTCGAGGGGTTCCAGCGTTTCAGCATCAATGACGCCGATGGGTTCCGTCTCCTCGCCTGCATGTCGCCGGTGTGGGACACGGCATGGGCGATGCTCGCGCTGCGCAAGGCCGGGCTGCCGCGCGAGCATCCGGCGCTGCGCCGCGCGGTGGACTGGGTGCTCGACGAGCAGATCTCCGGCGGTGGTGACTGGCAGGTCAAGGTGCCGCTCGGCGAATGCGGCGGATGGGCGTTCGAGTTCGACAACGACATCTACCCGGACGTCGACGACACGGCGGTCGTCGTCCTCGCCCTGCTCGAGTTCGGCAGATCGCGATCACGTGGCGAAATCCGTTGATACTGCCGTTCGCTGGTGCAGGGCGATGCGGTCTCGCAACGGTGCGTGGGCGGCCTTTGACAAGGACAACACCCGCGCGCTCGTGTACAAGCTGCCCTTCGCTGACTTCGGCGCGATGCTCGATCCACCTTCTGAGGACGTCACCGCGCATGTGCTCGAGATGCTTGCAGCGGTGGGGTGCGGGGTCGACGACCCCGATGTCCCGCCTGCACTTGCATATCTCCGCGCCGAACAGCGCCCGTGGGGCTCGTGGTACGGCCGCTGGGGTGTGAACCACATCTACGGCACCTGGTGCGTGGTGAGCGCGCTGGTTGCCCTGCATACCGGAGACGACATGGTGCGCAACGCCGCGGCGTGGATGCGCCGCGTCCAGAACCCTGACGGCGGATGGGGCGAGACGTGCCACTCCTACGTCGATGAGTTGTTCGCCGGCGTCGGCACGAGCACACCGTCGCAGACCGCGTGGGCGATGCTCACGCTGCAGCTCGCGGGACTCGGTGACGATCCTGCATGCGTACGCGGCCGGGCGTTTCTCATCGAACGCCAGCGCGACGGGACCTGGGATGAGCCCGAGCACACCGGCACAGGTTTCCCCGGAGACTTCTACATCAATTACCACCTCTACCGGCACGTCTTTCCGACCCTGGCGCTCGCGGGCGGCGAGCCGCAGGAATCCGGACAGCGTGTCACCGAGCGAGAGCTCGTCGCCAACCGATAAGCCACGAGAACAAGGAGAGAGCCATGGCGGTGCCACTGCGACAGGCGATGCGAGTTGGGAGCTACGTGGCGCGGCAACGGCTGCGCCGCAACGAGAAGTTTGCGCTGGTCCTCCAGCTCGAACCGCTATATCAGTGCAACCTCGCGTGTGCGGGCTGCGGAAAGATCCAGCACGAGGATCACATCCTCCAGCGACGGCTCTCGGTGCAGCAGTGCATCGACGCGGTGGAGGAGTGCGAGGCGCCGATGGTGTCGATCGCCGGTGGCGAACCGCTGGTCCACAAGGAGATTGACCAGATCGTCGCCGCGCTCGTCGCGCGCAAGCGCTACGTGTACCTCTGCACCAACGCGCTGCTGCTCGAGAAGAAGCTGCATCTCTTCACGCCGTCGCCGTACTTCTCGTTCTCGATCCACATCGACGGGCTTCGTGAGCGTCACGACGAGTTGGTCTGCCGCACCGGCGTGTTCGACAAGGCGATCGCCGCCATCGCCGCGGCGAAGGCGCGCGGCTTCCGCGTGACCACTAACACGACCTTCTTCGACCAGGACGACGCGCGCTCGATTCGCGGTGTGCTCGACTTCCTCAACGACGAGGTGCAGGTCGACAGCATGCAGATCTCGCCCGGCTACGCTTACGAGAAGGCGCCCGACCAGGACCACTGGCTCAACGTCGAGCGCACCCATGCGATCTTCCGCGACGCCTTCGCAGACGGACGGCGCAAGAAGTGGCGGCTCAACCATTCTCCGCTCTTCCTCGACTTCCTCGAGGGCAAGGTGGACTTCAGCTGCACCGCGTGGGGCATCCCGAGCTACTCCGTGCTCGGCTGGCAGCGTCCCTGCTATCTGATGTCGGACGGATATGCGTCGTCGTATCACGAGCTCATCACGACCACCGAGTGGGAGAAGTACGGCCGTGGACGCGACGAGCGCTGCGCCAACTGCATGGCGCACTGCGGCTACGAGCCGACCGCGGTGGTGGCGACCTCGGCATCGCTCCGCGAGTCGATCCGGGCGGCGAGCGACAGCTTCCGCCCTCGCGGCACCAAGCCACATCTGAACTGACGTGAACCCGGCGCAGGCAGCGCCCGGCGGCGGTGATGTCTTTCTCACCGGCGCGTCGGGGTTCGTGGGGTCGCACGTGCTCGCGGCCCTGCTTGCCCGCGGCTACCGCGTGCGCGCACTGGTTCGCGGACCGTGGGAGGCGCCGCCTGGCGTCGAAGTCGTCGAGGGCGATCTGCTTGCACCCGGTGCACTGATCCCCGCACTCCGAGAGTGCCGCTACCTCATCCACACCGCAGCGCTGTACTCGTTTGCGCCTCGGGACCGCCCGGCGATCGCGGCGGTGAACATCCGCGGAACGGCAGGGATCCTCGAGGCGGCGCGCATCGCCACAATCGACCGCTGCGTGGTGACGTCGAGCTCGGCTGCACTGGCGCCGGCCTCGGCTGCGCACCCCGCCGACGAGACCGCCTGGGCAAGTGCCGATCACCCGGGCTGGACGTACCACGCCTCCAAGCTCGCCGGCGAACGCGAGGCGCTGCGCGCGCCGATCGCGGTGACCGCGGTGCTGCCCACCGCACCGGTCGGCCCTGGCGATCACCGCCCGACCCCGACCGGCAAGATCATCGTCGACCTGATGCGCGGTCGCATGCCGGCGACCCTCGGTGGTGGCATGAACATCGTCCCAGTCGAGGATGTCGCAACCGCGCACGTGCTTGCGCTCGAACGCGGTCGCTCCGGCGAGCGCTACATCGCGGGAGGGGTGAACCTCACACTCGCTGAGATGTGGCGGTTGATCTCACGAGCTGCGGGCAGACCAGAGCGGACGTTCCGGATCCCCTACGCCGTCGCGGCGGCGGCGGCACGATTCGACGCCCTCCGCGTCCGGGCCACCGGCGGCATCCCGGCGATCCCGCTGGAGGGAGCTCGCATGGGCAGGCTCGAGATGTACTCGACGAGTGCCAAGGCGGAGCGCGAGCTGGGATACCGTGCTTCCAGCGCGGACGAAGCTGTCGGACGCGCGGTTCGCTGGTATCGCGAGCACGGCTATGCCGCCTGACGCACCGGTGCACGCGATCTGCGCGATGGGCGTGGAAGCCTGGGCTGTGCACCGGCGTGCGCCGCATCTCCGCGTCGTCCGGGTGGGCATCGGCGGGCGGCCGCCGGCGCGGATGCCGGGAATCGTGATCAGTGCCGGGCTCTGCGGAGGCTTGCTCCCCGAGCAGGCGCCGGGCACCGTGGTCATCCCAACCGAGGTCGTCGACGAGCACGGAGTGACGCACGTCTGCGATCCCGGCGTTGTCGCGGCGCTCGACAAGGCGGCGCGCTACCTGCACCTCCCGGTCACCAGCGGGTCACTGATTTCGACTTCAGGGATGGTGACGGGACCTGAGCGCGGGAAGTGGGCGGCCCGCGGCCACGTCGCCGTGGATATGGAGTTGGCTGCGGCAGCGGAATCGGCGCAGCGATTCGGCGTGCTCCGGGTCATCCTCGACACGCCATCGCGCGAGCTTTCAGGCGCGTGGGCGGAGCCGGGGCGAGCGATCAGGCAGCCTTCGAACTGGAGCGAGGCGATCTGGCTCGGTGTCAACGCACCGCGCTACGCGCTCCGGGTCGGCGCGGTCCTAGAAGCGGCCTTCCTCGGCAATATCGACCCCGAGGTATAGCTGCACCGCTCCGCGGAGCATCTGCGCGACCCCGGGGACGTCGAAGTCGATCGCCATCTGGTGCAGCGCCGCACGCTGTGCATGGAGCGCCGCCTCGACGATGCGGCATCCGGCCTCGGTGAGGCCGACCCGGACCATGCGACGGTCGGGAGCGCAGCGAAGGGTCCGCACCAGTCCGCGAGCGTTCAACTCGTGCACCATGAGCGAGACGCGCGCCTCAGGCGCCTGGATCAGCTCCGCGAGATCGCCCTGCACGACTCCCTCGGTGCCGGCAGCCCCCGCCTCGAGGAGCAGATGGTACTGGAGCGGGCTCAGGTCGTGGAGGGCAAGGGAACGATTGATCTGGATCATCGCCTGCCGGAAGCCGCGCCGGAACATCGCCGCCAGGCGCAGGTCGTCGATGGTGGCGTCCTGGAAGAACTCGTTGGTCCGGGCGTCGGGCTCAGCTTTCGCGGCTAGCGTCACCCTTCCGACTTTACAGGGTGCCGGAGGGACAACTGGGGGCTTCAGGGCGTTCCCCGGGGAAATGTTTGTTTGCATACGGTAAAAAACGGTGAAGCCGCCGTGAGCAAGTTCCATCTCCTCAGGTGGGCGTTGTCAGGATGCTCGCCCAGGGGCCACATCCGAGGGGGGTTGCCAGCCAGGGGGAATGGGGGCCTACCGGACGGGAGCGGAGCCCGCGCCAAGCGGGCTACGCCTCTCTCCGCATTCCGGAGAGCCTGGCTGGCCCGCGCCAAGCGGGCTACGCCTCTCTCCGCATTCCGGAGAGCCTGGCTGGCCCGCGCCGGCTGCTCACGCAGATGCCTTCTCCGGGATCTCGTAACCCAGCGCCCGCAGTGCGCGAACGTATTTGGGTGTGCTCTCCGGGTCCCGCGCGCCGGCGGCGCGGAGCCGCGCCATGACGGCATCGATCAATGCGGCGTCGGCGTCGAAGAGCTCCACCTCCACCTCGCGGAAGGTCAGCACCGTCGTCTCGCCTGATCGGACCGACACACGGTCATCGGCCACCTCGGCACGACGCGTTTCCGCGACGACCAGGTCGACGGTATGCCGGTCGGTCACCAACCCGGCAACAGGATGGAGCACCACATCGCCGACTTCCTTCAGGACCATGTCGAGCACAGCCTGCGGAGGCTGGTCGGGCGTACCAGGGAAGTTGGTCTCCTCGCGCGACACCGCGTCCCCGACCATCCGATCGCCGGCTTTGAGCGTCCACTTCCCCTGCTCTCCAGGAGCGCTGCGGTAGCGGAGGCCGAGCTTTGCGTGCAGCAGGGTCAGCGCATCGGTATCCCAGTACGTCGCGGACAGCTCCACCCTGCCGCGGTCCACCGCGTGGGCCCCGTCCACGACACCGTCGAGGTCCGGGAGAGCGAAGTCCTCGCCGACCGGCATCTTGATCTCGCGTTCTTCGGGCATCGCCACACTCTAGGCGGAACGCCCAGTGTGGGATCAGGTCGGCCGGTGGATAACCGGATGCAGGATGAAGCCGGCGCTGAGCGCGACCAGCAGTCCCATCAGTGGACCGACGGCGAACGCGGCCGGCCACAGGTAGCAGTGTTCGAGACAGCTCCCCCCTCCGCCGGGACACACAAAGGTGGATGGGGCGCTGTCACTGACACAGAACCCGAACGCATTGCCCAGGAAGAACGTGACCGCGATGGCAATGACGATGCCAACAGCCGCAAACACGCGCCACGATCGCATCCATCGACCCTATCAGCGCGGAGACGACGATCTCGACGCCGGACGATCTTGTTACCCGACTCCAGCCAGTGACCGGGCAGCGAAGCTTTCGTGCTGACGCGCCGAAGACGCACCCGCCGAAACTCAGCGAAGGGAGGAGGGGACCTCGGCGGAGGCCGAATAGTCCGGTTTGAGGCCGGAGCCGAGGTCCCCTCCTCCCGCCGTCGGCCCCAAGTGATCCGGCGGGCGTCAATGGAGCGCGTCAAAGAAACTCTTCGAAGCCCGGCCACGCCGCCACCATCTGCTCTCGGAGGTCGTCCGACAGCGGCAGATACGTCCCGGTCGCCTCGGCAACGACGGCACCGTCGGGGAGGAGCACGCGACCTTCGGTGTGGAGCGCGCGTCGCATCAGCCGGGTGATCCGTCCCTCGACTCGCAGGCGGGTTCCGATCGGTGCGGCCCGCCGGAATCGCACCTCGAGCCGTCCCGTGACCACCCAGTGGCGGTGCAGTGCAGAACACCGTCCCATCACGTCGTCGAGCACCGCGCTGATGATCCCGCCATGCGCAAACCCGGGAAAGCCGGCGTGATCGTCGCCCGGCGTCCAGTGCGTGAAGACAAGCGAACCGTCCAGCTCGTACTGCAGGTGCAGCCCCGACGGATTGCGCAGTCCGTGCACCCAGTTCTGCTGGAACTCGCTGCGATCGTTGAGCCACGCCGGGTCGATCTCGTGGTTGATCACGAAGCCGTCAGGTACTCCATGCCACCGAGATACGCGCGCAGCGGTTCCGGGATGCTCACAGTGCCGTCGTCCTGCTGGTAGGTCTCGAGCACCGCGTCGAACGTGCGCGGCACGCCGAGCGCACTGCCGTTCAGCGTGTGCACGTGGCGCGGCTTCTCACCGGGGGCGGGGCGGTAGCGGATGTTTGCGCGCCGCGCCTGGAAGTCAGCGAACACCGAGCATGAGGAGACCTCGAGCCACTGTTGCAAACCGGGCGCCCACACCTCGACGTCGTACTTCTTCCACTGCGCGAATCCGAGGTCGCCGGTGCACATGAGCAGGACGCGGTAGTGCAGGCCGAGCCGTTGCAGGACGTGCTCCGCATGCGAGGTGATCAGCTCGAGCTCGTCCAGTGAGTTCTCCGGTGTGCTGAAGCGCACCATCTCAACCTTCTCGAACTGATGGAGGCGGATGTACCCACGCGTGTCCTTCCCCGCGGCGCCCGCCTCGCGCCGCCAGCACGGGGTGAGCGCGACGTGCGTGATCGGCAGTTGCGCCGCCTCGAGAATCTCGCCCGCGTAGAGATTGGTCAGCGGCACTTCGGCCGTCGGAATCAGGAACAGTCCGTCATCCGCGTGGTACGCCTCATCCTCGAACTTGGGCAGTTGCGCAGTGCCGACCATCGCCTCGCGCCGCACCAGGAACGGCGGTGCGATCTCGGTGTAGCCGTGCTCACGCGCGACGTCGAGCATGAACGATGTCAGCGCACGTTGCAGCCGCGCGCCGTCACCGCGCAACACCACGAAGCGCGAGCCGCTGATCTTCACGGCTCGCTCGAAATCAAAGACACCGAGCCGCTCGCCGATCTCGTAATGCGGCAGCGGATCGAAGTCGAACGTCGGTGGATCACCCCATGTCCGCGCCACGACGTTGTCCTCGGGACCGCCGCCGTCGGGGACGCTCTCGTGCGGAGGATTGGGGATCTCGAGCAGCAACCCATCCACGCGCTGCTCGAGCTCCGCAAGGCGTACCTCACCGTCCTGGATGCGCTGCTTGAGCGCTGTCAACGCGACGAGTGCTTCATCAGACGGTTTTCCGCGCACCGCAGCCGATGCGGCGCGTTGCTCAGCGCGCGCCTGCTCGACGGCGGTACGCAGCAGTCGCGCCTCCGCATCGACGGCAAGCAACTCATCGATGGGCGCAGCCTCGCCCTTGCGGCGCGCTCCCTCGCGAATGGCTTCCGGGTCGTCGCGGATGCGCTGCATGGGCAGCATCAGGCGTCCTCGCCGCGGTGCTGGGGACGCATGGTCGGGAACAGCAGCACGTCGCGGATGGTTGGTGAGTTGGTGAGGAGCATGACGAGCCGGTCGACACCGATACCGAGTCCGCCGGCCGGGGGCATGCCGACTTCGATCGCCTCGAGAAAGTCCTCGTCGATGGGTGGGATCTCCGAGTTGCCGGCGGCGCGCAACCGCGCCTGGTCTTCGAACCGCGCCCGCTGATCGATGGGATCGTTGAGCTCGCTGAACGCATTGGCGAGCTCTCGCCCGGCGATGATCAGCTCGAAACGCTCCACAAAACGCGGATCGTCGCGCCGGCGCCGGGCCAGCGGGCTCACCTCCGCCGGGTAGTCGAGCACGAACGTCGGGTCCCAGAGCTCACCCTCAACGCGCTGCTCGTAGATCTCGAGCAACACCGCACCGGGGCCGAGGTCACGCGACACCTCGACGCCAATGGCGGCGGCGGCCTCGTGCAGGGTGTCCCACGAAGCACGTGCATCGATGCCGGTGTGCTCGCGGACGAGGTCGACCATCGTCGCCACCCGGTACGGCGGCCTGAGGTCGAGCGACCGTCCGAACGCGGTGCGCAGCAGTGGATCCTCGCACGGTGCGCTGCCACCCTCCTCGTTCTCGGCCACCTGCGGGCCTGCCGCGTTGGCAGAGGCGGTGATCAGCGACTCGGTGAGCTCGCGCATGTCGTCATACGTCGCGTATGCCTGGTACGCCTCGAGCATCGTGAACTCCGGGTTGTGCCGCGGCGAGAGTCCTTCGTTGCGAAACACGCGGCCGATCTCGTAGACGCGTGCGTAGCCGCCGACGATGAGCCGCTTGAGGTGCAGCTCGATGGCGATGCGCAGGTACACGTCGGTGTGCAGCGCGTTCCAGTACGACGCGAAGGGCAGCGCGTGTCCGCCACCCGGGATCGGCTGCAGGATCGGGGTCTCGACCTCGAGGAAGCCGCGCTGATCGAGGGTCGCGCGCAGCGCGCGAATCAACCGGGTTCGGGTCGCGAAATGGCGGCGCTGCGACGCGTTGCTGAGCAGGTCGAGATAGCGCTTGCGGTATCGCGTCTCCTGGTCCTGGAGGCCGTGGAACTTCTCGGGCGGCGCATGGAGCGCCTTGACCAGGAGCGTCACACTGTCAACGAGCACCGTTGGTTCGCCACGCCGCGTGCGCGTCATCGGCCCCTGGATGCCGACGATGTCGCCGAGGTCGAGCATCGGGACCATGGCGTGAGCGCCACCGGGGCGATCGGCGCGAAACCACGCCTGGAGGCGGCCCGAGTCATCCTCGACGTGCGCGAACGCTGCACCGCCCAGGTCGCGCAGCTGCATGATCCGACCGGCAATGGCAACAACCGGGCGATCGGGCGCATCGGCGTCCGTGCCGGGATGCTCTGCCTCGTAGGCGTTGAGGAGCAGGCGCGCCTCCTCCATGGTCGCGGTGGGTGCGAAGTCGACGCCGTAGGAAGGGATCCCACGCGCGGCGAGCTCATCGACCTTGCGCCGGCGCTCTAGAAAGAGGTCGTCGGATGGCATGCGGCCTATCTTCCCCGGCGAGGCTCGCTGCGTGCGCGTGACGCGCTGCGCGGCGCCCTAGTTGATCTTGACGATCTTGATCTGTCGGGAACCACCAGGGCTGACCACGTCCACCGTCTCACCGACAGAGTGACCCAGCAGGGCCTTGCCGACCGGCGACTCCATGGAGATGCGGCCCTCGGCGACATCAACCTCGGCCGGACCCACGATCGTGAGCGTCTGCTTGCCGAAGTCATCCTTGACGTCAACGGTCGTGCCGACGCTGATGATGCCGCTCTCGCTCCCCTCTTCGATGATGACCGCGTTGCGAAGCATGTTCTCGATCACGAGGATGCGGCCTTCGAGCATGCCCTGCTCGTTCTTCGCCTCATCGTATTCGGCGTTCTCCGAGATATCGCCGAAGTCCTTGGCGTACTTGATGCGCTCGGCCACCTCGGAGCGGCGAACCGTACGCAACTCTTCTAATTCGTGCTCAAGCTTCGCGAGACCGTCTCGCGTGAGCAACACAGGTTTGTCCATTCAATTCCCTGGTACAACGTAGATGTTGGCGGCTGTCCACTGACCTCCGCGCTGCGGAGCCCGGAGTATAGGCGAGCAACATCAGACGCGGCGTAACAACTTGTCGTTATTCCTTGACGGAAATCGCTCCGGTTCATATGATCCGCAGCGAGGTCACGGCGGGGATCTCTATAACTGCCCCCCCTCTCGGGGCGTCTCTGGTTTCCAGAGGCGCCCTTCTTTTTGTGCTCCCTAGCCATCTCCACTGACGAATGCGGGCCGAAACCACCCTTCCGGGTGCGGACCGGCCGCAAGAGCGCGGTCGAGCAGCGCATCAAGTCGCTCGCGCGTGTCCAGGGTCTGCACCTCGGCTCGAAGCCGCGCCGCACCTGCACATCCGCGGATCGTCCAGGCGACGTATTTGCGGCCAATGCGCAGCGCGCGGGTGTCACCGTGGTAGGCACAGAGCATGTCGAGGTGGCGGCGGGCCAGCTCGATTCGGTCGGCGAAATCGAGATCGGGGAGCTTCGTCCCGGTTCCGAGCCGGTGGACGGCCTGGCGCACGAACCAGAAGTTGCCGAGCATGCCCCGGGCAATCACCACACCGTCCACGACCCCTGACTCGATGCGCCGGGCGAGGATGTCGACGTCCTCGACGTCCCCGCTGCCGAAGACCGGGATGCCGACCGCCTCCTTGACCCGGGCGATCTCGGCCCAGTCGGCGGTCCCCTCGTACTTCTGGCATCGGGTCCGTCCGTGGACGGTGACTGCCGCGGCGCCAGCGTCCTGGAGCGCTCGCGCCAGCTCCGGGGCGTTGATCGTGGATGCGTCCCATCCGAGGCGCATCTTCACAGTGACCGGGGCAGCGACCGCGTCGACCATCGCAGCGACCACACGGGCAGTTGCGCTGATGTCCCGGGCGAGCGCAGCCCCGCTCCCCCGGCTGACCACCTTGGGGACGGGGCAGCCGAGGTTGACGTCGACGAGCACGGCCCCGCGCTCCACGCAGACCTGTGCGGCGTCGGCC
The DNA here is from genome assembly GCA_963830305.1 of Candidatus Dormiibacterota bacterium. Lineage (GTDB taxonomy): Bacteria > Chloroflexota > Dormibacteria > Aeolococcales > Aeolococcaceae > Palsa-851. Next base: position 245,292 of record CAWHLW010000002.1, on the reverse strand, counting down.
ATCATGGCGGGATCGCAGCCCACCAACTGCGCCGCGACCGGTTCCACCTCCGCGGGGAAATCGAGCAGATGCAGTGCCGCGTCGGTGCTCCGGACCACGGCCTCGGCGGCAACCATCTCGGTGGACACCAGGCCGGCACCGAACTCGCGACAGAGAGCCCGACAGGGCGCGTCGGTGATCCCCACCATGGGTGCCACGAGCACCGGTGAGGAGAGGTCGAGCCCGCCGACCCGCAGCGGGCCGACGGCAGTGGTCGCGACTGCCATCACCCCATGGTACGGGGCAGATCGGCGAGGCTCAGCGGTTCTGGTCGTGGATGAGACGGAGGCCGTACAAGGTGAGGCGCTCGTCGACGATGTCGATCACCGGGATCAGCTTGGCCAGTGATGGCGCCAGGCCGCCGGTGGCGATGACCTTCGGCTGACCCTCCATCTCCTTGCGGAACCGGGCGACCAAGCCCTCCACCAGACCGACGTATCCGAAGACGATCCCCGACTGCATGCTCCCGGTGGTCGAGTGGCCGATCGCCTCGACGGGAGCCGTGAGCTCGACGCGAATCAGCATCGCCGCGTGGCTCACGAGCGCGTCGTGGCTGAGCTGGATGCCGGGTGCGATCGCGCCGCCGAGATAGTCCCCACGCGCGTCGATGGCGTCGAAGGTCGTCGCCGTCCCGAAGTCGACGAGGATCGCCGGCCCCTGGTAGAGATGATGCGCCGCGATCGCGTTGGCGATCCGATCTGCACCCACCCGCCGGGGGTCGTCGTACTGGATGCGGATGCCCGTTCGCGTGCCGGGTCCGACCACCATCGGCGGCGTGTTGAAGTAGGTGTGGGAAAGTTCATCGATGCTCCGCGCGAGCGTGGGAACCACGCTGCTGACCACCACGGCGCTGACCTGCCCCGGGGACAGGTCTCGATGCCCCAAGAGATCGACCACCTCGAGCCCCAGCTCGTCCCCGGTGAACCGGTCATCGGTATGGATCCGGAAGTCTGCGACGAGTTGCTCGCCGTCGAAGACCCCGACGACGATGTTCGTGTTCCCCACGTCGATGGCGAGCAGCATGGCGGCGAGTGTAGGCATCATCGCCCCGTGATCGCGCTGCTCGATATCGGCGGGACGAAGATCGCGGCATCCGCAGGACGTGGCGCGAGGATCGGGGCGGTGCGACGGATTCCAACGCCCGTGGACTCCCCGCTCGCCACCCTGCGCGGACTCGTCGAAGGCGTGATGGGGGGCGTCCTGCCGGAGGCGATCGCGATCTCGGCACCAGGTCCCTTCGACCGCACCACGGGAGCGCTGCGCAACCCGCCCGGGATGCCCGCCTCGTGGCACGGGCTGGAGATGGCGTACCTGCTCGGCCAGCGCTTCGAGTGCCCGGTCGTCGTGGAGAACGACGCCAACTGCGCGGCGCTCGCCGAGGCCCGCCTCGGCGCCGGCGCAGGCCATCGCACGGTGGTGTACTGGACGATCTCGACCGGCATTGGCTGCGGCGTGGTTCGCGACGGCCGGATCGTGGTGGGCAGGCACGACACCGAGGGCGGTCACATGGTGCTGTGGCCGGCGTGGCTCGGCGGACCGCCCTGCCACTGCGGCGGCGCCGGGTGTCTCGAGGCTCTGGCGAGTGGCCGCTCGATCGCCCGGCGCTACGGGGTCGCCCCCGAGCACCTGAGCGATCCCGACGCCTGGGTCGAGATCGGCCGCTGGATCGGGCTCGCGACGGTCAACGTCACCGCCGTGCACGACCCGGACGTGGTCATCTTCGGTGGTGGCGTCTGCTCGAGCTGGAGCCGCTTCGCGCCGTCGCTGCTCGAGACGGTGCAGCGCTACCTGCGTCTGCAGCCTCAGCCCGAGATCGCCCGCGGGACGCTGGGCGAGGATCGATCCCTCCTCGGCGCTCTGCTCATCGCCGAGGACAACGGCGAGGACCCGGCGAGACTGCTGACGGCGCGCTAGGCTACGCCGCCAATGCCCTCGGTGCACCTGGTGTGCGACAGCACCGCCGACCTCGACCCGGCATTTCGCGCCGCGCATACGGTGCGGGTCGTGCCCCTCAAGGTGATCTTCGGCGATCAGACCTTTGCCGACGGCGTGGACATCAATGCCGAGGACTTCTACAAGCGGCTGGCCGCGCCGGGCCCGTTCCCTCGGACCTCGCAGCCGACCCCCGCGGAGTTCGAGGACGTGTTCCGGGAGCTGGGAGCGGACGGCAGCGCGATCGTCTGCACCACCATCTCCGCCGACCTCAGCGGCACCTACGCGTCGGCCACCCAGGCGCGCGCTGCGCTGCCCGACCTCGACATCCGCGTCATCGACACCCGCAGCGTCGCCGTCGGCCACTACGCCGCGGTCCGCGAAGCGGTGCGGGTCAACGAGTCGGGCGGTGACGCCGACCAGATCGTGGCCGCGATCGCAGCCGTCGGCAGCACCGACAAGGTGCTCTTCACGGTCGAGACCCTCGAGTTCCTGCGCCGCGGTGGGCGCATCGGTGGGGCGCGCGCCCTGCTCGGCTCGGTGCTCGACATCAAGCCGATCCTCGAGATCCGTGACGGAGTGATCGAAGCAGTTGGACGGGTCCGGACGTATCCACGCGCCATCGACCGCGTCGTTGACGAATGCAAGCGTGCCGCCGAGGCGTGGGGCGGCGCCGACCTGGTCATCGCGCACGCTGACCGCCCGCAGATCGCCGCCGAGCTCGTCGAGCGGATGCGCCCGCTCGTGTCCAGTGAACCCGCGCTGACGGTGGTCGGCCCGGTCGTGGGCTGCCACAGCGGGCCGGGCGCGATCGGCGTGGGATTCCACAAGCCCATCGCCTGAGACGGCGGCCGGTGCAAACGGGGTTCGCCGGGTTAAGATTGCCGCTCAGGTTGAACGCGTGAAACAGATCGCCACGATGAGCGCCACGGACGAGGGAACCACGGTCCAGGGCGTCGACATCGACGACGCCGGAAGGAGATCCCAGATCGTCCGTGCCGCGGCCGCCGTGCTCGGCCGCCAGGGCTACGCCGAGACCTCCCTCAAGGACGTCGCCCGCGAAGCGGGGGTCGCCCCCGGGCTCCTCCACTATTACTTCGAATCGAAGGAGGAGCTGCTGCTCGAGGTGGTGCTGGTCACCGAGCGGCAGATGGTCGCCGACTGGAAGGCCGTGGTGGAAGCGGTCGACGATCCGCTCGAACGGATCGTCACCGGCCTCGACCACGCAGAATCGCGCTGCGCCGAACAGCCCGAGTCCTTCCGCATGCTCATCGACCTCTACACGATCAGCCTGAGCAGCCCGGCGCTGCGCGTTCGCTGCGCCGCCCTGCGCACGCACCTCATGGACGAGGTCGAGATCGAGCTCCGCCAGGTGCTCGGGCGCCTCCCCGCGTACTCGCTGGTCTCACCACGGGAGCTTGCCGGCGCGATCCTCAGTGCCATCGACGGGATCGCCCTCTCCGGGCTGGTGGTGCAGCAGCCTGCGGCGGCGGCGTTCCGCGCGCTCAAGGTCCTGCTGCTGTCACTCGTGGTGACCGCCTACGTCACCGCCGGCCAGGACCCTCCGATCGCGCGCCTTGGGGAGATGCTCAGCCGCCACCCGTGAGGTTCTCGCTCAGCTTGTCGGCGCCCCTTTGTGATTGCAGCGCGCTGCGTCGCGGAGCGGGAGGGGTGACCCGCGCCAGTGCTCAGCTTGTCAGCGCCCTCGTTCGCGCAAGCAGATTGTCGCACTCGCCTCGGGCGCTGACAAATTCGCGGTGGTGCGGGTCACCCCTCCCGCTCCGTAGGCCACGTCGATCCGGTAGGGCGCCGACAAGTTCGCTGTTGCGTAAGTTGGCGATCGCCTTTCCGCGCCGCGCGCTCAGCCCGAGCTCACTGGGAGCGGCGGGAGGATGCCGACGGTCGCGCCGATCGGGCCCGGCTCCTCGCCCGCGGCGCGACCCCAGAAGCGTGAGAAGCGGCCGTCGTAGCCGAGCGCGAGGCCACCGTGAAACGAGATCGGGAGGTCGTCCCAGTGGGGGGTGTGGCCGTGGACGACGCGCTTGACCCCGAAGTGGTCGAGATAGCGGCGCAGTCGGTCCGGATCGTCGAAGCCGTGGCGTCCGATCGTGTAGCGCAGCGACTGGAATGCGCCGCCCGGGGTGCCGAGCCAGGTGCGCACTGCGGCATTGACCGCGTCGACCGTGTTGCCGATCTCGGCGTAGCGATCGTCATCGGTGTGCTGGGCGAGGGTGCCGTCGTCGAGCTCAACGAGGAACGGCAGCGCGCGCAGCCATTCCTCGAGTTCTGCGTCCTTCTGGACCGCCTCGAGGTCCGCCCAGTCGCCTCGGCGGCTCAACCAGAGGTCCTCGATGCTGAGTCCGTCGCGGGTCGTCCACGTGCCCAGCTGGTCGCCGCCACGCGAGCGCTCGAGCATCACGAGCAGGAACAGGTCGTGGTTGCCGAGCACGGATCGGGAGTTGCGCCTCGTCATGGCGAGCCTTGCGGCAGCCGCTCCGCCTCCGGCACCGGGCTCGCCTCCCTGGAAGAAGTCACCGAGGAAGACGGTATCGACCTCATCCTCGGGGTAGGGCTCGAGCGCCGTCCGGAGCCGGTCGACATCTCCCTGGACATCGCCGACGATCAGGGTGGCTCGGGTCACGGACTCCAGGATACGTTCGCCTGGCTGCTCAGCCGCCGGCAGCGGCGCGCCGGGTGCGGGCGACGACAGCCCTCGCTCGGGTGAGCTGCCGGGTCACCGAGCGCGGGCCGGGACCGCCCGGCACATCGCGGCGGCGGAGCGCGGCGTCGGCATCGAAGAGGTCGACGACGCTCGGTCCGAAACGGGGCGAGGCCGCCTGCCACTCAGCGAGGTCGAGGTCGGCGAGGGTGCGTCCGGTGGCGAGGGTCCGGGCCACGAGCGCGCCCACGATCGCGTGCGCTTCTCGGAAGGGCACGCCGTTCGCGACAAGATGCTCGGCCGCGTCGGTGGCCTGCAGCGCCGGGTCGGATGCCGCACGGCGCATCGCGTCGACGTCGAAGTGCACGACCGTGATCAGCTCGGTGAGCATCCGCAGGGTGGCGGCGGTGGTGTCGACCGCGTCGAAGAGCGGCTCCTTGTCCTCCTGGAGGTCGCGGTTGTAGGTGAGCGGCAGCCCCTTGAGGGTGGTGAGGAGTGCAACCAGGTCACCGATCACCCGGCCGCTCCTTCCCCGGGCGAGCTCGGCGACGTCCGCGTTCTTCTTCTGCGGCATCAGCGACGATCCGGTGGCGTGGCTGTCCGGGAGGCTCGCGAACCCGAACTCCGCGCTCGACCAGAGCACCAGCTCGTCGCCGAGGCGCGAGCAGTGCACCATCGTGAGCGCGCACGCGGCCGAGATGTCGACGGCGAAGTCGCGGTCGGCGACGGCGTCCATGCTGTTGGCGGCGACGCGTCCGAAGCCGAGCTCATCGGCGACGCGCTCGCGGTCGAGCGGCAGCGTCGACCCGGCAAGCGCGCCACTGCCGAGCGGAAGCTCGTCGCATGCGAGCCGTGCCGCGCCGAGGCGCAGCGCATCGCGGCCGAACATCTCGACGTACGCGAGCAGATGGTGCGCGAGCGAGACCACCTGGGCGCGCTGCAGATGCGTGTACCCGGGCATCGGTGCAGTGCGATGCTCGGCTGCGCGCGTCACCAGTGATTCCTGCAATCCCGCGATCGCGATCAGGAGATCCGTGCACGCGCGTCGCGCCCACAGGCGCAGGTCGGTCGCCACCTGATCGTTGCGGCTGCGCCCGGTGTGCAGCATGCCCGCGACCGGACCGGCAAGCTCGAACAGCCGTCGTTCCACTGCCGTATGGATGTCCTCATCGCCCGGCGCGTCGATGAATGTGTCGTTCGCGAGCTCGGCGGCGATGCCCCGCAGACCGGCGTCGAGGGCACGGTGTTGTGCTGCGGTGAGCAGGCCGATGCTCCGCAGCATGCGCGCATGCGCTCGCGATCCCGCGATGTCGTCGGCACCGAGACGTTTGTCGACGGCGAAGCTCGACGTGTATGCCTCGACGCGCTCGGAGGTTGGTGCGCTCAGGCGCCCCGCCCACACCTTGGGAGCTCGCGCACCGCGCGAGCGCCGGTCAGGCGTCGCCACGCCGCTGGGTGCGCCGCTCGACATGGAGTGGGGCGGTGTCCTCGAGCGCTCCCTGCACACGCGTCTGCGTCCGCAATGGAAGGCCGAACAGCTCGATGAACCCCCGCGCCGCAGCGTGATCGAACGTGTCGCTGACGCGGTCGTAGGTGGCGAGGGCGTTGCTGTAGAGCGATCGCTCGGCGCGCCGGCCGACGACTTGGGCAACGCCGTGGGCGAGTCGCATCCGCACCTCACCGGTCACGTGCACCTGGGTCTCCTGGACGAACGCGTCGAGCGCGGTGCGCAGCGCCGAGAACCAGAGGCCGTCGTAGACGAGCCGCGCCCACTCATCGGCAACGACACGCTGAAAGCGCGCGACGTCGCGCGTGATCGTGAGGCTCTCGAGCGCGTGATGCGCCGCATGCAGGGTCACCGCCGCCGGTGCCTCGTAGATCTCGCGCGACTTGATGCCGACCAGCCGGTTCTCCACGTGGTCGATGCGGCCGATGCCACGGGCGCCCGCGGTGACGTTGAGCTCCGCAACCAGCTGATCACCTGCCATCCGACGACCGTCGATCGACACCGGGACACCGCGCTCGAAGCCGATCTCGACAACGACACCCGGTGCGTGATCGGGCGCCGTCCACTCGTAAACGTCGTCGGGGGGTTCCGTCCACGGGTCCTCGAGCACACCGGTCTCGATGCTGCGTCCCCAGAGGTTCGCATCCACGGAATACGGCGATGCCCTGGTGACCGGGACCTCGATGCCGTGGTGCGCGGCATAGTCGAGCTCCTGCGGACGGCCCATATCCCAGTCACGAACCGGAGCCACCACGCGCAACTCTGGCGCGAGCGCACCGACCGCCACGTCGAAGCGCACCTGGTCGTTGCCCTTGCCGGTGCATCCGTGGGCGACCGCGGTGGCACCCTCCTCGCGGGCGACGTCGACGAGCAGCTTGGCGATCAGCGGACGCGCCAGCGCTGTGGCGAGTGGATAGACGCCCTCGTAGAGCGCACCGGCAGCGAGGGTGGGAAAGCAGAAGGCGTCAACGAAGACGCGGCGCGCGTCAGCGATGTGCGCGCTCAGCGCGCCGGTGCGCAATGCGCGGGTGACGACGGCGTCGACGTCCTTCGACTCACCGAGATCCGCGGTCAGCGTGATCACGTCGTAGCCGAGCTCTTCCTGCAGCCAGCGGATCGCCACAGACGTGTCGAGGCCGCCGCTGTACGCGAGCACGCACCGTTCACGCTCGGTCACGCGTCCTCCTCCGACATCGAGTTGAGGCGGAGCAGCAGACGCTGCGCCGCAGGGCGCGAGCGAGCGATCACCAGCACCGTGTCGTCGCCGGCGATGGTGCCCGCGACCTCCTCGAAGCGCGATCCGTCGAGCGCACCTCCAACCAAGGGTGCGCATCCGGGCGCGGTGTGCACGATCCCGAAGAGGTCGACGAACTCGATGCCCTGCACGTGCTCGCGCATGGCGTTGCGGAGTCGCTGCATCGTCTGCTCGACGTCGAGCTCCGCCACCGGTGCCATGTAGCGGGGGCCCGCGTCGTCGTGGACACGGAGCAGCCCGAGCTCGCGGATGTCACGACTCACGGTCGCCTGGGTGACCGGGAATCGCTTGCGATGCAGCTCGGCGACCAGATCCTCCTGGGTGCGGATGACACCGCCTCGAACCAGCGCGAGGATGGCCCGGTGGCGCGCCGGTTTCGCGCCGGTACCGATGAGGCGCGTTGGGTTGGCGCTCATGCGCCTGGGTGGGAGGCGGCCACGGCGTCGAACGCGCGGCTCAGGCGCAGCAGGGCCTCGTCGACCTCATTACCCGTGATCACCAACGGTGGCACCAGTCGCAGCGTGCGCTCGCCGATGGCGTTGATGATCAGGCCTTCATCCAGCGCGGCTGCCGCGACCGCACGCGCGATGTCATCGCTCAGCGCGATTCCGAGCATGAGGCCCCGGCCGCGCACCCCCGCGATCGGCGCACCGCTAGCCGCGAGCGCGCTCAGGGACTCGGCGAGATAGTCGCCGATCTCCGCGACATGCTCGACGAGTCGCTCGCGCTCGATCACCTGCATCACCGCGACCGCTGCGGCGCAGGCGAGCGGCCCGCCCCCGAAGGTGGAACCGTGGTCGCCCGGCTCGAACACATCCGCGCGAGGCGTGGCCAGGATGGCGCCGATCGGTACCCCCCCACCGAGACCTTTGGCAACGGTCATGATGTCCGGCGCCGCGACCTCGTGCTGGTACGCCCACCAACGGCCGGTGCGTCCCATCCCGGTCTGGATCTCGTCGAGGATGAGCAGCACGTTGCGCTCATCGCAGAGCCTGCGGATTGCTGCGAGCCGCCCTGGCGGCAGCGGGATGACGCCGCTCTCACCTTCGATGGGCTCGAGCATGACCGCGCAGGTGGCGCTGTCGATGGACTGCTCGAGGGCATTGAGGTCGCCGTACGGGACGTGCACGAAACCCTTCGGCAGGGGCTCGAACGGGGCGCGATAGCGCGGGTTCGCGGTGGCCGCGAGCGCGCCCATGGTCCGCCCGTGAAACGCGCCCTGCGCGCAGACGATGACGTGGGCACCGTCGCGATGCAGCTTGCCCCACTTGCGCGCCAGCTTGATGGCGCCCTCGTTGGCCTCGGTCCCGCTGTTGCAGAAGAACACCCGTGATGGGAACGCCGACGCGATGAGGAGCTCGGCAAGCTGCAGCTGCGGTTCTGTGTAATAGAGATTGCTCGTGTGCATGAGCGTCGCGGCCTGACCGGCGATCGCCTCGCGCAGCGCCGGATGGTCGTGACCGAGGACGTTCACCGCGATGCCCGCCACGAGGTCGAGCATCTCGCGGCCGTCGTCGGTCGTGACCCAGACGCCGTGGCCACGCTGCAGCGTGATCGGCTGGCGCTGGTACGTGTCCATGAGCGCGGCCTTCGCGCGCTCCGCCACTGTCTGTCGCTTACCGGTCGTCACATGGGTGCTCATGCGGAGCCGGCCCTGGTCAGCATGGTGCCCACGCCGCGCTCGGTGAGCAGCTCGAGGAGGAGGACGTGCGGCACGCGTGCATCGATGATGTGGGTCGCGCAACCGCCGTCGGTGGCCCGGATCGCCGCCTCGACCTTGGGAATCATCCCGTCGCGGATCACGCCCGCAGCGAGCAGCTCGCGACCGCGCGCTGCATCGAGCTCACTGATGAGGTTGCCCGATGCGTCGCAGACACCTTCGACGTCCGTCATGAGGATGAGCTTGCTCGCGTTGAGCGCGACCGCGACCTCGGCGGCCACGGTGTCGGCATTGACGTTGTACGCATGACCGTCGTAGCCGAGCCCGATCGATGCCATCACGGGGATGCGTCCCTGGTCGAGGATTGCCATGATCGGTTCGCCGTTGACCTGCACCACGTCGCCGACGTAGCCGAGATCCGCACCCTCGGCACCGGCGCGCGGCCGAACCAGCAGCGAGGGGCCGTCCTCACCGGAGAGGCCGATCGCTCCTGCACCGAGCGTGTGAATGCGCGCGACGATGTCCGGCCCGATCTTGCCGGTGAGCACCATCTTCGCGATCTCCATGGTCGGCGCATCGGTGACGCGAAGCCCGTTGATGAACCGCGTCTCGATCCCCATGCGTTCCTGCCACGCGCTGATCTCCGGGCCACCGCCGTGCACGATCACCGGGCGCATGCCCACGAATCGCAGCAGCACCACGTCCTCGAGCACCGCATCGAGGTCCGCTGCGGCGCTCGCGGCGCCGCCGACCTTGATCACGAGGATGTGCCCGGCGAATCGCTTGATGTAGGGCAGTGCTTCGATGAGCACCTCGGCACGATGGATCCGCTCGTCGATGGTCTGTTCAGGCATGGTGGTTGTGGTGGTTGCTCCGTATCAGGTGGTGTAGTCGGCGTTGATGCGCACGTAGTCCGCGGAGAGGTCGCAGCCCCACGCGTGACCGGAACCGTCGCCGGCGCCGAGATCGATGACGATGTCGAGACGTCGATGCGAGAGCGCAACGCGGATTCGCTCCGGGTCGACCGAGTCGGGCGCCCCGCGATCGAACACCACGAGGCCGCCGATTGCCACCCTGCACCGATCGAGCGTGAACGTCGCGCCGCTGCGCCCGAGGGCGGCAACGATGCGGCCCCAGTTGGGGTCGCCTCCGTGGATGGCCGTCTTCACGAGCGGGCTCTGAGCAACCACGCGCGCCGCGATGCGGGCCTGGTCGATATCGGCGGCACCATTCACCGCGACGCGGAAGTGCCGGGTCGCGCCCTCGGCATCGGCGACGATCTGCTCGGCGAGTGAGTCGCAGACAGCAAAGAGCGCGCCCTCGAAATCGGCGAGCGCGCTCGATCCGTCCGCAAATGCCGTGCCACCCGCGGCGCCGTTGGCGAGCAGGATGCACGAATCGTTGGTGGATGTATCGCCGTCGACGGTGACGCAGTTGAACGTGCTGTCGGTGACGCGCACCAGCGCCGGCCGGAGCAGCGCCGCATCGATCGGTGCGTCGGTGGTGATGAACGCCAGCAGCGTCGCCATGTCGGGATGGATCATCCCGGCACCCTTGGCGGTGCCACCGATCGTGTACGTCACGGCGCCGGCGGTGAACGTCGCCTCAGCCACCTTCGCGATCGTGTCGGTGGTCATGATCGCCCGCGCGATCTCGCCTCCCGCGGAAGGCGACATCGACAGCGCCGCAGCACGGATGCCACGCACCACACGCTCCATCGGCATCGGTCTGCCGATGACGCCGGTGCTGCATACCAGGACGTCGCTCGGGTCGAGGTCGAGCGCGTCCCCGGCTGTCGTGCACATCACCAGCGCATCGCGAAACCCCTGGCCCCCGGTGCATGCATTGGCGTTACCGGCGTTCACGACGACCGCGGAGATCGGTGTGCCACGTCGCAGCGTGAGCTGCGAGATGACCACCGGTGCCGCTTTGACGCTGTTGCGCGTGAACACGCCTGCAGCGGCTGCGGGAATGTCGGAGCGGATCACCGCGAGGTCGGTGCGGGTCTCATCGCCGTCGCCGCGAATCCCCGCAGCGGCGACACCGCCGCGAAACCCGAGTGGAGCGCACACGCCTGCGCGCGACTCCTGCGCGACCGTCGCGCTCATGGCCACAGCACGCGGGACTCCAGCCCGGCCGTCTCGTTGAATCCGAAGCGAATGTTCATGGCGTGCACCGCCTGACCGGCGCCACCCTTGCCGAGATTGTCGATCGCGACTGTCACCACCGCCATGCCGTCCTGCCACCCGGCGTGGATCGCGGCCCGGTTGGTCCCGGTCACGCTCTTGGTCGCCGGAGGCTTGTGGGCGTGGTCGAGGAATGGACTCGTGTCGCAGAAGGCCGCGTAGAGCTCATGGATGTCCGACTCGGTCACTCCCGAACGGGGGCGGAGATACGCGGTCGCAAGGATGCCGCGGGTCATCGGCACCAGGTGCGGCACGAACGTGAGCCGGACATCGCCGCCCGCGGCGTCACGCAGTTGCTCGAGCATCTCGGACTTGTGCCGGTGCCCGGCGACGCCGTACGCATGAACGGACTCGTTGACCTCCGCGAAGAGATTGGCGACCTTCGCCTCGCGGCCCGCACCGCTGACGCCACTTTTGGCGTCGACGATGATGTCGGGCTCGATAGTCCGGAGCGCAGCGCGGGGACGCAGGCGAGCAGCGTCGCGGTTGGATAGCAGCCGGGCACGGAGATGAGATTCGCACCGGCCACGCGTTCGCGCTCGAGCTCGACCATGGCGTACACGGCCTCACCGAGCAGATCGGGTGCGGGGTGCTCGACGCCGTACCAGCGCTGGTAGGCCGCGGCATCACGGAGCCGGAAGTCGGCCGAGCAATCGATGAGCGTCGCCCCGCCCGCGAGCCAGCCGGGCGCCTGCGATGCCGCCACCGTGTGGGGCAGCGCCGCCATGACCACGTCGACGGAGCCTGGGTCGAGGAGGTCCTCGACGACCAGCTCGACCGTGCTCCCCGGTACTACGTCGCAGTAGCGCTTGCCGGCGCTGCTGTGCCCGAGCACGCGGGTCAGCTCCACGTCCGGGTGCGCGGCGAGGAGTGCTGTGCACTGCATGCCGATGTACCCGGTGGAGCCGACGACGGCGGCGCGAAGGGGGGCTTGGGTCATCGCCGAGCAGTATACGGTCCCCCTTGCATACTTATGCATTCGACGGCCGTCATGGTACTCAGCGCTTGCGCAGTCCCTTGACGCCGAGCTCTCGCCGGCGGGCGCGCTCCATGTTCACCGCAGCCCCCACCAGGGCGAGGTGCGTGAACGCCTGCGGGAAGTTTCCCAGCAGCTCCCCGGTGCGGACGTCCACCTCCTCGGAGAACAGTTGGAGCGGCGAGCTGAAGTGGAGCAGGCGCTCGAAACGGCGTTCCGCACGTTCGAGATCGCCGGTGTGCGCGAGCGCGTCCACCAGCCAGAACGACGTCATGAAGAACGCGCCCTCGTCGCCCCGCAGCCCGTCCTCGCTCTCATCAAGGAGGTAGCGCTTCACGAGCACACCCTCGCCGAGGTGTTGCGCGATGGCCTGCACCGTCGAACGAATCCGCTGATCCTTGTCCGGAAGGAACCGCACCTGGCTGATGCGCAGGATCGCCGCGTCGAGGGCGTCGTTGTCGAACTCCTGCGTGAAAGAGTGACGGTGCTCCGAGAATCCGCGCGCGGTGATGGCGCGGTGAATGCGCGTGCGCGCGCGACGCCAGGCGACCTTGTCGTAGGGAAGGTTGTAGCGGTCGCCGATGCGAATGCCGCGGTCGACGGCGACCCAGCACATCAGCTTGCTGTACACATACTGCCTGCGCTCGCTGCGCACCTCCCAGATCGACGAGTCCGGCTCCTCCCAGCGAGCGATGGCGATCTTGACGATGTTGCTGAGCTCTTCCCAGAGCGGCTGGCTGACAACGCCGCCAAATCGGGCGTAGACATAGGCGCTGTCCAGCACCTCGCCGTACACGTCGAGCTGGAGCTGATTGACCGCGGCGTTGCCGACCCGCACCGGTTTCGACCCTCGGTATCCCTCGAGGTGGTCGAGGACGTGCTCGGTGGCATGCGAGTGCCCGCTCAGGTCGAAGAGATTGGGGATGTCGGTGGACTTGCGATCCGCGAGATGGCGGTGCGTGAGCCAGTCGAAGTACGCCGTCGCCTCGGTGGTAAGTCCGAGCTGGAAGAAGGCGTAGAGCGTGAATGCCGCGTCGCGCAACCATGTGAATCGGTAATCCCAGTTGCGCTCGCCGCCGATGACCTCGGGGAGGCTCGTGGTGGGCGCAGCGACGATCGCACCCGTCGGTGCGTAGGTCATGAGCTTCAGCGCGAGCGCCGATCGCCACACATGCACCTGGTAAGGGCCGTGGTACTCGACCCCGCCAACCCACTGCCACCAGAACATCTGGCTCTGGCGGAGCAACGCACGCGCTCGCTCGACGCTCCACGATTGTGCCCGGCAGGCGCCTGCCACCCCGCAATGCAGTGCGAAGGCGACGGCGTCGGTGGCGCGCATGTGAAACGTGTCGTCGGGGCCGTTCAGCTCGACGGTCGAGCTCAGACACAGATGGAGCTTCTGCGCATCGGTGTGGAGCTGGCCGTCCTCGACGCTGAGCGTCACCGGCAGGCGCGCGAACCCCGGCGCGGGGTCGAAGACGTGGTGCATGGTCATCTCCCCCGCAAGACACTCCACGAGCCTGATCACCCGAGCACGGTTGTGTGGTCTGGCGTGCTGCACGATGCTGTGCTCGTCGACCGGCATGAAGTCGGTGACCACCACGACGCCGGTCCCGGTGGCGAAGACCGTGTCGAGAAGGTTGGTCCGGTCGCGATAGCGCTGATGGACCTGGTGCGGCTCGTCGGGATGGAGTTGCCAGCTCCCACCCCGCTCCGCATCGAGCATCCGGCCGAACAGGGCATCGTCGTCGAACCGCGGCAGGCAGAGCCAGTCGATGCTGCCGTCGAGACCCACCAGTGCGGCGGAACGGCAGTCGCCGATCAGCCCATAGGCGCCGATCGGAAGATACCCGTCGATCCGCTCGTGCGGGACGGTGCGACCCCTGGGGTCCGCTCGGCTAGTACTCGTCCTCGGGACGCGTGTCATCGTCATCCTCGGTATCGAGGCCGGGCGGCGTCTCTTCGGCGTCGGACTGGAAGGTGCTCATCCCGAGCTCGCCGAGATCGTCCTCGGAGTTGCCGGCCACAGGGCCGACCGTCTCCTCGCCGTCGTCGTCAAGTGGGTTCGTGTCGATCTCGCGGGATGCCAGCAGTGAGTCCTTCGCATACGGGCGGAACTCCTCGCGGCGGCCGCCCTTCGCCAGCGGGAAGGACGACTTGCGGGCATTCTCGGAAGCCTGGTAGGTCTCACGGAGGATGATCTCGACCCGCTCGTCCTCGAGCCTGGCCACGGCTGCCGAGTAGCGGTTGCCCGTCTCCATGAGCGGAACCAGGCGCCGCGCGATCTTGGTGTCCACCTCGCCGAGCGAGACGCCGCGCGACGTCTGGGCTCGGAGCGTCGACCCCTCGCGGTAGAGCTCGACCACGTCCCCCGGGGCGATGGCGACCGTGGCCGACTTCGAAGGAGCGCTCAGGACGGTGATGGCGCTCTTACCGGGCTCCTCAGTGAACAGCTCGACGTCGATCGCCGCGCCCGAACCGGCCGCCGTGCTCTTGCTCTCGAGCATCGCCGTGAGCTTGCGCACGTTCTTCTGGGCGATCAGGTTGAGCGGATTCATCTGGAGCGAGGCCGAGTAGGAGGCGAGCGCCTCCTCGCGCTGGCCGAGCTCGGTGAGCGCTTTGCCGATCCGATTGAGCGTGTCCTCATCGGCGCCGTGGCGCTCCACCAGCGCCTGGTTCACGGCGAGCGCCTCCGCCCAGCGGCTCTCGAGGGCAAGCGCGATAGCCTCGTCGACAAACAGGCTGCGAGGCTTCACACGTTCTTCAGACACCAAACACCACTCCGGATTCAAGGGTCAATGACCGCTGCGAGTGCGCTCGCTCCCGACCCACGGCCGAGAGAGGCAATCGGGTTCGCTATGATACCTGCTCAGTGAGGCGCGTCCGTTCCCTTTGCGATCTCTTGACACCGCGCCGGCCATGACGCGGATCATTTCGGTCGCCAATCAGAAGGGCGGCGTGGGTAAGACCACGACCGCGGTGAACCTCGCGGCAGCCATCGCCGAGGCGGGTCCAAAGGTCCTCGCGGTCGATCTCGATCCCCAGGGTCACCTGACCATCAACATGGGGTGCCGGCGTCCCGATGAGCTGGAGCGCACGATCTACGACCTGCTCACCGACCATCGGGTCAACGTTGCCGATGTCCTGCTGACGTCCGAGGGCATGGGGCTCGATTTCATCCCGGCCAACATCGACCTCAGCGGCGCGGAGCTGCAGCTGGTCACCGAGTTCGGACGCGAGTCGATCCTCAAGGAGAAGCTCGAACCGATCGATGGTCGCTACGACTACGTGGTCATCGACTGCCCGCCGTCGCTCGGTCTGCTCTGCATCAATGCGCTGGTGGCGTCCACCGACGTGATCATCCCGCTGCAGTGCGAGTACTTCGGCATGAAGGGGATGCAGCAGTTGCAGCGCACCATCGACCGCGTGCGCGCCAAGCTCAACAGCCATCTGCGTGTCGCCGGCATCCTGCCGACGCTGTACAAGTCGCGCACCCTGCACAGCCAGGAGGTGCTCGACCTCGTCAAGGGCGCATATCCGGATCTCGTCTTCCCGATCACCGTCGACTCCTCGATCAGGTTCGCCGAGACACCCTTGGCGGGCCAGTCGATCCTCGAGTACGCCCCGAACTCGCCTGGGGCTCGCTCCTACAGGGCTCTCGCCAAGGCCGTCATCGCCCAGGATCGCGGCGACGACGACACCATCGAGGTCTCCGGGAGCGCGGAACGTCCACGCGAGCGGGTGCGCGCGGCCCGACGGTGATGCGCGGATTTCGCCGCGCACAGCTGCGCGGCAGCGATGAGCTCTTCCGCTCCGCAGAGCCGGAACAGCTCGACGCCCCGCTGTCGCCCGGTGAGAACAACGATGCAGTGCACCCTGTCCCAACCGCTCCGGCTCCGCACATGCGGTCGGTGCGGCTGACCGACGACGAGCTGCGCATCCTCTCGGAGGCCGTCCAGCACCTCAAGTTCCCGAGCAAGGCACCGACGCGGCCATCCGTGGATGACTTCGAGAAGCTGGAGGTCCTCCGCCAGAAGCTGCTCGACGCATTGTGAGGCTACGAGCCTCATATGGTCATCGGCACGCTGACCGTCACGATCCAGGTACCGGACAGCGAATCCCTCAAGGACAAGCGTCAGGTGGTGCGCTCGCTCACCACCAAGCTCCGCAACACGTTCAACGTCGCGGTGGCCGAGGTCGCCGACCAGGACCTCTGGCAGTCCGCGGTGATCGGGGTCGCGTGCGTGAGCTCGGACAGCCGGCATGCGGACGAGATGTGCCAGAAGGTGTTGCGTTTCGTCGACAACCACGGCGAGGCGCTCGTCCTCGGCTCGCATTTCGAGCTGATCCACGTCTGACCAGGCCCCGCTGACGCGGGATCTCATCGAGGCGTACCAGGCGACGCTCCCGTTCACCCTCGACGAGTTTCAGCGCGAGGCCATCACCAAGCTGGAGCGCTCGCGCGGCGTGCTGGTGAGCGCGCCGACATCGAGCGGCAAGACGGTGGTTGCCGACTACGTGATCTGGCGCCGGCTCGATGCGCCGGCTGCGCTGCGACGGCCGATCACGGAAGCCGCCGACGTCGTCTACACCACGCCGCTCAAAGCCCTCAGCAATCAGAAGTATCACGATCTCTGCGAGCGCTTCGGCGAACATCGCATCGGGTTGATCACCGGCGAGCACACGCTCAATGACGGCGCGCCGGTGCTGGTGATGACCACCGAGATCCTGCGCAACGTGCTCTACGACGAACCCGCGCGCGTGGATCGAGTTCGGCGACGTCGTGCTCGACGAGATCCACTACATCGACGACTACCCGCGCGGCACGGTGTGGGAGGAGCTGATCATCGAGGCGCCGCGTCACATTCGCCTGATCGGGCTCTCGGCGACGATCAGCAACGTCGGCGAGGTCGCTGCGTGGATGTCAGGACTGCGCGGACCGATAGAGACGGTCACGCGCACCGAGCGCCCGGTGGCCCTCGAGATGTGGCTCGCCATCGACAACGCGCTGCATCCGCTCTTCGACAAGGCGGGCAACGCTGCGCGCGGGACGCTCGAGCTCGCCCAGGCGGATGCCGTGCAGCAGCCGCGATTTCGCGAGGCGCGGCACGCACCCGACAACGACCTGCTCCAGGTGATCGAGGTGCTGCGCCGGCGAGCGATGCTCCCCGCCATCTACTTCATCTTCTCGCGCCGCGGTTGCCGCGAAGCGCTGCAGCGATGCGGCGTGCACGGAATCGACCTCACCAACGACGACGAGAAGGAACGCATCGACGTCGCGATCACGGAGCGCATGGAGGCACTGAGCGACGCGGACGAGCGCCAGTGCGTGCTCCTCGAGCTGGATCGGCGGCTGCTCCGTCGCGGCCTCGCGATGCACCACGCCGGGCTGCTCCCCTACGCCAAGGAGACCGTGGAGCGGCTCTTTCAGCAGGGATTGATCAAGGTGGTCTTCGCCACCGAGACGCTCTCGCTCGGACTCAACATGCCGGCGCGGTCGTGCGTCATCTCGACGTTCACGAAATTTGACGGCGTGACCTTCGCGTCACTCACGAGTGGCGAGCTCACCCAGCTCATGGGACGCGCCGGCCGGCGGGGCATCGACACCGTCGGGCACGGCGTGATCCTCAAGGAGAGTGACGTCGACCTGCGCGACATCTACGACGCCGCCATCTCCGGAGAGTTCGCCGTCGACTCCAAGTTCTCCCCCACCTACACGATGGTGCTCAACCTCCTGCGCACGCGCTCCGCGGAGGCCGCGGAGTTGCTCCTCGACAGCTCGTTCGGGCAGTACCAAGCGCTCGAGCGCTCGGCCCGCTGGGGGCATCGCAAGGCGAACCTCGAAGCCGAGCTCAATGATCTCCGGCTCCGTCGCTTCCAGCATCCACGCGTCCCCTGCACCGAGCGGACGCTGACGTCGTACCTCACCACCACGACGCAGCTCGGCGAAGCCCAACTGGCGCTGCGGCGGGTGCGGCGAGGGCACTGGACCGACGCCCGGCGTGGCCGCTACGGCAAGGCGGGGTCGGACCCCGGCCAGCGCTACGAAGCCTTGCGACGCACCACCCGGTCTTTGCAGGAGCGCCTCAACGAATCACCGTGCCGCAACTGCCCGTACTTCGGCGAGCATCGCGCCCACCATCACCGGATCGCCGATATCGAGACCACCCTCGCCGGCGCCGAGGAGGAGCTCGAGCGCGCGCAACACCGTTTCCGCCGCGAGTTTCGCGCCCATCGCGCGGTGCTCCGCGCGGCCGGATTCCTCGACGGCGACGAGCCCACCGACCTGGGACGCCTCGCCGGCTCGCTCTACGGTGAGAGCTCGCTCCTGGTCGCCGACGCGATCGCGTCCGGGGTGCTCGACGGGCTGAAGCCGGAGGAGCTTGCAGCGACCCTGGTCAGCCTGGTCGCCGAGGATCGCGGCCGTGAGCGTCCCCAGCCGTCGCGCCGTCACTTCCCGACGCCGCGCATCGAGGAGCGCCACCGCCGGCTGCGCACCGCGATGCGTCGCTTCGTCGAGCTGGAGCGCGAGCACGGCCTCGAGACCATGCCGCCGCTGTCGCTCGAACAGATCCGGCCGGCGTACGAGTGGGCGTCGGGCGTGCCACTGGCCGACATCGAGCCGCCGCCCGGGGCCGATACCGGGGACGTGGTCAAGGCCGTGAAGAGCTTGTACTCGTTGCTCCGCCAGATGGAGCAGGCGTTGCGGGGTCACGCGCTGCACCCGTTGGTCGCGCTCACGCGCGAGCGGGTGGAGCGCGACCTCATCCGCCGTATCTGAGCAATTGCGACAGGCTGTCACCGCACGCGCTTGCGGCGCAACGCCACCCTCGTGCTAGCATGCCCGCACTGTGCTGACACCAAGAGACGTGCTCGCAACCATGATCATGCCCCGCGGAGGTTTCCGAACGTAGGGGCACGCGCGCCCACGTTGGGGAACCTCCCGGACCACAAGCCCGGGAGGTTTTTTTATGTCCACAATCAGCTTGCTCGAACGCTACGGCAGGGCTCCGTCAGGAGCCCACGTCAGCTGCCTGGTCTGTCGCGCCTGCGGTCACGAGACCCCGGTCGAGGCGACCAACATCTGCGACCGCTGCTTCGGCCCGCTCGAGGTTCGCTACGACTACGAGGAGGTGGCGCGGCGCATCTCGCGCGAGAGCATCGCCGCCGGCCCGCCGAGCATCTGGCGGTACCGCGACCTCCTTCCCGTCGACCTGGAGGAGACCGAGCCGATCACGCTCGGCGAGGGATTCACGCCGCTGATCCACGCGCGCAACCTCGGTGCCGAACTCGGCCTGCGCAATCTGTACCTGAAGAACGACACGCAGAACCCCACCGGGTCATTCAAGGACCGCGTGGTGAGCGTCGCGGCGACGTGGGCGCGCGAGCACGGGCTCACGACCATCGCATGCGCCAGCACGGGCAATCTCGCCAACTCGGTCGCGGCGTACGCGGCCCACGCCGGGCTGCGCGCCGTCGTGGTGGTGCCCAGCGATCTCGAGCCGGCCAAGATGATCGGGACCTCGATCTTCCGCCCCACGATCATCGCGGTGGACGGGAGCTACGACGACGTCAACCGCCTCTGCACCGAGCTCGCGGACTGCGTCGACTGGGGGTTCTGCAACCTCAACCTCCGTGCCTACTACAGCGAGGGGAGCAAGACGCTGACCTTTGAGACCACTGAACAGCTCGGGTGGCGCTTGCCCGACGAGATCATCGTGCCGGTCGCCTCAGGGTGCCAGTTCGTCAAGCACCGCAAGGCCGCGGGCGAGCTGATCGATCTCGGCCTCGTCGAGCGCGGCGCGCGGCTGCCGCGCCTCACCGGCGCCCAGGCGCTCGGCTGCTCACCGGTGGCGACCGCCTTCGCCGATGGTGAGACCAGCGTGGTGCCGGTCCGGCCGGCCACGATCGCGCGCTCGATCGCCATCGGCAATCCCTCCGACGGCGCGGACGTCCTGCGCATCGCACGCGAAACTGGCGGAGTCGTCGCAAGCGTCACCGAGGACGAGCTCGTCGAGGGTATCGAGTTGCTGGCCGCAAGCGAGGGCGTCTTCGCCGAGACCGCCGGCGGGGTGACCGTGGCGGTGCTGCGCAAACTCGCCCGCGCGGGGCGGTGGGAGGGCGATGAGACGGTGGTCGCATACATCACCGGCGCCGGGCTGAAGACGGCGGACTGCGTCGCCTCGAGAGCCCCGGAGCTCACCCCCATTTCCGCCTCACTGCGAGCCGTTCGCGAGCGCTTTGCCGGCCTGATCTGACCCCCATCCCGGCTTGACTGTCGGCCGGACCCCTTGGCTGAACATCGGTTTGCCCCGGCATCTGCCGTGGCATAGTGAAGTCGATGTATCACCAGATTGCCCGCAACAAGCGCAAGAGCGTCATCGTGGTCGCAGCCTTCTTCATCATCTGGGCCGCGATCGGCTATGTGATCGGCTTCATCGCCTCCGGTGTCAGCGGTGGCATCTCGGGCATCATCATCGCCGCGATCCTGGCGCTCCTCGTGGTGCTGTGGTCACTGACTCTCGGCCAGCAGACTGTTCTCGCCGTCTCGGGTGCGCAACCGGTCACGCAGGAGCAGGCACCGGTCCTCTACGACATCGTGTCCACATTGGCGATCGGCGATGGGCTGCCGATGCCCAAGGTCTACATCATCAACGACCCCTCGCCGAATGCCTTCGCCACCGGCACGAGCCCGAAGAAGGCGGCGATCACGTGCACCACGGGGTTGCTCGCGATCATGAATCGCGAAGAGCTCGAAGGCGTCATCGGCCATGAGATGAGCCACATCAAGAACTACGACGTTCGCCTGGTGCTGATCGTGGCGACGTCGGTCGCCCTCATCGGGCTGCTGGCCAGCCTGCTCTGGCGCTCGCTGTTCTTCACGCGCGGGGGCAACAACCGCGACAGCGGGTATCTGATCATCATCCTCATCGCCGCGGCGGCGCTGCTCTCGGTGGTCGCGGTCATCGTCGGCCCGCTCATGCAGTTCGCGCTTTCACGCTCGCGCGAGTCCCTCGCCGACGCGAGCAGTGTCGATCTCACGCGCAATCCCGCGGGCCTGCTCCATGCGCTGCAGAAGCTGCAGCAGAACGACAAGCCGTTCGCGAAGATGACTCACGCCACGGCGGCGATGTGCATCGACGATCCCTTGCAGCATCACGGCGGATTCATGCATCACCTGTTTGACACGCACCCGCCGATCGAGCAGCGCATTGCCGCACTCCAGGCGATGATGCAGGTCAAGCAGACCTAAGCAGGAGGTCCTGCGCTCAGCACGGCAACGGCGGAATGCGTGTGTCCTGACGCATCACGCCACGTCACGGTGACCTGGTCTCCCGGTCGCCGGTCCTGCATGACGATGTTGAAACCTGCCGTTGTGGGCACCGGGATGCCACCGACGGTGGTGATCACATCGCCGGCAACGATGCCCGCGGTGGTCGCCGCATCGCCGGGAGTGACCGCGGTGACGACGCAGCCGGTGATGCCGGCCCGCGCCGCGACGGCGACACCCAGGATGCCGCGATGCCCGGACTCGAAGTACGGCGACGGTGTGCCCGCCTCGATCTGCTGCGCGATCGTCATGGCGCGCGTGATCGGGATGGCACAGCCCCACTTCGCGCCGGCGAGGGTAGCGCTGGTCAGCGCACCTGCGGTGTCCATCCCGATCACACGCCCATCGACATTGAGGAGCGGGCCACCGGAGTCACCCGGCTGGATCGGGGCGTTGAAGCAGATGACGCCATCCAGCGTCTCGACGATGCTGGCGTCCTCGTCCTCCACGAAGATCGTCTCGTCGAGGGAGGTCACCGTTCCCTTGGCAGCCACGGGCGCTCCGTTGTGACCCAGCGCGTTGCCCAGCCCGGTCACCGGATCGCCGATGCCGAGTGATCCGGAAAGGTCGAACGGCGTGACCGGCAATCCGGTGGCGCCTTCGAGCCGGATCACCGCGACGTCCTGGGTGGGATCCACCCCGACCACGACGGCGTTGTACAGCGGGCCACGGCCGGCCAGCTGCGCCGTGAGGTCGGTGGTGTCGGCCACCACGTGGTTGTTGGTCAGCACGAGCCCGCTGGACGTGAGCACCATGCCGGTGCCCGCGATGTACCCGCCGGGGACGGTCCCGTTGATGTTGACGATGCCGTTATCCGTGACTGCGCTGGCAACCGCCGGCTTGTGCTGGGGACTCGCATGCGATCCGCTCACCACCAGCCACGCGACGGCGAGGAGCGGGAGCGCGACCGCTGCACTCACAAGCCCGATGACGTAGCGTCGGTTGGGATTCGTTGCGCCCGGCGGCGGTGGCGGCGGCGGCGGATCCGGCCAGAGCGGCGGTGGCAGCGGCGGCGCGATGGTCGGGGTCGACACGCTCAGGAGGTCGGGGGCACGACGACCGGCAGGGGCACGATGACGTCGGTGGCATCGGGCGACACGCTGAGCGTCGCTTTGACCTTCCACGCCGCGACGTTGATGACAAACAGCTTCTGCTGCCCCGCATCGAGCACGTACGCAGAGAGGTTGTCCGGCGACAGGACGAGCTCGTCGGGACGCGTCCCCACGGCAAGCGACTTCTTGGTCGCGAGCGTCACGGGATCGATCAACAGCACCGCGGCGCCCGAGTTGTCGAGTGCCAGAATCGTTGCGCCGTCAGTGGTTTCCACCACGCTGACGAGGTTGGCAGTCTCGTTCACGGTCTTGGTGACCTTGTCGGTATCGGTGTCGATGTTGACCAAGCCGTCGGAGCAGACGACCAGCAGGTTGGTCCCCGTCACGGGCATGAGCATCTCGCGCATGTTCGGGACGCCAAGCAGGGTTTCGAACGTGTAGTCGGGCAGCTTGATCGGCAGAATCGCCGAGTCATCGCCGCAGGCGATGAAGAGCTGCGTGTTGTCGGGTGTCACCGCCAGGTCGGTGGGACCGCATGGCAGCGGCAGCACGCCCTTGATCTTCCAGTTGGGAATGTCGACGACCACGATGGCATTGGCCTGGTAGTCGGCGATGTACGCAACGTCGCCCACCGGAGAGATCGTGAGATTGCTGGGTCCAGCCCCAACGCTGATTGGCGTGCTCGGCTTCGACGTGGTGGTGTTGATCGACGTGAGCATGCCGGGATGCACACCGTCGCCATAGCTGAGCACCAGCAGCGCGCTCCCGTCAGGGGTGAGCTGCAGCTCCTCCGGCGTCTGAAATACCGAGATCGGCGCGCCCGCGCTGTGCCCTGCCGCGTTGATGCGCTGCACCGTGTTGTTCAGCGTGTTGGCGACCCAGCTCGTCTCGGAGCCGGTGCCGACCAGCAGCTCAGATCCGTTGCCGACGTGGATCGAGCGATCGAATGGTCCCGTGGTCCCGTCCAGGAAGTTGACCGTCCCGTTCGAGCTGGGGAAGAGCACCCACGCGACGCCGGTAGCGGCGGGCAAGGCAAGGTCACCTGGGGCGTTCTCGAGGTTGATCGCGCTCCCCGCATGGTGGGTGATCAGGTTGACGGGCATCAGCTTGTGCTCGATTGAGGACGCGACCCAGGCGGTCGTCCCGGCCGCGTCGATGTCGAGCCCGGTGGGAGTCGCGCCGACCGGCACGGTTGCGACCACCACGCGCTTGACGAGATCGACGATCGAGATCGTGCTGTCACTGCTGTTGGCGATGACGAGCGTCTGACCGTTGGGGGTGAGCGCGTACGCGCCCGGTGCAACGCCGAGCTTGATCGCGGTGCCCGGCTTGTGTGTCGCCACGCTGATCGGGATGACCGATCCGGGCTTGCTGTTGAGGCCTGCCTCGACGGCCCAGACCGTCGTTCCATCCGGGCTGTAGAAGGCAGCGTCCACCGGGTTCGAGCCCACCGCCACCGGAGAACCCGCACCGGTCCCCGGGTTGTAGAAGTACAGGACCCCGGGTTGCCCCGGCGACGTCACGCCGCCCACGACGGCGCCCGACGTGGTGGGTGACGGCACGTAGAAGTCGACCCCCTGAGTGAGCGGCTGCGCCGGCTCGAGCCGATCCGTTGATGTGTTGATGGGGATGACCGTTCCGCCGAGGTTGTCGGTGACGTAGAGCGTCGCTCCGTTGGCGGAGACGTCCGCATCGACCGGGAGCTTGCCGACGGGGATGGCGGCACCGACCTGACCGCTGACGAGATTCACCGGGATGACGTCACCGTGCGAGGTATCGAGCAGGAACGCCTTGGAACGGTCGGGCGTGGAGAGGATCTCGACAGGCGATCCCGGCAGTTTCACCGTGCGCGTCGGGGCGCCACCGGTGAGCGGCTGGAGCACCAGTTGCGCCGGTCCGGAATGGACCACCGCCACGTCCGAGGGAAGGGGCGTGCTCAGCGGGACCGCGGGCGGCGAACTCCGGCCCATCAGGTAGTAGCCACCACCGGCGATGAGCGCCACGAGCACGACGGCCACGAGAACCACGGGCATCGCGCCGCGAGGCTTCCGCGCGGAGGCAAGCGGCGCCGCCGGCGCTACCGGGTCGACCGGAGGAGGCGGCGGCGGCGGCCCGACGAATGCGTCGAGTGCAGGCGCAGGGCCCGATGTCGGCGGCGGGGGCGGTACCGATCCGGGGTCCAAGCCGGGACCAGGCGAGGCCGGCGGCATTGGAGGCTGCTGCGCCGGCGTCGCATCCCAGTCGGGCTTTGGCGCGTCGCGGACGCGTATCTGCCATCCCGCTCCGGGGTCGAATTGGGGAGTGCCGGAAGCCTGATCTTCGTCGGCCATGGCTCACGACGCTAACGGAGGAGTTCAGCGGCAGATCGGCGGTATGCGGATCGTTGCAGCCTCGTATCGAGGCGCCGGTCGCCCCTCGGGAAGATCAGCTGGGGGGTGCTGGCGGCGGAGCGGCCGCAGCCGGCGGCTGCGTGACGGGGAGGGCAGGCGTGAACGAGACGGTGGGCGCCTGCCGCTCGGCGTCCGCCACCTGGAAGAACGCGAACGGCTGGAAGTGCAGCATCTGCCCGAGGACGCTGGTGGGGAACGTCTGCAGCGCGGTGTTGAAGTCGCGCACATTGCCGTTGTAGAAGCGGCGCGAGAATTCCACCTTGTCCTCGGTGGTGGTCAGCTGTTCCTGCAGGTTCAGGAAGAGCTCCGAAGCCTTGAGCTCCGGGTAGTTCTCCGCCACGGCGAGCAGCTGCCGGGTGGAACCGGTCAGCGCATCCTCGGCGCCCGCCATCGTGGCGGGGTCGCCCGTCTTGGATGCGGCCAGCGCATTGGTGCGTGCAGCAGTGACCGCCTCGAACACGCCCCGTTCGTGCGCCGCATACCCCTGCACGGTATTGACGAGGTTGGGGATGAGGTCATACCGGCGCTTCAGCTCGACATCGATGTCCGACCATGCTTCCTGGGTGCGCGTCCGCAGGCGGATCAGGCGGTTGAACCGATACGCGACGTAGAGCGCGATCAGGACGACGATGATCACCACGATCAGCAGAACGGTCATGGCCTCAGTGTCTCACTCTTCGCGCAACATCGCTTCGGGAACGCTGACCACCCGATACGGCATGTCCGTGATGTCGTAGTAGCGAATCGGCTTCTTGAGACGCTTGGCAATGCCAATCTGCACCTTGACGCCGAGCGAAGGATTGCCGAACACCCACATCTGGTCGCAGCGCACGATCAGGTTGTTGAACGCTTCGCGCACCACATCCTTCGGCACCGTGTGCACGAGGTAGTAGTCGAACAGCATGAATGGCACGATCGGCACCTGACCCTCGTCGAGGACGAACTTGGTGATGTGCTGGCGCCAGTAGAAGTTGCGGTTGCTCAGCGCGCAGTAGATGAGCTGCTTGGGCCGGCGCAGCGCCCGCTCGGCCTGCTCCGCCGGGCTCGCCTTGGGGGTCGGCGCGAAGATGCGCTCGAGAATGTCCTCGGCGTTCTTGACGACGGGCTCAGCGGGCGATGCGGCCTCGGCTCGAATCAGAGGTGCGCGCTCACGACGCCGCATGTCACGTTGGCGCAACCTTTCTCCCCGTCACAGCAAGTGCGAAAACCGATGATAGCATTGGAATTCATTCGCGAAAGTCGGGGGGATCCGAGGGTCAGCCGCCTGGATCCGCCCACTCGACCATCTCGCGCAACGTGCCCAGCGCTCGATCGAGCAGCGCCAACCGAGCCGGGTCGTTGAGCCACCTGCTCTGTCCCGAGGGATGGGGCAGCGGCACGAGAACGGGCGCCGCCCGTGGACTGCCGCTGACCGCGATGCCGGTGGTCGTGAATGCGCCGCCGATCACGTCGTCGAGCCGCCGTCCCGGGAGGAATCGCTCGAGTGCCAGCGACCCGATCGGAATGATCACCTGCGGACGGAGCAAGGCCAGCACGCCATCGAGCCACGGCGCGCACAGCGCCACCTCCGCCGCGCTCGGACGCCGATCCCCCGCTCCATCCGGCCGGCGGCCGGGAAAGCACGTGGTCATCGCGGTCATGTAGATGCGCTCTCGCACATCACCCTCGTCGCGAAACCCTGCACGAATCATCCAGCGCATCAACTGGCGGCCGGCTCGTCCCGCGAACGGGCGGCTCTGATCCTGCTCGACGGGACCCGGGGCCTGTCCGGCGAGCAGCACGCGCTGGCCGGCGTGACCGCTGAACACAGGGTGCGCGTGCGCGATGAAACCCGCCTGTGCGCACCGCGTACATGCGCGCTGCGCGACCTGCAGCGAGCTCAGGGACCGAAAGGGCGCAGCTTGTGTCGGCACGAGTACGGACTCTCGACTCGCCGAGGTAGCGTCTCCGAACCCCAGGCGATATCATCTCCTCACCGCTCGTCACTCCCAGCGTCACACCTGAGCGGCCGTCGTGGTCAGCCGTCGTACTACGAGGCTCCATGTCCGACGAGTTTTCGCGATCCGCCCGGCCTTACGGCCAGCGACGAAACGACGGCGCCCCAACGTGGTGGGCCGCTCTGGACCGAGCAGACCTTCCCGACAATGAGGTCGTACCGGCCGCGCACCGGCGCTGGTACGAGGATCCCGAGGCGATCGCTCCGCGCGTCGAGATCACCGGTCGTGCCGAACGCGCGACGAAGCATCGAGGCTTGCTCATCGGGCTGCTGGTTGCGCTCGTGATCGCCATCGTGCTCCTCGCCGAGTACCTCGCTGATCCGGCGCATGAAGCCTTCTTCGTCAGCATCCTGATCGGCATCCCGGTCGGGCTGGCAGCCACGGTCACCATCGTGATGGCCCGCCGGGCGAGCTGACCGCGCGCTCAGCACAGCGGGGTCTCGTGTGACCGACAACGCTCCGCGGCGCAAGGATCGTCCGAGGCGGCTGCGGCGGCCCCATCTCGACCCGATACCAGGTCTCGCGCTGCCCGCCGGTGACGACGAGACGGCGGCTGCTCCATCGCTTCGCGAACGTTTCGAGGCGGCGATGGCCCCGGGCCCTGCAGACGGCGCGGCGGCGCCCGATGCCGAAGTCGCCCGGATGCTGGCCGAGGCGCCGATCGAACGCATCGCCGAGGTCGTCTATGGAAGCAATGGGGTCTTCCTGCTCGAGCTCGGCGCTTCCGACCCCGCGCTCCCCTCCGAGCCGCTGCGCGCCGTGTACAAGCCGGTTCGAGGCGAGCGGCCGCTCTGGGACTTTCCCCGCCGGACGCTGTATCTGCGCGAGGTGGCCGCGTACATCGTTGACTCGGCGCTCGGCCTGCATCGTGTGCCGGTGACGGTGCTCCGTGACGGACCGCTCGGGCCGGGATCGGTGCAGCGCTTTATGCACGTGCTCGAGGAGCCGTTGACCGAGGAGCGGGCGGAGAAGCTCGAGCCACAGCTCCGCGCAGTCGCGGTGCTCGATGTGCTCATCAACAATGCCGACCGCAAGCGCACCCACCTCCTGGTGATCGACGGTCCCAGCGTGAAGGCGATCGACAACGCGCTGAGCTTCCTCCCGTATCCGCGCCAGCGCACCGCGCTCATCGCGCTGGGTGGGTCACAGCTGCCCCCCAAGCTCGCGCGACGGGTGCAGGACCTCGCAGGCGATCCGACCCGGATGGCCGGCTTGCAGACCCGGCTGCGCCGCCTGCTCAGCGAGAGCGAGGTGGACGCCTTCAGCCATCGCGTGGCGGAGCTGGCCGAGGATCCGACCTTCCCGGTCCTCGACGCCTGGGACGGGCGGCCCTTCGAGTGGTGGTGAAAGGCGGCCCGCCGGATCCGGCGGGCCGCCTCGAGGGGGAGGAAGGGACGCCTAGCCCGTGGTGCTCGAGCCCCCCATGTTCGGGCACATCGTGCTCGTCGATGGGGTTTTGGTCGCCGGCGTCGTGGTTGACGGCGTCGCGGTGCTCGCCGTCAGGGTTGCGGCGTTGCTCGACGCCGTGGTGTTCGAGGCAGCGTGCGCGATCACGAAGCTGCCAACTCCAGTGCCGGCGAGCAAACCGACTGAGAGCAGCGCCGTCGCCGCAATTTTTCGCATACCCATCCTCCGCTTTGCCGGCTCTTCCGGGGGCGGGGGCGGGGGGATGAACTGGTCGCCGTCCATGGTGTTGTACCTCCTGGTGGACTGACGTTTGACGTTGATCAGCGTCGCGCCCGGCCGTGAGAACGGCGTGGGCGTCCCCTGGGAGATCGCTCAGAGTGTGAACCCCGCTCGCGTGGATACCCTGATCGCGTGAGCTTTGTTCTGAGCCACGTGGGCGACGCGCTGCGGCTGTCGCTCAACATGTTCTGGGCCGTGCTGTGGCCACTCGCGCTCGGCTTCCTGCTCTCCGCGTGCGTCGAAACCTTCGTGTCGAAACAGGCGATCTCGCGGCTGCTCGGTCGCGATGGGGTACGTTCGGCGAGCCTGGCGACGCTCTTCGGCGCCGCCTCATCGTCGTGTTCCTACGCGGCCGTGGCCCTGGCGCGGACGCTGTTCCGCAAGGGTGCGACGCTGAGCAACGCGGTCATCTTCGAATTCGCGTCGACCAACCTCGTGTTCGAGCTTGGCCTCGCACTATTGATCCTGCTCGGCTGGCAGTTCGTTGCCGCGGAATTCGTCGGTGGGCTGGTGATGGTGGTCCTGCTGGCGCTGATCTTCCGGGTCACGCTGACCCAACGCCTCACCGAAGCGGCGCGAGTGCAGGCGGATCGGGGTATCCCCGGGAAGATGGAAGGTCACGTGGCGATGGACATGACGGTCACGGATGGGTCGTTGCTCCGCCGCATCCTGTCGCGGCAGGCGCTGACGTCGGTGAGCCAGTACTTCTTCATGGACGTGTACGGGATATGGCGGGACCTGCTGCTTGGGTTCCTCATCGCCGGCGCGGTCGGCGCCTGGGTGCCGGCGACGGTGTGGTCCCATCTCTTTGCCGGCGGTCACGGCGTTGTGCCCGCACTGACGAGCGCGCTCATCGGCCCGCTCGTGGCGCTGCTCAGCTATGTGTGCTCGGTCGGCAACGTGCCACTCGCCGCGGTGCTCTGGCGAAACGGCATCGGCTTCGGCGGCGCCATCGCGTTCATCTTCGGCGACCTGATCATCGTTCCCATCCTCAACATCTACCGCAAGTACTACGGCGGTCGTGTCGCCATCTATCTCGCGGTGGTGTCGTACGTGACGATGGTCGTAGCAGGGCTGCTCGTTGGCGCGTTGTTCAGCGTGCTCGGATGGGTGCCGGTGAGCCGAGCGGTTGTCGCACTCAACAGCGCGATCATGTGGGACGCGACGACGTATCTCGACATCGCGATGCTCGCGGTCATCGCTTTGCTGCTCGTGCGATTCCTCCGCACCGGCGGCATCGGCATGCTCAGGATGATGGAGGTGCCATCTGAGCACGCTGTGCACGCGGCCTGATGGCGGAGCGGCGTGGAGAGTCTTCGCCGACGATCAGATCTGCGAAGGACGCCGGCGCTTTGCCGAACTCCCACCAGCCGCTGACCCACGGCTTCAGACAGAACCATGCAACGCAAGCCGGTTCGCGGAGCAGGGAGACTGGTACGCCCGGAGGGACTTGAACCCCCGCACCCGGCTCCGGAGGCCGGCGCTCTATCCAACTGAGCTACGGGCGCCCGTCGTGGCTCGCCGGGACAACCGTGGCCAGTATACGGCTCAGTCCGAATCGTCCTCGGAGGCGAACATCAGGCTGTCCTGGACCTCGTAGAGGGCATCCATCCACTCCGAGATCATCAATTCCTCCGGCGACCGCCCCACCAGGTGGGTGTCGTTGCTCACCAGCGCAACAGCCCTACCAACAAGCTCATACGGCACCTCGACCTCATCCGCGAGGTTCAGCTTCTCGAACTGGTCGATCAGCTCGTCGATATAGCGAATCTTCTGCCGGCGCGCGTTGCGCGCTTCGCGCAGAGAAGTCCAGCGAGCCTCAAGCTCGCCGATCTCCACGCAAGTCTCCTGAATCATCAGACCACCACCCTCACTCCTCTACCCCTGTAATAACTTCCATCGTATGTCGCAGCATCGACCCGGTCAAGAAGCACGTTTTCCGGCCTTGCGCCTGATTCGCGTGGCACGGACACGAAGCACCCAGGACATGGTGCTCCGGGCAGCACGGGAGGGGGCCGCCGAGGGCTACGCCTGCCTGGCAGGCGAGCAGAGCGCGGGACGCGGGCGGCAAGGACGCGAATGGATCGCGCCCCCTGGCACGGCGCTGCTCGCCTCAGTCCTGATCCGCCGCTCGCCGGCCGTGGCGAGCGGGATCCCCTTCGCGGCCGGGCTGGCGCTCGTCGACGTCTTGGCCACGGCACACGGCGTTGCAGCCGGCCTCAAATGGCCGAACGACGTCCTGGTCGACGGCCGCAAGCTGGCTGGCATCCTCTCCGAAGTCGAACCCGCCGGCGCAGCTGGGGACATTGCGGTGGCGCTCGGACTCGGCGTGAACCTGCGCGTGGAGCGGTTTCCCAACGGCATCGAGGCGGTCAGCCTGCACAGCCTGGTCGCCAGCCCCCCGGCGGCGGAACAGCTGCTCATGGGGTGGGGTGCCGCTCTTGGCAGTCGAATCGCAGTGCTCGAGCAGGGCGGGATCACCGCGCTGCTGACCGACTGGCGCCGTGTCGCCGTGGGGCTCGGCGGACCGGTGACCGTACACGCCCCGTCTGGGGTCGTCGCCGGGGTTGCGCTGGATGTCGGCGACGACGGGGCGCTGCTCGTGGAGGCGTCAGGCCGGACCCATCGCTTTCTCGCAGGCGACGTGCACCTGGGTCCGAGCCAGGGCTGACGGGCAAACTCGTGCCCGAAGCGGCTCGACTACGTGGCCGGTGAGGGCGTCGCCGACGCTGCGGGCGAAGTCCCCGATGCCCCCGCCGCGGCCGACCCCGTGATGTGGATCACACCCTTCATGTTGGGGGCGTGAATCGTGCAGAGGTAGTTGTAGGTTCCCGGCTGGGTGAACTTGACCTGCCAGGTCGCCCCGGGCGCGAGGGTGGGATCGGACAGGCAGCCGTCGTTGCTGTCCTGGAACGTCACGGTGTGCACCACAGAGCCGGTGTTCTGGAACTCGATGACGTCACCCACTGCGGCGTTCGTCGTATCGGGGACGAAGACCAGGTTATCGGTGGCGGCTATGGTGTTGCCCGTCGTCGCGGTGCCGAGCGAGCTCGCGGCGGCTGTACCGTTGCAGGCTTGAGCGGGAGTTGGCCCACCGTTCCCTGGCGTGCCATTGCCACAGGCGAAGAGTCCGATGGCGATACACACTCCCAAGCCGACCGCCAGCGTGCGCAGATGAGTCATGTGCATCTCCGGAGGCATGTTAAACGATGGGTTCGCGGACCCGCCTCGACGCTCAGCGGAGCGCCTCGGCGATCCGATCCGCCGCC
This sequence comes from Candidatus Dormiibacterota bacterium, assembly GCA_963830305.1. Lineage (GTDB taxonomy): Bacteria > Chloroflexota > Dormibacteria > Aeolococcales > Aeolococcaceae > Palsa-851. Next base: position 213,353 of record CAWHLW010000002.1, on the reverse strand, counting down.
AGCTCCTCGTCCCGGCCAGGGTCGGAGAACAGGCGCATGAAGACCGTGATGATGGCGATGAAATACACGATGTTCCCGACGCCGAGCATGATCACCCCGCCGTACTGCTGATCGGTGAGCGCCGAGATGCCCCAGAGGCGTGGTGCCTGCACGTAGAAGCTGTAAAGCGGCGCCGGCGCAAGCGCGAACACGATCCCGAGCACCGTCGGCGGGATTCCCGCGAGGCTGAGCGCCGCGATCTTGGTGAGCGGGCTGACGGTGTGCGTCTGCTCGTCGCGGATGGGGTCCACCACTGGCCACCAGAGGATCACCCCGACGAGGATGAAGCTGATGTGCTCGACGATGTGCACCGGCACCACCCTGAGCGTCGTGTCGTACAGCGACGGGATGTGCCAGAGCAGGAGCACTGCGTTGAAGATGATCACCGCGGGCCACGGCCGGGTGACCGCCCACCAGACTGTCCGCAGCGTGCTGTGGCGTTCCCGCGGTGACGGTCGCGCGCCCGCGATCCCGAGGAGCAGCAACGGCGGCGCCACCATCATCAGCAGCATGTGCTGGACCATGTGCATCGAGAACAGGTAGTAGTCGCCGGCGTAGTCGATCGGCGACTCGAGCGCGATGAACGTGATCAGCAGCCCGGTATAGAAGAACACGGGGCGCCAGCGCGGATGGCGGAACCACGGGGTCACGTCGTCGCCCGGCCCGATCGTGCCGCGGCGCATCGCGATGATGTACCCGGCGGCCACCGCAATCAGGCCGCAGATGACGGTGGGATCCCACGTCCAGTCGCCGAACCCCAGGTGTGCCGTCAGTGCCCTCCGTCCTCCGGGAGCTCCAGATACTCATGCCTCGCCCCGCGTGCCCAGAAGACACACGTGACGATCAGATAGATCAGCCCGATGCCCCACATCGCCGGCCCGACCACCGCCCGGATGTCGGTGAGAAAGCCGGTGAGCGTGATGGCGAGCGCCAGGGCGACGTTGATCGGGACGGCGCTGTTCGGTGGCAGGTGCGGATGCTCGTGCTCGCCTTCCTCTTCGTGGGTCGCGGTGGCAACCGTGTCGTCGCTCAACGTCGCAGCCTCACTTGGTGACGGCGAGGAAGATCGCCGCCCAGACGAACGCAGCACCCATGAGGACGAACAGCATGATGAACATGGCGACGCCCATGCGTATGTTCCTGCGGGCGAGCTTTCGGTTCATCGTCGCGTCCTCCTCAGAGCCCCGTCACGCGGTCGATCGCCATGATCGCGAAGAGCAGAGCCAGGTAGATCATGGAATGGTAGAAGAGGCGGCGTGCCGAGCGCGCAGTGGGGCGCCGGGCGGCGATCACCGCATCGGTCAGCAGGATCCCGTCGAGCACTGCGGCGCCGCCCAGGTAGACCGCCCCGAAGGAGCGGGTGAGCAGCGGGAGCACGGTCACGAGGCAGAGCACGATCGTGTACAGCACGATCTGGTAGCGCGTCTGGCGGTCTCCCTGGACCACCGGCATCATCGGGACCCCGGCGCGGGAGTAGTCGTTCTTGAGCAGCAGCGACAGTGCCCAGAAATGCGGCGGCGTCCAGTAGAAGACCACCGCGAACAGGAAGACCGCGGTGATGTCGAGGCTGCCGGTCACCGCCGCCCAGCCGACCAGCGGCGGGATGGCACCGGCCGCACCGCCGATGACGATGTTCTGCATCGACGAGCGCTTCAGCCACATCGTGTAGACGAACACATAGAAGAGCAGCGCGATCAGCGCCAGGCTCGCTGAGAGCAGGTTGACCGTGGTGGCGAGCAGCAGGAAGGACGACGCTCCGAGCACGACTCCGAAGGCGAGCGCCTGGCGAGGTTCGATCCGTCCGGACGGCAGCGGCCGCGTCCGCGTGCGTCCCATGGTCTGGTCGATGTCGCGGTCGAACCAGCAGTTGATCGCGTTCGCGCCCGCCGCCGCGAGCCAGCCGCCCGCGACTGTGAGCAGCACTAGCCGCCACCCCGGCCAGCCTCGGTCGGCGATCACCATGGCCGCGACGGCGGTGACCTCGAGGAGCAGGATGACGCGTGGCTTTGTGAGCGCGAGGTAGTCGCGAGCGACGTCCGCGACGCCACGCCGTGGCAGCGCTTCGAGGGTGACGGCGACGGTCACGACTGCACCACCCGGGCGCGCGGCACGACGGCATCGCCAGCCGGTGCGGATGGAACGGCGGCCGGCTGCTCACCGACGACCTGAAGGCTGAGCAGCGCGACTGTGACCACGGCGCCCCAGAGCAACGAGGCGAGCGCGATGTGCAGCCCGCTCAGGCCAGCCGGCAGGTTGAAGATGGCATCGAGAGCGCCGGCGGCGACCTGGAGCACGAGGAGCAGGTTCACCGTCATGGCGCCGATGCTGACGGCGCGGTCACCGCGGCGCCGCCGCCTGATCACCGCCATCAGGCCGCCAAGCGCCAGCACCACGACACCCGCGATGACACGGTGGGCGATGTTGATGGTTGCCGACTGCGTGGTGGGGAGCGCGAATCCGCTCCCGCAGAGCGGCCAGCTGCTGCATCCCCCGGTGGAGTTGGTGGCAACCAGGAAGGCGCCGCTCAGCGCGACGACATACGTGGCCACAACTGCAATGAGCACGGGGGTCCGGAGTGATGCGTTGGCTGCCGCCCAGAGACCCGGCGACTGTCTCGCCGTCCCCACGGTGGTGCTCTCAACAGCCACGTAGATCAGGACCGCGAACAGGAGCAAAGCATTGGCGAGGTGCAGCATCACGACCCCACCCGGGAGGTTGGCCTCCACCGTGATCGCTCCCAGGGCGATCTGCACGACGAACAGTGCTGCGGCGATGGTGGTGCCGACCAGGATCTTGCGCCGCTGTCGGTGCCAGAGCCACGCCGACACCGTGAGCACGACGACCAGAATCGTGCAGATCGCCGCGATCCAGCGGTGCGTGAACTCGATGAGCGTATTGAGCTGCCACGCGGGCAGCAGGGACCCGTGGCACAGCGGCCACTGGTCGGTGGTCCCGCAGCCGTTGCCGCTCCCGCTGACGCGCACGATGCCACCCCAGACGATCAGCAGGTACGTGACGATTGCGGTCCACACCGCGAGGCGGCGGAACCCTGCCGACGGCCGCGCGGGAATCACGATGCCACCGGCGTTACGCGGGTGCTCCCGACGCTGCCTTCTTGCGTGCGACGCGCTTGTCGCGCACCGGCCTAAGGCTGAGCACCTCCTGCTCCTCATCGAAGTTCCACGCCGGAGGTGGCGACGACGTCGCCCACTCGAGGGTGTTGCCTTCCCACGGATCGTCGGGCGCCGTCTTGGGGGCCCGCATGCTGATCACGAAGTTGATCATGAACACGGTCACCGAGATGGCGATCACGAAGGCGCCAAAGGTGATCAGCGAGTTGAGGTCACCCCAGCCGCGGTTGTCGAGGTAGGTCGCGATCCGTCGCGGCATGCCGAGCAATCCGAGGGCGTGCATCGGCAGGAATGTCAGGTTGATGCCGATGAACATCAACCAGAAGTGCAGCTTGCCGAGCTTTTCGTTGAGGAATCGACCGGTCACCTTTGGAAACCAGTAATAGAACGCGGCAAACACGCCCATGACGCTGCCGCCGAACAGCACATAGTGAATGTGCGCCACCACCCAGTACGTGCCATGCACGAGCCGGTCGACTGCCAGGCTCCCGAGGTAGACGCCGTCGATACCACCGATCAGGAACATCAACAGGAAGCCGCACGCGAAGAGCATGGGCGTGTCGTATTTGATGCTCCCTCCCCACATCGTGGCAAGCCAGCTGAATATCTTCACCCCGGTCGGAACACCGATGACGAACGTCGTGAAGGCGAAGAACGTCTGCACCACAAGCGGCAGCCCGGTGACGAACATGTGGTGCACGAACACGATGAATCCGAGCACGGCGATCGCCGCGATGGATGCCGCCATCGCCTTGTACCCGAAGATCGGTTTTCGGCTGAACACCGGGATGATCTCGCTGATGATCCCGAACGCGGGCAGGATCATGATGTACACCGCCGGGTGCGAATAGAACCAGAAGACGAACTGGTACAGCAGCGCGCTCCCGCCGTTGACCGGGTCGAAGAAGTTGGTGCCGATCTGGCGGTCGAGCAGGTTCATCGCGAGACCCGCGGCAAGGAACGGCGAAGCAAGGACGACCAACGCCGCAGTGATCTCCTGCGCCCACACGAAGAGTGGCAGCCGTCCCCAGGTCATGCCCTTGGCGCGCATGTTGTGGATGGTCGCCAAGAAGTTGATGCCACCGAGCATCGATGAGATGCCGACCAAGTGCAGCCCGATGATCCAGAGGTCCTGGCCCATGCTGCAGCTGTAGTGGCTGCCCGTGAGCGGCACGTACCCGGTCCATCCCGCGTCACCAGGTCCGCCCGGGCAGAGCAGACCTGCATGCACGGTGGCGGGAACCAGGAAGCCCGAGTACATGACGATGCCGCCGAGCGGGAGCAGCCAGAACGACAGCGCGTTGATGCGCGGGAACGCCATGTCGCGCGCGCCGATCATCAGCGGGACCATGTAGTTGCCGAAGCCGGCCCAGACCGGGATGATCCACAGGAAGATCATCGTCGTCCCGTGCATCGTGAAGATCTGGTTGTACTGCTCGGGTGTCAGGAACGTGTTCTGCGGCTCGGCGAGCTGGATCCGGATGAGCAGTGCCATGACGCCGCCGACGAGAAAGAAGAAGAAGGTCGTGAACAGGTACATGATCGCGATCTTCTTGTGGTCGACGGTGGTCAACCAGCCGAGGATTCCCTTCGACTTGTCGACGCGCGCAAAGCGAGCCCGGGGAAGCGTCGCGTCCATGACCGCCATCAAGATCCTCCGAGAGTGCACGACTTGCTAGTCGGATCGATCGAACCGCTGGGGCTCCCAAACACACACGATTGGTACTGATTCATGGGCAGCGCGATGACATCGAAGGTCATCGTTGCGTGGCCCACACCACACAGCTCCGTGCATTGCCCGTAATACGTTCCCTGACGGGCCTCGATCGGCGCCGTGTTGACGTCACCCGGGATGGCGTTCATCTGCTGACCGAGCGCCGGGGCGAAGAAGCTGTGGTTCACGCCGCAGCCCTCATTGGAGATCGCCTGCGCGAGCGAGCTGCCCGATGGCACCGACGGGCTCGCATTGCACGGTGGATCCGTGGATACGACGTCGAGCGCGACGTCGGTGTTCTCCGGCAGGTACAGCGTGCCGAAGCTGCGAATGCGCTTACCGCTCGTGCTCATGCCGTAATCGAACGTCCAGCTGAACTGCTGGCCGATGACGGTGACGGTGTACTTCGAGTCGGAATGGATGTTGTTGATGAAGGGCATGTTGGCCGCTGTCAACCCGAAGAGCGAGAGAAATGTCGCCAGTGGGACGAGCGTCCAGGCGATCTCGAGCCGCGTGTTGCCGTGGAACTGCTCCGGCTCGTCATCGTCGCTGCGGCGGCGGAACTTGACGAAGGCATACAGCAGCAAACCGGTGACGATGACGCCCAGCACCACGGAGGCCCAGAACACTGCGGTGTAGACGCCGAGCGCCCGATCGCTGATCGTGCCGCCATCGCCGAATGCGCCGGCATTGTTGACACAACAGGTGGACGCTGCGAGCAGGTTCATCCGCGACGCAGGATGATCGCATAGCGGCGTTCAGGCGGGCAATCCGAGCCGTCTGAGGCCCCGGGTCGCGGGGTCGGGATCAACGCTGCCATATCTTGGTCTTGGTGTTGATCTGGCGTTTCACCAGCTCGGTGATATCGGTGTTGATGAGCGCCGCACTGTCCCACGAGCCCCGGTTACCGGGCGGTTTCGACGGGTCCGGCAGCACCTCGCCGGTGGCGGCGGATCGCTGGCGGCGCCGGAGCCGTCCCAGCAGCGACTTGCGGCCCGCCCCCTCCGAGCTCACAGGCGGAACATCCTGCGCCGCGCGGCGAGCTCCGGCTCGCCCGCGCCGAGCGCGACGGCGCTCTGGTACGCGTCGATGATCGAACTCGCCCAGACGAAGAGCCCGGCGAGGAACAGACCGATGAACGCGAACACCGAGATGAGCGCGATCAGCAGGAAGAGCGCGCCCGAGTGACGTTCGAGCAGGCTGTGCCCGATGCTCTGCCCGGCCATGATCAGCAGGACCGCGGGACCGATCGTGAAGAGGGTCCAGCACAGGTAGAAGACCGCCTTGCGCGGATGGCCGTTGTAGAGCTGCCCGAGCCCCGGAACGATCGAGAGCGTCGCCGCGAGACCGGGATTTGGCCGGCGCAGAGGGCTGACCCCTCCAGCCTCAGACGCCATCACTGGCGCAGTGACACGTCCGGAGGGCGCGGCCGCCCAGCAGAGCATTCGCAGTCATCGCCCGACGAATGCCCGGTAGAGGTAGTACGCCGCGAGCAGCAGCGTGCCGAATGCCCAGATGGCGACGAAGAGGACGTCGCCCCAGCCGGCCTCACCCGGGTACAGCTCTGCGAGCAATGGGAGCGGCATGTCGTCAGTGCGCCTTGAAGTTCTCGAGCAGGAATTCGCCGTAGATCAGCACGAACGTGAAGACGAGCAGACCGAGGAAGACGCAGATCGTTCCGATCAGATCTCGCGCGAAGGTGCTGCGGCGCTTCATGGTTGCGTGCTCATGGAAGGGTGCTGTAGTCCTCCCACTGGCGGATGAACTGGATGAGGACGTTGATCTGGGTCTGGCTCAGGACCGGGGAGGTGTTGACAACCGCGCCGGGGCCTGGCGGATTGGCCGCCGCGTTGTAGTCACTGGCGATCCCGCCCCAGTTGGGCATGATGCTGCCGTAGTGCTCGAAGCCGGTGAAGCCGTACATGATGCAGCGGTAGTAGTAGTCCTCGTTGTAGTAGCCGAGACGGTCCTGGTTGTTTAGCGGCGGACCGGCACCACCCTCGCCGAGGCCACCATGGCACCGAGCGCAGTTCTGGTAATAGAGCTGGGCTCCTTCGGTGAAGTCGTACTCGGGGTTGATGACGAGGTTCTGGTGCGCGTCAGCCTCGTCGACGCTGAGACGGTTGCCGTTGTGGCACACGATGCAGCCGATCTGGTCGATGCCGAGCTCACCGGTTGCGGGTCCGTTGGTGCTGCCGTAATCAGTGGACGGATTCAGGAACGAGGGAAGCGGGCCCGGCTGCTCCACGGTCACCGGCTTGGCGGGCGCGGCGCCAGGTGGCGTGTACGGCGTGTACGTGAATGACGTGAACCCGTCTTGCCCGTACGCCGCGTAGCTCATCGATGGCGGGTAGTTGCCGCCGGTCGCCGTGACGTACGCCGGATGGATGCCGGTCAGGTGGTACTCGGCGGCGAGCTGCTTCGCATCCGGTTCGTACTTGAAGAAGTCCTGGCTCAAGCGTTGCGCCGCCTCCACCGGTCCGATGGTGCCGATGTCGGGCACGTGGCAGGAGATGCAGCGCTCGACACGATAGGTATCACCCTCGATGGTGGCCTGCGGGAAGCTGGGGAAGAGCTGCTGCACCTCGACGTTGAAGTCCGAGCTCGGGTAGTCCTTCAGGTATTGCTCCTGGATGGTGATGTAGGTGCGGCCCGTCGAGTCCTTGAACGCGGCCCAACCCACCAGACCGAGGAGAACGACGCTGAGGGCAACGAACAGGATCCGCGTCCTCATACCGGCGAGCTCAGCCCCGGGTGTCCGAGGATCAGCGTCCAGTCCCAGTTGAAGGCCTCACCGCGGAAGAACTCGCCGATGACGACGAACGCCACGGCCAGGCAGACGTAGACGGTGAAGAGGACGATCGCCACCTTGCGGTCCTGAGGCCGCCGGCTCGGGTTGCGATCGAGGTACGGGGTCAGGATCATGAAGATGATCACGAAGCTGGGGAACGCGACGCCGGCCATGATCGGCGGGAAGCGCTCGAGCAGCTCCTGAAGGCCCACGAAGTACCACGGCGCCTTGGCCGGGTTGGGGGTGATCGAAGTGTTCGCGCGCGACAGCAGCGGCGCGTTGATCTGGATGGAAACCAGGAGCAGGAAGCAGAACGCCGCCAGCCCGGCAAGGAACTCCCGCCACACCAGGTACGGGAACGTGACCACCGTCTCCTCGTCCTCGCGACGGCGGATGACTAACGGCGTGCTTGCCAGCTCGGGGCCCGACACGGGTGCTTGGGGGCGCGGCGTCACCACGCCGCGCGGGTCGCGTCCTCCCTCGACGACCGTTGCCATCAGAGGCCTCCTGTGAACCCGTCTTTACGGACGCGCCAGAAGTGTACGACCATCAGCAGGAAGCCGACGAGGGGCAGGGCGATGACGTGTAAGACGTAGAAGCGAATCAGAGCACCTTGTGCTACCTGGTCGCCACCGAGCAGGAGATATCGGGTGTATGGCCCCACGATCGGGGCGTACTTGGCCATGTTGGTGCCGACCGTGATCGCCCAGATGGCGAGCTGGTCCCAGGGGAGGAGATACCCGGAGAACGACAGCAGGAGCGTGATCAGCAGCAGGAAGGTGCCGATCACCCAGTTGAACTCGCGCGGCGGCTTGTATGCGCCCTGGTAGAAGACGCGGGCCATGTGCAGCCAGACGGTGATCACCATCGCGTGCGCGGCCCAGCGATGCATGTTCCGGATGATGTCGCCGAAGACGGCGACGAACTGCAGATCCGAGACGTTCTGATACGCCGTATCCACCGAGGGGATGTAATAGAACATCAGGAAGAGCCCGGTGATCGTCAGCAGGATGAAGAGGAAGAACGAGAGGCCGCCGAGACACAGCGTGTAGGACACGCGAACGGCGGACTTCTTGACCCGCACCGGGTGGATGTGCAGGAAGAAGTTGGTCAGCGCGGTGCGAGCGGCGACCTTGTCATTGGTCGGCAGACCATGGCGGAAGACCGATCCCCACAGCTGCGCGACGAACGCGCGAACCGGATTTGCCTGGTCCGGGGTTGCGCTCATCGACCGAGACCCATCATTCGCTCAGCCCGCCTCCTCTTAGACCCCGTAGGTCTTGCCGTTGCTTTTCTGTGTGCTGACAAGCAATCGCCACGCTGGCGGCGTGTTGTCCCCAGGTCCACGTGTGGCGACCAACGTGGCCCGGTCGACGGCGAAGAAGCCGTCCGGAGTGACCTCGATGTTGACCCAGTCCATCGGTCGCGGAGCCGGGCCGTAGAAGTTCGTCGAGTTGATGAAGTACCGGCTGCCGTGACAGGGGCACGCCCAGCCATTCGGGAGTTGCTGCGCTGCGGTGCGTACCCCGCGCGCCTCGGCGACCGACGGTGCCACGCCGGACCCGGTGGTCACGTCGGTGACGTAGTTCGGCGTGCAGCCGAGATGTGTGCACACCAGGTACACCGCGTAGATGCCGGCGTCGTCGAGCACCACCGTTACGCGCTTGTCCGTCTCGGAGAGCACGTTGACCGGGGTGACGGCCTTCCCGCCGATAACACCGCCGGTCAGCTCCTGAACGGTGAATGAGGTCTTGAACAGTGCCGGTGCATTCCCCGACGCCTGGGGGAACATGAACTTGAGGACCTCGATGCCGCCGAACAGGCTCGCGCCGGCAGCGGCGAGGCCGCCCATGATCATGAGGAACTGACGTCTCGTCGTCTCTGCGCGAGCACGCATCTTCCCTCGCGGCGTCTCGTACGGATTCAGCGCCATACAGTCCTCATGAGGGGGCTCGTGCCTCGGGGAAGTTTACGAGCATCTGGCGCGTGCGCGGCCCGAACGGGAAGCGGGGTGAGGCTCATCCCTGGCTATAGCAGTGGGTTGCTTGCCGGGGGGGTGAGGATGTTGGCGAAGACGATCGCCGAAATCATGATCACGATGAACGCAACGATGATGGCGAAGCATCCGAAGTCAGTGCGGAGAGCGACTATGAGGCGTTCCATATCTCGTGTTCGGAGCGTCAGACGGCCGAAAGGATACGTCACCGAGCGCATCGCACCGCGCGCCGGGTGGGAGGTGCCCGTGGCGACCGCCGGAGAGTAGCCTTTGGGGCCTGTGAGCGGATGGCGTGAGGTCGAGATCTACGGCACCTTCATCCGGTTGACGGGCGAGCTCGAGGTCATCGGCGCGGAACGCCTCAGCGACAGCATCAACCGGTTCGGTGCGTTCCTTCAGGTCAGGAACTCACGTGCCGAACCGCTCTCCACGAACTACCCGGTTCTGAGCCGGCTCGAGCCCCGGGTGACCATCGCCAAGGCCGGGGTGATCCTCGTCTCCCCGCTCGAGGAGGTGCCCGACGGCAACTCCGCGATGTGGCGGGAGACCGTTCCCTACGCGGCTTCCATCAACACCTCGGCCATCTCGCTGGTGGGCGACGTGCACCTCTCCCCCGGCAACGACCTCCAGGACCACCTCGAGCGCCACCCCGGCGACTTCCTGCCGGTGACCAACCTGTCGGCCCTGTGGATCACCGCCATCACCAACGAGACCCACGCCGTCCAGCGCGCCTTCGCGCTGCTCAACCCCGCGTCGATCCTGTCCTTCTCGCTCCGTTAGCGAGCGCCGGTTGGGCTACGACCGCTGACTACGGCACAGAGGTCGATCGTGTCGTTTTCGCTCCGTTAGCGAGCGCCGGTTGGGCTAAGACCGCTGACTACGGCACAGAGGCTGTAAGGCGGGAGGGGACGGGCGGCACCCAGCGAATTTGGCCGCTCCCGAGAGAGTGCGACCATTTGCTTGCGCGAACGAGGGAGCGGACAAGCTGAGCATGGTGACGCCCGTCCCCTCCCGCCCGACCACCGCGCGTTGTGTCGAAGTCCTCCGCGGCGCCGCTCAGACCGCCGCGAGCACTTCTTCTCGTATCTGGCTGTTCTGCTTTGCGGCGCGGGCGAAGCCGATGCCCATGCAGACCACGGCGATGAAGGCGAACCCCATGCTGATGAATGCGTTGATGCCGCGCTGGCTGACGCCGAGCTTCGCGAGCGTGTTGAGCTGTAGCCAGGTCTTCTCGGCGGGTGCTGCCCACACGAGCCCGATGAACGCCATCAGCATCCAGAGGACGGCGATGAAGTGCCAGATGGCGGCCGTGCGAACCACCCCGTGGCGCGGTTTGGCGGTGAAGTAGAAGCCGACCATCGCGATCACGATCAGGACGACCTCGGCGTTGAAGAGAACGAAGACGATGAAGAAGGAGATGATCTGCGCACGGGTGAGCCCGCCGAACCCGCTGATCGAAAACGGGAATGGGTTGGTGACGGCGAGCAGGCTGCCGAGCATCTCGATCCGGAAATGTACATCACCGCAACGGTGACGTAACCCCTGGACCTCGCCTAAGCTTCTGTCGAGATGGCGATACTCCACGCCCCCACGCCCGCGCCCGCCGGCGTCCCCCCAGGCAGCACCCGGACAGCTGCAATCCTGGGGATCGCCTCGTATGTCCCCGATGAGGTGATCACCAACGCCCACCTCGAGGCGATGGTGGATACCTCCGACGCCTGGATCCTCGAGCGAACCGGCATCCGTGAGCGCCGCAAGATCGCTTCTGGGATGACCACCTCGATGATGGCCGCCGAAGCGGGTCGCAGGGCGATGGCAGCCGCGGGCGTCGACAGCGTCGATGCCCTGATCGTCGCCACGGTGTCGCCGGACTCGCCGCTTCCGTCCACCGCGTGCCTCGTGCAGCGCCGCCTCGGTCTGGCGGGCATCCCCGCCTTCGACATCGCCGCCGCGTGCGCCGGCTTCGTCTACGGCGTGGCGATCGCCCGCGGGCTGATCATCTCCTCGGGGATGAGCCGGGTGCTGGTCATCGCCGGCGACGCGCTGACCTCACTCATCGACTACAAGGATCGATCGACCTGCGTGCTTTTCGGCGACGGCGCCGGGGCCGCGGTGCTCGGGGTCTCCGATGCCGGCGGGATCGAGGGGATCCAGTGGGGCGCCGACGGCGGCGAGGCCGACCTCATCTATTACGGCCCCAAGGCGGGTGACGAGGAGAGTGAGAACGGCCTGCGGATGTACGGCAAGGGCACCTTCCGGCTCGGTGTCGAGCGCATGGCCGAGGCCGCGCGAACCGTGTGCGCTGAGGCCGGCTGGTCGCTGGACGACGTCACCCTCCTCGTGCCCCACCAGGCCAACCTGCGCATCATCGAGGCGGTGGCGAAGCGCCTCGCTCTGCCGCTCGACCGGGTGGTGATCAACATCGATCGGTACGGCAACACCAGCGGGGCCTCGATCCCGATCGCGCTGACCGAGGCAGTCGAGACCGGCCGGCTGCGCGCGGGCGACAAGGTCGTCTGCATCGCCTTTGGATCCGGCGTCGTGTGGGGTGGCATCGCTCTGCGATGGATCGCGCCGACGGGGTGACGTCGCGGCGACAGGCGCCGCGAAACCGGCTTCAGGCGCCCGGACCCGAACTCCGGCCCACCGCACCGACCACCGGGACTGTCGCGTGTCCGCGCTGCAAGCGCCGCTTCGTGGCCGAGCGCTACGCGGCCGACCTCAACGTGTGCTCCGAGTGCGGCCACCACGGTGTCGTGGGTGCTGCCCAGCGCATCGCGCAGCTCGCCGACCCCAACACCGCCGAGACGCTGCTCATCGAGGTCGGTGATCGCGATCCCCTCGGCTTCGACGACGGTGTCCCCTACCCGCAGCGTGTTGCCAGGGCGCGCGAACGAACCGGCCTGCACGAGGCGTTTCTCACCGCACGGGCGTCGCTCGCCGGCAACCCGGTGGTGCTCGCCTGCATGGACTTCGCTTTTCTCGGCGGGTCGCTCGGCAGCGGCGCCGGCGAGATCTTCGCCCGCGCCTGCGAGCTGGCCGTCGAGGAGCGCCGCGCGCTGGTGGCGGTCTGTACGTCCGGGGGCGCGAGGATGCAGGAGGGCATCGCGTCGCTTGCGCAGATGGCTCGCTGCTCGTCCGCGGTGGCCGAGGTGATCGCCGCGCGGCTGCCGTACATCAGCATCCTCGGCGATCCGTGCTTCGGTGGCGTCACCGCATCCTTCGCCGTGCAGTCGGACGTGATCATCGCCGAGCCGGGAGCCCGCATCGGGTTCGCCGGCGGCAGGGTCATCGAGCAGGCCACGCATGACAAGCTGCCGGACGGGTTTCAGACCGCCGAGTTCCTGCTCGCCCACGGGATGGTCGACGCCGTCGTCGAGCGCAGCCGCCTGCGCGACACGGTCGGGACGCTGATCCGCATCTACTCTGGACGAGCATGAGCACGACGATCGAGACCACTGAGCGCGAACGGATCGCCTTTGCGGCGGTCGAGCTGGCCCGCCATCCGGAGCGGCCTCGCGCCCTCCAGGTGATCTCCGCCATCACGGGGGGATGGATAGAGCTCCGCGGCGACCGGCTCTTCGGCGAAGACCGCGCAGTGGTGGGCGGTCCTGCGCGGCTCGGCGGTCGCTCGGTGATGATGATCGGTCAGGAGAAGGGCACCGACCCGATGACGCGCGCCCTCCACAACTTCGGGATGCCCCATCCCGAGGGGTATCGCAAAGCGGTGCGTCTGATGCGCCAGGCGGAGAAGTTCTCGATGCCTGTCGTGTGCCTGGTGGACACGCCGGCGGCACACGCGGGCATCGGCGCCGAGGAACGCGGTCAGGCATGGGCGATCGCCGATGCGCTCCTCTGCATGCTCGGTCTGCGCACCCCCACCGTCAGCGTGGTGCTGAGCGAGGGCGGCTCAGGCGGTGCGCTGGCGCTGGCGCTGGGCGACCGGGTGCTCGCCCTGGAGAACGCGGTCTACACCGTCGCTCCGCCGGAGACGTGCGCAGCCATCCTCTATCGCGACGCGGGGCAGCGTGCCCGAGCCGCAGCAGCGCTGCGTCCCGGAGTCGAGACCGCGCACCGTATCGGCCTCGTCGACGAGCTCATCCCCGAACCGCCGCCGGGTGCGCACGCGCATGCGTCGCTGGTCATCGCCGCCATACGCGGCGCGGTGATCCGCAACCTCGACGAGCTCTGCGCGATCCCGATCGATGAGCTCGTCGCCCGGCGACAGCGCCGCTATCGCGAAGTCGGCGACTGATCCTTCCAGGACGTGAGCAGCGCATGCTCGCGCTCCAGGTCCATGCCGGTCCGCGAGCGATTCGCGGTCACAACCTGTTGCCACCCGGGGTTTTCACGCAGCCACGACCAGCAGTCCCGCACGGTGTCACGCGCGGGACGGCACGTGAGCCCCGATCGCAACGCGAGCGAAGAATCGCAGGTGTAGAAGCTCTTCATGTCGCCGATCGGCGGCACCCAGATCGGCAGCTCGGTCCACGGTTCGACCTTGTTGTCGAGCAGGAACTGGGCATCGACCCAGGTGAATGTTGCGTCGGAGCCGGTGACTTCCCGGCAGAGATCGAGCACACCGGCCATCGTGGTGTGACCGGGACGGCTCAACACGTTGACGGGTCCGTTGAGCGCCGTGTCGATGGCAAACGCGGCGAGATCTCGTGCGTCGATGTACTGCACCGCGAGGTCCGGCGGCTGCGGCGCGAGCACCTCGCCACCGGCCGCGATGCGACGCAGCCACCACGGCAGCCGGCCGATGTTCTCGCGCGGTCCGAGAATGAGTTCCGGGCGTGCGAAGACACCGCGTTCGCGGCCGAACACGCTCTCGATGGCCAGCTCGGCACCGCGCTTGTCGCCGGGGTAGTCGGTTGCGCCGGCGTCCGGGCGCGCCTCGACGGTCTGCGATGCCTCGGTGATGGGGCCTCCATGCGCCTCGACGTACACCGAGATCGTCGAGATGTAGACGTATCGCGCCGCATGCGCTTCGAGTGCTTGCGCGGACTGGAGCACAACGCTCGGCGCCCGTGACCACGCGTCGACAACGACGTCCCAGGCCTCGCTGGTGAGCGGCTGGAGGTCGGCCGCGTTGGTGCGGTCGCCGTGGATGACTCGCACGCCGTCCGGTGCGGAACCGGTCTGCCCGCGGTGAAAGATCGTGACCTCGTCGCCGCGCGCAAGCGCGGCGTCGACCACCGCCGGGCCGACGAAGTCGGTGCCGCCGAGGACGAGGACCTTACGCGGCATCGAGTTGCGGCATGTTCCCGGCCACCGTCTTCTCAGGCCGGCGCAGGAACAGCGCGGGAATCACGCCGAGCAGCGTCAGGATGGTGATGAACGCGAACGTCCGATCGAAGGACGTGCTCAGCGCGTCCGATGCGTAGGTCTGGCCGAACTTCGCCACCACGGGCGCGACCGTCGCGGTTGTTGACGGCTGACCGCCGTTCTGGATGAGCGAAGCGTATTGACCCTCGAGGTTGCTGCAGAACTCTGCTGTGGTGAGCTGATGTCCCGGAGACGATGCGGCACTGAGCACCGCTGGTGACGGCCGGCACGACGCCTGGCCGATTGCGGTTGTGAACTGTGCCGCAAGCACCGTCACGAGCACGGCGATGCCGATCGACGAGCCAATACGCTGGAGGCTGTTGGAGATGCTCGACGCACTCGAGCTCAGGTGACGAGGCACGCGCGCCATCGCCGCGGCCATCGACGGCATCATCGAGAAACCCATCGCGAAACCGCGCAGCAGCAGTGCGCTGACGACCAGCCAGTTCGACGACGTGGGGTGAATCTGGGCGAGCAGGAAACCGCCGCCCGCAAGCATCACCATGCCGGTTGCGACCACGGGACGCGGCCCGATGCGGTCCGTGAGATAGCCGCCGAGCGGCATCGCGACGGCTGCGGTGATCGCCTGTGGCAGCAACAGGAGTCCAGTCTCGAGCGGGCTGTACCCGTGTACCTCCTGGAGGTACAGCGGCAGCAACAGCATGCCGCCGAAGAGGGCGGTGACGATGATGAAGCTCAGGCCCATCGACCACGAGAACGTCGAGTTGCGGAAGAGGCGCAACTGGAGCAGCGGCTCCGGGTTGCCGCGATTGCCGATCGCGAGGTTGACCAGCGCGAGCGCCGCACCCACGAACATCACCATCGTGTCGAGTGCCGTCCAGCCGTCGACAAAACCGTTGCGCAGCGCCACGAGCAACGCGCCCGCGGCGAGCGGGAGCATGAGCAGGGTTGCCGCGCGGCGGCGGCCGAGCTGCGAAAGCACGAACGCCGCGAGGAGCACCGCAGCACCAACGAGGAGGCTGACGACCAGCAACGATCCCCAGCCCAGCGTGATGCTCTCGTTGACCGCATACATGATCGCAACAGCGGCGGGTGGCGCGGTCAGCAGACCGAAGGTATCAAGTCGCAGCTTGTGCGACCTATTCGTCTCGGTGAGGAATCGCCACGCAGAGACGAACGCTATGATGCCGATGGGAACGTTGACGTAGAAGATCAACCGCCACGAGAAATCCTGTACGAACCAGCCGCCAAGCACGGGGCCGACCGCGGGCGCGAGGAGCATCGGGATCCCGAAGATTCCCATGACCCGCCCCATGTTCTGGGGTCCCACCGCACGCATGATGATGGTCATCCCGATCGGCATCAGCATGCCGCCGCCAAGTCCCTGGAGGACGCGGAAGATGACCAGCTCGGGAAGGTTCTGCGCGACTCCGCACGCCATCGACGCGAGCGTGAACAGCGCGATGGTGATGAGATACAGCCGCTTGGTGCCGAAACGGTCGCTCGCCCACCCTGCCATAGGGATCACCGCACCCTGCGCGAGCATGTAGCCGGTGACGACCCACGAGATGTCGGCATACGAGCCGGCCTTGAGGTCAACCTGTAGTGTCGGTATCGCGATGTTGACGATGGTCGCGTCGAGGATCGTCATGATCGTGCCGAGCAGCACGACGCCAAGCGCGATCCACTTGTAGTCGAACCGTCCTGTTGGGGCGCTCGCGACACCACTGTCGCCGCCAGCGGAGCCGACCTCGGACGCCGAGATGTCGGGGCGGTCGAGGACCTCAGTCATGCGCAACCTCTTTGACGTGTCCCGGCTCGGGGGAGTCGACGATCTTGCCCATCAGGACGACGAGCCGCTCGAGGTCCTCATCACTCAGCGGCGCGAGCGCCTCGAGCGCAACGGCCTTCCTCGCCGCGTCGAAGCGGGCGAGCATGTCGAGGCCAAGCCTGGTGGGCACGATGTGAATGGTCCGCCGGTCCTCCGGGTCGCTGTGCCGCTCGGCAAAGCCGAGACGGATCACCCGGTCGACCAGTGCGCTGGCAGAGCTCAGCGCGCACTGCTGCATGCGCGCGATCTCGTTCATGGTGGCACCGGACGACGTCTCGGTGGCAGTGCGCAGCTGCTCGAGAGCGCCGAGCTGGTGCCAGGTAACCGCACCGAACTCATCCTTCAGCTCCTCGGGAACGCTGGCCATGAGCCGGCGCTTGAGACCGCCGATGTAATCGAACAGCAGATGAGCGAGTTCGTCGCGGCGATCGCTGGTCGTGGTGCTCCGTCGAGGAGCAGTGGGTACGGTGACCGGTGCCTGGCTCACGGGCGTGCCTCGACTGTTCGTTGGGCGAATAGTTTTAGTGTAGAACTATTCGGCAGTCGATGTCAATTCGCGGCAGCGTCTCGAACCCGGCGTCGGAGCCGTGAGCGGCCGGTCAACTCGTGCGATGCCTTGGCCGCATCGAGCTCGCCGGCCGCGGCGTCGAGCAGCCCTCCGACGTCCTGTGAGTTGGTTGGGTACACAGCGATGCCGGCCGACGCCGTCGCGCCCGACCGGCCCAGACCCTGGTCGCCGGACGTGTCTGCGGTGAATCGCTGCTGAATTCGGGCGGCAACAGCCCGCGCCTGGTCGCGGTCGGCTCCAGGAAGCACGCACACGAACTCGTCGGCACCGAAGCGCGCAGCACTGTCCTCGCGACGAAGGATTGCCCGGAGCACGCCGGCGAAGATCTCGAGGACCTGGTTGCCTGCATCATGTCCAAAGCGGTCGTTGATCTCACCGAAGCCGTCGATGTCGGCCATGATCAGCGCGAGCGTCCCCTCGCGACGCGAGGCGCGGGCGAGCTCTTTGTCCACGACGGCGAGGAGGTGCGGACGTGTGGCCATGCCGGTCACCGCGTCCAACTGGGCCTTTGCCATCTCCTCCTCATGTCGCCGCGCACGCTCGATCGCGCGCGCGGCCTCGTCGGCGAGTGCTTCGATGATCGGCGCGTCGGACTCGGCCCAGGCGTTCTCCTGGCGCTCGGAGGTGAGCAGGATGGCGCCGATCGTGGTGCCGTCGACCCGCAGCGGCGCACCAATGGCAGAGCGGATGAAGCCGAGCTTGGACCGGCGCAGGCGAACCCGGTTGGCCTCCCGGAGGCTCGCCTGGGCCATTGAGGCGGACAGGGTGGTCGGCCACACCTCGGCTCGCTCGGCCACGAACACCGCCCCACCCAGGCCCTCGCCGGGCGCGAGCTCATATGCCGGTCCGCCCGATGCCACGCCACCGGACGACAGAAATGCCCCGGGTGACTTGAGCAGACCGTCGGCGGGGTCGTTGATGAGCACCATCCCGGTGGAGGTCTCAGGGAAGATCTCGCGGCACGCCTCGAGCACAGCGGACGCAACGGAGGTCACGTCGCGAGCAACGCCGAGCTTGCGGCCGAGTGCCGAGGAGACGAGCCCACGACGGGTGTCCGCGTCCAACCTGTCAAGGCTGCGCTCAGCGCCGCCGGCGGCGAGCAGCTTGACGCCGACCATGGCGGCGACGGCCACGGCAAGCGTCCCGATCCCGGCGGACGCTGGGGCTGCGATCAGCCACAGCACGATGAAAATCGCCACCACGGCGAGCGCAGCGACGAGCGCCGGCGCCCACGGCATCCGGTTCAACGACGCCGTGGTATGCGCTGAGCCGGTCTGCGGCGCGTCGGTGTCCAGCCCGATGAGGATCGCGGTGTAGGCGACCGCGGCGACCAGGCCGAAGTCCGGCACCTGGGTGGCGGCAGCCCGCAGTCCGATCGCGGCGACGACGGCGTACCCGACGGCACCGGCGACCGACACGGCCTGGCGGTGCCGGCCGGACGGCAGGCGCAACAAGACGAGGCCGATGCACATCGCCGCGGCCGCCATGAGTGCGTCCAGCAGCCGCACGCCCGAGGTGACAGGCAGGGTGAGCACCCTGATTGCCACGGCAACGCCGACGATTCCCGCCCCTGCCTGGCCGTAACGCCGAGACAAATGCAATCGAAAGTCCACCTGATCCCCCCACCCGATGATCCAACTCGGCCCGGGCTGCTCGGCCAGGGAACCATCGTCGGTACGTCTCGATTGTGCCAGAAGTTTCCCCAATTAACCTGTGGTAGTCTGTGCGAACTGACGTTCGCTCTCAGGTCGCCGCTCTCATTCCCAGCACCCAATGACGATACGTCTCCTTCACCTCTCCGACCTTCACCTGGATCGGGTGTTCGCCGCCATGGGCTGTCAGGGGGAGCTCGCACGGCGACGCCGCCAGGGCCTCCGCGACGCACTCACCAGTGCCGGGCGCCTGGCCATCGCGCAGGACTGCATGGCGGTCACCATCGGCGGCGATCTCTACGAGCATGAGCGCACCGGCGTGGACACCGGGCGGTTCCTCGCAGAGACGTTCGCATCGTGGCAACCGATGCGCGTGCTGATCGCGCCCGGGAACCACGACGCGCTGCTCCCGGGGTCGATCTACCGTCGAATCGAGTGGCCGTCCAACGTCACCGTGTTCGGCAGCACCGAGCTCGAGCCCGTGGAGCTCACTGACGGGCTCACGATCTGGGGACTTGCGCACCGGGAGCCGGCATGGCAGGGCGATCCGCTCGCCACCTCCCCCGCCACAGCCGGATCCGGGGTGCACCTCGCCCTCTTCCACGGCGCCGAACTCGGGTCCCGGCCCGAGGGGAAGTCGATCCACGGGCCGTTCCACGCCGAGCGGATCCACGCCGCCGGTTTCGCGGCCGCGCTGTGCGGCCACTACCACCGCCGGCGCCTCGATTCGTCCACCGGGCTCCTCTATCCGGGAACGCCGGAACCGCTCGGCTTCGATGACGAGGGCGGGCGTGGCCCCGTGGTCGTCGAGATCACCGACCGCGGCGATGTCCGATTCGTCGCCCACGACACCAACCGCTGGTCAGTCTTCACGGTGCAGTGCGACGCGGATGAGTGCGGCACCGTGGAGGCGGTGATCGACGAGGTCGCCATGCACTGCGCATCGACGGGATATGGCGACTCGGAGCGGACGATGATCCGCGTCGACATCAGCGGTGCGATCGACTCGTCGGTGTCACTGGACACGTTCACCGTCGAGCTCGCAGTGCGCGAGCGTCTCAACCTCGCTGCCGTCAAGGTGCGTGATCGCACCGCGCCGTACATCGACCTCGATGCCGCGCTGCTCGAGGAGAGCACCCGCGGGGCGTTTGTACGTGCTGCGACCAGTGCTGCCGAAGACGCCGACCCCGATGAGGCGGAGGTGCTCGAGGACGCGCTGCGCTACGGGCTGATGGCGCTCTCCGGCGCTGAAGTCGGGCTGCGATGATCCTCGAGCGTCTCGAGATCACGGGCTTCGGATGCCTCCAGGAGATCACCACCGAGCTGCATCCGCGAGTAACAGTCATTGCTGGCCGCAACGAGTCCGGGAAGTCCACCATGCTCCGCGCGATCCGGGGTGCGCTGTATGGCATGGACGCCGGGGGGCAGGGTCGCGCCGTCGATCGCAGCGACTGGGCACGTTACGAACCCTGGACCCGCGGGGGCTACGGGCTCGCACTCACGTACAAACTTGACGACGGACGTCGCATCCGCGTCGCGCGCCGTCTGGACACACGAGAGCAGTCGGTGCAGGTGCTCGAGCTGGGCGGATCGGAGCTGACCGACGAGCTGCGCAGCGGACGCGCCGTCACCCCAGGACGATTTCATCTGGGCATCGACGAGTCGGTCTTCTGCGCCACCGCGTGGCTCAGCGACGACGGGCTGCGCATCGACGCGCCGGAGAGCGCGCGCCAGCGCGCCGGCCAGCTCCAGGAGGCCATCGAGCGTCTCGCCGATACCCGCCGCGGCGTGACCGCCGCTCAGGCACTGGTGCGCATCCGCGACGCGATGGATCGGGTTGGATCCGAGCGACGCACCACCAGCCCGCTCGGAGTCGCAGCCGCCCGCCTTCGTACCCTGGAGCGAACGCTCGCCGACGCCCGCACCCGCCTTGCCGCCGTTGCCGTCGACCAGGAACGTCTTGCGCTGCTTGACATCACGCACACGACCGAGACCCAGCACTGGGTGGCCGCTGAGCGTGCACGCCTTGCCGGCCGGCTCTCCGAGATCGCCGACCGCCGCGTTCGTCTTGCGGATGCAGTTCGCGAGGCGAAGATCCAGGCCGCGGAGGTCGACGCAACGGCCTTGTACGCCCGTTTTCCGCTCGACGTCGAGACCGAGGTCACCACACTCGGTGGCGAGCTGGCCCAGGCCAAGGTCAACGCCGAAGGTGCCGCAGCGCGCTGGCAGGCCGCCGGCGAGAGGCTGCGCCTGATCCGAGCCCGGCGCGACGAGATCGCCGCCGGGGTCGCCGCCATCGGACTTATGGACGACCTCGGCGACGACATCGGCGAGCGCTCGCAACGCCTGCGTGGCGAGCTGATCGCGGTTGCCGGCGCGGCACGCCGCAGCGGCGGCGACGACGCGCGCGAGGCGGCGCTGCGTCGCGAGATCGCGGCGACCGGGCTGCGCAGCCTGCCGGCGGGCGTGATCGACGAGCTCCTCCCCAACCTGGAGGCGGCGCAGCGAGGTGGCCGCGTGTTCGGGATCGCCGCCGCTGCCTGCGCGGCGGTCGCCGGCGTCATCGCCGCGGGGCTCGCCCGCGGACACTCGACCACCGCCGCACTCGTGGCCGGCGTCATCGGCGTGCTGGCTGTTGCGGGCTGCTTCTGGCGTGGCTGGGTGCGGTCCTCCGCCGCGTCGCGAGCGCGCGCCGCAGCGAACGCGATCGCGCTGGACGCAGGTATCGATCCCGCTGAGCTGGCACGGCTGCAGGACCGGCTGCCCGTGCTGCGAACGCTCCACGAGGCACTCGACGACGCGCAGCTGCGCACCTCGCGGCGCCGTGCCGAGGCCGAGGCGTTGCAGATCGCGCTCGCATCCCTGCTCGAGCGTTGCCGCTCGCTTGCGGTGGAGGCGGGCATCGTCGATGCGCCTCGCGCGGCCGAGGCAACGCCCGAAGCGGTCATCGCCGGTGCGCACCGACTGCTCGACCGCGTGGATGCGATCGTCCTCAAGTCGCGCCGGCGCTACGAACTGCTCGCCGAGGACGCCGTGCTCGCCGCCGAGGAGTTGGCGTATGCACAGTCCAGCGAGGACGTGGACCGCTCCGTCCGGGCGGTGGCCAACCTCGAGATTCGACTCCGCACGATCTTCAAGGCTGCAGGCATCCGCATCCCTGAAGGCGACGCGTCCAATGCGCTGGCCGGTTTCCACCATGCGTGCGAGGCCCGGCGCCGCCACGACACGGCCTGCCGGCGCCTGGACGAGTTGCAGCGAGCCACGCACGCGCTCGGTGGCGACGCGGCCACGCTCGAGAGCCTCGCGACCGGGCTCGCCGAGCAACTCATGCAGTGCGGTGGCGACCCGGCCGAGGCTCTCGAGGCCGGTCGGCCTGACGCCGGCGTCCTGCAGGCTCTCGACCTCGAAGCGGAGCGGGCGCGCCGTGCCGCGGCGTCGGCGGGCGATCAGGCCCGCGAACTTCGGGCGCGTCTCGGCGGCGTGCTCGACACGCTGCCCAGCATCGCCGACCTCGAGGATGAGCGCGACGCCTGCGAAACCGCACGTGATCGGGGTCTGCGCCAGCTCAAGGCGCTCCGGCGTGCGGCCGAGCTGATCGAGGCGGCATCACGCGTGACCCATCGCGAGCTCGCCCCGCGTCTCGCCGAGTCCCTGGGCAGCCGGCTCAGCCTGCTGACCGGCGCGCGCTACGTGGAGGTGAACGTCGACACCGACCACTTCGCCCTCGGCCTGCTCGGGCGCGAGCGCCCGGACATGGTGCCGCTCGATGCGGTGTCGCACGGCACCCGTGATCAGGTCGCACTGCTTTTGCGGCTGGCGCTCTGCGAGGTGCTCGGCGGAGGTGGCGAGCGCACACCGCTCCTGCTCGACGAACCCCTGCTCACGTCAGACCCGATGCGCCGCGACCTGTTCATCGAGTTCTTGCACGACCTGTCTGCAACACACCAGGTCATGCTCAGCACCGCGGACCCGGCGATGATCGAGTCAGTGTCGCGTATCACCGCGGGCGACTGCTCGGTGGTGCGTCTCGAGGATCCGCCGGTCCTCGACGTCATCGGCGATGGACACCCACTCGGACGTCACAGCGCTCGCATGCGACTGCTCGCGGGCCAGGGCTGAAGCCCTCCAGCTCAGAGCGCCTTCGCGATGCGCACCAACCCCTCGAGCTCGGAGACCTCCTCGCTGAAGAGCGGCATGCGCACGATCGGCACGTCGCCGATCCGCCCGAGCTTCGCCATTTGACGCGCCTCGCGCTGCGCGAGCGTGTGGAGGTTGAGAAAGGTCCTGCCGACGAACCGCGCGGTATCCGTCGAGACGCGCAAATGCAGCTCGTCGGTCAACGCGGCGGCAACCTTGGGATCCTCGAGAAGCGTGGTCGCAGCCGCAACCCCACCGGAGTCACGGAACACGTCCGGCAGGACGCGGTTGACCACCATGGCGCGCAACGGCATCTTGAATTCGCGCAATTTTGCGCAGAAGAATTCCGCCTCGGCAAAGGGAGCCTGCTCGAGGGTGGTCACCACCACGAAGCCGGTTTGCGGGCTGCGCAACAGCCGGTATACAGATCGTGCCCTGCCCTGGATCCCGTCATAGAGCAGCTGCAGCTGACGGACGAAGTCCGAGACCTCCGCAAGTACCTCGGCGCCGAGCAGACGGTCGGCGAGTTTAAGGAAGGGCGCCGCCGCGAAGTTCATCGCTCGGAAGCCGAAACGCGACGGCCCACCCGAGAGCATTGACAGCAGGCGCGAGCCCACGTAGTCGGTGAGCCGGCTCGGCGCCTCGAGGAAGTCGAGCGCATTTCGCGATGGCGGGGTGTCGACAACGATGCAGTCGTACTCGCCCGCGTCGTGGAGCTCATAGAGCGCCTCGATCGCCGCGTACTCGTGCGAACCGACAAAGGAGTTGGTGATCCGCTGGTAGAGCGGATTGCGCAGGATTCGCTGCGTCGTTGCACGGTCCGGCGAGTAGCGCTCGATCATCCGGTCCCAGGCCTGCTTCATGTCGAGCATCGCGGCCTCGAGGTCGCCTGAGATGGTGATCCCGGCCTTGCGCAGGCGTGCTTTCGGGATGCGCACGGGCTCCGCCCCGATGCCCTTGATCCCGAGCGCGGTCGCCAGTCGCCGCGCCGGGTCGACGGTGAGGACGAGCACGCGCTTGTCCTCAGCCGCAGCGATCGCCATCCCGAGCGCCGCGCTGATGGTGGTCTTGCCGACTCCACCGCTGCCGCAGCAGATCACCACGTCGAGTGATCCCAGGCGGCGGCCGAGACCGGCCGGCTCGCTGCGAGCGCTCCGCCGGCGCTCCGGCACGTGGGCAGCTTCGCCGGCGCTCATCCGAGCCTGCTGTTGAGGGCGTCGGCGACGGCTCGTGTGGTCGTGAGCCCGGTCCGATCGACGATGAACGGCACCGGGACAACCGGCATCGGCAGCTTGTTGCGGAGCTGACGAAGGTAGCGTGCGGTGGTGTCGTAGAGGTGTGCCTGGAGGTCGACGCCGGCCGCAAGCGGTGTCGGGGATCCGCCCAGGCGCTTGGCGACGGCGCCCTCATGTTCGGGCTCGGTCATCGCGGCCACGAAGCGGCGGTGCGCCGCAGTCACCGGCTCATCCACGGCGCGGTTGAGCAGGCACGCGTCCACGGCCACGCCGGATCCCTTGCGAAGGCGGTCGTTGAGCTCGATCGCCTCAACCACTGGCATCTCCTCGGGCAGCGCGCAGAGCACGGTCGAGGTGCGGCGCGGATCGCGAATCAGAGCATCGATCCACTCCACCTGGGAGCGGATGAGCCCGCCTCGGACAAGCGTGAGCATCGCTTTGGGAGCCGCGAGGTGCGACTCCGCCTGGCCCCCCGCGGCACTGTCGACGAGGATGAGATCCCAGAACGGCGACCCGCCGCCGGTTTCCTTGCGACGCTCTTCGTAGGCGATCTTGCCCACGACGAGCATGTCCCGCGGGCCGGGCACCCCGGTTGCGATGAAGTCGAAGACGCGCGCCAGCGGAGTGAGGCGGGCCACCCGGGGGACCTTGAAATAGATGTTCAGGTACTCCTGGAACGACTCGTCGGTGCGCAGCTCGAGGACGGAGAGGTTGTGCTGAACGACCCTGGGCACGAAGCCCGCGGGCGGTGATCCGAGGGCCGCGGCGAGGTCACCCTTCGCATCGACGTCGATGGCGAGGACACGTTTGCCGGCGCGGGCCGCGAGCAGCGCCAGCGCCGCAGTCATGGTGCTCCTGCCCGTGCCTCCCTTTCCCACGACGAAGATGACGCGCCGCCGGAGCAGCGTGGCGAGTTCGATCCGCTCCCCGGCGATCGCGCTCCTAACCGCCGTTGATGGTCTCCAGGACCTCTGCGGCGTGCCCGCTGGGCTTGACATCCCGCCACTCGCGCTCGATGGTGCCGTCTGGTCCGATCAGCAGGGTGGTGCGCGCCACGCCCATGTACTCCCGCCCCATGAACCTCTTCTCGACCCACAGTCCCTGTGAACTCGATGAGATGCCGGTCCGGGTCGCTGATCAACGGTATGCCCAGCGAGCATTTCTCGATGAAGCGCTGGTGCTTTTTCGGGCTGTCGGGGGAGACGCCGTAGACGGCGACGCCGGCCGCCGCGAACGCATCGTTGAGCCGGGTGAATTCCTGCCCTTCGACGGTGCACCCGGGGGTGTCGTCCTTCGGATAGAAATACAGCAGGGTGCGGTGGCCTTCGAGGTCGGCGTTGGTCACACGCTCGCCGCCACTGGTCTCGAGGTCGAAGTCAGGGAGTCGCGCACCCACGGCCATGGTTCCGGATCCTCCGTACGCGGTCGCAGTCGAGGCCAGTGTAGGTGACCGCCAGAGGGTGGGCGCTCGCCCTTCACCGGGTGCCCGGCTCGCCGTCCCTATACTCGGCGCGTGCCCTCCAACTCCCGCCCCGGTGTGGCCACGAAGAAGACTGCCGCAGCGCGGCGACAGGCACCGGATCCGACCCAGCCGCGTCCAGTCCCCATGCTGCTCCGC
Organism: Candidatus Dormiibacterota bacterium; assembly: GCA_963830305.1. Classification (GTDB taxonomy): domain Bacteria; phylum Chloroflexota; class Dormibacteria; order Aeolococcales; family Aeolococcaceae; genus Palsa-851. Next base: position 187,352 of record CAWHLW010000002.1, on the reverse strand, counting down.
TACATCTCGTGCGGGTTGCTCTCACTCGTGGGTGGGGCCGCATGGCGGTTCACGCTCTCCCCCAACGCGGTGGGGATTGTCTCCGCCTTTGCCGGGATCTTCTTCCTCCTGCTGGGATTTCTCATCGGCGGGATCTACTGGTACGCACACGACCTCCGCGTCCGCAAGCGGGCGCCGGAGTTGATGCCCGACGAGCGCATCGTCTTCTCGTTCGTCGTGTTCGTGATGATGCCGTTCGCGGTGCTGGCACTCATCGGGGTGCTCTGGCTGCTGTCGCTCCTGATCGGGGTGCACTGAGCCGCCGCCGGCGGCTGACACGTCCGGTCAGTTGAGGAAGGCGCGGAGCCTGCCGGCGACCTCGGTCATCGCGGTGCGATCGGAGCAGGTCTCGGGCGCCTCGTCGAGGTATGCGTTGATGTCGGTGAGCGCCGCCACCACCCTGCCCATGCGCCAGAGCAGGAGACCGCGATCGCGGCGTTCGGCAGGCGACGGCACCAGGTCGACGCAGCGGTCCGCGGCGCGAAGCGCCTGGTCCCAGCATTCGAGGCTCGTGTAGCAGCGACGCAGATTGCGCGACATCCGCGCGAGCATGTCGCGGGCGCTGGCACGAGCCATCTGCGCCGGCTCGAGGCGTTCGATCTCCTGGCCCGTCGATGTCGTGACCAGGCGCTTGACGTCGTCGTCATCGAGGGGCTCCCCGCTCGCGATGGTGTCGAAGAGGTGCCCGTCGACGCGCACCACGAAATGCCCCGGAAGGTTCACGCCCTCAATCGGGATCTCGGCGCGTGCGCCGACGGCGATCCATATGGCCGAGCATGCGATCGGGACGCCGGCACCGCGTTCGAGCACCGTATGGAGGTAGTGGGCGCGCGGGTCGCCGCCGCCCGCTCCTCGAAGGCGGAGGCGGTCTCGAAGGAGCGCGCCGACCAGCGGGGCATCGGACGGCCCGCAGCCGTGCAACCCGCATCGCGAGCGCAGCTCACCCGCCAGCTCGTCGAGCCGCTCGAGCCAGGGCTCGGGCTCCACACCCGGGCAGTCGTCGGCTGCGAGCCAGAGCGCGCCCTCCGCGATATCCCCATCCCGCGCGGCGCATTCGAGCACTGCCTCGCGCGGCTCCAGTCCCTGCATGGCCGGTAATCATGCTCCGCGACCCACTCGTGTGGGCATTTCGCGCATGAGCCGCCGAGGAGCCAGCTGATGCCCCCTCCACTAGACTGACCATGTGCTGCTCGAGGAGATCGCCGGCCCGGACGACCTGCGTGGGCTCGGCCCGGAAGATCTGACCCGCCTCTGCGCCGAGATTCGCGAGGAGTTGATCACCGCCGTCTCGCGGACCGGTGGACACCTCGGTCCCAACCTCGGCGTCGTCGAGCTCACGGTCGCCATGCACCGCGTCTTCGACAGCCCTCGTGACGCGATCATCTTCGACACCGGGCACCAGGCATACGTGCACAAGATGCTCACCGGCAGGCTCGCTCAGTTCGAGACCCTGCGCCAGCAGGGCGGCCTCAGCGGCTATCCGTCGCGGCGCGAGTCCGAGCACGACCTGATCGAAAACTCGCACGCGTCCACCGGGCTCAGCTACGCGCTCGGCTTCGCCACCGCTCGGGAGCTGCGTGGTGAGACCGGCAAGGTCGTGTGCGTTGTCGGCGACGGAGCGCTCACCGGCGGCATGGCATACGAGGCGCTCAACAACATCGGTCAGCTCAAGCCCGAGATGGTGATCATCCTCAACGACAACGGCCGCAGCTACGCGCCCACCGTTGGCGGCATCGCCGAGAACCTCGGGCATCTGCGCCTGTCACCGCGCTACGAGGCCGCCAAGGATGCGGCGGGAACGGCGCTCCGATCCCTCCCCGCGGTGGGCCACTCCGCGTACGAGACCGCCCGGCGCATGAAGAACTCGCTCAAGCAGCTGGTCGCGCCGATCTCGATCTTCGAGACGCTCGGCCTCAAGTACGGCGGGCCGATCGACGGCCACGACCTCCAGGCCGTCGAGAAGGCGCTGCGCGACGCCGCGCGCATCCATGGCCCAGTGGTGGTGCACGTGGTCACCAACAAGGGGCAGGGATACGGCCCGGCGGTTGCAGACAAGGTTGACAAATTCCATGGGGTGTCGACGTTCGACCCCGACAGCGGAGCGGCCGCAAAGAAGGGTCTCGACTGGACCGACGTCTTCGGTGACGCCCTCTGCGAGGCCGCGGAGTCCGATGAGCGGATCGTCGCGATCACCGCCGCGATGGCGTCGTCGACCGGTCTCCTCGAGTTCTCGCAGCGATTCCCCGACCGCTTCTTCGACGTCGGCATCGCCGAGCAGCACGCTGTGACCTTCGCCGCCGGACTGGCGATGCGCGGATTGCGCCCGGTGGTGTGCATCTACTCGACGTTCCTGCAGCGCGCCTTCGACCAGATCGCCTGCGACGTTGCGCTGCACCGGCTTCCGGTGACCTTCGTCATCGACCGCGCGGGCATCACCGGTGCGGACGGGCCGTCGCACCATGGCTTCCTCGACCTCGCCTATCTGCGCTGCATCCCCGGGATGACCATTTCGGCGCCGAGCTCGCCGGATGAGGTGCGCAGGATGTTCGCGACGGCGCTCGCCGGTGACGGGCCGTTCTCGATGCGCATTCCGCGGGGAGCGGCGCCGTCGGCGAGCAGCGAACCGCTCGAAGCGGTCCCGGTGCCGAGCGTGGTCATTCGCCACCGCGGCCAGGACCTTGCGCTCTTCGCCGTCGGCAAGATGGTTGCGGTCGCGATGCAGGCGCAGGAGAAGCTCGGAGCTCTCGGCATCTCGACCACGGTGGTCGATGCGCGATTCGTCAAGCCGCTCGCGCCGGAGCTGAGCGCCATCGCCGCGCGCCACCGTGCGGTCATCACCGTCGAGGACGGTGTCGCGAGTGGTGGCTTCGGGTCGGCCGTCACCGACCTCCTCGCCTCGGACGGCGTCACCGTGCCGATCGTGCGGCTCGGGCTGCCGGACCGTTTCATCGAACATGGCGCGCAGGCAGCGCTCCTCGGACAGCTTGGACTGGATGCGGACGGCATCGCAGGGGCTGCGCTCGCGTTGCTGCCGGCCACCGAGGTGCTCGCGGGCTGACCGGCTCGTGCCGGACAGCAGCACGCCATGACTCAATCCCCCGGACGCTAGCCGCCACCATGCCATCGCCCGAGGAGAATGGCGTTCGGGGACCCGACGACTCGAGCCTGAAGATCACCCTGCTGCAGCACGAGCTCGACGAGGCGCAGCGCGAGAACGTCCGCCTGCGCGAGTCGCTGCTCGAGCCGCCGTATTCGCAGCTCCGCTCGATCATTCGCCAGTACCCGCAGGTCTCGAAGACCGCGATCAAGGCGCTCAACGTCGTCACCGGATCGGGCCGGATCAACTTTCACCGCCGAGCCCTGGCGCGCCTGCAGTTTCCGCGTGATGTTCGCGAGATGGAGAGGTCGGGGCTCTTCGACGGCGACTGGTACACCGCGAACTACCCTGAGGTTTCGCTCTCCGGGATGGATCCCCTGCGCCACTACGCACTCGTCGGCGCGGCGCGAGGATGGGATCCGAGTCCCCTGTTCTCGACGGAGTTCTATCTCGAGCAGAACCCCGACGTGTCACTTGGGACCAACGCGCTCCTCCACTACCTGCGCCATGGACGCGCGCGCGGCAGCACCATAGCGCCATCGACGGTGGAGCACCGGTGGCTCACCCTGACGCTGCAGGAGCGTTTCCGAAACCTGCGCCCGCTGCGGGTGTACTCGAGCGCGTCGGCACCGAAGCGGGTCTCCATGATCACCGACAGCATCAACAGCGGGAGCCTTTTCGGCGGTGTCGGGACGGCGCTGATCTTCGCAACCCTGCTGGCGCGTCGCATGGACCGTCCGCTGCGCATCGTCACGCGCGCAGAGCCGCCGACCCCGGCAAACTGCCGGACCGTGCTCGAGGCCAACGGGATTGTCTGGCAAGGAGATGTCGACTTCGTCTTCTCGTCGCGCAACTCGTCAGACGGCCGGCTCGTCGACGTCGCCCCGGGCGACCTCTTCGTGACCACGTCGTGGTGGACAACGTGGGCGACGCGCGCTTCGGTCGACCCCTCGAACATCATCTATCTCGTCCAGGAGGACGAGCGACGTTTCTACCCGGAGGGCGACGACTCGATTCGCTGCGCGGAGATCCTCGAAGATCCGCGCATCGCCTGCGTGGTCAACTCGAAGCCGCTCTTCGACTACCTCTTCGATGGCGCGGCTACGCACCTGCACGCACCAACCTGGTTCGACCCGGCATTCCCCGCCTTTCTGACCCCGCGTGAGGCGTCGGCCCCCGGCAAACGAAGCTTCATCTTCTATGCGCGGCCGAAGAATTTCCGCAACCTCTACTACCGGGGCCTCGAGGCGGTTGCGGCGGCAATCGAGGCCGGCTACCTCGATCCCGCGTGGTGGGACCTGTACTTCATCGGCAGGGATCTTGAGCCCGTCTCGCTCCCCGGCGGCGTCCGGCCGAAGCTCATCGAGAATCTCGGCTGGCACGACTATCAGCAGCTGCTCCGGCGCATGGACCTGGGGCTTTCGCTGATGGCATCGCCGCACTCGAGCTATCCGCCGCTCGACCTGGCCGCGGCCGGCGCGGTCGTGGTCACCAACACCTTTGGACGCTACAAGCGATCACTCGATCAGTACTCGGCGAACATCATCTGCGCCGACCCGGACCTCGCCAGCCTGGTCAACGGCATCCGTCAGGGCATCGCCCTGGCGCAGGACGGTGCGCGCCGCGAGGCGAATCATCGGAGCAGCAGGTTCGCGACCGACTGGAACGCGGTCTTCGCCCCGATCTGCGATCAGTTCGCGGGTGCGCTCGCAGCAACCAAGGCGTAGGGGTGGCCCCCAAGGCAGCGCCGCCGAGGTTTCCAGATCCGTGGGCGCCCAGCATCGAAGAGCGTGTGCGCAGGCTCACGCTGCCCGGGGTGCACACGGTCGCCTACGTCTATGAGGTGCCCGACACGAGCACCTTTCGCTATCGCGTGTTCAACATGGTCGAGGCACTCGGTCTCGACCACGACGGTCAGCGCATCTCGGCGACCTGGTTCACCCGCGCCGAGCTGCCGATCCTCGAGCGGCTGATCGGCGACGTCAACACGCTGATCATCTGCCGGACGCGCTACACCAGCCGCTTCGACAGCCTGGTCACTCGTGCCCGCGCGTCAGGGTGCCGCGTCCTCTTCGACGTCGACGACCTGATCTTCGACGTGCGCTACGTGAGCCTCGTGCTCGAGACGCTCGACCGCAACCCCGGCGAGCCGATGCTCGACGAGTGGTTCGCGGCGATGTCGCGTCAAGGCGCGATGCTCCGACTCTGCGACGGCGCGATCACCACCAACCACTTTCTCGCCGAGCGCATCGAGGACTTCGCGCCTGTGCCGACGTGGGTGGTCCCCAACTTTCTCAACGCGTTGCAGCTGGAGCGATCGGCGGTGATCCGGCGCACCCGCCATGCATCCCCAGGGTCGCGGGGCGTCACCAGCATCGGCTACTTCAGCGGTACCCCGACGCACAATCGCGACTTCGAACTGGTGTCGACCGCCCTCGCCCGGGTCATGACCAGGCACAGCGACGTCCGGCTCCGTGTCGTGGGTTTCCTCGACCTCGGTCCGGCGCTACGCGGCTTCAGCGATCGTGTCGACAGTCTCCCGCTCACCGACTTCCTCACACTGCAGACGATCATCGGGTCCACCAGCCTCAACATCGTTCCGCTGCAGACCAATGTGTTCAGTAACTCGAAGTCCGAGCTCAAGTACTTCGAGGCGGCGATCGTCGAAACGCCAACCATGGCATCCCCGACGTACAGCTTTCGACTCGCCATCGACGACGGCGTCAACGGCTACCTGGTGGACGCGTACGACTGGGAGGACCGTCTCGAACGGGCGGTCTGCGGCGACCTCGACCTCGCCGGAGTGGCCGAGCGAGGGCTCGAGCACACGCTCCGGTGGTACACGCCGGAGGCGCAGGCCGGCGCAGTCCGTGATGCGGTACTCGGGACGCCGGTCCAAAGCTAAACTCCCGCTCATGGCTCTCCGCTGGCAGAACATCGTCATCGATTGCAGCGACCCGCTCCTGGTCGGCTCCTTCTGGAGCGAGGCGCTCGGCCTCGAGCTCCACGGACCTGAGGACGGCGAGTTGTGGCTCGAGCCGGGCGGCGAGAGCCCGGACATCCTCTTTCTCAGCGTCCCGGAAGGGAAATCGGTCAAGGACCGCATCCATCTCGACCTGCGCCCGGACGACCAGGCCGCAGAGGTCGAGCGCCTGATCTCGCTCGGCGCGCGGCGCATCGATATCGGCCAGGGTGACGTCAGCTGGGTGGTGATGGCCGACCCAGAGGCCAACGAGTTCTGCGTCCTGTCGACGAGAGCGGAAAGTAAATAAAGGAGGGGCCGGGTCGAGGTAACCCGGCCCCCCTGTCCAGGAAGGAGTGTGCTGGTGTGAGAACCTGAGCTCGCGCTCAGGCGTCGTAGTACAGGGCGAACTCGTAGGGATGGGGGCGCAGCGCCACCGGGTCCACTTCGTTCTCGCGCTTGTACGAGATGTACATGTCGATGAGGTCCTGGGTGAAGACCCCGCCCTCGGTGAGGAAGTCGTTGTCGACCTCGAGTGCGTTGAGCACCTCGGGCAGCGAACCCGGAAGGTCCTTGACCCGTGCCTTCTCCTCGCCTTCGAGCTCGTAGAGGTCCGCCTCCACGGGCGTCGGCGGCTCGATCTGGCGCCGCACCCCGTCCAGGCCGGCCATGAGGCACGCCGAGAACGAGAGGTACGGGTTGCACATCGGATCGGGCGAGCGGAACTCGAGCCGGCGCGCTGCCGGGGCCGGGCTGTACGTGGGGATGCGCACACACGCACTGCGGTTGCGTGCGCTGTACGCAAGCTTGATCGGCGCCTCGTAGCCGGGCACCAACCGCCGGTAGCTGTTCGTGGTCGGCGCCGCGAAGGCCAGGACCGCCGGCGCGTGCTTGAGCAGGCCGCCGATGTACCAGCGCGCGGTGTCGCTGAGCAGCGCATAACCGTCCTTGTCATAGAAGAGCGGGACGCCTTCCTTCCACAGCGACTGATGCGTGTGCATGCCGCTGCCGTTGTCGCCGAAGAGCGGCTTGGGCATGAACGTCGCGGTGTAGCCGTTCTCGTAGCAAATGTTTTTCACGATGTGCTTGTAGATGAGCACCTTGTCCGCCATGTTCACGAGCGAGTCGAAGCGCATGTCGATCTCGGTCTGACCGGCAGTGCCGACCTCGTGGTGATGCACCTCGATCGGGACGCCCGCATCGATGAGCGCGAGCACGATCTTGCTGCGGAGGTCCTGCAACTTGTCGATCGGCGGCGTCGGGAAGTAGCCCTGTTTCAGCTTGGGGCGGAACCCCAGGTTGGCCGTTCCGTTCTTGCCGGTGTTCCAGATGCCCTCATCGGAATCGATGTGGTAGTAGCCCTCGTGGGTGTTCTGGTCGAAGCGGACCGAGTTGAAGATGTAGAACTCGAGCTCCGGACCCCAGTACGACGTGTCGGCGATGCCGGTGCTGAGCAGGTATTCCTCGGCCTTGCGGGCCACGTAGCGTGGGTCGCGGCTGTAGTCGGCGAGGGTGATCGGATCCTTGATGTCGCAGACCATCGCCAGGGTCGGAATCTCGAGCGTGCCGTCCACGAAGGTGCGGCCCGGATCGGGGAACAGGAGCATGTCGCTCTCGTAGATCTTCTGGAAGCCGCGGATGCTCGAGCCGTCGAAGCCGATCCCATCCTTGAACAGCGACTCCGTCATCTCGCCAACCGGGATGCTGAAGTGCTGCCAGCTTCCGAGCAGATCAGCGAAGCGGAGGTCGACGATCTTGATGCCGAGGTCTTTCGCGTTGCGGATGACTTCGGCGGGAGTCACCTTCTTGGTCGCAGTCGGAGACATCGCGGGTGCCACCTCGTCTAGAACTCTCACGGCTAAGGACTCGTCGATTGCCATAGGACTCCTTCCGCCGACGCTGGCCTATCACCGCCGCCACCGAGAGGACCGGTCGGTCGCCGCGGCACTACGAGAGCCAGACTAGGGTTCTCGGCGGTTCCGATCTATGGACTCCCAGTCCGAGGGTTTCGGGAGGTGGCTTGTGCGCGGCGCACAAACCAAACGTCTCTTCGAGTGGATCAGGTGGCGACGGGGGGCTTGATCTCCGCGACCTGGGAGCGCGCGAGCGCCTTGTCCTTGAAGTAGACCTTGTTGATATCGACAAATGCGACCTGGGTCTCGGGGACGTCCTCCTCGGCGTAGATCGCGTCGACGGGACACGGATCCACGCACGCCCCGCAGTCGATGCACTCGTCGGGATCGATGTAGACCATGCGGTCCTCGGTGGCCTCGTGGATGCAGTCCACAGGGCAGACCTCGATGCAGGACTTGTCCTTGAGGTCGACACAGGTCTCGGTGACGATGTAGGTCATCGCACTTGAGTCTAGCAAGGCGAACTCGCAACGCTCGACGTAACCGGCGGCCGTACTCGTTTAGGTGGCGCTGCCAGAGGCGGTCTGGGGAGACTGTCCGGCGTCCGAGGAGCATTCGCAGTGAAGGGACGTCACATCCTGGGACGCCTCGCCATGGTCGCGATCCCGACCGCGGGCATCGCACTCGGCTCGGTCGCCGCTTCGGCGTCGGGTCCGTTCCTCGCGGGGCTGACACACGTCCGCACGATCGCCTCGACCGTGCCGAGCAACGGCGACGTCAACCCCTACGGGATGGCGGTCGTCAACGAGAACTGGGGCCGGCTCGTGGCCGGAGACGTGCTCGTCAGCAACTTCAACGCCGCTTCGAACGAGCAGGGCACCGGCACGACCATTGTCCAGATGACGCCCCAGGGCGGGCGCTCGGTGTTCGCGCACATCACTGACAGCGATGTTCACGGCCTGTGCATCGGCGGCGTGGGATTGACCACCGCGCTCGCGATCCTGAACAACCACTGGGTGCTCGTGGGCTCGCTGCCCACGTCCAACGGCATGTCGCCGACCGCCAAGGCTGGATGCCTGATCATCCTCAATGGCAACGGCCAGGTCGTCGAGACGCTCAACGGCGCTGACGGGATCAACGGTCCGTGGGACCTCGCCGCGGTCGACCGGGGCGCTGACTCGTACGTGTTCGTGACCAACGTGCTCAACGGCACCGTCGCCGCAGGCGGCGCGGTGGTCAACCGCGGCACGGTGGTCCGGCTCGTGCTCCATACCGGCGGCAGTACCTTGCCATGGGTGGTGTCGAGCGCGGTCATCGGCTCCGGCTTCGCGGAGCGAACCGACCCCGCCGCCCTCGTGGTGGGACCGACTGGTGACGCCGTGAACGCGGCGGGAACGCTGTTCGTCGCGGACACCGCGGACAACCGCATCGCGGCAATTCCCGACGCCTTCACCCGCATGGGCACCGCGCTGACCGGCAACGATGTGACCGCCAACGGCTGGCTCAACGCACCGCTCGGCCTGACCCTGGCGCCGAACGGTGACATCCTCACCGTCAACGCCGGCGACGGACGGATCGTCGAAACCACCCCGGCCGGCGCGCAGGTGGCGTTCCAGTGGCTCGACAAGAGCGGCTCGCCGCCAGGGAATGGGGCCCTCTTCGGCCTCGTCGTGACCCCAAGCCAGCGCGGCGTGTACTTCGTGGACGACGCGACCAATACCTTCGAGTTGCTCCACTAGCAGCCCGCGCCGACCATCAAGGGCGCTCAGCTACCCGGGACTCCCTCCGGCTCTGGCTGAGCGCCCCGTGCGGCCCCCGCCTGGAGCACGTCGCGGATGCGCAGGCAGAGGTGCAGGTTGAGCCTGGTCGCCGGGTCGTCGAGGCGGAGCCGGCCGACCTCCTCGATGCGTCGCAGCCGGTAGAGGACGGTGTTGCGATGCAGCCTCAGGCGCTGCGCGGTCTCGGTGGGTGATCCATTGGCCTCGAAGTACGCGTCGAGTGTCGCCATCAGCTCGGCGCTCGAGCGCTCGTCGTACGCGACGAGGTCGCCGACGGTGTCGCGGTAGTAATCGCTGAGCTCGGGATGCTGCGCCATGGCGAAGAGAAGGCGGTGCAGACCGAGATCGGCGAAGCTCGCCTGCCGCCCCGGCCCGAGCAGGCGGCGGCTCATCTCCAGCGCGTGCTCCGCCTCCCGGAAGGACTGTCGGACACCCGACGCGCCATCGTGGGTTCGCCCCAGACCGAGCGAGGTGGTGGCGTCGCCGGTAGCGAGCGCGCACTCACTGCGCACCAGCTCCGCGAACCGGTACATGGCATCGACGGCTCCGTCCGGCTCGGGCATCAGCACGACGCAGACGGCATCCTCGTGGGCGGCGACCAGCGCCCGGACCTCGCGTCGCGCCACCACGTTCTGGGCGGCGCGCAGCGCTAGGAGCTCCCAGGAGGCCGTGGACACCGAGCCGCGGAGCGCGATCACGGCGACCTGCTTTGAGAGGTCCGCGCCGAGGCGGCGCGCGCGTTCGAGCGCCACCCGCTCGGACGAGTACGACCCGGTGAGTAGCGAGGCGATGAAATCGCCCTCGAGCCTGTCGCGGGTTTCAGTCACCGCCCGTTCGCGGTCGAACTCGATGGCGCACGCGGATGCGGCTCTGGCCACCGCGAGGCGGGCGATCTGATCGAGCCGCTGCTCCTCACCGATGACGCAGACGAAGCCGCCGACACCACTGCGGATCGGGACCGGGCTCACCAGCGAGGCGAGGCCGTCACGCCCGACCGTGAACTCCCGGACCGGCGGATCGGCGCCGACCGCAGCGATGGTACCTCCCCAGCGGCGTAGGGCGTCTGCCCCGGCGCCGACGTCGGCGAGCAGCGAGGGGTCGGCGACGGTGAGGTGGCGCACCTCTCCCACCTCGTCCAGCCATGCGGCGGCAAGCCCGGTGACCTCGGCGAGCCGCTCGATGATCTTGTCCGGGCCGGCCCCTCCCAGGGCGAGATCCATGAGCGAGAGCTGCAGCTCCTGGGCCCGCTCGTGGAGGAGCGCCCGCTGGTCGAGGATGAAGCGAATGCAGGTGTGGTGCGCGTCGGTTGCATGGATCCCGTCGGGCAAGCGGAGCAGCGGCATCATCAAGCGGTCGGAGGCGGCGATGCTCTCGACGGACACGTCGCCGACGACCGCCACGGCCACGCCCCCCTTCTCGGCGAAGCTCACCATGACCTGGGGCAGGTCGAGCCGTTCATCGAGCAACCGGATGCTTTTGACCGGCACGAACGCGATCTCGCCGCCCTTCACCGCCTCGAAGGCCGGCGGACGCGTGCGCAGCGCGCACGCCCATTCAACCCGGCGTTCGAGACCGCCGCCACCGCCGAGCAGGTCAGTACCCGGCGGGAGCACCCCCCGCCACACGTCCTTGACCGTGAGTGTCGGCGAGCTCATCGCGCGAGCATCCGCTCAGCAGCGCTCGAGGTACTGATCGATTTCCCAGGGCGTGACCTGCCCGCGGTACGCCTGCCATTCGAGACGCTTGGCGGCGATGAACCGCTCGGCGAGGTGATCGCCCAGGGCGTCGATGACGACCTCATCGGATTCGAGCGCGTCGATGGCGTCCTTCAGGTTGTCCGGGAGCACACCGACGTTGCGCCGCTCGAGCTCGACCTCGTCGAATCCGTACAGCGATTCCTCCACCGGTGGCGGCAGCGGCAGGCGGCGCTCAATGCCGTCGAGCCCGCAGCGGAGCATCACCGCGAACGCCAGGTATGGGTTGCAGGAGGGGTCCGGGCTGCGCAGCTCGACACGAGTTCGCCTCGGCGCGACCGACGTGCGGGACGCGGATGAGCGCGCCCCGGTTCGTGCGTGCCCACGAGATGAAGATGGGTGCCTCGAAGCCGCGGATCAGGCGCTTGTAGGAGTTCACCAATGGCGCGAGCACCGCGCTGATCCCCGCCGCGTGGTGGAGCTGTCCCGCGATGAAATGCTGAGCGACATCGCTGAGCCCGTAGGCATCGTCGCCGGCGAAGGCGTTCCCCGCATCACGCAGGCGCATGAGGCTCTGATGGACGTGCATGCCGCTGCCCGGCTTGCCGTCGAAGGGCTTGGGCATGAAGGTGGCGATCACCCCCGATTGCTGGGCCACCGCCTTGAGCGCGTAGCGGAACGTGATCAGGTCGTCGGCGGCCTTGAGCGCGTGCGCGGCATCGATGTCGATCTCGTGCTGGCCACCTGCGATCTCGTGGTGCGAGGTGTTGACGGCGATGCCCAGGCTCATCAACGCGCTCACCATGCGCTGACGCAGGTCGCGGTTGCCATCGCTCGAGAAGTCGAAATACGAGCTTCGATCGTTGCGAGTTGGCACCAGCGACCCGTCGGCGATCCGTTCCAGGATGAAGAACTCGACCTCCGGCCCGACCCGGTACTCGAAGCCGAGGCGCTCGGCGTGCTCGACCGCACGGCGGAGCACGCCTCGCGGGTCGCCCTGGTACGGCTCGCCGTCGGGGGTGGTCGCCCAGCAGATCAGCCGGGCGGTGCTCTCGTCACCCCACGGGAGGATCTGGAACGTCGACGGGTCCGGGACGAGGTACATGTCGGATTCGGCCGTACGCGCGGCCGAGTTCGACGGATGATCCGTCAAACCAGGTGCCGTGCTCGATCGCCTCGCTCAGCTGCGAGGCGGGGATGGTGACGGTCTTCACCCCGCCGACGACATCTGTGAACTGGAGATCGATGGCCCGCACCTGCGCCGCCTCCACCTTGGCGAGGAGGTCAGGGGGCGCTTCCCTTCGGGTGGACGCTGGCAATTTGGGGCCTCCAACTAGGCGGAGAGCACAAGCTCGAGTTGCTCAGCGGAGCATATCGCACCCGCCGGTTTCGCCCGGCGTCGGATATCCGGCAAATCGTCGTGCTCTGTGCACAGTCGGAGATATCGCCGAGAACCACAGCGCGAACTGCAAACAAAACAATCCGGTCGGAACCTGTCGGCGCGCGGGTCTCCTTGCCGCTCAAACAGCCCGGGCTGAACTCCTCGTCGCCCGACCTCAGGAAACCGCGACCCCCATGCCGCCAAACGTCGTCAGCGCCGCGGCAAACGCCTGCGTCGTCATGGTTCGCTCGACGCCGTAGAGCACGTCGACAAACGTGATCGTGCCTCGGATGGGGTCGTAGCCGATCACCGGGACGGCATGCTCACCGATCGCCCAGGGCACCCGGGTTCCGTCCCAGGCAGTCCAGTAGCGCGGGGCATGCGGTTTGAAGTCGGAGGTGAGCCACATGACGACGGAGTTGCCGAGGCGCAGCTGGGCGACGATCTCGGCGATCGTCCATCCGGTGTGACCGTCGGCCACCGCTCCGTATCGTTCTGCGGCGGCGACGATTGGCGGGTAATACACCCCGTATCCGGTGTAGTCGGGCTCGTACCCGTTGACGTCACCGACGAATGTCGTGAACGGGTCGCCCCAGCGAACCGGGTACCCGTCGGACCCGAGCACGGGCGAGCGCGGATCCTGAGGCAGGCTCGAGAAGATCTGGTCCTGAGCAACGTCGATGTGCTGCACTGCAAGGGCGACCTGGAGGGCGGCCGACTCGCAGTCGAGCGCGAGATCCTGCTTGATGATCGGGGCCGTCAGAAACACCGCGCCGGCGTCCGTGCTCGCCGGCGACGCCATGGGTGCGGATGCGGTCGGTGTCGCGGCCTGCGTTGTCTCTGTCGGGAGACCTGCGATCGCGTGCGAGGCGCTGCCGTCGGCGAGCGTCCACAAAGGAAGCGCGACCGCTGCCGCGAGAGTCAGGAAACCAACCGCGGCGATGGCCGGCCGTCGCAGCCGGATCACGGTGATTGCCTCGTGCGCACGGTCATACCACTCTAACCAGTGCCCCGCGAACTGGTTACATCGCCTGGTTATTGAGGAACGTTGATCCGCCCGCCGAGCTCGCGGAACTCGATCGCCTTCTCCTCCATCCCCAGACGCACTGCCTGATCCTCACCGACACCGTGGTCGCGCGCGTAATCGCGGATGTCCTGCGTGATGCGCATGCTGCAGAACTTCGGCCCGCACATCGAGCAGAAGTGCGCGACCTTCGCGCCCGCAGCAGGCAGCGTCTCGTCGTGCATCGACCGCGCGGTCTCCGGGTCGAGGCTCAGGTTGAACTGGTCATCCCAGCGGAAATCGAAGCGTGCCTGAGAGAGTGCGTCGTCCCACTGCTGCGCGCCCGGGTGTCCCTTGGCGAGGTCCGCTGCGTGCGCTGCGATCTTGTATGCGATGACGCCGTCCTTCACGTCCTGCCGATCGGGGAGACCGAGGTGCTCCTTGGGGGTCACGTAGCACAGCATCGCGGTGCCGTACCAGCCGATCATGGCGGCGCCGATCGCCGACGTGATGTGGTCGTAGCCCGGAGCGATGTCGGTGGTGAGCGGGCCCAGCGTGTAGAAGGGCGCCTCGTGGCAGACCTCCATCTGAAGGTCGACGTTCTCCTTGATCTTGTGCATCGGAACGTGACCCGGGCCCTCGATCATCACCTGGACATCGTGCTTCCACGCGACCTGGGTCAGTTCGCCGAGCGTGCGCAGCTCGCCGAACTGGGCCTCGTCATTGGCGTCGGCAATGGAACCGGGGCGCAGCCCGTCGCCGAGCGAGAACGAGATGTCATAGGCGCGCAGGATCTCGCACAGATCCTCGAAGTGCGTGTAGAGAAAGTTCTCCTGGTGGTGCGCGAGGCACCACGCCGCCATGATCGACCCACCACGCGACACGATCCCGGTGACGCGCTTCGCGGTGAGCGGCACATAGCGCAGGAGCACGCCCGCGTGGATTGTGAAGTAGTCAACTCCCTGTTCAGCCTGCTCGATGATGGTGTCGCGGTAGATCTCCCAGGAGAGCTGGTCCGCGTTGCCACCGACCTTCTCGAGGGCCTGGTAGATCGGGACAGTTCCGACAGGAACTGGCGAGTTGCGCATGATCCACTCGCGGGTTGCGTGGATGTCCTTGCCCGTGGACAGATCCATGATCGTGTCCGAACCCCATCGCGTCGCCCAGCGCATCTTCTCGACCTCGGCATCGATGCTCGAGAGCACCGCCGAGTTGCCGATGTTGGCGTTCACCTTCACGAGGAACCTGGTGCCGATGATCATCGGCTCCGCCTCGGGGTGGTTGATGTTGGCCGGGATGATCGCCCGGCCGCGGGCGACCTCGTCGCGAACCAATTCGGGCTCGACGCCTTCGCGGATGGCGATGAACTCCATCTCCGGGGTGATCATTCCCCGGCGCGCGTAATGCAGCTGGGTGACCGTCGCACCCGGACGGGCGCGAAGCGCTTCACCGCGCGTGCCGGCGACAGTCTCGACGTCGCCGCGTTCGAGGATCCATGACCTGCGCAGGGCGGGCAGTCCGGCCGTCGCGTCGATCGTCATCGTCGGATCGCCGTGCGGTCCACTGGTGTCGTAGAGGCGGAGCGGCGGGTTCGCTGTGTCCCCGCGTGCGCCACGGGTCGGCGCCTGGGCCACCTCGCGGAAGGGGACGCGAAGGTCGGGGCGCGACCCCTGCACGTACACCCGTTGGGCAGCCCCTGTCGGGGACGCGACGGGCTCGGTCGCGGTCGTCTCGCGGTCGATCACCTCGGTCATGTCGGCCTCCATGTGACACGACGCCCGGAGAGCCGCCTCCTCGCAGGCGGAACGCTCCCTGCGCCGGCATTACCCGGATCAGGTTCTACGGTCGGCCGCCCGCAGCGACCCTCTCAGCCCGGTCTCGCCGAGCTCCCGCGCCGACGATGGTACGCCCACCGTCACGAAGCGGCGACAGTGGCTTGCAGAGATATCTCTCGAGAGATATAATTCGATACATGAATGTCGAAAGCAATGTCTCCACTCCGCCGGATGAGGTTCCGGCTGCGGCCAATATCGCCAGCATCGAACCGCGCAAGCTCACCGATCCTCGGGCGATGCGAGCCGTGGCCCACCCGATCCGGATCGCGCTGCTCGAGGTCCTCGGCACCGAGGGACCGCTCACCGCAACCCAGGCGGGCGAGCTCATTGGCGAGAGCCCGACGACGTGTTCGTTCCACCTCCGCCAGCTCGCCAAATACGGATTCATCGAGGAGGTTGCCGGCGTCGCCGGCCGCAAGCGCCCGTGGCGCCTCGTGCATACGGGCATGAGCTACTCGGACGTGAGCGACGACCCGGAGACCCGCCTCGCGGCGAACGCCCTCAGTCGCGTCCTCCACGACTTCTACCTCGACCGCCTCAAGGAGGGGCTCGAGCTCCGGCGCGATGTCTCGACCGAGTGGCAGAAAACCACCGGTGCGAGCGAGTTCCTGCTCTACGTGACTCCCGAGGAGTTGCGGACGCTCGACGAGACCATCACCGGGCTGGTCAGGCAGTACGTCGACCGAATCGGCAACCCGAAGAAGCGGCCCAAGGGATCGATCCCCATCGAGCTGCTGCTCTTCGCCTATCCGCGCCCGGCGCACCGCGGCTTTCGCAGCGGCAAAAGCGGAAGCCACTGATCCGACAGAACCAACACATCACAACTCATCACCACGAAAAGGAGGTAAACGCCATGACCAACTTGCAGAACATCGAGCTGGCCCGCTCCATCGAGCGCCGGCGCGTCTTCTGTGCCGAGCACGGATGCTCGAATCGCACAGTCCTGCAGCGCGTCACGGACAGGATCAGCGCTTGGTCCGATCGCCGTGACCGCAGCTGATGCGGCCATGCAGCGTGCGGAGGCACGCGTGAGCGTGCCTCCGTCTCGGACCCGGGCCTGATCCCATTCGCGCGCTGCTCTCCGACCGCAACGGGCGCCGCTATCTCGTCGGCCAGCTGCTGTCCGTGTTCGGCGACACGGCGATGTGGCTCGCCGCAGGCATCTGGGTAAAGACCCTCACCGGCAGCAATGCCGCTGCTGGACTCGTGTTCTTCGCGTTCGGCCTGCCATCGGTGCTGGCTCCCGCCGCCGGGATGCTCGTCGATCGCGTGAAGAAACGCCCGCTGCTGGTCACGACCGACCTGGCGCTCGGAGCCAGTGTGCTCCTGCTCCTGCTGGTGCACGGCCGCGACCAGGTGTGGCTGATCTACCTCGTCATGGTGCTCTACGGAGTCGCATATGGCGTGCTGGGCTCAGGCGAATCCGCGTTGTTGCGCGAGATGCTGCCCGAGGAGTTGCTCGGCAACGCCAACGGGATCCTGCAGACGTTCCGCCAGGGAATCCGTCTGGTCGGTCCGGTTGCCGGTGCGGGACTGTTCGCGTGGAAAGGCGGTGGTGCGGTTGCGATCGTGGACGCCTGCACGTTCCTCATCGCCGCCATCGCAACGTTCTCGCTGCGCGTCTCTGAAGTCCAGCCCGTCCGCAGCGAGCACCACTGGTTCGATGAGGTGACCGCGGGAATCCGTCACGCGTGGAACACGACGGTGCTGCGCCAGATCCTGATCGCCTGCCTCCTGATCATCGTTCCATTCGGCTTCTTTGAGACGATCGCATTCGCCGTGGTCGGCACCGGCCTGCACCGGCCACCGACGTTCCTCGGGATCATCGCCACCGTGCAGGGTGTCGGCGCGATTGGCGGCGGTCTCACCGCCGCGGCGATCATGAAGCGCACCACCGAAGGGACACTTTTCGCCTTTGCCTGCCTGCTCTTCGCCGCCGCGTCGCTGTTGCTGACGCTGCAGTGGCTCCCTGGAGTGCTGGTCGGCGCGATGGTGGTTGGCGCTTGCCTGCCCTGGGTGCTGGTGGCGCTGTACACGCTGGTGCAGCGCCGCACCCCGATGGCGCTGCAGGGTCGCGTGTACTCGGCGTTCGACACGCTCATCGGCGTGCCCCAGACGGTGTCGATCGCGATTGGGGCCGCCCTGATCGCGTTTGTCGATTACCGCCTGCTGCTCGCGTTTGCGGCGCTGATGGGGGTGATCGCGGCCGCGTACCTCCTGACGCGTGACGAGCAACGCCAGTCGCCGCCGGACACTTCAGCGCCGCAGCAGGTCGCCGCGATGACCGACGCAGTGGACGCAGCTATCTGCAGGTGATCTAACGCGGACTCGAGCTGGAGAGGCTGTCACGCTGCTGACCGTCTAACGCGAGACGAAAGCCGCAGACACGATCACGCTTCTGAGCATCCAACGCAAAACAGCGCTACCTATGGCGGCACCTCATGTGTCCTGCAGATCTCAGCAAATAGCTGCGCGCTCGGTTTGGGAATGCGTTCCTGCGTCTCGCGATCGACACTGATGAGCCCGAAGCGCTTCGTATACCCCTCGGCCCACTCGAAGTTATCCCAGGCCGTCCAGTGCAGGTACCCGCGCACATCGGCCCCGTCCTCGATCGCATCGACGACGGCACCAAGATGATCACGTAGAAACGCCGGGCGGAGTTCGTCGTTGTCGTCAGCCACACCGTTCTCAGTGATGACGATGGGGAGCTGGAACTCCTCGGCGAGATCGGTGATCGCGCGGCGGAGCGCACCGGCGTCAATGGCCCAACCGACGCTCGACAAAGGCAGGTCCGGCACCGCCTCATGGCGGGCGAAGAGGGTTCCGGGTGCTCCGAGGTCAAGCGACACGGCTTCGTTGGTGTAGTGGTTCAGTCCCAGGTAGGTGAGCGATCCGGCGAGCCCGGGAACTCGCTCGCCGTGGCCGACGGGACCGAGCAGGCGGCCCGCAATGCAGCTGCGCAGAAACCAGCGATTGAAGAGGAAGTCGGGCAGCTTCGCGACCCCCCGATCGACGCGTGAGGATGGATCGCGCGGCACGAAGCGACGCTCGTGATGTGCGATCGACACCTGCGCAGGCCGGCCGTGCAGTGCGGAGATCGTGGTGATCGCCTGCGCTCCCGCAGCGTGCATGCGCAGCAGACCGCGCAACGCGGCGAACGTGTGCCGCAGTGAGCGCTCACCGGGCGGCCACAGTCCTTCCAGGTGCCCGAGAACGGCGACCACAGTCGGTTCGTTCACAGTCACCCACCACGTGACCACATCGCCGAGCGCCTCGACGCACGCTGCGGCGTAACGCGCAAAGTGCGCAGGCGCTTGCGGGGCGGCAAAGCCGCCGGAGTCGGTCAGCCAGAGGGGAAGCGTGAAGTGCTGCAACGTGACCAACGGCTCCATGCCGTTGCGACGGCACGTGCGCGCGACGTCGACGTAGTGGGCGAGCGCGTCCTGATCGAATTGTCCAGGCTCGGGCTCGACGCGAGCCCACTCGATCGAGAAGCGATGCGCGTTGTGATGCATCGAGCCGAGCTGCCCGAGGTCCTCGCGGTAGCGGCGGTAGTGATCGATCGCGATCACCGCATCGCCTCCGCCGTTGATCGCCTCGGGGTGGTCGGCGACCCACCGCGACCAGTCGTTGTCGATGCCTCCCTCGACCTGGTGTGCCGCGGTGGCGCACCCCAGGAGGAATCCGTCCGGCAAGCGCCTTGGCGTCACCCGTTCGCCGGCGGCGCCACGAGGACGAGACGGCGGTATCCGTCGGACGGTTCGTCGACGATCAGATCCACGCCGTTCTTGCGGCTCCACGCTCGCACCGCGAACGCGTGCTCAGCAATCGTCGAGCGTACTTCCAGCCGCCCGCCGGGCTCGAGCCGCGCGTACGCCTTGCGCACCCGCTCGAGCGCTCCCGGCTCACTGCACAACTCCTCCGAGCCGCTGAGGTCGAGCACGGTGGTCTCACTCATGGGGCCACCACCGCATGCGCTGGTTCCGGTCGGATCACCGCACCAGAATACGGGCGCTCACGGGCATCGGGTCCCGCGATCTGCCGGTAGCCCTCTCGAACCGGCCCATAATGCGCGGATGCCCACTCCAGCACCGGCTCGCCACGACGACACCGTCGATGGTGGAGAGGAGAGCCCGCGTCGCGTCGCCGGCACCGTCCGCCTGATGACCGAGGACCCGTTCGAGATCGATGACGAGGCTCCGCGCGTCGGTCAGCGCCTCTCGTCGATCGCGGCCAGAAGCCCGTGGATCATCCCCGTCGCGCTGATGGGGATCGGCGTGGCTTTCCTGATGCTCCGCCACCGGCACTGACCTCGAGCCCTCCCTGGGGAGCGATCTCCACAAGCGGCGGGCTGTCGGATCTCGCGAAGATGTCGAGCATGAGCGCCTCGAAGGCGAGGCGTGGCTGGGCGTACAAAGCGACCAACTCGGCAGTCTCGAGGATGCGCGCCAGGATCTCGACGATGCGGGTGAGATCCAGGTCCTCCGCCCACGCTTCGAGCGCCGGGCGGTAGGCCTGCCAGACCGCGAGCTCGGGGGCGCCCGAGGCGAAGCACGCAGCGTCGCGGACGAATGATGCCCAGGCACCGAGCGTGATCAGCGCCTGCTCACGAACCTCGGCGGATCGCTCGGTGCCGGCCGCCGCGGCCACCGTGACCTGAGCCGCGGCACGCAGTGCGCCCTCGGCACCTCCACCGCCCGCCCCGATGAATCGATCGAGTGCGTCGAGCTCGCTGTCCAGCGCACCCGGCTCGGTGGCGAGTCGAAGCGCTCGCCCGGGACGGCCGGCGGCGAGCGCCGCGGCAGTAGCGGCATCGTGCTCGCTCACGCCGTGGGCGCGTTGCAGCCAGCGACCGATCACCGCCGGCGACACGGGTCCGAGCACAACCGTCTCGCACCTGGAGCGCACCGTCTGCGGCAGCTGTTCCGGGTGCGCCGTGGTGAGCACGAGGTGGGCGCGGGGCGGGGGTTCCTCGAGGGTCTTGAGCAGGTTGTCGGCTGCCTGCTCGGTGAGCCGGTCGGCGCGGGCGATCACCGCCACCCGCCGGCCACCCGCATAGGCGGCGAGCGAGAGGAACTGCTGCAGCGAGGGGCCGGCCTCCTCGTCACCGGGCTTGCGCTTCGGCGACGGCCGCATCCGGTCGATCCCCACGTTCTCCGCCGCCGAATCCTCGAGCCAGAAGTCGGGGTGAGCCTGGAGCCCACCGGGCCAGCTCGCGGCATCGAGCAACTCCGAGGCGAGCGCCAGCGCGGCGGTGGTCTTGCCGACACCGTCGGGTCCGATCAGAAGCAGCGCGTGGGTCAGCTCGTCATCGACCCCGCTCGCCACCAGACGCTGGAGGACGGGGCCGTGGCCGATCACCGAGTCGAGCGTGGTCACGTGACCGATTGTGCAGAATTGCCCGCGGTGACTCAGCCGCAGACGCCAGCGCAGGCAGCCGCGCCGCTCCAGGCGGAGACTGGCCGTCACTACGCCGCGCGGGTCATCCTCTACATGGAGGCGGCGTTCCTCGTCCTGATCTCATTCGGCTTCTTCAGCGGTGCCGAAGGAACCAACCTGCTGAGCGTTGCGGGCGGCGGCGGCCTGTGCCTCGTCGGGGTTGTGATCCTCGGGGTGGGCGCCACGCGGATGCGCCACGACGTGCCCGTGGTCCGCGACCCGGACGATCCGGACCCGAAGGTGCCGTGGGACTGGACCGACTTCGTGATGTTCTGGCCCGGCTGGTTCAGCGCGTTTCAGCTGCTCGGGTCGGTGGCCGTGATCGCCACCAATCTCATCGGAAACAACTCGGATCCGACCGTGCGCAACGCGATCGAGTCGTCGGTACTCGCCGTGTGCCAGTACGGGGGGATGCTCTTCAACATCTTCGTGCTCGCGTTCATGCGCCGCGGCGGCACGCTGCTCGACCTCGGCTGGCGCGGCTTCAAGTGGTGGTGGCTTCCCATCGCGCCCGTCGCCACATATGTCGCGCTGGTCGGCGCGAACTACCTGCAGACGATCAACCAGAACCTGTTCCCGGGCGTGTCCAACGGTCAGTGCCAGGAGGTCCAGCACGACTACAGCCACTATTACGTGCTCGCAATCATCGTTGTGTGTGTGATCGCGCCAATTTCAGAGGAGACGATCTTCCGGGGATTCATCTACGGGTGGTTGCACCGCTGGGGACCGGCGGTGTTCGCCATACCGCTGAGCGCTGCGATCTTCTCGGCCCTGCACCAACAATTGGTGCTGTTCCTCCCGCTGTTCTTTGTCGGAGCCGTGCTTGCCTCGCTCTATCAGGGATCGCGAAGCATCGTTCCGGGAATCGTCACGCACGCCCTCTTCAACTTACCCAACATCATCGCGATCCTGAGTACGAACACCACCTGCTGAGACCCCCCTTCTGCGGGCCGCGGGTGTATGTTCAAGAGGCCCAAGGGGAGAATGGGCACGAGGTCAGATGGTGGAGATGATGCGGAAGGAGTGTCGATGAGCGATCTGACCCGGGAGATGTCCGACTCGCCGGCGGGTGATGGCGAGGTCGCTCGCTGGGCGCGAATCGAGAACGGCGTGCGGCAGGATGCGGCGCGCCTCGCGCGTCTTGTCCTCGAAGGTCACGCCGACGGCTACGAGGCGAAGTTGCTTGCGCGGCGGATCGATTCGGTGCGCACCGCAGGGATCGGCGCCGAGTACTGACAGTGGTGTGCGTGAGACGGTGTGCGTGAGACGGCTACGCGCGGCCCTCAACGAGGGACGTGCTCCGCGGTGCGAAAATACGGCGCCTTAGCCAGCTTCCGATATCGGGCGCTCCGGAACCAGTACGGCAGATTCACATAGGCAGGTGGACTGTCCCGGTGAATCACGATTGCGCTGCCGGCGCGCAACTGGCGGAGAGCGTCAGGGCTCGCCATGGCATCGTGGCGAACCGAATATGTACGACTTACTCGACCGTCGGCGCCGAGTGTCATCTGCTGCTCAGTAAAGTTCGCGCGACCAACCAGCTTTCCGACGACGTCGGCGGTCTCGGGATCGCTTTGACCGGGCAAGATCACCTTGCAACCGTGGTTGTTCAAGATAGTGTTGGACCTTTCCTGACCATATCTGGCCCGAAGCTGACTCAAGTCTTGAACAATGGACATGAGCATCACGCCGCGACCTGCACCCTGAGAAGCCAGGGCTGGGAGATCCTCGATTGGCACGACGTTGGCCAGTTCGTCCAGAAACAGCCCGAGGTTGGCCGTATGCCGGCGACCCGGATCCTGGTCCGACAAGGCGTATGCCGCCGTCACGACTGTCATGAGGATGCCGACAAAAAGGCTCGCGACTCGTTCTGGGGTCTGTCGCGGCGTGCAGAGGTAGAGAGTCCCGCGACGGCGGAGGAAGTCGTCCGCATCAAACCGACTGGAGAGCGCCGACTCCGCCACCGCACGTTCGGTGAAGACATTGAAGATGCGCATGACGGTTGAGAAGACCGTGCCCCGCTCGCGCTCCGGGCGTTGATCCACTGAAGCGAGCATCGACATGGCGCGAATGGGGTCGGCATCTCCAACTGTACCCGGGTCGAGAAGCATCTCCTCGAGGAGATTGATGGGGGTCCCAATGTCGAATCCGTGAATCCAGGTGCGGACGTCCACGATCGTGCGCCCCGTCGTCGCAGCAATGTAGAGGAGAGGCGCAATCAGCAGCTTGCCGGATTCAGCCCAGTGCGACCAGTCGTTGTCACCGCGACCCCCACCCTGCTGCAGCGAAGCGCAGAGCCACGAAGCCACCATCCAGGCACGGTCGAGGTCTTCGCAGCCCGCAATCGGTGACCATGTGACCGTCGTGAATCGCCCGATCTCCCCTGTCGGATCGTAGACATAGACTGGCCCGACAGACTGCCGGTGACCTGCAGTGACGTCGACGAGTTCGCTCTTGGTGCTTGTCGCAATTGCCGGTCCGTCCCAGTCGAGCAGATTCGGGATGACCAGCGCAGCGGTCTTTCCAGACCGCGTCGGGCCAATCACGAGAACACTCGTCTCCTGCTGAGTCACAAGGAACCGGCGACCATGCTGGCCGAGCAGAAAGACTCCGCCACGCCCGGGTCTGCCACGTAGCGACCGCAGATCCAGCGACCGCGCCCAGTGGGTTGTGCGGACGATTCTGCGACTCGCGGGTCCGAATCGCGCTAACGAGCCTAACGATAATCGACGCATCAAAGCTCGGCAAGCCACGGCGCAGCCGATCGCGGCCGCTGGTGCCAGAGCAAGTGTGGTCCAGAATCGCCATGCCACCACTTGCGATTTCGGTTCGACGAGCACCCACCACTCAAGCGCGCCGGTTGCGGATCCAATCCGGTGAATTACCCCGCCCGGGTTGATGAACGCCACGGGAGACGCGGCTGGGTGACCGCCCGCAGCCCAGGTGGCCGCGGTGAGGACAAGCCACGGGACGATCCAGAGCGAAACGAGCGCTGCGCTCGCCCGAAGATCACGCGGAGTTCTGATTGCGAGGCCTGGGAGCTGCAGCCATCGGTCCACATCACGGTGTCCTCTCGCACCGGACGTGATCCGGACAATTTCCGTGGACCCACCAGTTCAGTCTGGAGGTGTCAGTCCGCGTCGCTGCCAGTGAGCGCAAGCATGTCGTCCGCAAGTTGTTCGAAGGTAGGTCGAAGGAATCCGCGCACCGTCATGACGCGCACGCGATCCGCAAGCCACGCGACACTCTGATGATCGCTCGCTGCGATGCTCACGACTTCTTCGACAGATCCTGAAGATCGATGGAGTTGATCTTGCGTCAACGAAAGGAGCTGCGGCAGCACCGACTCGACCGAGGCGATCGTTCGACGAGTTGGACGATCAGTGGCAACCGTGTGCCATCGAACGGCATCGGGATGCGGGCCGAATATTGCCGACAACGTCGCGTTCGGATCGTCCGCGTGAGTGACCGTCGGAAGAGCGAGAGGCTGGTCGCCGATGTCGCTCGTCGGCTCCCTGGCACCCATGGTCGACAGACGCAGGCCCGGTGGTGCCAACGGTGAAGTCACTCCACGGTCGACGAGAACCCGAACGGTTCCCGTGCCTGCGGCGGCAACGTCATCCAGCAGGCTGGCTGGCCCAAGCGCCGGCTGTGACTCGAGAAAGGTCGCGATCTGTTCCCCGTTCCTGACGATAGTGACTCCGCGGCCGGTCGGCGAAGTCAGTTCCACCACTGACGTGCCGGCTCGTCGTCGCAGATCGTCGAGGAGCTGCGGCCAGATCATCCACTCGAGATGGAGATCCGAATAGCACGGTTCGGCGCGGATCAATGGCCCGATGAGAGCCATCGCGTCGTCGGCGAGTCGGTACGCAGACACCGTTGTTGCGTGATCACGGGTCTGCGCGAACGCATCGGGGCCGGTGATCCTCAGACCGTCCGCAACCCAGACCGCTTCGCCTATGACTCCATCGCGGATCACCAGCACGCCCTCGTCCGCACCGGTGCGAAGCGTGATCATGCCGTTCCCGATCGCAGGAGCCAGGGCGTCGAGCACGACCGCATCCAAGGGGAGTGCCGCAAAAACGATCGTGCCGACAGGGAGCAGCGGCAGCGCCGCATCCCCTCCCATTTCGCCTGCCATCACGAACGAGTATGGGCGTGCGAGGCCATCGCTTGCCCGCTTCCGGCGGACAGACGGAGGACATCCAACAGTGCGAGATAGTTTGCTAGTGTCGCAACCGTGGATCTCGGGCTACGAGGACGCGCCGCATTTGTTGCCGCGTCGAGCAAGGGCATGGGGCGTGCCATCGCCGAACAGTTCGCCTCCGAGGGCTCAGACGTCGGCATGTGTGCTCGTTCCGAGGCAACGTTGCAGGCCGCGGCCGACGCCGTACGCGCCCACGGAGTCCGCGTGATCGCCACCACAGCCGACGTCGCGGTCGCCGAGCAGGCCCGCAATGCCGTCGAGCGCACAGTGAGCGAATTCGGACGGCTCGACGCACTGGTCGTCAACGCAGGTGGCCCACCACGAGACGCCTTCGCGGACCTCGATGACGACAAGTTCGACGCCGCGTATCGACTCACCTTCATGAGCGCGGTGCACCTCGTCCAGGCAGCGCTGCCGGCGCTTCAGAAATCGGACTCGGCCGCCATCCTGTTCATCGCCTCCACGAGCGTCAAGCAGCCGATCGCCAGCCTCACCCTCAGCAACAGCATTCGTGGCGCCGTCAGTGGCCTCGCCAAGACACTCTCCAACGAACTCGCTCCGCAAGTCCGCGTCAACTCGCTGCTGCCCGGGTCAATTCGCACCGACCGTCAGATCGAGCTCGCCCGAAGTGCCGGGGTCACCGACCTCGAGGCGTTCTTCGCCAGCGTGGGCCGGATCAATCCCATGGGTCGCGTGGGCGAGCCCGATGAGATCGCCCGAGTTGCTGTCTTCCTCTGCTCGCCCGCGGCATCGTTCGTGACCGGGACTGCGGTGGCTGTCGACGGCGGACAGATCCAGTCGGTCGTCTGACTGATCGAGAGTCGTGCGGAGGAGCGACTTGGATCAGCGCGCGAGTGGGAATGGAACTGGCATCAGTTGAGTCCCCGTGGGCACGGCGATCGCGATCTCGACGCCATCCCCATAGCGCCGTTGCCAAGTTCGCTTCGTCGCATCGTAGCGATCAACGGAGGTCAACCGCGTGGTCCCCATGCTGTACACGCACGTCTCACTCACTCCCGCCGCGTCGCGTCGGAGCGTGCACTGACCGGTTGTCGAGACGCCGTTCCATGTCATGACCGCACCGCCTCGGATCACCCCGGAGGCAGTCGTGATCACAATCGTGGCGGCTCCAGTGAAAATCCGGGTGCCCGCAACCGATTGGCCTGCGGGAGTCAGCGTCAGTCCGTCAACGTGAACGCCGGTGGCATCCTGGCCTGCCTCGAACGTCCGTGAGGTGGTGGAGAGCCACACGCCAACAGCGCCGGCCACGAAAGCGAGAGCAAGCAGCGGGGTGGAGCGATGCCGGCGGACGATTCGTCTCAGCGCCGTCGTGTGCCGATGCGCCGGAACCAAACCTCCTAACGGGACAGGGAGGACCTGCGGCGCTCGATCCAGCGCGCCTGCGGGGTCACTCACCCGATCACCCACGCCGATCGCTAACCTCAGAGACCGCGCAGTCGATGACATGGACAGGATCGAGCGCAAGGCGGAGCGTGAGTCGCAAGCGCCGTCCTCTCGCTGGAACGATTCGCCCGTCCACGGTTTCACGCGCGCAGCGGTCGTCAAACTCCAGAGTCGCCAATACCGGGCGGGAGGTCTCCAGCAGCTCGCCCTCGACTTGCAGATCTCCGAAGGCACCAAAGTCCGGACGCATGGCATCACCGGCGTCGAGAAACGGCCGCAGCTCGCGCTGGAGCTGCGTTGACAGACCAAGCGCGGTCGACTCGCTTGCGGCCTCGTGCCCCGCGATGAGCAGCCCCAGGTCATACGTGAACTGTTCGACCGTATCCCTGATGCTGTCGAGCCGCTGCTCACGAACGGCGTGATCGCTGAGAGGATCGACCGTTCCCGGGCTGCCTCGCAACGCGGTTCTCCATCTGCTCATCGGACCGCCGGCGGTGACAGAGCGATCGCCTGAGCAAGGTCGCGGTACGCGGTTCTGAGCGATCCCGACACCGTTTCGACGGGAACTCCCTCCATACCTGCATAACGGACACGCTCAGCATCATCAGGGATGTCGACTACCCGATACACGCGTTGCGCGATCGCCGCCATGTAGCGTTTGGCTAGAGGGTGCTCACGGTTGCGACGCGTCCGCGGCACCAGCGACGCAACGATCGCCGGAGGGAGATCGCGCACATCGAGGTAATCAAGAACGCCGTTGAAGTCCTGTTTTGAGGCTGCAGTTGGAAGCACGAGTACGTCGGCGTGCTCGAGCCAGTACGCTGCTGCCGCGGCCTCGGGGCCGGCTGTGGGGTCCGGCAACCGGTTGCTCATATCCACAACCACCAGTGGATAGCGGAGACGAAGATAGGCCACCAACAAGCCGATTTCGGTGCGCGAGTACTCCGACGGTTCGCGCGACTCGGGGAAGCAGGCGAGCGCAGGAGACGACGCGTGCACCGGTCTTGGTGGCTCCTGTTCAGTCGTCAGCGCCACAACCATGTCGCGTACGGTCGCCGCCCCCGGTGGGAGATTCAGCTGACCCCAGGCATCCGGATTCGCGATGTTCGCGTCAACAATCGCCGCGCACCGGCCGACTACGTCGAGGGCGGCTCCTGCGACGATGGCGACTCCGGCCGCGTGACTTGTCTTGCCCACACCGCCCTTGCGCGACCCGACGGCGACGATCGTCGATCCTCGCCGCACGAGCAGATTGGCCAGCTCCGACTCTGGCATTGCAATCGGAGCGCGTCGCGATCCCAACCGACGCGTCCAGGAGGGAAGCCGTAGTCCACGATCTCCAGACGGTTCCTCGAGGTCATTCCGCCCAGCGGGTTTCATCGTTGCGGCAGCCGCGTCCGCTTGGCCAAGGCTCATGGCGATCAGCAGGTCGAACGGATCCGGCACAGGGTCCGCGCGCGCGCCAGCGTCGACATGGGCTTCGGTGTCGAGCGGGTCCTCGTTGCGGAAGGTTGCCGCCAGCGAGCGCATTCGTGCCGCTTCATCCTCGTCATAGACACCCTCACTCACGAGATCAGTCATGACAGCAGCGGCGTAGTCGAGTGGCGACCTCGCCAGGAAGGCTCGCAGCCCGTCTCGGTCCTCGTAGGCCGCAGTTCGTTCCGCTGACGCCACCCCGACATACGAGACGCCATCAAGGCCGCGGAGCCACTCCGGGAGACCGTCGTGATCATCAACCACAAAGGTCACCGTCGCGTTCTTCGGCACGCGGTAGTCCCACCAGGCGTCGATTTCTCCCTGTGCGGCACTGTCCGAGAAGAAAGCGATGCCACGAACAGGCGCTATACACGCGACCACATCTCCGCGCTCTACGCACAGGTCAGAGAGCATCCGCGCAACCGCTTGGGCGCTGTTGTCATCGTCGAGCAGCACCACGATGCCATGGGTGGCGTTGCGATCATCGAGCAAGTTGGATCGCCTCCCGAACATTTGCGGCTCCGGATCCGCAGCAGACTGATGCCCCTGGAAGGGCGTGATGGACCGCACCAACGGCAAGCAGCATCACGCCGACGACGAGGAACGCCCCGATGATCGAGGGCGAATCACGTTTTCGCTGCGACCGACGGATCTCAAGAAGGGCACTGGCGACAGCGAGACACGCGACCCCAACGATGACGAGCCACGCGATGATCGTCATCGTCGCCTCTCCCGCAGCCAGGCTTGGCACGCCCGAGGTGAAGAACGCCACGGTCTGGTCAGCGTCAGGTGCGCGGAGGACAAACCAGGCGGCCGCGATCATGGCGATCACGGGGACGAGCCTGAGAATTGCACTGCGTGTCATAGCCGCTCAGCCTCCCAGCCCAGCCGAGATGGCATGGAAGGTAGGGGCGCCGATCAGGAGCAACAGAGGAATCAGCATGCCGGCGATCGGCAGCGTGATCAGAATGCGGGCACGCGCAGCGTGAACACGGGCGTCCGCGAGTCGTCCTTGGTACACGGTCAGAGCGAGGCGCGTATATGCGACGCGGTTCGGAACGCCGACGTTCGTCGTCGCTGCGGCGTCTGCGACATCGGCGAACTCACGGATGCCATACGCCTCACCGATGAGGCGGTATTTCTCGGCCGTCGACCGAAATGATGTTCCAGCCAGGCGCTTGAAGCCGCCACGATCGAGGAGATTCTGAAGTGCATCGTCCCGAGCGCACCGCGACATGACTCTAACGGCATCATCGAGTTGGAGCCCGCGGCTGTCCGTCATGACGGCGACCGCCATGAGCATGTCCCCAAGGGTCCGAGCCGATGCGTCGCGTTCGCGCATGGCGCGCCGTCGAAGATCGCTGAGCGACATTGGGAGAATCAGCGCAGCGCTTAACAAAGCTACCCACGGCGGTGCCGGCCACGTGCCCTCCAACGCCCTGCCGACGGCGGCGGCTGCGAGAAGAAGCGCGAAGGTCATCAGGGCGATCGCACCTATCCGCGCAAGGAAGCTCGCCGGGGTGTCCTTGCTATTGGCTTGACCGAGCAGGCATTCAAGGTCAAGCTCGGTCTGAAGCCTCGCAAGCATGGGAGCGCGCTTGGCGACTCGCTCGAGGGCCGATTCGCGAGTCGCGAATCCCCTGAGGTGCGTCATGCGTCGCCACGCCCGGGCGTCGCTGGCGGTGAATATATCCAGGAGACCGATGCCGCCGACCCATGCTCCGATGACGAGAATCGCTACGGCGGCGTAGGGGATGATCTCAGCCATGCGGATGGAGTTCCTGCTCCTGGACGCGATGTAGGTCCCACCGAGTCCAGCGAGCCGTTCGCGCAATCCGCCCGAGCAGTGCTATCAGCGCGAAGAACATTGCGACGGCGACCAGGAGAACCACAGTACCCGCGGCCGTGTCGTAGTAGGCTCGGAAGCTCGCCACTCTGACGAGGCTCACAAACATCACGGTCATCAGTCCTGACATGGCGAATGTCACGGCGCGCTGCTGGGTCAGTGTCACCAGCGACTCCTCTTCGACCTCCAGCTGTGCTTCACCGACCGGCAGCAACACGTCGTCGATCGCGGAGATGAGTCCCTCGAGGCTGCGCGTCCTCGCCCAGATCAGGACCGCACAGGCGTGCTCGACGAGCGCAGAGCGCGAACGTACCCCGCTCGTGACGATGTTTCCTGTGACCGAACCACCTACCGCCCACGGCGCAAGCACGTACGCAAGCTCGCGCCCGGGATTGCGACCAATCTCCTGAAGCGCTGAGTCGAGCGATTGATTGCCGATAGCCATCCGATCGCGAAGGACGCGAAGCTGCACGAGAAAGGCGCGCTCCATGCCGAGCCGTCTCCGCGTGGCGCGACCTGCTACGAGGAATCGCACGCCGAAAAACCCGATCGCGCCGAGGAGCAAGCTCAACAGCCAAATCTGAGTGGTGACACCAACGACGACGCCCGCGACGGTGAGCGCGGCCCGCAGTGCGATCCAGCGGCGCCACGGCCATCCGAGAGCTGCGGCTACATCCTTCTCATGCTCGAGCAGCGGCAACGTTCGCCGCGTCGAGGTCATGGTCCTTGGCGGCACGCCGAGAATGGCAGCCACCACGGCGCAGCCGCATGCCACGACCAGTGCCGACCCTGCCACGAGAATGACGGGCTCAGGGACCGCGGCCATAAGGATCACGGCTCGGGTACCTCATCATTTCGAAGGTATGGGCGGATCCGGGGAGCGAGGCGGCCCAGATTGCCGACGAGGTCCGTTCCCCGGACGAGACCACCACTCTCCGCTTGGCGGTAGACCCACTTGTGGTTCCCTCCGCGTTCAACGGCAACCACGCCCGTGATCCGGCGGCGTCCTTCCTGGTTCGCGATGTGCACAACAACATGGATCGCTTGCTCGACTATGCGCTGGGCGAGGTGCTCATTCCCCGCGAAACGCGAGTTCTCCATGACGTATTGCATCGCCTGTTCGATGGCGAGTTCGGCATCCTCGGCGTGGATGGTCGTCATCGACCCGTCGTGGCCGGTCATCAACGCTTTGCATACGGCCGCCATCTCTTCGCCCCGCGATTCCCCAAGGAGGATGCGATCGGGTTGGAACCTCAGTGCGTGACGTACAAGATCAAACATGGTCAGGTTCTGCGATTCGGCGTCGGACCGAATCGACGGAATCGTCGAAAGCGCCGTGGTAAGGGCGTGCCATTGCTGACCGTCACCACGATCCTGATCGAGATGAAGTTCTGCACCATCCTCGACCACCACGATGTGCTCATCATCGGTAACCATCCCGGCCAGAACCCGCAACAGCGTGGTCTTCCCCGTTGAGGTCCCACCCGCGATCATCATGTTCGCGCGTCCTCGGACGCACGCCTCGATAAAGACCGCGACTCCACGTGGCATGACCATTTGACGGACGTAGTCGCCGAGATCTCGGACCTTCGATCGTGCGGGCACTCTGATCGCTGCCTTGACGGCTGTATGACCTGATACGGCAGGGCGCTTCGCAACGCAGAGTCGAATGACGCTCCCGACGTTTGCCTCCGCAATCGGTGACGCATCCGTGATTGACTGATCCCCGGTGACCCCGCGCATACGCACAACCCCGCGAAAGAATTCGAGGACCTCATCGTCGCTTGAGAACGGGCTTCCCCCGATCAGCGAGAGCTTTCGGCCAACCGTGCTCACGAGCCAGTGGTCGTGGCCGAGACAGGTGATGTTCTCCAGCTCGGCGCCGTAGATCAGGAGCGACAACGGGTAGAGATGTGACCCCAGGATGACTGCGTTTCGCTGAGTTGTCGTTCGGTACCGCTCATTGCGCGCGAGCTCGGATACCACCGAGAGAGGAAGGCCGCTGGACTGCGGTGACTCGATGGCTCGATCGATAGCCGTCGAGACGTCTTCACTGAGGCTTTCCTCGTGCAAGACCGACGCCGGTTCTCCATTCCTCAAGTGCCGCAACGAGTTGGCGATGATCTCCGCGACCTCGCGCTCCTCAGTCGGAATGTGCGGCCATCTGCTGACCTGCACAGCTGAACGGTGATCCTCAGCAATCGGATGCGCGTCTGCGGATGTCGTAATCACAGATGCAACTCAGCTTCGATGCCCGCGAGGACCGTTGGACGCCCGGTGTCCGCAACGCGAGCGGCACGCCGCTCGTCCCACGTCCAGCCACGCCTGATCGGGAGATCGGGCAGCTCGCGCTCAACGGTCTCGTCCATGACGCGCCTATGACTCGGTCCCCGCTGTTCGCACACGATCAGCTCGCCATGCGGTGGGCGCGCGGTCCGGAGGACGTCGAGGCTTCTGGAGAGGAGCGCGGGATCGTCGCGGACCACGATGAAGACCCGATCGAACACGTCGCAAACGGCATCTGCCGCTGCTCGCGGAGATCGCAGGCCGGTGTGCGCCCAGGGATGCCCAAGGTCGACGACAACGGTGTCGCACGTCAACGCGCGCAAGGCGGGGGCAATGGACCGGAGACAGTCGGTGATCTCGAGACCGTAGGTGCTGCGAAGTCCCGGAATGACGCGCAGGCCCGGCCGGTCAGGGACGGGAATCGTCTGGGCACCAAGCATCGCTGCCGTCACCGGTCGCTCGCCGAAACAGTTCGCAAGACCGCGATCATCGAGGCGGAGATAGAGCAGATCAGCGATGGTGCCACCCTCCATATCGCAGTCGACGAGCACGACTGAGCGCCTCCCCGCCAGCGACCACGCAAGGCTGGTGGCCCAGGAAGTCGAGGTCTGCCCTGCGCGAGTGGTACATACGCCGAGAAGGGTCACGGCGTTGTGGCGCTTCCGGTGAGCCCTCCACATGGTGTGCCGCACAGGATACGAACGGCACCATCGGCGCTCAGTGGAGCGGGCTCAATTGGCGCACCGGGTACGGTGAGCGCGACGTGCAGAGGAATGTTCGAAGCGCTGATTGCGATCCAAGATGCCTCGTCACCGACGGGAACCAGCAACGTGATGGCTCCGCCTGATACCGAATTCACGATCAGGTCGTGTCCAATCAGCACCTGCTGATCGCTGGTGACAGCGGCAAACACATCGATGGTGCTGCCGGTCGCGAGTGCCGGTGCGCCCTCAACGGTAACCGCGACTTCGGACTCCGCCGACACGGGGATCAGATCGTCACTTCTGAGAATGTCGTTGACGTGGAGACTTCTTGCAAAGAACGCGTGAAAGGCCGTGGGGCCGTCCACCTCGTAGTTGAAATCTCCAGATGCCGCATGGACTTGCACGAGTTGAACGTCTTCGAGGGTGAAGGGTTGTCCGGCAGCGACATCGTGGGTAACCACCCACACCGACGCTGTCTGAGTTGCATTTGTCTGTTCCGTATAGACGATCAGGCCGAGAACGACGACGATGACGGCGCTGAAAAACACGGCAGCAGCGAGTCTTTGTCGAACTCATTCGATCAACCCCTCCCCAGAGAATTCCCCGCCGCCAGGCAAAGAAGAGCATAGGACAATCGGACGGGGGAGGGTGAGTGCAAGATCACGGCGGAGCCGAGCCCCAGCAGCGAAGTCCGGTTGCATCGTGTGGATCCGGATATCCGGGCGGTAGCAGCGGGCATGGGTTCGCCGGCTTTCCGCCCACCAGGACTTCGAAATGGAGATGCGCGCCGGTCGCGCACCCCGTTGCGCCTTCAAAACCCAGTGGCTCCCCAACGACCACACTCGCGCCATCTGCTGCCGCGAATGCCTCGAGATGCCCGTACAGATATGACCTGCCTGCGGCATCGAGCTCGCCATAGGTGCCGAGGCCCCCAGAACGCCCGGCCGGGTAGGAGCATGCGATCGGCCGTCCTTGATCACGATGAAAGATCCCGTCGGCAACCGCGACCACCATCGTCGCAGGAGGACACACGATGTCGATTCCGGTGTGCGGATGCTCCCAAGGTGTGTTCCCGTACCCCTGGCTCACGTAGAGCTTCGGGCAGTTCATCGGCGCGCCTACGATGCCTCCGGCCAGCGGCGCGCAAGGAACGACCGCGTCTCCTGGGCACGAGGTGCTGCTTCCGATCCCCACAAGTTGGGCACTGAGGGCAACGAGCGCGCTACCGATCGACAGGATGAGAACGCTGGAGATCACCGCACACGCACCACATCCCGCGCACGAGGACAAGCAACATGTGCGTCGCCCTCCGCCGCGCCGCGACGAGCCACCGCCTAACGCGGACGCCAGAGCGCGCAGAGACCGTACTTTCGACAGTGCGGCCCCCAAGGCCGCCGGAAGCGCCACCTCTCAAGCCACGAATGCGGGTGCTGTTTGAGATCGTGGCTCCGGTGAAGAGTTGGCAAGAGCCAGCAAGGCCGGACCGGGGACGATTGCGACCACAGTTCGTTCGCCGCCCGAGAGGAGGACAGCGCGACCTTGCACCGGTGGATTGATCGCCGCTATCTCGTCGTCGGTCAGGCCGAAGACCTCGCGCACGTCCGAGATCGCGGCCTCTTCGATACCCAGGATGACCTTGGTTGCTGCCGTGGCAACCAGTGTCCGGCCCAGGTCCGAACCGACGAAGTCGTGGACTTGTTGTGAACACATCCAGACGCCCGCGCCGTGCTTGCGAGCCTGTCGGACGAGCTGCCCAAGAACCTCGCCGGCGTCTGGGTCGATTGTGATGCGATGGGCTTCGTCCACTACGACGATGAGGCGACCGTGATCTCTTCCGAGCGCTGCAAGCACGGCCGTCAGGACGACCGCGAGCGCAGGCGTGAGGTCGGCCGCGTACGTCAGAGCAAAATTCCTCAGACCAATCGAGACTGGGCGTTCCCCGACGCGAAAGGTCGAGGGACGGTCGAATACCTGCGCACGATCACCCTGTGTGAACCGGCGGAGTCGGGCCGTGATGACCCTGCAGCGATCCCTCTCACGACGCGTCAGGGTCCGGGTGGCCGACGTTGTCTCGATGAAAGCAACGAGATCGTGAATCAGTGGCTCGGTGCCGGGTTGCTGCCGGCGCCACTCGCCGAAGAACGCGGCTATCTCGCCGTGAATCCAGCCCTGGTCTTCGTCAGGCAATCGCCGGATAGGTCGCCCATCTTTGACTCCCTTCTCGTCGCCGGCCATGACGCTCAGGACAGGCAGCAGGAAACTCGCGGCGAAGTCTGGCGCCACGTCACACCCAGGCGCCAGGGGATTCAGCGCGTCCTCGCCGAGCTCAAAATGGAGCCCGCCGACGGCATTCATGACGCGCCGGTATTCTGAGTCAGGATCGATAACGACGGCCGACGCGCCTTCCATCACGTGACGAACCAGGAGCGACTTCGCAGCCACACTCTTGCCTGACCCAGAGCTTCCGACGACCACGGCGTTGTGATTCGGCCGGCTCCAGATCGAGAGATATGCCGGCGCTCCTGTCAATTGATTGATCCCGATCAGCGGCTGGCGCTGATCACCGAAAGGAGTTCCCAGTGCTGGAACCAAGCAGGCAGCGACGGCGTCGGAGGTGAGCTGCAGGCTGCGTCCGAGCGGCGCACCTCCCGGCGTGACTGCCAGCGCGGGCAGCAGACCCGGCGACGTTGGATGTACAATTTCGAATCCCTGACCGCGTAAGAGCCCGTCGAGGCGCTCCGCCGTTTCAGCAGCCTTCGAGAGCACCGAGTCTCGCACGGCGAAGCTCAACGCGATGCGGCACGGAATGAGCTGGCGTTGCGCGATGGCCGCAAGTGCTGCTGTCGTGTCGGCAAGGGCAACCTGATTGTCGACGGCATCATTGCCCTCGCCCGCCGTGTATCGCTGCATCGCGGCGCGACGATGCAGAACGGTGCGCGCGACCTTGGCTTCAACAGGCAGTACGTGAAGGCTGGCATAACCTTTCGCACGACTCCGGATCAGGGCGTCGACGACGGCACCCGGGTGAAGCGTCGGAGGAAGGCGGTTGACTGTGAGGAGGATCTGGAACTCCTCGCCCACACGGATAACTCCAGATCCACTGACCGCGGCACTGGGTGTCCCTAGAACTGTGTTGAGGAGAAGGTCCGCGATGTCATCTCGGTCAGCAACAGTTACAGCGAGTCCCAGAGCAGGCGCGGTGCGCATCGCCGTGAGCAGAGCGCGCGCCGCGTCGTCGTCACTCGCCTCGAGGGCTCGAGGGAGGCGCGTTGCGCGGCTGAGCCAGGGGATCCCGTCGGATGCAGCGAGGCCAGGCGAGAGCACGACGAAGTGACGTAAACCGAGACTCTGCTCCGCCACTCGGCCTGCCAAATCGCGCTCGAGCTCGGCGAGGCGCGTCGCAGGCCAGCCTTTAACTCGCTCGTCGAACGCAACTTGTGCGCGATGACTGTCGAAATTGTTGACGACGCTGACGAGCTGTGCTGGGCACTCCAGTGCGAGCAACCATTGCAGAACGGTCGAGCACCATCGAGCGTGTCCCTCGCTACTCGGAGATCCTCCGGGTCCCTCCAGCATTAGCAGACCTCGAGCTCCCCCTGGCGTGAGGCGAACAACACCCGCGTCAGCGCTGCTCACGGTGGGCAAGACGGTCAAGTGCCTGAGCGATCTCAGGGGAGCTCGCAATGCGAGCTCCCGACGTATCCGTGACACTTGCATGGCGCCGCCGGAGCACCGGACGCGCGCCCGCCGACCCTCGCCGTCGAGAACGGCCGTGGGCAAGACCCGATCGGCGAGTCGATAGACACACCAGGTTCCGATCCAGATGCCATCGCGCATCGGGGCGGCCAGCGTGAAGCCGAGCATCATCACCGCAACGGCAAGCCCAATACGGGATCCGACCGGAAGCGCCCCGAGACTCAGGCAAGCAAGCGCAATTGGGGAACATGCAGTGAGCAGTACCAGAGCTCGAACCGGGACGAGTATCGGTCCGAACGGGACTCGAACCTGCGCGTCAACCGCCAGAGGGACCCGAATGCCACTCACGCGATGCCTGCTTCGAGAAGCGGCATCCCGAGTTGGGCGCTGGTGTCCCTATCAGTCGCAGGACCGGCACCGAGCCACTCCGACAAGAAGTCGTTCGCGAACGCCGCCTGATTGCGAGGATGCGTCCAACTCCACGCGAGCTTTGCCCGGTCTCCAGTGGACAGCGAACCGTATGGGTGGTCACGCGTCGACGCGCCAATCAACTTGGCTTGCCCGGCACCGAACGCATTGAAGGCCTGCTGCGAGAACGTCGCTTCGGCGCCGGCGACCGCAGACTGACCGTCAGAGCCAAGCGCAGCGGCCATGTTTGGTGGTCCTTCTGACGCCAAGAGATCAGCACCCGCAGTCGTCGCGACGAAGTTTCCACCTCCAAGTCCGCCGGCCGTCGTCGCCGGTGCTGGCGTCAAACCCTGCGCCGCGAGTCCAAGCCGCTTCATGAAATTCACCGCCGAGTTCCCACCGTCACGGTTTGCGCCCAGCGCCTCAGCCATGAAGCCGGCCGATGACAGTCGATGCACCGGCGCCACCATGGTGGCCATCCCAGCCGCAAACCCGGCGAGCGCGCTGCTGTGGCTGAACCCCCGCCACGTGAGCTGGTGCACCATTTTCCCTGCGAACCAGAGTCCCCCGGCGAGGATGACGAGGGCGAGCAATGGACCCACAGCAAAGGCGGATACAACGTGGGACGCAAGAGTCAGGCTCAGGGCGATTGCGACACCGAGTACGAGAGGGGTCAGCATCACGCTGCCGAGCAAATCGAGCCACCAGTGGAAGAATCGGTTGTTGGAATCGAACACGGCCGTGGCCAAACACAGCGGAGCAGTCACCACGCAGAAACCAAGCATCACAGTCCGAACAATCATCAGGAACGCCGCATACAGCACAAGGATCAGAAGCGGGATCCCACCCACAACAACCACAACCATGTCGTGGCTTGCGGCGGCGAGGACGGCGAGGACGTGCGTGAACCACCCTTGACCGGGCTGGAAGCCGCTGAGCAAGGACGCATGAAGAATGAGGCCGACGACCGCGCCCGATACCGCGATCGACGCGTCGACACACCACACCAATGCGGTGTATCCGACACTGACCTGCGTCCCCGGTACGCCGATCACCGCAACCGCCAGGAGGAATCGCGGTAGCACTGCGAGGATCGTCTCCATGGAACCGGTGCGATGGTCGGTCAGCGCTCTGATGATTCGACCGGCTGCCGCAACGCCGGCGAGCATCAACGCCGGCGGAATCATGCCTCGATACAGGGATTCAAAAATCTGTGCCGAGTTCCACTGCTGGCCCGGCTGGCCAACGGTGCCGAGAAACCACGTTTGCAGCTCTGGAGGAAAAAGCGTCTGTGTAATCCAGTTGACGGCGTCGGAGATGAAGGGTCCAGTGTCGAGAAAGAACCGGAAGAACTGTGTGAGGATTGTTAATGCGCCGCCAAGCACATTAAGCACTGCACCTCCGGCGTCATAAGCTCCATTGAAGAATCCACCGACGCCCTGCAACCACGTCACTGGATTCCACCGGCTGTCAGCGATGACCATCTCGTTGTCTAGGCTGGGGATTAGCCGTGGTCAAAGCGCTGCGGCGTACTCGGCGCAGCAGGAGGCTCGACAACTGCTGTTGCCACATCGTGCACCCGGGGCTCAGGGAGCTTCACTGCGATCTGTTCGCCGAGCGTGCGACTGCCACGATGACGCGGAACGATGCTACGGTGCCGTGCCAGTGGGATCGAGAGAAGGTACACCTCGAGACTCATCAGCCCATCCCCGATATGGACTTGACGAGTTGCAAGACAAGGATGGCGCCACCGCCTTTAGTCACCATGTCGACCATGAACGAACCGCCGCTTTCGCGATGTTCCATCATTTTGTGGATACCAGAAATCGCGACTGCGGCTGGGATCAGGAACTGCGCCGAGGTGAGCAGTGGATTGGCTACCCGGGCCAGTACCTGTTGCGACAACGGATCATTCGGGGAAACCTGACTCACGATGCTGAGCCAGTGAATCGCAGCGGTGGCGGCAAGTACCAGCATGGCGGATGCTCCTCAACCCTCGATCTCGAGTAGCCCGCGTCGGGCTGGAAGCAGAACTCTGGGTGCGCGACGCGGACCGACACTGGACAGTGCCGCGCCTACCGAGTTTTGGGGCGCGAAGAGAGGATGGCACCGCCGACCCAATCCTCCGGCGCTGGTGCGCAACGCTATGGACCCCCACCCTGAAGTCGGCTATGGCAATCCTGCACACTCGCCCATCTGGGCGACAGGTGGGCAGCTCAGCCGGTGTCGCAGACAACTACTTCGGCGAGATGGAAGCGGGCCTAGCGCCGTCATGCGCCAGAATCTCAACTACCGCGCACGTACGCGGGAACCTCACGGAGATTGAACGATGTTCGCAAGCATTCTCGTCGGCGTGGATCGATCCGAGCATGCGCAGGTCGCGCTCACCCAGGCGATTGACATCGCGCGAGCAGAGAAGGCTTCGCTGACCGTTCTGGCCGCGTACAGCACCCAGATGCCGTGGGGGCCGGTCGCACCGCTGCCCCAAAGTGTCGTCGACGAATACGTCGCGAGTGTTCGGACCGAGGCTCAGGCGATTGCGGATCAGGCGAAGGAAGCGATACCTGCCGAGGTCAAGGCACAGGTGCTCGTAGTTGACGGCTCGCCGGCCGAGGCGCTCCTGGATCAGGCAAGCACCGGTGGGCACGACCTGATCGTGGTCGGCTCGCGCGGGCGAGGGGATGCCGGATCGCTCCTCCTGGGCAGTGTCAGTCACGCCGTGCTGCATCACAGCCGCGTCCCGGTGCTGATCGTCCACGTCCCCTCGGTCGAGACCCCAGACGCCGCTTCCACCCCTTAGCCGCGGCCCGATGGGGCGTCCGCGATGCCTGGGGATGCGAGAACACCGACTTGGTCGGACCACCCCCCGTCCCGTGGACGTCGGGTATCGACTATGTCTTGGGACATCCGTCCAACCGGTCGTCGCGCACCGGTCGCCGCGCAGTGCTGACCTCAGCCGTCGGGTGCGTCTGGCGCTCGTGGACGCCCCTTCACGCCGGGAATCGGCGCAACCGAACTCGTCTGTCCGTCCGCACCTCGGACGAGTGTCCATCCGCCCTCATGCGCAAGCCAGTGGTGGCGGTGGCAGAGGAGAACGAGATTGTCGAGATCGGTCGCACCGCCGTGAGCCCAATGCTTGATGTGATGCGCCGCCGTCCACGACGCTGGGCGATCGCATCCCGGCCACTCGCATCCCGCGTGCCGCGCGCGCAACGCGCGTCGCATCGGCCCCGAGGGTAGCCGGAGAGCTCGCCCGACGTCGACCACGGCCGAATCCGGCCCGAGGAGCACCCGGGTGACGCTTGCATCGCACGCGAGACGTTGAACGGTCGCCGTCCCAATCGGGCCGCCACGCTCAAGCAACCCGGCAGGTGAACCTGCCACTCCCATGAGTGTCTCGAGGCTGGTGGTCACCTGGAGGTGAGGGCGCTGACCGCCCGCCCGCGGAAGCTCGGCGCGGTCGAGACGATGGCCGGCCAGTTCAACGAGCGCGTCGGCGTAGCGTCGCTCGCGCGAGCGGTCGTCGTCACTGCCGGAGCGTCGGGCGAGCGCATCGAGCGTGGTGCAGAGCGTCGCGCCGCCGACCGGGTCGAGGAAACCCTTGATAAAGACGGCGCCGCCCTCTCCGGTGCGCACTTCGAGCGTGCGAGCCTCCACGTCCTTGAGCTGCTCCGCCTGGAACGCCTCGACGTCATGCGCGTGTCGGGCGTGGGCACAGTCCGTTCGGAAGCGGCTCAGCCCGTGGGACATCGCCTGATCGAGCAGTGGCCGCTCCTCGAACTGGGTGGCAGTAGGAGACTCCTGAAAGGCTCGTGCCGTCCCGGCCATGAGCGCCAGATGCGCGAAACCCAGCTTTCCCTCCTCGACTGCCGCGATGCTCTCGGCGAGGGCGGCCGCCTGCGAACCAACAGCGATGGCGGTTGTCGCCGCGGCAGAGGTCATCCCGCACTCCAGGCGCATCCATTGAGGCGGGCTTATGCAGCCCTGCCACTCCTCTTCTTCGGTGCTGGCGAAGGCGCCGGCGACCGTCGAAAACTCCAACTCGATACGGTCGATGATCTGGCGCAGCCGCGCCAGTTCGCTTCGCAGGACGGGTGGAGCTGTCGACCTCACACGGACACGCAGGCGATCGGTGGCGAGCGCAAGACATCCGATCTCGTTGCCTGCCTTGGGACCATCGTCGGCGCCATCACACATTTCTGTAGTATACACAGCACTGTGTAGATGCTGTCAGCGCAACGCAACCCCTTGCCAATCCCCGGCCTCCGGAAAGGCCGAGCGCGCACCACACCCCAGCGCCGCACACCCGACAGACCGCCCAGCGAGACGATCAGCTCGAGCTAGCTGAGGTCTCTCGCGAGGTTGGTGACACGGAAGGAGCCCTGAACTCGGCAAGGTGAGGTTGCTAACACCAACCCAACCGAGGAGGGCTCTGGGATGCATTCTCATCCCAACGCCAGGCTGACAGCACGGGGGCGAGCGCAGGTCTTTGCGGCGGTGGAAGCGGGCATGACGGTGTCAGCCGCATGCCTCGCCTTTCGGGTGTCGCGACGCTGGTACTACCGCTGGCGACCGCGCTGGGACGCACAGGGCGCGCAGGGACTGTGCGATCGGAGCAGCCGACCACGGAGCTCGCCGCAGCGCCTGTCCCTCGTGCGAGAAGCAGCGATCG
Organism: Candidatus Dormiibacterota bacterium; assembly: GCA_963830305.1. Lineage (GTDB taxonomy): Bacteria > Chloroflexota > Dormibacteria > Aeolococcales > Aeolococcaceae > Palsa-851. The sequence goes on along the minus strand of CAWHLW010000002.1, from coordinate 145,572 downwards.
CCGCACTGCGCCGACAGACCGGGTGGCGACGGATCGCCTCGCGGTGCTCTGTGGCGTCCCCGCAGCGACGGTGCATCGGGTGATTCGCCGCCAGGGACTGGAGCGCCAGAAAGCAGCACGAGAGCCGGTGATCCGCTATGAGTTCGACACGCCGGGAGCCATGGTGCACTGCGACACCAAGAAACTCGGCCGCATCGTGGGTGGGCCGGGACATCGCATCCACGGCGATCGCACCCGCGCGCACCACGGCGGCATCGGTTGGGAAGTGCTGCACATGGCCATCGACGATTGCAGCCGGCTGGTATACGCGGAGATGCTCGGCGACGAGCGGAGTCGGACCGCGGCCCACTTCCTGATTCGCGCGCTGCGCTGGTTTCGGGAGCAGGGCATCAGCGTCGACCGCCTGCTCACCGACAACGGCAATCCGTATCGCTCCAAGGCCTGGCGACGTGTCTGCCGGGTGGCGCGGCTGCGCCACCACTTCACGCGCCCCTACCACCCCCAGACCAACGGCAAAGCCGAACGATGGATCCGCACCGTGCTCAGTGAATGCCTCTACCTCGAGGTCTTCTGCAGCTCGGAGGACCGCCGCGAAGGCCTTGCTCACTTCCTCCAGTGGTACAACCTGCAGCGGCCTCATCGAGCCTTGGGAGGGCTCAGTCCGTGTGCTCGTCTCGTTCAGCTGCAGGCAGCGTGAGTGTTACCAACCTCGCGAACGCTTACAGCTAGCTGGCCAGCTCCGCAGTCTCGGCCCGCGCCGCGGTCACGCGCGCTGCCGCCGGCCGCGCCGGGCTCGCACCCCGCAGCCACGAGGCCGTCGCGCCGACCAGCATCATCACGACCGAGAAGATGAACGTGATGTGCATCCCGTCGATGAACGGGTTGCTGATTAGATTCGGGAAGAACGTGTGCCCGGTTAAAAACGAAGCCTGGCTCGCCGACAACGTGTGCAGCGAAGGACCGAGCAGCGTCGTAATCGGGTTGTACCCGAGGAATGCTGCGAACAACGACCCCACCGGCGGCAGGTTGGCCACCTGGTGCGCCACCGTGGTCGACACGCCGTGTGCGGTGAGACCGGCGAACATCGTCGACGGCAACGTGGAGCTGAGCCCCGCGATCATCAGCGAGAAGAAGATGCCGATCGACAGCGTCATGCCACTGTTCTGGAACGTCGCGAGCATGCCCGATGCCACACCCCGGCGTTCCGCGGGCACGGCATTCATCACGCCTGCCGTGTTCGGCGCAACGAACATCCCCATCGACAACCCCACGAGGAACAGCAGCAGCGCAAAGGGAAGGTAGGCAAAGTTAGCCGGAAGCAGCAGGAACAGGCCGAACCCGATCGCCGAACAGACCATCCCCGCTGTGGCGAAGCCGCGCGAGCCCAGCCGGTCGGAGAGAAACCCGGAGGACGGACCGCCGATAAGGAAACCGGCGGTCAATGGCAGCATGAAGATCGCGGCGTAGAACGGCGTCGACTCGTAGCTGTATCCATGCAGTGGCAACCAGATCCCCTGCAGCCAGATGATCACCATGAACATCAGGCCGCCGCGTCCGATGGAGCTGAGCAGCGCCGCGACGGTGCCGAACGTGAAGCCGCGCAGACGGAACAGGCTCACCCGGAACATCGGCTCCGCGACCCGAGTCTCGACGATGACGAAAACGACCAGAAGCGCAACGCCACCGATGATCGCCGTGAGCACCGAAGGATTCGTCCAGCCCATCGAATGCGTCCCGTACGGCTGGATCCCATAGGTGATGCCCACCAGCACCGAGATCAGACCCACGGCGAACAGCACATTGCCCCACCAGTCGAACTCGAGACCGCTTCACGATGCCCGTCTCACGCAACTTCAGATACGCCCAGCCGGTACCGAACAGTCCCACCGGCACCGAGATCAGGAACACGAGGTGCCAGTCGGTCGTACTCAGCAAGCCGCCGACGATGAGCCCGATGAATGAGCCCGATACCGCGGCGACAGCATTGATACCCAGCGCCATACCACGTTCACGCTGCGGAAACGCATCGGTGAGGATCGCCGTCGAACAGGCGAAGATCATCGCTCCGCCGACACCCTGGATGAGCCGAAACAGAATCAGCTCGAGGGCTGCCGTCGGACCGGTGGTGAACACCAGCGAGAGCAGGATCGACCCCACCGTGAAGACGAGAAACCCCAGGTTGTACAACCGGACTCGCCCGAACATGTCGCCGATGCGCCCGAGGCTCACCACCAGCACGGCGGTGACGACCATGTAGCCCATGATCATCCAGAGCAGGTAGCTGACATTGCTCGGAACGAGCGGGTTCAGCTTGATCCCGCGGAAGATCGCCGGCAACGAGATGAGCACGATCGACGAGTTGACCGTCGCCATGAGCATGCCGATGGTCGTATTGGAGAGCGCGATCCACTTGTAGTGGGGACCGACCTCGCCGTGCTTGCGCGAGGTCTTGGGAGCGGGGTTGGTGACTCCCGTAGTGGTCACGCGGCCGACTGCGCCTGCTTTTCGCGATCGCGCTGCTCGCGCTCGCGACGCCACATGCGAATGCTCTCCAGGTCGAGCGGCAGACGCTCGCGCTTGATTTCAGCAACGTTGGGGTTGCGCGTCATCCACGAGAAGTGCTGCCAGAGTTCGACGGCGCCCTGGTCGTCCGGAATGTCGCTGATGATCGGCCCGAACATTGCCGGTCCATCACCGCCACCGAGAATGATCGTCGGGACGCCAAAGGCCTTGTGCACCTCGACAGCCTCGTCGTGCTCGCTCTGCACGGCCTCCCACGTCGACGGGTCGGCAAGCGCCTGCTCGAGCAGTTCCGGCTCGAGGCCGGCTTCGCGCAGCGATGCCTCGATCACCGCGTGGTCGTCGAGTGGAAGACCACGCTGATGGCGGGCGTCGCTCAGCGCCTTGTAGAACGCTCCCACGGCATCGTTGCCGTGCGCATTGCGCACCGTGATGGCGGTCCGGAGCGACGGCGCGGACCCGGTGTCCGCAGCCGCACGCCCCTCGTCGCCGTTGTTGACGATGGCGAGCGAGAAGACGCGCCAATCCACATCAACCACGCCGAGTTCATCGAGGCGGCGCGCCCAGCGAGACGTCTGATAGCACCACGGGCATAGCGGATCGAAATAAAACCGAATCTTCTCAGCCATCGTCATGTGAACCTCGTATGGGAATTTTACGCGGTCGTGGATGCAGCGGCCCCTGTCGCCGCAGGTTCTGCTTCAGCGGGCTTGTCCAGGCCGAGTTCACCGTCGATCTCGAGCTTGACCTTCTCGCTCACCAGGAAGCCACCGCCACCGAGGGCCACGTTCCACGTGAGTCCCCAGTCGGAGCGATTTATCGTCCCGGTCAGCGTGCCGCCAACCTTGGTGTTGCCGTAGGGATCGACGACCGAGCCGCTGTGCTCGTAATCGAGCGTGATCTCTTTGGTGACGTCCTTGATGGTCAGATCGCCGGTCACCTTGAAGCTGTCACCGTCCGGCGCGATCGACTTCAGCGTGAACACGATCTCCGGGTACTTCTCGACGTCGAGGAAATCCGCGCCCTTGAGATGTCCATCGCGCATCTCCGAGCCGGTCGTGAGGCTCGCAGCCTCGATGGTCACCGAGCCACTTCCGGTGGTCGGGTCGTTGGGGTCGTTCAGCTCGAGGTTCGCGGTCACCTGGCCGAAGCTGCCGCGCACAGTTGCGACGCCCAGGTGCTTCGCGCTGAAGGCGACCGATGTGTGATGCGGGTCAAGGCTCCAAGTCATTGCGTTTGCTCCGTGATTGCCAGGAAAGCCCCGGGCGGCCTCGGACGTCATCACGTCCAGTAGCAACATCGTAAAATAAAGCGCTATACTATGTCAAGTGCGATATCCCAGAAACTTCACCCGAACTCAGGCTAAGATCCGGGGCGGGATGGAGGACCCACGACATGGACACTGAACGCGACTATTGCCCGGTCCACGAAGCAATTCAGGTGCTGCAGGAAAAGTGGACGATGCATATCGTCCGCGCCCTGCTGGACGGCCCGCTTGGCTTTAATGAGCTCGGCCGTGCGGTCGGCGGTTGTAACCCGGCGACGCTCAAGGTTCGCCTCGACCGCCTCGAGGATCTCGGCCTCTTGCGGCGCACGGTGCATTCGCAGATGCCTCCACGCACCTCGTACGAGCTGGCAGCCGCAGGCGTCGACCTGCAGCGGGTCATAGACGCCATCGATGGCTGGGCTCGCGAGCATCTCGATGTCGTCGCCGCGCCGGATCCTGCCGAGGAGCCGACCGCCGCTGTCGGCTGAACACGCGCGGGGCGCCCGTCGAGCGGCGGTGTTCGCCGGCGTGGCACTGATCTCGGCCGCGTGCGGATCCACACCAAAACCGACCCCGAGCGCGACGGCTCAGGTCTCGGCGACAGCCGGGCTGGCCACCCCTTCGGCAACCGTGAGCCCCTGCGTCGCTCCGTCAGGTGAACCCCTGCCGAGCGGCACCATCCCCGCGAACTACGCCACCGCCTTGGCATTCGCCCCTGACGGCAGGCTGTTCTGGACCGAACGCTCGGGCGCGGTGAGGGTCTTTCAGGACGGCGCTTCCCGGGTGTTCGCGAGGGTCAAGACGGTGACCACCGAGTCGAACGGCAGCTACAGCGAGCGCGGTCTGCTCGGGCTGGCCATCAGCCCCACCTTCGCCACCGACCGCTTCGTCTACGCCTTCTACTCCGACGCGAACTACCGGAGCCAGCACGTGATTCGCTGGTACGACTGCGATGGGACTGGCGAGGACGCGGCGATCATCGTCACGCTTCCCGCCGGAAATGACTGCTGCCACAAGGGTGGGCGCCTCGCGTTCGGACCGGACGGCAAGCTCTACGTGACCCTCGGCGACGAGCACGATGCCCCCAGCGCACAGAACGTCAACGACGTCCGTGGCAAGGTGCTCCGCTACAACCCGGACGGCACGATCCCGTCGGACAACCCCTTCGGAGCCAAGAACCCGGTCTGGGCGTATGGCTTTCGCAATCCCTTCGGCATCGCGTTCTCGCCCACCGGACAGCTCGCGATCACGATGAACGGCCCCTCCGGTGACGCCGGGAGCCCGCCCACCGGCTACGACACGCTCTTTCTCAACGTGACTCGCGGCGCCCACTATCAGTGGCCCGACTGCTATGGCTACAACCATCCGCTCGCCGCATCCACATGCGGGGGCGGCCTGGCGCCGAACTGGAGCAGCGAGACGAGCACCTACGTTCCGACCGGCGCGACCTTCGTCGATGCGAGCGGTCCGGCCGGTTATGCCGGGCACCTCGTGTTCTGCACCTACGACAAGGGCATGGCGATCGTCACCACCGGCAGTCCCCACGCAAGCGTCCGGCTGGGCCCATCGGGCTGTCGGTTCGACGTGGTCGAGGGCCCGAACCACGCCCTCTACTACTCGGACGAGACGCACATCTACGAACTGGCGTAAGGCCCGCCCGCGGCCCCGGCCGGGCTGCCCCGGAACCCCCCGCCAGAGACCCAGCGTCACCAAGTCGAAAGGTTGGCGCTCCTAACCTCCGTGTGGACGAACCCAGGAGGTTTGCGATGGATCAGGACACCTTCACACACGATTCCCCGTCCGACGACCAGTCGCATCGGCGCAGCTTTGGCGGGCTCGGTCGCGGTCCGGCCCTGCTCCTGGTTGCAGCCGGACTTCTGATCGGCGGTGGGATCGGTGGATTTGTCGCCGCCAACGCCGCGTCCACGGTCTCGACCTTGGCGTCCACGACGCCCGGAACCTCGCATCCGTGTCCAAACATGGGCGGATCGACAGCGACCTGACACCGCGGTCACGGCGATTGACCGCCCCACACAGCCTCCCTCCCAAGACGGCTCGCCCCCCAAGGCGAGCCGTCGCTATATCTGGCGCGTCTACGATCCCCCGGTGGCCCCACGTGTGCTGCCTGCGGTGGTCTTCACCGCCGGAGCCTCCTCGCTGGCGACGGAGATCTGCGCGACCCGGTTGCTCGCCCCCTACTTCGGTCAGTCGACCGTGGTCTGGGCGAACGTCATCGGCCTCATCCTCATCTATCTGTCGGTCGGGTACTGGCTGGGTGGGCGCATCGCCGACAGGTATCCGACGAGGCGTGTCCTCGGCCTGATCCTCGTCATCGCCGCGATCTGCACAGCAATGCTCCCGTTCGTCGCGCGCCCCTTCCTCAACCTCGCGCTGCAGGGCTTCGCCGCGCTGAGCGTCGGCACGGTGGTGGGATCGTTCCTCTCGACTCTCCTGCTCTTCTCGGTGCCCGTGACGCTGCTTGGTATGGCCTCACCCTTCGCTTTGCGCCTGGCCCTGACCGACATCGACCGAGCCGGGCGCACCAGCGGACGTCTCTCCTCGCTCGCCACAGTTGGTGCCATCATTGGCACATTCGGATCGGCGCTCGTCCTCATTCCCGGGGTCGGCACGCAGCGCACACTGCTCAGCGCTGCGCTCCTGGTGGCGCTCGTGTCTCTCCCGCTCCTCTTGCGTCCCGCGCTGATCACGAGCGCGGTGATCATCGTGTTGATCATCATTCCGCCGGGGCTGGTGAAGGAGACTGCCGGGACGCTCGCCGAGCGAGAGACGACGTATCAGTTCGTCCAGGTGGTGCGCGAATCCGACGGCCGGATCGTCATGCGCTTCGATGACGGCATCGCCGATCAGTCCGTGTATCGAGCCGATACCGCGCTGACCGGCGGCGAATGGGACATGCCGCTCGTGGTGCCGCCACTGCTCTCCGGGCACATGCACAGCGTCCTGGTGATCGGCAATGCAGGCGGAACGACGGCGCGTGCGCTGGCGGCGGAATATCCCGGCATCGACATCGATGCTGTCGAGCTCGATCCGGTGGTCACCCAGCTCGCCCGCACGTACATGGGCCTCGATGCGATCCCCAACCTGCACGTGATCACCGCCGACGGCCGTGCGTACCTCGAGACCACCTCGAAGCACTACGACCTGATCGTCGTCGACGCCTACCGGACGGAGCTCATCCCCTTCTATCTCGCCACCCAGGAGTTCTTCCAACTCATGCGCGCGCACCTCAATCCCGGCGGTGGCGTTGCGCTCAATGTCGAGCGGGTCCCGGGAAACAATCAGCTCGTCGACGCGGTCGCGGGCACGGTGGCCACCGTGTTTCCGCAGGTGTGGGTGTGGCCGGCGTTGCACTTCAACGAGCTCGTGGTGGGCTTGACCGACCGGATCCCCACCACGTCGGTGGCGGCGCGGCTCAGCGCGATGCCCGAGAACCTCCAGGTGCTCCGTCCGCTCGTGGTCACGCAGGCCTACGTCGCGCAGCCGTCCCAGGATCCACTCACCGACGACCTCGCACCCGTCGAATGGCTGACGGATCGAGCCGTGCTCGCCTACATCGCCGGAGGCGGCACCCTCAACGAGCACCTGCTTCCGACTGCGCCGTGAGCCCCAATGTGCAATCGGACACCGCAAATATCGCGTCGAAGCAATCTACGCATGGCGAATGTTGCGTTCGTGCACTTGAACAAAGCAAAACTTGCATCGTGATGACGTGTTTGGTAGTCTTACGACGTTCGGTCGCTTTGCACCGATCCGCGGGGAGACGGCCTTGAGGGATAGGGGGTTGCAAGCGCTCCTGGGTTCATGAACCCGGGAGCGCTTTGCGAAATCGGGCAACGCGCCCGATATCATCGAATCCGAGCCGCGCATAGAGTTGCTGCGGCCAGTCGTTCGGATCCATGCAGAGGAAGACGAGACGGCGGTCGGCAGTTAAGTCGATTGCTCGCGTCACCACCGACCGTGCGTGACCAAGCCGGCGATAGTCGGGGACAGTCGCGACACTCTCGATCTGCGCGATGTCGTCGATCTTGTACACCTCGCAGTACGAGACGACCATCCCGTGATCGATGACCGCGAGATGGGTGGTCGGGACGCGCTCGGCGACCCGTTCCTGCTTCTCGCGAACCTGTTCCACCGCGTCGGGTGTGGCCCACGGCTCGTCGGTCAAGGAGGCCGCCCTCGCCGGACGCATCGAGATCGCGTCGACCACCCGCACGGACGACGAGTTGACGCGACGATCGGGCTCGCGATGCCGAACCATGACGCCGAGCGGCTCGTCGAGCCACCCGGCGGCGCGAAATCCTGCCGCGAGCGCCTCCGACTCCGGGCAGACCACGAACTCGACGATGCGATTGGGTAGACCCGACTGGATCTCGTCCGTCGCGGCGCTCACCTCCTCCATCGACATCGTGAACCCGTGCTCGAGCACGATCACGTGGTTGGCGTCATAGACCTGCGGCAGCGTCAGCGCGCGGTACCACTCGCCACCTGACCATGTGCCCTGGTCGTCGGTCCCCAGCGCCTCGATCCGGCGCGCGTAGCGCGTCGCCTCGGCGAGCTCGTCAGCAATCACGGGCGCAGCCTACCTGCTGGTGGCTGCGGCGAAACCGGTTTTGCGGCCCCTTTTCACCTCGTTTCGTCATAACGACCCCGGAGTTATGACACGCAAAGGGCAAATAACCATAGCGGTCAAACGCATCACTTGCTTCGCTCGTTACTGCTTTGTTAGGCTTGATCAGGGAGATCGACGCGTTCGGTGGTAATGAACCGATCGGCGACTCTCATCTCACGGCGCGTGGGGACGTGTCATCAGGGGACAGCCGGCAATTGCCGGCGGGATAAGGAGGCATCGGGGTGGCGAACTGGTTCAGCAATCACAAGCGCGATGGCGCACACCGCGCGCGCCGGAGCATAGGCAGGGTCATGGCGGTGGGGATTGCGGTCGCAGCGGCCGGAAGCGTCAGCCTCGCGACCGTTTCGGCGCATCGCATCGTCTCGACGACCCCGACGCCGTCCCATGGCGTCGCGGGCAGCACCGCGCTGTCGGACACTGCCGCCGTCTACGCGGACAGCAGCCGTCACATCGAGTTCTCGCTCTGGGCCCCGAACACCTGCGGTGTCTCGGGCGCGATGCCGGTCTTCACCGACAGTGAGGCGATCACCACCGCGTCGCTCAGCGACAGCACGGTTACTTCCGCCTCCTACGTGCCCACGCACGCCGGCGTCTATGAGTGGACCGCCGAGGTCATCGTCAACGCCGACAGCAGCATCGAGGATGGACCAACCGCCTGCACGGACGAGCAGGTGACCGTCACCCCGGCTCCGGTGCAGATCAACACGACGCCTTCCGACGCGAACGGTGGTCCCGTCGGGACATCGATCACCGACTCCGCGACCGTGAGTGGCGGCGTCAACCCGACCGGCACCGTGACCTTCGAGCTCTTCGGGCCGTCGAACCCCAACTGCGTCAGCGGCGGCGACAGCTCGTCGACCTGGCTCCAGCGCTGGGACGTCTCTCTTAATGGAGATGGCGTGGCAAGGGTCCCGGCACCGGGCTACACCACCACCGTGGTGGGCACCTACAACTGGGTTGCCACATACAACGGCGACGACGACAACCAGCAGGCGAGCAGCGGCTGCGGCGCCGAGAGCATGACCTTCACCAAGGCCTCACCCACCATCTCCACGACTGCCTCGAACGGCGGCCCGGTGGGCACCCAGATCCATGACACCGCGCTGCTGTCGGGCGGGGCGAATCCGACCGGCACGGTCACGTTCTTCCTCTACGCACCCAGCAATCCCACCTGCGCCAACGGCGACGCGTCCGGCGCGGTGCAGACGGTGATCGCCCCGCTCGGCAGCAATGGCTCGGCGACCAGCGCAGGAACGCCCTACACGACCACGGTGGTCGGCACCTACAACTGGATTGCCACGTACAGCGGCGACAGCAACAACCAGAGCGTCTCGACCGCCTGCAACGATGAGCAGGTCACCGTCGGAAAGGATCCGACGTCGGTCGCCACCACCGCCTCGGCGGGCGGCGCCCCCGGCATCGCGATCCACGACAGCGCCAAGGTCACCGGGACCTTCCTGCCGACAGGCACGGTCACGTTCAGCCTCTACGGCCCGGCTGACACGACCTGCACCGGGACCGCGATCTTCACCAGCACCGTCGCGCTGAGCGGTACCGGGACCGCGACCTCGGCCGGCTTCACTGGTACGACGTCGACCGGCACCTACAACTGGATCGCCTCGTACAGCGGCGATGCCAGCAGCGCTCCTTCGAAGAGCAAGTGCGGCGCAGAGCCGGTGAACGTCACCGCCAGCGGCGTCCAGGGCATCACGACACCAGGCACCGGCCTGGGCGGCTCGATCACGCAGATCGGCCTTGGAATCGAGCTCCTCCTCGGTGGGTTCGCGCTCTTCCTCGGTGGCGAGCTCGTCAAGGGCACGAGAAGGGCATAGAGGCGAGTGTCAGCTGCGTGTGCCGATTCACTGGACGGGTTGGTGGGAATCGGTACTGTGGGTTATCCTCATCACCCGCGCCGGTCGCTACCGGTGCGGGTGAGTTTCCCCCAGGAGGTTAGATCTAGATGCCCAAGCGAACACTTGTAGTCCTTGCCATGGCCGCTTTCGGAGCGCTGGCGCTGCCCTTCGGGTTGCCGACGATCGCGAAAGCATCGGGTACGCCATACGACACCATCTCGATCAAGCCATTGCCCCTCGAGCAGCCGGGCACGCTGACCGCGACGGGGCCGGGCAATACGGCGACCGCATGCGTGCAGCCACTTGCCGGCGGCCATCCCGTCGTCGGCGCCGTTGTCTACTTGAGCATTGACCCTGGCCTGTTCACTGCACCACCGGCAGCCGGTGGAAGCGCAACGGCGGATGGAACTCCCCTGACCACCACTCCAGCAACGTTCACCACCACGAGCAACACCTGCAACTGGTCGAACAAAGAGGGAAGTGGCAGCCTCATGGATGCGATTCAAATCGTGTACACCGGCCCGAATCCTGTACCGGTAAATGGACGCGATGTGATTGGAGCGACATCCGACGGCACATCCTTTGACGCGGGCACCGGGCAGTGCAGCGGGGTGGGTGTCTGCAACACGACGACGTACGTGTTCTCGCCGGTGGCCTCGTACGCCTTCAATCCCGGGCCACCGATCGCACCGAATGGATCCCTGGCGTCGGGCCAAGTCGTGATGTTCACGGTGACCGCGCTCGACGACACGTCGCATTTCGTTCCCGGCGCATTCATCGACCTTTCGCTGACCACAACCGCGTCGTCTCCAGGGACCGCGACCGGCGTCAACTCATTCGATGGCAACACCGCACAGAAGGTCAACGACCTCCCGACTCGCTTTGGCGCCACGAACGCAGGCACAGTCTCGGTGACATACACGGCCTCGGCGGCGACATCGGGGACAGACACCATCACGGCGCAGAACCACCCGACGGAAACCGTCGAGAACTCGACGAGCTACGAGTACGGCGCCGTGACGTTCACCCCGGGTCCGTACACAGCCATCACCCCATTCCGGGTCTGCGACACGCGTCCACCGGGGCACGGCATCACAGACAACCAGTGTGACTTCGGTACCGCGCCGATCGGCCCGATCGGCCAGAAGCAGTCACGCGCCGTCACCATTGAAGGTGAGGGCGTTGTACCGGCGAGCGGCGTCACCGCGGTCGTCGTCAATCTCACCGCGATCGCGCCGACCGAGGGCACCTACGTCACGCTCTATCCGGCCGGTGGCACATTGACGTCGACATCGAACGTTAACCCGCAGGCAGGAAAAGTGGTCGCCAATCTCGTCGAGGTCGGGGTGGGGACCGGCGGCAAGATCGAGGTCTACAACGCGCTTGGGACCATCAATATCGCGCTGGACATCGAGGGGTATGTCACATCCGGTTCGCCTGGGTACTTCCACGCCGCCTCGCCGACTCGCATCTGCGACACGCGCAGCAGCGGGGTCGCCGCAAACCAGTGCAATACCCACGGCCACAGCCCGATCAACACGACAACGCCGCTGAACTTCAACATCTCGTCGGGCGGCGTGATTCCAACAACCGGCACGACGGCGGTCGTGTTCAACCTGACTGCCATCTCGCCGACTGCGCCCACGGTGCTCACCGTCGCTCCAGGAGACATCTCCGCAAAGCCGACAGTCTCGAACGTCAACCTCAACCCGGGAACCGCCGTTCCGAACCGTGTCATCGTTGCGGTCCCGGCAAGCTGTACGAGCAGCGGGACGAACTGCACCGTCAATGTCTGGAACGGCGCCGGATTGGTTGACGTCGCGATCGACGTGGACGGCTGGTTCGCCAACGCATCGTCCGCCGCCCAGTTCACCCCAGTCGTTCCCTCGCGGATCTGCAATACGCAGAAAGGCACTCCTGGTACGAGCGGTTGCCAGAGTCCGGGGACCGTGGGCGCCGGACAGACGCTCAACATCTTCGTCGATGGCGCCGGAGGCATCCCGACGCTCGGTGGCGGAAGCGCGCCGGTTGCGATCGTTGTCAACGTGACGGTGGTCAACGCCACCACCACGACCTACGCGACGGTCTTTCCAGGACCGGCCGGGGCCGGCGTTCCAAACGCCTCGGACCTCAACGTTCCGAACTTCGAGCCGGTGACCAATCTGGTCATCGTCAAGGTCGGAGCTGATGGCAGCATCAATCTGTACAACGCCAAGGGCAACGTGAACTTCATCGTCGATGTCATGGGCTACTACAGCTGAGCACGGTAGGAATGTAATGAACTTGGGGGGGAACGAGCTCGTGGTCGAGTCAGACCACGAGCTCGCCCGCCTCGCGGCCGTGGCCGCGGGTCGGGCACTGATGACACTTCGCGAAGAGATCGGTTTTGACGATCCCAAGCGGCTTCGCGACGAAGGCGACCGGACAGCACATGTGCTGCTCATGCAGCTGCTCGCGGAGCAGCGTCCGGGCGACGCGGTCCTTTCGGAAGAGGGCCTCGACGGCAAGGAGCGTCTCGGTGCGCGACGGGTCTGGATCGTCGATCCGCTCGACGGCACTCGCGAATTCGGCGAGCAGGGACGCACCGATTGGGCAGTGCACGTCGCACTCATCGAGGATGGCGTGCCGGTTGCAGCAGCCGTTGCACTGCCGGCGCGGGGCATGGTGATGACTACCTTTCCACCCGAGATCCGGCCCGATCAGGCACCCGGCGGACGGCTGCGCCTGGTGGTGAGCCGCTCACACACACCGCCCGAGGCGGTGGCGGTTGCCCAGGAGCTCGACGCCGATCTCATCTACATGGGTTCGGCCGGAGCGAAGACCATGGCGGTCGTCCTCGGGGACGCCGATGCGTATGTCCACGTCGGCGGACAGTACGAATGGGACTCCGCCGCGCCGGTTGGCGTCGCGCTTGCCGCCGGGCTCCGTGCCACACGCATCGATGGCTCGCCGCTTCGCTACAACAGCGAGAATCCCTGGCTTCCGGACCAGCTCATCTGCCGACCCGACCTGCATGAGGCGATCGTGAACGCCGTACGGTCGGCCGTGGCCGCGCCCCGGCCCTGACATATCCGGGGACCCCTTTTCTCATCTCCGTCACAGGTCATCGGTGGAGACGCCCATGCACAATGGGTGTGATGAGAGGAGAGCCGTCAGTCCGCGCTCGGCGGAATTGAAACCGCTCTTGCGCGGGCGGCGGGGCACTCACCAGACGGCCTGGAATCCCAGATTCGCCGTCGTCCCAGCGCTGGCCGCCATCACGCTGCTCGCCGCGTGCGGCAGCCCATCGAACCCGTTCCCCACGCCATCGCAGACGCCGCCGTCGACAAGCGCATCGCCGTCTTCGAGCGCATCGCCCCTGGATCTCAAGCCGGTCCTCGCCGGATTGCTCGATCGTGACGGGCCACCGCCGGTTGCATTTCTCAATTCCCTCGCGGGATTTGTGGTGAACGTGTACTGGAAGGACCTCCAACCCACCTCGGGGACAAGTCTCGCGCCCGACAACGCCATCGACCAGGCGATCACCGAGGTACGCAGCCTCAACGCCGCTCACCACACCGACCTGGGATTGAAGATCCGTCTCTTCGGCGGCATCTGGGCGCCTGCGATGGGTGAAGAATCTGGATGGTGCGCCGATTACGATCACCAACCCGCAGGACGGCGGAACTGGAACCATTGGCCGCTTCTGGACCGACGACTACGGCGCCGCCTACGACCAGCTCGAGACCCTGCTTGCGGCGAAATACGACAGGGTTCCCGAGATTCGCGAGGTCACCATCTCGCGTTGCACGACCTTCTACGACGAGCCCTTTATTCGCGACACCACAGCTCCGTCGACGGTGACGGCGCTCGTCGCTGCGGGCTACACATTCGCGGCGGACCAGACGTGCCAGCAGCAGGAGATCCAGGCCAGCACGGTGTGGAAGCACACGCGCTCGGACCTGGCGTTCAATCCTTATCAGCTCATCGCGACGGGCGGAGCCACCGCCACCGATGAAGCCTTCACCGAATCCATGATGCAGTACTGCCGTCAGGTGCTCGGCACCGCATGCGTGCTCGAGAACAACTCACTCCGCGTGCCCCCACCGGGTGCGGCGTACGTTTCCATGTACGCGGCCATGCAGTCACTCGGTTCGCCGATTGCGTTTCAGACTGCCACCGCCGCGCGAGCCGGCGACCTCACGCAGGTACTCTCCTATGCCGCGAGCCTTCGCGCCAGCTCGGTCGAACTTCCAGCGGGCTACGCGTCCATCGCCACGCCGGCGAGCTTCGCCGCCGCGACCAGCCTGCTGGCGGCGAATGCGGCTCCCGCGTGAGCTGCTGCCGGCACACAACCTCAGGTCTGAGAGACACCGGTAAACGACGAAAGCCTCCGTCCCCAGGTGGTCGAATCCACCCGGAGCGGAGGCTCCGTCTGCCGATGTGCCCATCGGCATGATGGCCTACGAGACGGTGATCGAGGCCGTGTTGTTGTTCGTGTTGAGGGTGACCGTTCCGTTGGCGAACGATCGGCTGTAGACGCCGCTGGTCAGGGTGAACGCCGCGGTCGGTGCGCCGAGGGTGGACAGCTCGTTGGGGAAGTAGATGGTCGAGCGATCCGCGCCTGACGATGGTGCGCTGTACAGGTAGTAGTCGCTGGTGCCGTTGTCGACGAGCAGGTAGGCCGCGAGCGCGTAGGTGTTCCATGCGGCCTGCTGCGCGGGAGTCGCCGAGCACCAGATCTTGGTCCAGCCGAAGAAGGACTTACCGTCCGCGTTCAGCGTCTGCACCATCGCGAGGTCTGCGGCGAGGCTCTTGGTGCTCGGGTACTGCGCTGGCGAGGAGCTCGCGACACGCAACCACGAGTCGGTCTGCACGCCGTCCACGGTGGAGTCGGACAGATAGTGCGTGAAGCTGGTGAACTCCAGACCGTTGACGAGACCGGTCGAGAACAGGAACTTCGTACCGATCGCCGCCTTGATCGTCGAGAGGGTCTGGCCGGCCGCCTCCATCCAGGATGCCTTGGTGAACGCAACGCCGGTCGACGGGTCGATGGGCACCGCGGTGGTCGTTCCGCTGAATGGTCCTGGACCCATCGAGTCGATGTAGGCACCGTCGAAGCCGTACTTCTGGATGTTGGCGAGAACGCGCGAGGCTTCCTCCGCCTGCCAGCCAGGATTGGCTTCATCCATCAGGTAGTTGTTCGGAAATGCACCGGTACCACTCGCCGCCTTGACGGTGATCAGGTTGCCGGATGCGTCATGCGCAAAGTAGCTGGGGTCATTGGCCATGAGCGTGTTGAACTCCGCGGATCCCCTGATCGTGTACGGACCGAGGTCGTACACGAGCACCTTGAGGGCGGGGTTCCACGCGTGGAGCTGCGTGATCATGTTGCCGTACACCTTGCCCGGCGTCCCGACGAGGATCGAATGGGTGTCGGCGACCTGCTGCCAAGCGGCAGTGGAGCGCGTGTTTGCGGCGCTGTTCCAGTCCTGCGAGTACAGGAGGATGGGGTCCGACGAGCTCGTCGAGCCTTTGACGGCTGAGTCCTGCGCGGCGTTAGATGGAGCCTTCGTGGGCTTGAGCTTCGACGCGGCCCCCGATGCAGGAAGCGGAGCTGCGACGTGCGCTGCAGCCGACTGGCTGGCGAACATCAGCGGCCCGCCGGCAGCCGGGGCTGCGGCGACAAAAGCGGTCACGGCGGCCGTCATGCCGACAACAACGAGTCGAGAAGATACGTGCAATGTGCTCACCTTTCCATGTGACAAATCGGGTTCTCACTGCACTCTGACCAGGGGATGTGTCGTCGCCGTGGCAGAGCCGTCACTGAGCGCCGACCTCGGTTGCGTCCCAGTAACGACCCGGTCGCGGTGGCTATGCGATCAACGCCACGGCGATCTGATAACGGCCTGATCGCGTCAAACCTTCCATTACTCGCTCCACTGCCCTCAGGGCATGGGCCAGACCGACCTCGCGGCGGCTCAGTGCCCCCGGCTTGGGCTTCATCCAGCGGCCATATCGTCTGCGATGCGTCGGCTGGAACAATGGCGTCCTGGCGTTCTCTGACTCACTCACCGTGCACTGAGGATCGACCGCGTCATTGAGACGCTGCATGGCGATCCGCCGCAGATCGGATAGGCGCTCAGCGACGCGTTAGCAACCGAAACGCGACATCGGCGGGGCATTGTGGCTTGCAGACGACGCAAGCCGTTCAACGCAAGGAACACCAATGTCTCAAGGTTCTTTTCGACGCGCGCTCATCGGTGGTGCAGCCGCAGTCATGGTCCTGATGGTGGCAGCACCGGTCGGTGCCTCAGGTCTGCCCGGCGGCCGGCACGTAGCACCGCAACTCGTTGACTCGTCTCCACGCGTCGACGCTGTGAATGCCTCGTCGAACGCCGCTTCGCCGGTGCAGCTTTATGCGCAGGACTGGAACGGCGCGTCCAACGACCGTTCGATGGCGGACTGGCAGGAGGTCGCGGACACCCACTCGGTCCTCGTCGGCACTCCAGGCAATGTCTACGGCAGCATGATCGCGCAGCTCCACGTGTGGAACCCCAGCCTCAAGGTGCTCGTGTACGACCTCGGTCCCTACACGATCAAGGGATCGGCCGAGTTCAACACACTCATGGCCGACCACCCCGATTACTTCGCGCGTGACGCGCACGGCAATCTCATCACCGTCAAGGCGACGAGCGGCACCGGTGCGTTTCCGAATAACTATCTGATGGACGAGGCGAGTCCTGGCTGGCAGGCGGAAGAGGCATCGCGCGTTCTCGCCAACATCCAGCAGTACGGCTTCGACGGTGCCTACATCGACTCGATGGGTCCGGGACCGTTCTCCGGAACCACCACCGCCGTGCCCATCGACCCGGCGACCGGTCAGGCCTTCACTGACACAACGTGGATGGAGGCTTCGGGGCAGGCGCTCTCCGTCATCAAGGCGGCGATTGGTTCGAGGTTCCTTTTCTCGACCGGCCTTGTGAACGGCTCGGAGTTCACGGAATTCACGCACTACCTGTCGAATTCGACGGTGAACGGCGTGCAGACCAACTCCTGGTTGCGCGTCGCCAACTCGTCGCCCAGTGCGTATCCGGCGACCTCGACACTCGCCGCAGACCTTGCGATGGTGCAGACCCTCAACGCGCAGGGCAAGGCGTTCTTCGGCTGGACCAAGGTCTGGACGAGCGCGACGCCCGCACAGGAGTCCGCCTGGAACACCTACGCACTGGCGGCGTACCTGCTGGTCGACAACGGAGTCAGCGACTACTACTCGTTCAGTGCCCCGTCGTCGAACGCCGATCGCACCACCATCGATTTTCCCAATGAGCTGGCGGCGCTCGGCAGCCCACTCGGCGCGTTCACGCTGAGCAACGGTGTGTACAGCAGGTCCTTCGCGAACGGATCGGTGACCGTGAACACGAACAACAATGCAGCGTCGATCAAGTGGAACGTCCTGCCGACGATCTCGACGGTCACGCCATCCGCCGGCCCGGTCACGGGCGGCCAGGTGGTCACCGTGACAGGATCCGGCTTCACCGCCGGGATGACGGCCACCATCGACGGAGAAGCCGTGACCCCGTCGAGCGTGACGCCCAGCTCGTTCACCTTCACGACCCCCGCTGAGTCGACGGGTTACACGCAGGTGCAGGTCACCACGTCCTTGGGGGTGAGTCCCCTCACTACTGCGGCGGGGTACATCTATGCTCCGCTCGGCAACTACGTACCGCTGCAGCCGTTCCGCATCCTCGACACCCGCGCCACGTCATGCGTCCAGTGCTCCGGTGGCGCGTTGGGTGCTGGCGTGACTCGCACCGTGCAGATCACCGGCGTCAACGGACTCCCGAGCGGAGCCGATCCGATTTCCGCGACAGCGACCGCTGTGGTGGTGAACGTGACCGAGGTAGCGGGTTCGGCCTCGAGCCTGCTCACGGTGTACCCCAACGGCACCAGTCGTCCGAACGCCTCGAACCTCAACTTTGGGCCGGGGACGGCAACTCCGAACCTCGTCACCGCGGTCCTGGGTCAGAGCAGCGTGTCCGATGCCAACCGCGAGGTGAACATCTACAACGCACTCGGGTCGGTCAATGTGGTCGCCGACGTGGAGGGCTACTTCGAGCCTGAGGCGTCGAGCGATGCCACCGGCGAGTACCACCCACTGACGCCTTTACGGGTCTGCGATACACGCACCAACGTCGCCGCCAATCCGTGCAGCGGCCATGAGCTCGTGGGCGGTGTCGCGCTCCGGGTGAACGTCACCGGCAGCGGCGTCAACGCGATTCCAGGGACCGCTGCTGCCGCCGCCGTGCTCAACGTGACGGGTGTCTCCGGCACGGCGTCGACGTTCCTGAGCGTGTATCCGACGACTGCCGGCGGCACGTGCGCATCGCCCACAGTCTCAACGCTCAACCTGGTGGCGCGACAGGTCCAGGCCAACCGCGTCATGGTCGCGCTCGGACCCGCATCCACCGGCGGACCGGACACGTCCGTATGCGTCTACAGCGCGGTCGGAGTGATCAACGTCATCCTGGACGCGAGCGGCTGGTTCGGTGGATCAGGCGCTGCGGATGGGGCGCAGTACCAGCCGATCGGCCCGAGCAGGATCTGTGACACGAGAGCTGGATCCGGCAGCACGTGCGCGGGCCACACGATCATCGCCAACGCCCCGTACATGGTCGGTGTCGCGAGTCACGGAGGCGTTCCCAGCGCCGGCGCCGCACAGCCGCCGATGGCGACCATCGCCAATCTGACTGCCATCGCACCGACGACGGGGACATTCGTGACGCTGTATCCAGCCGGCATCACGACACCGAATGCGTCCGACATCAACGTCATTCCGGGTGAGGTGTTGCCGAACCTGGTCGTGGTCGGGCTCAACAGCGGCGGTGATGTCGATGTCTTCAACGGCGCGGGAAGCGTCAACGTGGTGATCGACGTCGAGGGCTGGTTCCAGTAGCCACGGGCCGGCAGCTCTGCGATGATGACCCGCCGTCGGGGTCCAGAAACTATGCGATCGGAGCCCCGGGTTGTGACCAGAAGTCACTACCCGGTTCGCTACGGATCACGAGCGTATAGCGACGCGTTAGCCACTGGGTCGCGACAACCCCGGATCAGAGTGAACTCTAGATTCGCTCACTCCGAAGGAAGGCCCAATGGTTAGCCCAACTCAACTCGTGGTTCTCGGGGTTGCCGCAGTGGCTGTCGTCTTCGTCCTCACCGGACCGGCGTCAGGTCTGATCGGCATGCCGTCAACAACAAGCGACGCTGTGCATGTTTTGCAGCCGTCGAACGGGTCGAAGAACTCGCGGCCCGCCAAGCACCACTCGGTCGGGATGACGTCGCCAACCGGAAAGCCATCGCCGAGCCCGACGCCAAGCTCGACCCCGCCACCCGTCGTGGGATTGAAGCCCGCCCCCGATGGGCTGCTCTACCTGCAGGGCAAGCCGCCGGCCAGCATCCGTCCCCTCCTCGCCGGCTATGACGTCCAGGGTCGCAGTGACTACGGCGGCGTCTCCTGGTCCGAGCTCCAGGCCACCGCCGGCGGACCGATCACCCCCGACAACCCCATCGACCAGGCGATCACCGATGTCCGCGCCTGGAATGCCGCCAACCCCACCCATCAGGAATCCCTCCTCGTCCGCATCGAGGCCGGCATCCACTCCCCCGCCTGGGCCATGAACCTCGGCGGCCCCTGCGTCGAGGTCACCGACCCCAACTTCGGCACCACCGGGTGCACCCCTCGCTTCTGGACCCCAGAGTTCGCCACCGCCTTCTACCAGTTCGAGAGTGAGCTCGCCGCCAAGTACGACCGCGTCCCCGAGATCGGCGAGGTGATCATCGCCCGCGACATGACCATCTACAACGAGCCCCTGCTCCGCCAGATCCAGAGCCCCGCCAGCGTCGCCGGCCTGCTCGCTGCCGGCTACACCACCGCCCTCGATGAGCAGAACCAGATGAGTGACATCGCCGCCCTCGGCACCTACTGGAAGCACACCCATGTCGGCTTCACCTTCAACCCCTACCAGACCGTCAATCCGATCGGCCAGGACGAAGCCTTCACCGTGCAGCTGATGTCCTACGGCAAGCAGGTCCTCGGTTCGCAGCTCATGCTCGACAATGACAGCCTGCGCGTCTCCTTTCTCCAAGGCGGCGGTGACTACGCCCCCATGTATGCGTCGATGCGACAGCTCGGCTCGCCGATTGGATTCCAGACGGCAGTGCTCAGCAAGGTCGGGAGCCTCGAAGGCACCGTCCAGGGCGCCGGCTCGCTGGGCGCCAACTACGTCGAACTGCCGCCCGGCTTCCCTGCGAATCAGCTGCCGATGCTGACCCAGGTGTACTTCCAGGCGAAGATCTAGCCTTCGGACTCGCGCCACGGCGCACCCCAGTACCGAGCGGAGCGCTGCAGCCAGAGCGGCCAGCGCGCTCCGCGGCTCGAGACTACGCGACGGTCAGGGTGTACACCAGGATTCGGTCGTTGTACGTGTCGGCGATGTAGAGCTTGCCGTTCGGTCCGAACGCGACATTCTCGGGATTGAACAGCGACTTCGGTCCACTGCCGGTCACATCGCTTGCGTTGATGGTCGCCGCAACGGTGCCGTCAGATTCGTTGATGACGACGACAGTGTCGTTCGCGCGATTGGCAACAGCGAGCAGCCCGTGGCCGTTGGATGCGGCGCCGTAGGGCTGGTCGAATCCCGTCGTGAACGTTTTCACGACCGAGGTGACATGCCCCGCACTCACCTTGAGCTCGACGACACGTTTGTTGCCGGAGTCCGCGACCAAGAGATTGCCCGTGGTGGGATCGATGCCGACGCCGGCCGGCGTGGAGAACTGTCCGCTGCCCGCGCCCTTGCTGCCGTACATGGAGACGGCGGCGTGGGTGCTGAGGTTCCAGGATTCGACGCGGTCATTCCTGGTGTCGGCGATCCACGCGTAGCCGTTGCCGATCGTGATCGAGTAAGGATAGTCGTCATCGCCGAGCGCGGTGCCCACCACGCCAAACTCCGCGACGCCGTTGCATCCCGAGAAGCTCGGGGAGCTGATCGGCTGGAGGATCTGCAGGTCGCTCTGCTTGGTGTCCGCGATCCAGTAGTCACCGGTGGACGGGTCCACTGCCACGCCACGCGGCCAGTTGAAATCACCGGTGCTCGTGAAGCCGCGCTGGCCGCAGTTGTTGATGAGGGTTCCGGCGGGCGTGAAAACATCGACTCGCTGGTTCACCGTGTCCATCGCCACAATGTCCCCAGAGGCGTCGAAGGAGATCCCGCGAACCTCGTTGAACACCGAGGTGCTCGTATCGCCGGGTGGAACGATCGGATTCGGAATCGTCTGGTGGTACGAGTAGCCGCTTGGTGTCCGGACGAATTCCTCAATGCGGTAGCCCCAGAGGTCGGCGCCCCAGACATTGCCGTTAGCGTCGACGGCCACGCGGCGCAGTTGCGTGAAGGTGCCGGGCTGGCTGTCGGTTCCGGCAGTGCCCATCTCGGCCACGTACGTGCCGGTCGGGGTGAACTCCTGGATGCGGTCATTGTTGGAGTCCGCCACGTAGATCGCTTCGCCGGGCTTCCCGCCGTTGATGAACGGGTCGGTCCCGATCGCGACTCCGTAAGGGTTCATGAACTGGCCGGTGGCTGACCCCTTCTTCCCCCAGGAGCGGATGCACGTTCCCGTCGACGAGAACTCGAGGATGTTGTTGCTCACGTAGTTGGCGACATAGACGTTGCCGGAGGCGTCGGCCGCCGCGTCGCGCATGCGATTGAGCGTGCAGGCGCCGTTCGACGAGATCGTGCGCACCACCGATCCCGAGGTGCTGAAGACGATGACCTGGCTCGCCGTGCCGTTGGCCACGTACACCAGCTGGCTGGCAACCGGGGCACCGAGCGGGCTCACGGTCACGCCGATTGGAGCGCCATTGTTGGGGGCGGGCATCTTGAAGGGCGCCGTCATGCACTTGCCGTTGGTCCCGTTGAGCTTGACGATGCGGCCGTTGCCGTTGTCGGCGACGTAGACGTTGCCCGCCGAGTTGACGCCGACATCTCGAGGCTGCTCGAACTGCGGGAACCCGGCTGGATGAGCACCGCACGGCGCCGCGCTGCCCTCTGAGCCGATCCGCCATATCAGCGACCCGGAGGACGTGTACTCGGCGACCTGGTCGTTACCGGTGTCGGCGATGACGATATTGCCGTTCGGGGCAATCTCCATTCCGGACGGGTACATGGCCGCTCGTCCGGGTCCGCCGATGGTTTGGGAGTATGCGGCGGTCACCGCGGGGTCGCCGGAACGCGCCGCTATCACCGGCGTGCTGGCCACCAACGCCGACACGGACAGGACCGCGCCGAGCACGACAAGCGAACGCGTCCTGGAAATATGCCGGGACAAGCGATACCTTCCTGCGTTCATCTTCATCGAGCCCGTCTCCAGGCTCCCCCCACTTGTTAGCGAATCGCCAGCAATCCTAGCAGCCCGGCCGGGTGTGGGTCCTGAGAGCGACGGTGGGTCGGCGTGCGCTCACGCGTCCTTGCCCGATGACGTGGACACGGCGCGCCGCACCGGCCCGAAAGGCCCGCGCGACGCGCCGCATGGCTTGCGTTCCCCTCGTCGATACCGTAGGGTTGCCGCCGTGGTGGGGCGTTAGCAAGAAGGTAGGGGATTGCGATCATGCGCCTGGTGGGGACTGCGCTGACGTCTGGGCTACCGCGTCGCGAAAGGCGCGCCCTTGTGCACTGACGACGAACCGCCGCGGCTACCCAAGCTCAATAGACGTCGCTTCCTCGGGTACGCCGCGGGAGTCGCCGCCATGGCCGTCGTCCGCACGGAATGGCCACGTTCGGTAGCCGCGGCAGGCCCCAAGGTCGTTGGCGTCGACGGCAGCCAGCAGGTTGGCATGGCGATGCACATCCACTCGTCGTTCAGCGAGCAGTACGGGTCGATGGACTCGCAACTCCTGCAGGCGCAGGCGAACGCCGTCGATGTCCTCTGGTGGACCGAGCACGACTATCGGATGAGCGGCATCGGCTATCGGGACACGGTGCACTTCACGAGCCTGACCGCCGAGAAGCCCGCCGCCGGACAGGGAGGTCCGTGGCAGTGGCAGCTCCAGCGCGCAGGTAGTCTGACCAAGACGTCCACCGGCGGCATCGTCGCCAATCCAAGTTCGCCACTCGACCCTGTCGTGGGCGGAAGCCTCGCCGTATCCGCTCAGAGCAGCAACCATGCCGCTGCGTCGCTCGGGTTCTCTGCCCAGTCACAGACCTCGGACTGGAACTACCACGCCAGCCTGATTGGCCAGACGCTCGCCATCGAGGTCCTGCCGACCTCGATCAGCTCGAGCGCCTATCTCGAGATACTGATCACGAGCTCCTACCATCCCGCCGGCAGCGGCCGCCCCGCCGGTCAGTACACCATCGCCTACCGGCTGGGAGGGCCTGGTGTCGCAGGCACGAGCTCCGTCTCCGGCATCCAGGGTGTTGTCAACGTCGCCGCAACTCCCGGTCAGTGGAATTCCGTTGCCATTGTTCCGGCCAACGACATCGCCGCCCTCTGGCCCGGCATGGACGCGCGCGACTTCGGCCTCTTCGGGATCAACCTGATGGCGGTCTCGAGCGGAGCCCTCGCGTCGGGCAACTTCGACTATCTCCGTTTCTCGCGATCGAGTGGCGAGGTGCAGCTCCTCGCGCAACAGGACATGCAGTTCTCCTACGGCGTGCTCTACCCGGATGTGACCCAACTGCAGGGGCTCGAGATCTCTCTGGCGCTGCCGCATGTGAACTGGTATGGCGCCGGCGTCGCGCTGACCAACTACGGAAACGTGACCGCGAAGCAGTACCCGGCATTCCTTCAGTCGTCGGTGATCCCGGGGATCCATGCGTCAGGGGGCCTGGTCAGCTACAACCACCCTTACGGGGCTTCGTCGTCACCTGCACTCTCTCAATCGGTGCAGAATCAGATGATGTCAAGCCTGGCAATATCGATGCTGGCCAACTGGGCCTTGGGCGTGGACATCCTCGAGGTGGGCTACCCGCTGCGCGGCGGCGCCGACCTTCAGCATCACATCGGGCTCTGGGATATCTGCTCGCGCAACGGACTGTTCCTCACCGGCAACGGCACCAGCGACGACCATGTCGGCACCAACTGGCTGCGGTTGGGGAACAACTGGTTCACCTCCGTCTGGGCTGCCAGCACCGCCGAGTCCGATCTGCTGAGCGCGCTCGTGGCTGGTCGCTCCTGGTGCGCCTCGCTTCCCTGGTTTCGGGGCAGTCTCGACCTGCTGGTGGACGGCGCGGCTCCCATGGGATCGGTGACCGTGTCGGCGCTCACAACGCGGCAGCTGACCGTCATTGCCACCGGACTTCCGACCAATGGCACGCTCCAGGTCGTCCAGGGCGCCGTGGACTACGCGGGTAGCAGCGCCGCGGTCCCCAACACAGCGGTCATCGCCACGTACAGCACCGCGGATTTGAGCAGTGGCAATGTGACCCTTCCGGTCAACACAACCCAGTCCTCGTTTGTGCGTACCCAGGTGCTCGACTCCGCGGGCACGATCGTGGCGCTTTCCAATCCCGCCTGGATGCTGAATACGGTTCCACCGAACGGAATCCCGGCGCCTCGAGCCTACTAGGGCAATCCCGCAGAGCTGCGTCACCGCCCGCCCCGCCGCGGGCATTTCCCAGGTGGTTTTCAAGAGACGGATCGATCTCAACAAACTAGCCAAACACGCCAGTCGTCTTTTGCTATGATGCCGCCCAACTGAGCCTGAACGGAACGGATTTGACAGCCTGAACGGGACGGATTCGGACAGATCGGGATGGTGGTGAGAGACAAGGGGGCAAGATGCCTGTGAGCAAGGTTGCGATGGTGGCGCTGGTGCCGCTTGTGGCGGGGGCGGCAGTGCTGCCCGGAGCGGGAGTGGCGGCGGCGCCTGCGGTGCTCGCCGCGCCGACGTACACGAGCACCCTGGTCGGTCCCGGGCAGGCGTCCATGTACCCGGTCGACGTCACCCAGGACACGCAGTACTACTTCGTCCTCGACGCCGGCCGCTACCGGGTGGTCGCGGTCAACCGCTCCACCGGTGCCATCGCCTGCCAGATCGGCGGCCTCCAGGGCGGCGGTCCCGGCCAGTTCGGCGACGCCCGGGCCCTCGATTACGACGCCACCCATAACGAGCTCTACGTCGCCGACACCCCCAACAACCGGGTCGAGGTCTTCTCCTTCTCAGCGAGCCTGTGTGCCTCGAACTCCCCGAGCGCCTTTACGTTCCTCTCCCAGTTCGGCAGCAAGGGCTCCGGGCCGGGACAGTTCAACCAGGCCTATGGGGTCGCCGTCGACCCGGTCGACGGCTGGGTCTATGCGGTCAACGGTGCCGGCTGGGTGCAGAAGTGGACGCTGACCACATCCACCACGCCGAGCAGCTACCTCAGTCAGTTCAACGGCGCAGGCCTCAACCAGCCCCGCCAGGTCACGGTCGCGCCCAACCACGACGTGCTGGTCATGAACGCGCGGGACCACGAGTGCGACGTCTTCAACAGTGCCGGAAGTCTGCTCTTCACCTTTGGCAGCCTCGGGACAGGCCCCGGTCAGTTCACCGACGATCCCCGAGGCGTCTCGGTGAGCGAGAACGGCAGCCTGGTCTTCGTCACCGATTCGGGAGGCAAGCGGGTCGAGGTCTTCAACCTCCAGTCGAGTGGGGCCAACTACAGCGGCGCGACCTTCGCCTACACGATCGCCTCGGGCACCGGGGCGAGCCAGTTCGTGGGACCCCGCGGCCTCACCACCACCTCGGACAACCACCTCCTGCTCACCGACGAGTGGGGATTCTCCCTCCATGAGCTGAGCTTCACGCCGACGGGGGCCACGATCACCCGCAACCTCTTCGGCACCGCGCCGCCACTGCCAGGGGTGAACTCGCCACGCGGCCTGCAGATCGCCGCCAACGGGCAGATCTACATCGTCGACTACTGGAACCAGCGCATCGAGTACATGAACGCCAATGGCACCGGGGCCAGTTCCTTCGGCTTCCGGGGCAATCCCTCCCAGAAGGGGGCCATCAACTTCGCGTGGTCGGCGGCCATCCAGCCCGGCACCGGCAACGTCTTCGTTGCCAACCGCGAGAGCAACCAGGTCGAGGTCTTCTCCCCGACCGGGACCTCCATCTACATCTTCGGCAAGATCGGCGCCGCCAACGGGGACTTCAGCTTCCCTCAGGGGATCGCCTTCGATCCCAGCAACGGCACTTTGCTGGTCGACGACTCCGGGAACGACCGCGTTGAGCGCTTCACGATGGGGTCGGGAGACACCAGTGCCACCTGGGATGCCACGTACGGCAGCAAGGGCATGGGCAAGACAGCTCCGGCCGGCGAGTTCAACAATCCCACCGGCATCGCTGTCTCGTCCAACGGCACCATCTGGGTCGCCGACACCGTCAACAACCGCATCCAGAGCCGCAACCCCTCCTCGGGCACCTGGACGGTTTTCGCGATCACCACCGGCGCCGGTCATCAGATCGGCTTCAAGGTGCCCTGGGGGGTCACCGTCGCCCCCGACGGCAGTATCTGGGTCGCCGACACCGGCAACAACCGGATCGTCTCCATGAGCACCGCCGGGGTGGACAACTTCAGCGCCACCGCGGCAACGATGGGCGTTCCCGCGGCTCCCAAGGATTCCCTCATCTACCCGTTCGCCATCGCCTTCAGCGGCGACACGGTCTACCTCTCCGACATCTGGAACAACCGCGTCCTGACCCTCACCACTCATTAACCGTAAGCGTGAGAAAACGAGATCCGGGCGTGGTCCAATGCCTGGGGCGAACCCAGGACCCCGCGCAACACCAGCCCATTAGCCAGGGATTCCCCGGAGGAACCATCTGATGAACGGTCAGCAACCCCGAGAGGCGGCGATCCTGCGATCGCACCGGCCCAGGAGCTCTCTCCGCGTTGCCCTGTTGGCGGTCTCGCTCACTGCGCTCGCGCCGATCTCCGCCGGGGCAACCTTCGTCGAGGGCCCCGCCGCGCAGGCGTCGGTGTCGAGGACCACCGCACAGCCGGCCACGCCCGGCTACCTGACGATCCAGTTCGGACGCGCCATGTGGACGGTGGCGAATGGCTGCACGGCGGTCCCCGGGGCACTCACCCTCGTGCAGATCGCGCAGGACCTGCAGGCACGATCGATGACGGCCACCGGGACGGTGGTGGTCGACCGTGTCGACAGCGGCACCAAGCGGTACTGCCAGGGTGACGACATGTACGCCAACTGGACTGACCTCGCGTCGCTCAACACGACCTACGGCTGGCAGTTCGTCAGTGACGGACTGACCCATGGCGACATGACGACGATGACGCCCGCACAGCAGCAGCAGGAGAGCTGCGGTTCACTCTCGCCGCTCGAGAGCCACGGCTTCAATTCGGCATGGGGCCTCTTCGCATACGGCGACAACCACTTCACCAATCAGATTCAGGCCAACGTCGTCAGCACCTGCTTCGCGTATGGCCGCACCTATCGCGGCGGCGTCAACATGCGAGCCAACATGAAGGCGCCGTGGTTCCAGAACACGAGCTCGATCACCGGCGGTGAATGCAACGTCGCCGGACAGGCGTGCTACAAGCTGTCGACAACGAACGGCAAGCACTATGAATCGCCGCTGACGTTCGAGAAGCTGGTCGCAGGCGAAGGCAGCAACCAGTGGATCGACCTCCAGTTCTACCGTCTGGTGACCGGCTCCGGGAACATCAGCCCGGCGCTGTCATGGGACTGCACGAGCTCGAACTGGCAGCTGCACTGGACCAGCTCCACGGAGATGTACTGCCAGAACGACTTCGACGCCATCATGAGTGACGTGCCGGCTGGCGTCGTGACTGCTGATCCCGCAACGGTCGCGACCGCGTGGGGACGCACACCGCCGAGCTGAAGCTCTGACCGACGACTGGTGGTGCCATCCGGTGTTCGCCGGGCGGCATCACCCGTGGCCACGCCGCTCTGTCTCGTTACCAGTGCTTAACCACTATCTCTATTTAAATGGTAGTGAAGTTGCTCGCGTTCGGCACATAAAGTTGCTGCAGGACAACTGCTTGACTCGATTGTGTGGTAGCAACGCGACCCCTGTATGTCGTATGGTGCGCGAAATTCGGGGGGCGGTCCTCCCGGCGTAATCCAAGAACGCGGCATCCGGGGAGAGAGCCGGTGTCGCACACCAACAAACATGCGAGCCGCACCATGCCCTCGCGGAGGATGCCTATGCTCAGCAGATTCTTTCGTGTGCCCGCGGCCGCGTTAGTGGCCGTTCTGTCAACGATTTTACTCGCCAGCACCATTTCCCAGCAGTGGACCGCTCCCATCAGCGCGTCGCTTGCCGGCTCGGGCACATCCGGCCAGGGCAGCTCCGCGTCGACGGCGCCGCAGCCAGGTCTGGAATTGGGATCAGCTGGGACGAAGGGCGGTGCGAGCTTCGAGTTCCTGGATCCGACGTCAGCGTCGGCGAACCCAACACCCATTCTGCTGTACGCACAGGACTGGAACGGCTTCCCGGCAAAGCGCAGCATGGCGGCGTGGCAGCAGGCAGCGGTCACGCACCAGGTCCTGGTTGGGACGCAGGGGCCGGTCTATGGAAAGATGATCGCGCAACTGCATGCGTGGAACCCGAAGCTCAAGGTGCTGGTGTATGACCTCGGTCCGTACACCATCAAGGGCACGTCGGACTACAACACCCTCATTGCGCAGCACCCGAGCTATTTCGCACACGACAAGAACGGGCATCTCATCACTGTCAAGGCCGCCAGCGGGACCGCAGCCTTCCCCAAGAACACTCTTATGGACCAGGGGAACGCCGGCTGGCAGCAATTCCAGGCGCAGCGGATCCTCAAGAACATCCAGGCGTGGGGATTCGACGGAGCCTACGTCGATTCGATGGGGCCCGGGGTTTTCTCTGGCACAACCACGGGAGTTCCAATCGATCCGAGGACCGGCAAGGCCTACACCGATGCCTCCTGGATGCAGGCGGGGGGGGCGGCCATGAACGCGGTCAAGGCCGCAATCGGCAAGGGCAAGTACCTCATGGCGACCGGGCTCGTCAACGGCTCGGAGTACACGTCGTTCACACACTATCTCGCCGACTCGCACGTCGACGGGATGCAGACCGACTCGTGGCTGCGCGTCGCCAACGCACCGCTCAACAACTGGCCTTCAGCCAACTCGATTGCCGCCGACCTCGCGATGGTGCAGTCGCTCAACGCGATGGGCAAGGGATTCTTCGGGTGGACGAAGGTCTGGATCAACGCCTCGAGCGCACAGCAGGCGGCGTGGAACACCTACGCACTCGCCGCCTACCTGCTGGTCGACAACGGCGTCAGCGACTATTACCTGTTCAACTCACCGTCCAACTCCGACCGGACGACGATCTTCTTTCCCAATGAGAGAGAGGCGCTCGGCGCGGCGACCGGAGCGTACACGCTGTCCGCAGGCGTCTACCACCGCTCCTTCCAGTACGGATCGGTGACGCTGAACACCAACGGACAATCGGCGTCGATCAACCTCGTTCCCTGACCTTCCGCTGACCGGGACCGGGAGTGCGCGCGCGGCGTGCGCTCCCGGTCCATCGCCCCACCTGCGAGCGTCGCCGTGGCGAATGATGCTGCGATTGCGTTCCAAGGGCTGCGCCGGCGGGCGGCAACGGACGCCTTCCCCTGATATCCATCAGCCACCCCTCAATGCACGGACGCGCGCAATTGCGCTCGCAACCGGACGCTACGCGGGATCGTCGGAGTGTCACGAGTGGCGCCGGTCGACGCAGCCGTGCGACGCTGGCAATACGCCCCGACAATCGAGGGCGGATTGCAGCGTGCACCGACCACGGTGGAGCGTGACCCCCATCAACTGGACCTGAACTGACGAATCGCCCCTGGAGAAGCCGCCTGGGATCCTGGCTGGATCGCCACCGGAACGCGCCGCCGGCAGTGATCGCCGTCATTGCGCTGATCGCGCTGCTCGTGATCCTGCTGCAGCCAGGCGTGCGTTCGGTTGTCGGCAAGCTTCCGGCACCGCCCGGGGTGCCGTCGCTGGCGGCATCGCCCACGGCCCAGCCGTCGCAGTTCCCCTTGCTCCCGGGGCACACCCTCAAACCGGCAATTCGGGGGCTGCTCTACCTGCAGGGCAAGCCGCCGGCCAGCATCCGTCCCCTTCTCGCCGGCTATGACGTCCAGGGTCGCGGTGACTACGGCGGCGTCTCCTGGTCCGAGCTCCAGGCCACCGCCGGCGCACCGATCACCCCCGACAACCCCATCGACCAGGCGATCACCGATGTCCGCGCCTGGAATGCCGCCAACCCCACCCATCAGGAATCCCTCCTCGTCCGCATCGAGGCCGGCATCCACTCCCCCGCCTGGGCCATGAACCTCGGCGGCCCCTGCGTCGAGGTCACCGACCCCAACTTCGGCACCACCGGGTGCACCCCTCGCTTCTGGACCCCGGAGTTCGCCACCGCCTTCTACCAGTTCGAGAATGAGCTCGCCGCCAAGTACGACAGCGTCCCCGAGATCGGCGAGGTGATCATCGCTCGCGACATGACCATCTACAACGAGCCCCTGCTCCGCCAGATCCAGAGCCCCGCCAGCGTCGCCGGCCTGCTCGCTGCCGGCTACACCACCGCCCTCGATGAGCAGAACCAGATGAGTGACATCGCCGCCCTGGGCACCTACTGGAAGCACACCCATGTCGGCTTCACCTTCAACCCCTACCAGACCGTCAACCCGATCGGCCAGGACGAAGCCTTCACCGTGCAGCTGATGACGTATGGACGCGAGACGCTCGGCTCGCAGCTGGTGCTGGAGAACGACAGCCTGCGCGCGTCCTTCCTGCACTCCGGCGAGTACGCCGCCATGTATGCGTCGATGCGACAGCTCGGGTCGCCGATTGGATTCCAGACCGCGGTGCTCAGCAAGGTGGGCAACCTCATCGAGACGGTGCAGGGGGCGGCCGCGATCGGTGCAATCAACGTGGAGCTCCCGCCGGGGTTCGCTCCGCAGACGGCGAGCGCCCTCGCGCCTGTCCTGGCGGACACTTCGTAGCGGCGGCGCGCAGCTGGTTCGCAGAATCCACTGCGCTGATCGCGATCGGTGGACGCCGGCCGGATCAGAAGTGACGTAACCGAGACGGGTATACTTCCCGGGTACCTTGTAGTGATCGGGGGACTTTCAGTCAGGCATGTCCTTGGGACCTCCGGACATGAGGAAGAGGGGATGAATTCGGTGACAAATCACAATCGGATCACTGCGCTCGGAGGAGTGGCAGTTGCCGTGACTCTCGCATCGGCCACGGCATGGGCAGCCGCAGCCCCGGCGGGCGCCGCATCAAAACCCACGGCACTGTCGCTGATCGGCAGCCCCGGCACCGCGGGCCTCTATGCCTGGGGCGCGGCGACCATGCCGGACGGCTCAATTCTTCTCGGAGACTACTGGAACTACCGGATCGTTCACTACGAGGAGAGCGGGGCAGCAGCGTCGCCGCTCGTCTTCACCGGCAAGCAGGGCTTCGGCGGTTCGACGAACCAGGCGCCCTTTGGGATCTGCGTCGACACCACCAACGGCCCCGATGCCGGCGACGTGTACATGACCGAGGGCAGCGAGTACAACGTCAATCAGTACAGCAAGACCGGCGTCTTCATCACGAGCTGGGGCACGACCAGTGCCGTGCACTCGGTGAACTTCGACTATCCGTCGCAGTGCGCCGTGGACCCGGTCAACGGGAAGCTCTACATCTCGAACCAGTGGGGCAAGAGCATGGTCATCCTCGACCCTGCCAATCCCACCGCACCAGCGCAGTTCATCTCGCCGGCTGCGCCGAACAACTTCATCCAGCCTCGCGGCCTCGCGTTCGACAGCTCCGGCAACGTCTGGATCGCCGACCAGGGTCATCACCGTATCGAGATCTGGCCGAACGGGTTGACGGGCACCAAGGCGCTGAAGACCATCAACCCTCCAGGCGGTGTGGGATCCACCTTTGACATGCGCGGGCTGGCGATCGACACCAAGTCCAACCTTGCGTTTGTCGCCAACGGGCAGAACTGCCTGGTGCAGGAATTCAACGCGAATCCCTCGAGCCCGAACTACGGCCAGTTCGTCACCAACTTCAACGGTGTCGGCTCGTCCGGGAGCGACTGCGGATCGGGCCCCGGTCAGTTCGGCGACGGAGCGCGTGACCTTGCTGTCGCCGGCAACGGTGATGTCTGGGTCGCAGATCTCGCCGACTTCCGCGCCGAGGTCTTCAACGAGAGCGGCACGTACCTCTTCTCCGTGCCGAATCCGCCGGCACCGCCTCCGAACGGCAGCTTCAACGGGCCACGCGGTGTCGCCTTCGACAGTGCGGGTGATCTCTTCGTGACCGACACCTACAACGAGCGAATCGAGGAGTTCACCAAGGGCAGTGGCGGCTACGTCTTCTCGAAGGCGTGGGGAATCCGCGGGACGACGGCCAGCACGTTCAACTATCCGAGATTGATGTGCTACGACAAGGTGAACGGCTTCCTGATCGTCGCCAACACCGACGGCAATGAGATCGTCGCCTGGAGCACGGCGGGCAAGGAACAGTGGTTCGTCGGTGGGATGGCAACGCCATACGGTGTTGCGTGCGGTGCGGACGGGACGATCTACGTCGCCAACGGCAACGGCAGCAACATCGTGGTCGTGAGCAGTGCCGGCGCGATGACCGGCACGATCGGCTCCGGCCTCGGGTTCGTCCGCGGCATCTGGGTCGATACCGACGGCTCGATCTGGGCGTCGAACATGACCACCGGTGCCATCG
Source organism: Candidatus Dormiibacterota bacterium (assembly GCA_963830305.1). Classification (GTDB taxonomy): domain Bacteria; phylum Chloroflexota; class Dormibacteria; order Aeolococcales; family Aeolococcaceae; genus Palsa-851. The sequence goes on along the minus strand of CAWHLW010000002.1, from coordinate 112,517 downwards.
ATCACTTCTCCGCAACCGGGACGCAACTGGCAGGATTCAGCACCGGTTCCGGCACCTCTCCGTTCGGCATCGCCGGCGACGCGGGATACCTGTACATCGCACTCAGCTCGAAGAACGAGGTTGGTCAGTACACGCGATCCGGCACATTGGTCCAGACCTTCGGCGGGGCAGGAAAGGCGCTCGGGCAGCTTCGCACCCCGCAGGGTCTCGCCTTCGGACCCGACGGCAATCTCTATGTCGTCGAAGAGAACAACAACCGGTTGAGCGTCTGGTCTGTGCCGTAGGGGGCGAGTAGCCGCTGGCTCCGCGGGAAGGACCCACGGAGCCGGCCGCCCCTGATTGCCTCGCGGATTTGGCTCCTCGGCGCGTCGTCGCGCCGTAACGGAACGGTCGCATGACGGCGACGGACACGGTCGACGCGGTCCTGGTCGGTAGCCTCGCCCTCGACCTATCACGGATCGGCGCGACCCCCAGTACATGCCATATCCACACGCACGCACTTGCGCTCGCCGGTGTTTCCCAGGCTCCGCGCCGGGGTGCCCGCCCTGATGCTCATGGCGAGGCTGGGCAGAACCATCGCGCTCAGTGCGGTCAGCGCGACGGCACTGCTGGCCGCCGGATATGCAGCACACGCGGGCGATTCCCAGAGCGTCACATCGTCGACGCATCTCGTCAGCTACCGGTCGGCACTCACCAGTAGCTCTCTGACGCGGCCGGCGTACGCCGGCACCCTGGTCGGACCTGGACTGGCATCGATGTACCCGGTCGATGTCTCGCAGGACTCGCAGTACTACTTCGTCCTCGACGCCGGTGAGTACCGCGTCGTTGCGGTGAATCGGATGACGGGTAACATCGACTGCCAGGTTGGAGGTCAGCAGGGGACGGCAGCATCTGGGTGTCGGATACCGGCAACCATCGACTGGTCTCGGTCGACACCGACGGGAATCTGATCTTCAGCGCGACCGCAAAGCAGATGGGGATCCCGGCGGCTCCCGAGGACTCGGTGATCTATCCGTTCGCAGTCGCCTTCAGTGGTGACACCCTCTACCTCAGCGACATTTGGAACGACCGGGTGCTCGTCCTCACCACCTCCTGAGCAGGACACCGCAGTACCGATCGGGCCGTCGCGGGACAGTGGGCCCCGCACCGATTGCAATTCGCCGTCCAAAGCTCTAGTCTGCTTGCAATTCCGCCCCGGGGGGTTGGTCGACGGAGTACGGAGGTGACACAAGTGCTTCTCTTCAAACGCGTGGGTCTTGCGTCGTTGCTGATCGCGCCCGTTGTGGCGCTTGCAATGCCGGTGCAGGCTGCATCGCTCGCGACTGTCCCGAAGGTGACGATCTCGGGGAAGCCCGCGGTCTACAAGCCGACGAGCATCAAGGCAGTTGCACATTGGGACGGGATTCAGAAGGACTGCACGACAGCGGTGGAGTCTTTCACGATCGCGAACAACACATCGGTGACTCAGGACATCCTCAACGGCACGGCGAACCTGGGAAACCTTCCAGCTCACACGATGACGGGGATCTGCATCAACGAGCACACCCAGAAAGGGAAGACGGAGCACTTCAAGCTTGCCTCGAACAAGAACGCCAAATTGACCGTCTCGGTCTCCAATACATAACCCGGCTACGCGAAAGGGCCGGCGCACCCCCTCGGGACGCGCCGGCCCTTTGCTTTCTCAATCAGCCTGAGTCCCTCAGGATGCCGGGGCGAAGACCTCGATGCGGTCGTTGCCATAGTCGTTGACGTAGATATTGCCGGCGCCATCCACCACGATCCCCTGGGGGGTCAGGAACTCGCCGTGGGCGCTTCCCTTCGATCCCCAGCTCCCGAGGAAGCTCCCGGTCGTCGGGTTGAACTCGTCAATTCGATTGTTGTTCGTGTCGGTGACGTACAGGATGCTGCCGTCGGGCGAGAGCGCATCGTCAAACGGCGACCGCATCTTGCCTCCGGGCACCGTGGAACCGATCGTCGAGGTCAGCTTGCCGGTCGAGTTGTACACGTCAACAAGACCCTGCGTCACCGAAACTGCATAGATAGTGCCGGTGGTGGGATTCACGGTGACGCCGGTGCAACCCTGCAGTGCGCCGGGATTCCGTGACGTCACGCCGCACGCGACCGGGAACCCTGGCACTTCCTTGCCTGCCTGGGTGAGCACCTGGAGGCGCCCGTTGTCGCTATCCGGCACGTAGACGTCGTTCGAAGGGCCACCGACGAAGATGCCGCGTGCGTAGAAGAACTTGCCGGGCGAGCATGTGATGCAGGTCGCCTGAACCTGTCCACCGAACTCCGTGTATGAGCTGACCGCAGCGGTCGTGGGCGACGCGCACCCGAGGGGGCCGTTGCCGTTCCCCATGGGCGTGTATGCCTTGATCCATCCGGAGCGGGTGTCGTTCACCCACAGGTTGCCGTTGGAATCGACGGCGACGCCACGCGGGTAGTCCATGGCGCAGAAGGAGTTCAGGACGGGTTGGCGGCTTCCCCACATCTGGACGAATGCGCCGGGCGAAGAGCCGTTGAGGCCCTGGAACTCCTGGACGCGCTGGTTGAAGGTGTCCGTCACATAGACGGTGCCGTCAACCGGTGACACGGCAACCCCAACAGCCTGGTTCAGGCCGCCGGCGGGCGGTGGGATCACCGGGTTCGGGATCGAACTCGAGGAACCCACCTGGCTGGCTCGTGGCGAAGAGCGGGTTGTAGGCGTCCATGTCGAAGCAGGCGTAGTCGCTCTCGTAGACGGTGCCGGTCGGCCCGATTGCCGTATCCCGCGGACCGTCGAGCTGGCCGTTGCCCGCGCAGTCAGACCCCGGCGTGCCGATGGTGCCGACGAAGGTTCCCGACGTCGTGTAGACAGAAACCCGCTGCTTGCCCGCGTCGGTGACGTAGACCATGTTGTTGGCACGATCGATGGTCAGCCCGCGGGTGTTGCCGCTGACCTGATTGTTGCTGGGCAGCCCGGCCTTGGTGCTGAAGTAGCGGAGGAAGGTTCCGGTGCTGCTGAACACTTCCACGCAGTAGTTGCTGACGTCGTCGACGTACACGTTGCCCGAGCTGTCGACGTCGATGCCGCGGATGAGGCCGAACTGGCCCTGCGCGCAGCTCGTCCCCGTGGTACCGAACTTCCCAAGGTAGCTGTCGCTGCCGTTGTACATCAGGACGACGTTGTTACCGGTCGTGCTGTTGGAGTTCACGAGGTACACGTTACTGGTCGTCGAGTTCACCGCCAGCCAAGGCGCGTAGTAGGCACCCACGGACGTTGAGTGCACCGAATCCAACAGGGTGCCGGTGCTGCTGTAACGCAAGTAGCCCTCGAGGTCATCGACCAGGAAGTCGTCGGTCGAGGAGTCGACCACGATCGAGTAGGGCTGCTGATTGTTGAGCGCCGACTTCGAGCTGTACACGTCGAGCGGCGTGCCGGATGTCGAGAAGCGCCGAACCTGGTAGTTGTTGTAGTCGGTGGTCAGGATCGTGCCCGAAGCAGCGTCATAAGCCATGCCCCATGGATAGACAAAAGCGCTTCCCGGCTGGCCGATCTGGAGCTGCCAGGTGGGCGCCGTGAGAGTCGGAGCCGCATGCGCGTTCCACATCCCGGCGCCTGAACCGAGAGCAAGCACCGCGGCCCCGACGGCGACTGTACTTGCTCGCCAGAGTCTCCTGTTGCCCATCACTCTGTCACTTCCCACAACGTCTGCCTCCCATGTCCCAGGTGTCCTGATCTGACACTGCATATCGCACTTCTGCGGTGCGTTTTCGCTGCAGAAGCGGTCGGTCCTACCGGCCGGCCGCTTCACATCCTTGTGATCTATGAGCTCGCCACCGTGAATGCCACCAGCGCGCTCGTGGCCGTGTTACCGCTGGTATCGAGCGCGCGCACCTGCGTCGTGTATTTGACCCCGTACGTCACGCCGATGAACCCAAAGCTGAACGTACACGACGTCCTGCTGCTGCACACCGGTGCGGCGTAGTTCCAGGTCTTGGTCTTGGTCCAGTTCGAGTGGCTGCCGTCCCACCAGAGGTTGGTTGCCGCATCGTGGACCGCGACCTCGAGGTCGCCCAGCCCGACATTGTCGGTGGCCGAGCCGGTGATGGTCACGGTCGCCGCGGGTACGACCTGCTTCGCCGTCGGAGACGTCAGCGTGACCGTTGGCGGCGTGGTGTCGCCCGATGGGAGTGGTACCGACTCCGAGAAGATCTGCACGCGGCCCTGGTTGGCCGAGGCCACATAGATGTTGCCGGCCGCGTCACCGTCGATGCCAGAGGGCTGGTTGAACTGGAATGCGCCGGCACCGGTACCTCCCCACTGGCCGAGATACTGCCCGCTCAGCGTGAAGGCCTGCACGTTGTTGCGCTTGGTGTCGGTGACGTACAGCACGCCGTTGATGACTGCTGCGCCCCACGCGGATTCGAACTGACCGCTGCCTGTGCCATATGAGCCCCACTCCGTGATGAGCGAACCGGTCGGACCGTACTCACGGATCTGCGAGCGACTCTGGTCGACGATGTAGGTGTTCCCCGTCGCAGGATCAACGGCGACGCCGAAGTTGCAGCCGTTGATCTGACGCACGTAGGTGGGTGCCGTCGTGGCCGGATTGGCCGGGTCGGTCCACACGGTCATCGTGCAGGACCAGTAGTCACTGATATACGCGTATCCACCATAGAAGGTGACGCCATCGGGCGCCTCGAAGCTTCCCGGTGAACTCGAATCCAGTCCCGACCCGATCGTGTTCAGGTAGTTGCCGTTGTCGTCGTAGATTCGAATGTAGTAGTCGCGCGTGTCGGCAACCCAGACGTTGCCGTTCGGGTCCACCCCGATACCGCGCGGGTAGTCGAGTCCATACGGCGCGGTGCTGCCACGGTGCCCCCATGCGCCGAGGAAGGTGCCGTTCGACGAGAACTCCTGGAATCGGTCGCTCCACGAGTCGGCAACCCAGACCGTGCCGTTGACCGGGTTGACCGCCACGTCGCGGGCCTCGGACAGGAAGCCGGGCGCCGGCGGCTCTGCCGGGTTCGGGTACGCGGCCATGAACACGCCCGTTGGCGAGAACTCCTCGAATCGGAAGTTGCTGTAGTCGGCGGCCCAGAGGTCGCCTGAGCTGTCCACGGCGATCTGACGCGCGCCGTCACCGAACTGGCCGTTCCCCGTGCCCTGAGACCCGATGGTCCGCACTGGAGTTGGTGGGGTGTTGGCGAGGTTGAACTCCTCCACACGATACCCCGCGGCGTCGGAGACGTAGAGCAGGTTGTTCGTCTGGTCCACCGCCACGCCGCGAAGATCTCCGACGAATTGACCGAGTCCATGGCCTTGTGAGCCGATGTCCTGGACACAGGTCGCGCCGCCATTCTGCGTCGTGCTCGGTGTGAACTCGGCGACGTAGTAGTTCTGCGCGTCCGCGACAAAGACGTGTCCCGCCGCGTCGGTGGAGAGGCCGGTCGCCTCGATGAAGTCGCAGTTCCCGGTGCCGTATGTGCCCCAGGAGTTGATCTCCGGGTCGGACGCCTGCGAGATGTCGTATTCCTGCACGCGGTTCGGGTTGCGCGAGCTGCCCGAGAGGTGACCGTTGACAACAAAGAGGTGGTTGCTGTGGTCGATGGCGATCCACGCGGTGTACTCGGACTGCGTGTTGATCTCGCCGATGTAGGCCCCCGTATCGGAGAAGTGGGCGATGTAGCCGGCTGCCTTCTGGGTGCCGTTCTCGGCGACGTAGATGTCGCCGTTCAACGGGTTGACGGCGATCGACTCCGGCTGACCCTGGCGGGTTGCCGCCGACTGATAGAAGGACTGCGTCTGCGTTCCAGTCGGCGTGTAGCTGCGAACGAAGAAGTTCCAGTAGTCGGCGACCTCGACCTGGTTGGTCGTGGCGTCGTACTGGATGCCCCATGCGTAGACGCCCGCAGTCCCGGTGCCACCGATGGACTGGACGTATCCCGGTTGGGTCCACGTCGCCGCGGAAGCGCCGGCTGCCCCGCCGCCGAGCGCCACCGAAGCAAGAAGCGAACCAGTGCCCAGCGCGAGCACCGCCACGCGTGCAGTCGAATGTCGGAAGTTCACCCCCATCTCTCCTGTCCTAAGCCACCGTCAAGGTGTACACGAGTATTCGGTCGTTGTACGTATCCGCGATGTACAGCTTGCCGTCCGGCCCGAACGCGACGTTCTCCGGATTGGTCATCGCCGTCTTGCCGTACTCATTGGCCGGCGCGTCACCGGCATTGATTGTTGCTGCGATTGTGCCGTCGCTCTCGTTGACGATGATCACGCGGTTGTTGTCGCGGTCCGCGATGGCGAGCAGGCCCGCACCGTTCGACGCGACGCCGTACGGCTGGTTGAGCCCGAGGCCAGTGCTGAACGTGGCGACTTGCGACATCACCTTCCCGGCGCTTACCGCCAGCTCGACCACGCGGTCGTTCAGGGCGTCAGCAACAAAGAGGTTGCCGGAGGCGGGGTCGATGGCAACTCCGGCCGGGGTCGAGAACTGTCCAGTACCGGACCCCTTCGTGCCGTAGGTGCTGATCGGGTCGGGCTTGTTCGGCGGCGTTGACCCGGCGACACTCCACGAACTCGATGCGGTTGTTCTTGGTGTCAGCGATCCAGGCGTACCCGTTGCCGATGGCGATCGAGTAAGGGTAGTTGTCGTCGCCAAGGGCCGTGCCCACCACACCAAACTCGGCGAGGCCGTTGCACCCCGAGAAGTTCGGCGATGTGATCGGCTGCAGGATCTGCAGGTCGCTCTGCTTGGTATCGGCGATCCAGTAGTTGCCGGTCGCGGGATCGAATGCGATGCCGCGCGGCCAGTTGAAGTCGCCGGTGCTGGTGAAGCCGCGCTGGCCACAGTTGTTGATGATGTTGCCGTTGGATGTGAACACATCCACGCGCTGATTCACCGAGTCCATCGCGAGCACATCTCCGGATGCATCAAAGGCGATCCCGCGCACCTGGTTGAACACCGACGTGTCGGTGTCGCCGGGGGGAACGACCGGATTCGGGATCGTCGCGTTGTATGTGTATCCGGTCGACGACCGAGTCCACTCCTCGACGCGATACCCCCAGAGGTCGGCACCCCAGACGTTGCCGTTGGCGTCCACCGCGACGCGGCGCAGTTGCGTGAACGTACCGGGAGTCGTGCCCGGTGAGCCGAACTCGGCAACGAATGCCCCGCTCGGGGTGAACTCCTGAATGCAGTCGTCGTTGGAGTCGGCAACGTAGATCGCCTCTCCAGGCGAGCCGCTGCTGATGTACGGGTCGGTTCCGATCGCGACACCGTAGGGATTCGCAAAGAGGCCATCTCCATTCCCGTTGCAGACACCTCCGGTGGCCTTCTTGCCCTTGGCGCCGAACTTGGTGATGCAGTTCCCACTCGCGTTGAACTCGAGGATGTTGTTGTTCTCGTAGTTGGCGACGTACACGTTGCCCGAGGCATCGGCCGCCGCATCGCGCATGCGATTGAGAGTGCACACGCCGTTCGAGGAGATGGTCTGCTCGACGGTACCGGTGGTGCTGAACACGATGACCTGGCTCTTGGTGCCATTCGCGACATAGACGAACTGCCCGGACGGTGTGGTGCTCACCGTGACGCCGATCGGCGCGCCGCCGCCCGGCATCTTGAAGGGCGTGGCCATGCACTTACCGGTTAACCCATTCAGCTTCAGGATGCGACCGTTGCCGTTGTCGGCGACGTAGATGTCTCCGGACGAGTCGACGCCGACGTCACGAGGCTGCTCGTAATCCGGGAAGGTCGCGGGTTTGGCGCCGCACGGCGCCGCATTGCCTTCAGCGCCGCCTCGCCAGACCTGCGTTCCTGCCGTCGTGTACAGCGCGACCTGGTCATTCCCGGTGTCCGCAATGACGACGTCGCCGGCAATGCCTTCGCCGGTTGTCGTGGCGTTCGTGGGCACGATCTCCATGCCCGAGGGATACATGGCCGCGTGGCCGGGCCCGCCGATCGTCGACGCGTAGGTCGCGGTGACCGCGGGATCGGTGGTCGGGGCTGCACTTGCGGGCAGCGCCGCGCCGACGACCGCCGCGAGGACAGCTCCAGACATCGCGATGCCCGTGATTGAGCCGAATTTGACCCGACGCGCCAGTGTCCGTTCCTGGTTCATTCGTCCCCTCGAGCCCTCTCAAAGGCTCATGCCCCGCTGGTTCCTTCCCGAGGACACATCCTACCATCTCCAAGGATTTCGCAGCAAACGCGTCACCGTGACATGCGAGACAAACAGGGCGATCGGGGCTAGAGGGCGCGTAGGGAAGGTGAGCGGGAGGCTAGCGGGCACTCCGGGAGTGTCTGCGACTGAGCACCTGCTCGTACAGATCCTCGGTGCTCGCGGTCGCGGCGTCCCAGTCGTACTTCGCCACCACCCGGTCACCAAGCAGGCGGGCACCGGCCCGGGCGCCGGGCAGGTCGCCGAGCGTCGCCGTCAACGCTGCCGCGAGCCCCGCTGCGTCACCGCTTGCGAAAAGCCGGCCCCCCGGCCCGTCCGGACCGATCACCTCGCGGTTGGGCGCGATATCGCTCGCCACCAGTGGGAGGCGGTACGAGGCCGCCTCGAGCAGCGTGAGCGCCAGACCCTCCAGCCGCGACGGAAGCACGAAGAGCGCCGCATTCGTATACAGCTCCTGGAGGAGCTCGCCGTGGACCGGACCCACCAGGAGCACGCGAGGGTCGCGAGCGGCGAGGACCTCGAGGTCATGCACGTAGGCGTCGGTGAAGCTCGAGCCGCCGGCGATGACCAGCCGGGCAGGGGTGTCAACGGTTCGAAAGGAGCGAAGCAGCAGATCGGGGGCCTTCTCGGGCACCAGCCGGCCGAGGAAGAGCGCGTAGTCGCCGCCATCCAGCCCGAATCGCTCCCGGATGAGCCTGGGCTCGCGGCGCACCGGCGGTGCCACGCCGTTCGGGATGTAGTGCGCGATGCGGCGGTAGCGCTCGAGGTAGAAGTCCGCAAGATTCTGCGAGACCGTGATCGTGGCGTGGGGCACGTGGGCGCTGATCCACCCGGCGCTCCTCAGTGCCGCGCGTGCCACGACACCCCACTTGTCGCGGTCGTAGTCGAGGCCGTGAATGGTGAGCACCACCCCGCGGCGCGTCAGCGCTCGAGGAAGCGGCGTGAAGACCGACGGTCCGATCGCGTGGTAGTGCAGGATGTCGGCCCGGTCCGCTCCCGGGAGCATCGCCGCGCCCGTCGAGAGCCCGCTGTGCACCAGCGCCTCGAGGTGCTTCGTCGGCGCCGTGGGGATGTAGCGCACGCGCATCCCTCGATACTCGCCGGCGCGGCTCGTCGTGTAGTTGCCGCGCGTGTAGACGGTGACCTCGTGCCCGCGTTCCACGAGCCGCGAGCCGATCTCCTCGACGTGATGCTCGATGCCACCGATGGTGGCGGGGACCCCTCGCTGACCGATGAACGCGATTCGCGCCGGCCTCATGCCGCGCGGGACTGCATGGTCCGCATCGCGACGGTATACATCTGTCCGATGCGCTCGAGATGGCGACGTGGCGCGAACTCGCTGACGATCGTCTCCCGGGCCCGGGTCCGCATCGCAAATGCGCGATCAGGGTCGTCGATGAATGGGCGGAGCGCGGCCGCGAGCGCCGCCGGATCGTTGGCGGGCACGAGGTCCCCGGTGACGCCGGGCTCGATGAGCTCAGGCATGCCTCCGAGGTCACTGCCCACGACCGGCGTGCCGCGGGCAAGCGCCTCGAGCACGACCATCGGCTGGTTCTCGTACCAGCGCGACGGCACCACCACGACCGCTGCGGCGAGCATGAGGCGCTGCACCTCCGCCTTGTCGACGAGACCGTGGAAGCGCACGCGTCCCGGCGCGACCTGCTCGGCAAGCGCGCGCAGAGCGCCCTCCTCGGGGCCGGTCCCGGCGATGTCGAGTGTGGCGCCTTCCAGCGCGCTCATCGAGCGGATGGCAACGTCGATCCCCTTCTCCGAGGACAGGCGTCCGGCCACGAGGACGCCGCTGCCCGGACGGGTCTTGACCGGGATCTCCTCGGTCTCGATGAAGTGGGGCACGTGGACCATGCGATGCGGATACACGCCGGCCGCCCGCATCCGGCCTTCGAGGAAACGGCTGGGGCAGATGAAGATGCGCACCGGCGAGTACGCACCGGTGATGGTGTGGACGAACAGCTCACCCGCCATCACCGCGCTGGAGCCGAGTGACCCGTCCTTGCATCGGCGCAGGACCGCGTGCTGGAAGTGGCCGCCGAGGCAGGCCTGGCAGAGGTTGCCGTGGTCGAGGAATTGATAGGTCGGGCACGCGAGCTTGTAGTCGTGGAGCGTCATCACCGCCGGGACGCGCCGCCTTGCCACTGGGCGCAATACCGAGGGCGACAGCTGGTGATAGATGTTGTGGAGATGCACGACGTCCGGGCGGAAGTCAGCGAGGACGGCATCCATGCCCCGGCTCGCCGACGTCGAGTACAGCATTCGCGCGGCGCCGCGCACGCGTCCGGTGAGCGTTGGTGGGGGCGGCTCGAGCTCGATGTGGTCGGGAAAGTGCGCCGCGTATTCCAGGTGCGTATTGAGCGGATGCGCCATCCCGAAGAACGCGACCGTGTGACCGGCAGCGACCTGCAGATCCGCCAGGTCCTCCATGTACGCCTCGGCGCCGCCGCGGCGGTAGAGGAATTTATTGACGTGGAGGATCCGCATCGTGGTGCAAGTGTGCCGGGAAGCGGGAGACGGCGGCGCGCCGTTTCGGAACCGTGGCTAGGGGTGACGGTTCCTGGCTGGGCCCTGCCGGCGAACGTCTACTGCGGAACCTGCCACTCGCTGACGCGGTCGTTGTTCTCCTCGACGACGTAGAGGTCGCCGTTGGGACCGAGCGCCAGGCCTTGCGGTGTGTGCATCGTGCCGATGCCATCGAAGGCGTTGAAGACTCCGAACGTCCCCATGTACGTCGGAGGCTGAGTCGCACCGTTCTTCGTGTAGTACACGACGTTGTTCGTCGACGAGCACGCGAGGTAGAGATAGTTTGCGGTCGCCGCGATGCCGAACGGGTTGCACGCCTTGCTCGAACCACTCGAAGCGATGAAGTCCGACGGCGTCAGAAGCGCGCCCGGCTGCGTCGGATCGTTGAACGATGCGAAGTGGTACACATGGCTGGCGGTCCCGGTGTCAACCCAGACCGAACCATCGGTGTCGACCTCGATGCCGCGCGTGAAGCCGACGATGCTCCCAGTGCCCATCGTGTTATTCGTGAGCGCAGGGTTCATGGCTGGAGTCCCGTCGGGGTTGTACACGACGATGTCCTTGCCGTTGCTGTTGGCGACGTAGATGAGACCGTAGCCCGGCGAGGCTGGGTTGGTGTCGCACGCGACGCCGTACGGATCAGCAAGGTCGCCCGCGGGACTGCTCCACACCACGCTCGGCGGGTTGTTCACCCGGTTCGGATTCCAAGCCACGATCTCGTTGGAGTCAGTGTTGGCGACGATGAGTGCGCCGTTACCGTTGCCGGTCACCGTGAGAGGATCCCAGCAGAGCAGCCGCGGGTAGTTGAATTGACCCGGCCCGTCGCCGCGCATGCCCCACGCTCCCGGCGTGACGGTGCCGGCGTTCAGTGTCTTGTTGAGCGCCCATCCGTTGCCGTTTGGCGAGAACTCCTCGATCCGCTCGTTGTACATGTCGGTGACGTACATGTTTCCGGCATCGTCGAACGTCACGCCGCGCGGCCCGTTGAAGCCGCCTCCGGCAGGCACCGACGGAGGACTGGTCCCGCCATTGTCGCCCGGCCAATACCCCGGCACGTTGTTCAGGAAGTTGCCGTTCTCATCGAAGATCTGGGTACGGAAGTCGGCCAGATCCCCGACCCACACCTGGTGGTCACCGTCGACCGTGATGCCGCGCGCGCCGTCCTCGAACTGGCCGTTCGCGCCCAGCTGTCCCGGCGTTCCGCAGTCGCTGCCGGCGACGAGATTGGCCTGGTTGAAGTTGGTCAGGAATGCGACGTTCTTGTAGTTGCTGGTCGGGTCCGCATTGAACTCCTGCACGAGGCAATTCTGACCGTTCGTCACGAACATCAGGGGCACCGGCGTCGGCGTCAGAGTTGTCGCGGGAGCAGTCAGGTCGAGCGCGAGGCCGCGCATATCGAACGTGGACGTCACGCCACCAGGCGGCGTCACCTCCTTGATCGGCTTGCTGCAGGTCGAGCCGCTCGGCCACGGGTTCTGCAGGCAGCTCGGGCTGTAGATGTCGACGCGGTGATGCCCCTGGTCAGCGATCCAGATGTTGCCGAGACTGTCGAACGCGAGGCCGCGAGGCTGGATGAACGTGTTCGGGCTCGGCGGCGACACGAAGGTCGCCTGGTTCGTAACCGGGTTGAGCACGACGATGCTCTTGCCGAACTGATTAGATATGTATACAAGCCCGGTGGAGCTGACGACGCACTGCGACGGGTAGTCGAACGCGACAGAGTGGACAGCGTTGGTGGTGCCCCAGCTCGTGAGCCATGTGCCGTTGGGGCTGTACTGGATCACGTTGTAGAGGCTCCCCTCGGTCATGTAGACGTCGCCCTGGTTCGAGCCGCCACTGTTGTCGACGCAGATACCGAACGGCGCCTGGTTCGTGTCGTTCCCGAAGCCAACGGTGCTCTGGGTGAACACGAAGGGCGTCGCCTCGGTGCCGTCGTCGTTGTAGTGGACGATGCGGTTGTTCCAGTAGTCACCGACGAGGACCGAGCCATCCGGCATGGTCGCGTCGCCCCAGCCGTAGAGCGCGGCGTTGGCGCCGTCAATCGCAAAGACGGCCTTCTTGTTCTTCTTCGTCGCAGGGGCGGAGATCATCGCGTCCTGGGAGTCGATCACGCTCGTGATCGTGGCCCCGGTGGGGATCCCCGACGCGATGACGTCAAAGCCCACGTCGGCAGACGTGAAGTTCGCGTCAGCGGCGCTGATCTCCTCGCTGCCGATGGTGAGGACACCATCCGGCCCCGTGACCCGCCCGCCGGCGAAATTCCCGGTCGCCGTCGGCGTGGTGACGGTGGCGTGCCCCTGGACAACGCTGGCGGACACCGCCACGACGCCCACGAGCACGGCAAGGCCGACCCTGCGCATCGGTGGCACGGTCCATCCCCGGGTCACAGCGAATATCCCTGCACTCGTGATCTCCTGGTCCCTGTCCTGCTGCACGCGGGCGTCATCCCCGCCTCGCCTCCGGATCGCCGCGGCTTCCTGATGATACGAGCCTGGTCACGTTCGGCGCAAACCGCCGATCCTCGCGAACCGGTCACTCAGGCGCCTATCCGAGCAGGTTCTGGTTCCTCGACGGGAGGGGGCAGACCCAGGAGCACCGCGTTCTCGCGATAGCGCGTGACCGCATAGGCGGCCGCGGCAAAGGCCACGTAATACCAGAGCACGATCACCTCGGTGATCACGTTGGACACAAGGCTGATGACGAGGAACGCGATCACGCAGGCGGCAAAGCCCACCGCGATAGATCGTTCATACGTCCATGGCCGTCGTTTGGTGAACCGCATCGAGTCGCGGGCCACCAGGATCATGCTGAGCAACAGCGCCAGGTACGCGATCGTCCCGATGACGCCCGTTTCCACATACGCTCGCAGGAAGTCGTTGTGCGGCTCCTTCTGCTGGCTCGTCTCGTACGAGCTCATGTTCAGGCCGATGCCCGTGATCGGGTCCTTGTCGGCGAGCGGGAGCACGTCGCCCCAGTAGTCGAAGCGCCAGGACAGTGAGTTCGACGCGTATCCCGCGGCGCTGGTCGAGCTACCGAGGTCGGCAAAGCGTCCCGCGATGGATGGGAGCGCGACCAGCGACACCATGATGCCCGCCACCATGAGGCCGAGCATGAGCCTCCGGCGCCCCATGAATGCGACCGCGAAGAGGCCGATGACGGTGGCGATCCACGCACTGCGGGTGAACGTGTAATACAGGCACACGAGCGAGAAGAACAGCAGGATGGACATCCCGATCTTCTTCTTGTCGGAGAGATGGGGAAAGAGCGCCGCGCCCATGACGATGAGCATCGTCAGGTAGATCGCGAACGGATTCGGTTGCGAGAAGGTGCCTTCGAACCTGTCGTATCCGCCGCTGGTGAACTGCGCATGGTGCGTGACGACCTCGAAGATCGTGTAGCCCACCGGTATCAGCGCCGAAACGTAGATGGAGGTGATCAGCTTCTTGATCATCTCGCGGTCGGTGAGCATCACCTCGAGGACGGCCAGCATCACCACGACCGCGGTGACGCGGATGGCCTCGAGCAGGCTGATGGTTGGAGACGCCGAGTTGATGACGCTGAGAAAACCCGCTCCCGCGAAGAGGATCAGGCAGACGCGGTGGATCGATGGTCGCGGAGACGTGCGCCCAGCACGCATTCGTGTGAGCAGCCAGAAGAACGCCACCAGGATGAAGAGGATCGCCAGCGCACCGGCCGGGTCCAGACCCGACGCGGTGGGGTTGCCCACACCGGCTTGGCCGGTGTTGCCTGCTGTCGGTTTGGTGATGTCGAGCGTCGACCGGATCGCGATGGTGGTGAAGACGAAGTACTCGAAGTTGACGAGTCCGAGGGCCACCATGCCGGCGCCCGCGAGCGCCGCGATCGGGACGATGAGCAGGAGCTTGTCGCCACCGAGGTACACCTCGATGCCCGCCTCGACCGCGACCGCCAGGATGACCAACGAGATCACGGCGAAGAACCACTTGGTTCGCCGGGTCATCGGCGTGACCGTGCGGGACTGCCGGAAAATGGCCGTCGACATCAGCTGATTCCCCTGTTCGCCGGAGCGTCCGCACCGTCGGTGCGTGAAGCCCCCTTCCGATCCAGGATCGCGGCCATCCCGCAGTCCGGATGGCAACCCTGTCTGTTCTCAGTGTAAGGGCAGCGCGTACTCATGGCAAGTTTGGGGCGTTTGGCGTGCTTTGAAGGCGTCTCAAATCAGGGGATCCAGGGGGTCGTTGTTCGGATTGTCGTCCTCGCCGATATTGCCCGATTCGTCCCCGCCCCCGGCCGGCGGGCGGCGTCGCCGGAGCAGCGACCGCCAGCTCCTGATCTCCCCGCCCGCGAGCAGGTACATGGCGCCCAGGAGGACCACCAACCCCACCACGCCCGCGATCGGAGTGCGGATGAGCAACTGCACGCGGTCTTTGTTGCCGTTTCGCACCGCGTCTCCGAGGTTGAGGGCGAGGGATGCGCCGATCATCGCCGCTGCACTCAGCGCCGACGCGATGGCGAGCCTGAGCACGAAGGGACCGACCCCTCGCAACGGATTGCCGTCCGTGTGGGTCAGGCGATACCAGGCATGTCCGGCGTTGACGTACTGCGCAAGCGAGTACGCCAGGGCGACGCCGATGATCGCATTGACGTTGTGCAGGCCGAAGGGCAATACGAGCACCGGTAGCAGGACCATGTTGGCGATGAGCCCGTACAGGGCATTGCGCAACGGCGTTCGCGTGTCGAGCCGCGCGTAGAACGGCGCGAGGAGCGCACGCTGCAACGCCTGACCGGGAAGGCTGATCGCGTAGACCATCAGGACGGTGCCCAGCAGCATGGCTTCGATCAAGCTGAACTTGCCGCGATCGAAGACGGCCACTGCTGCGGGTTTGCCGAGCACTGCCATCAGCGCAGCAAGCGGCAGGCTGATGGCGAGCATGATCCGCACGCCGAGGCCGGTGACACGACGAACCTCCGCCTGGCCGCCGAGGTTGTGCGCATCGGTAAGCCGAGGGACCAGGGCGACGATGACGGAGCGGAAGAACACGGTTCCGCCGACCGCCGAGTTGACGAGGAACCCGTAGTTGAGGACGCTGATCGATCCCGTGGGCAGGAACGATACGATCAACTGCTCGCCGAGTTGTGCCACAGGATTGAGCCCGGCTGCACCGAGCGGCCGGACACAGAGCTTTCCCACCGATCGCAGTTGCTCGTCACCCAGATCGAGCGCCGGCCGGATCCGCAATCCGCGCCGAACCGCCATGACGCACATGAACACCAGCTGCGCAGCCGCACCGCTCACAAAGGCGATCGCGACCAACTGGATGGGGATGTCCTTCCAGGCGACGAGGACCGGGATGGCGATGATCATCACCGCGGCAAGCCCGTTGAGAACGACGGTCATCAGCGCGGGTGCGACGAACGCGTAGCGCGCGTTGAGGTAGGCGCGCATCACCTCGGCAACCGCGACCAGCGGGATCATCGCGAACATGACCGGCACCATCGAGGCGGCGGGGCCGAATTCCTGGGGCTTGAGTCCGGGCGCCGTGATGTGGACGAAAGGACCGGCGATCGCCCATGTCAGCAGCACGAGAGCCGCTCCGGCGATGAGCACGACCGCGAGCACCATCGAGATCAGGCGGTCGGTGGAACGGTCGCCGCGCTGGGTGAGCGAGGTCCGAAATGCCGGCACGAGCGCCTGATTCGCGGCCGCGGTGATCACCGCGACAAGGCCGATCGGAATTCTGGCCGCGACGAAGAACTCATCGGTCTTGATTCCGGCACCGAAGCGGAATGCGATGCTGACGTCGAGGATGAGCCCGGCGATCACCCCGGCCATGGCCGCAATGCCGGTGAGACCTGACTGGCGGAAGATCGCGCGGTCGGAGTGCTGCTCGGGCGGCCGGACCCCCACCGTTGCGCTCATACCGCGCGTTTAGGCTGCAGCGCCTTCGCGCTGGGCCCGAAGCGTCTCGTCGAGCCGTCCCCGCAGCTGGTCGCACAGTGCACGGACGCGCGGATCGATGTCCAGGGGCTTTGCGCCTCCCGGACCGCGCGGCGAGATGTGTTCGATGAGCGCAGGGCGGTACGCGAGCCCGAGAAAGGTGCAGATCGACTGCATCGCCTCGACCGGTGTCGCCAGCATGTCCTGGTACGAGGCGAGGAGGACGTCATCTCGCCGGTCGAGCCCGGTCTCGAAGTAGAGCCCGTTGCGAATCCACCAGAAGAGCGCGGCGGCGGTCGCGGCGGTCATCGTCGAGTAGTCGTAGCTGGCGACCTCGGCGAGCGTGGTCGCGGACAGCCGCTGCGCTTGCCACATGCCGGCGCCTTTGCCTGCAGCGATGTCGCGGAGGGTGAGCAGGTTGTTCCTGCCGAACTTCGAGACCGCGGAGCGGACGCGCCCGTCGACGTCGCGGTATGCCCAGATCGCCCTCCCCGGCGACGGCGTGTCGAGCGAGTCGAGGAGGGAGTCGACGCGATGCGAATCGCACAGCGGCTTGAAGAGCACGTACTCGTGCCTGCTCGCCATCACGACGCGACGCACCACCGCGTCATCCCTGAGCAGGAAATGGTCGAAGACAGCACCATCGTTCTCGTTGTGGACCTCGAACTCGGGAGCGATGTCGAGACCCCGGGCGAGCATGTTGGTGCCGGACCGCTGAAGGCCGACGAGGTAGACCGGCGTGGCAAGTCCAGCCGGCCGCGGATGGGTCCTGCGCCAGTCCCACTTTGCAGCTGCGACGCGGACTCGGGTGACCGGGTTGAGCTCATCCTCCTCGACGAGCCGTGAGAATCCCTCGGTGCGGCCCCAGCGGAGGTGACGTCGCACACGACGGCTGATCCGTGACGCGGTGCCCTCGCCGGCCGGAGCCCTATCGAAGATGGTCTCGTCGGTGCTGGACTTCACGGTCACTGGGCGCAGCGGATACCCATAGCGGAGCAGCAGCGGTGCGGTGAGCACGCTCACCAGCCGCCGGTTGCGCGGCGCCATGGCGCTCTTCCAGCGATCGTCGCTGCGGAGCGTGATCGCACCGTGGCGAAGGCGATCCGGGTTCCCGGCGACACTGTGGTTCGGTGTCGTCTCTGCCTCGTGACCATTGACGAACGGCAGCTCGGCGTCCTGCAAGCCGACCATCGCGAGAATCGAGCGAACGGTCGCGGGCGGATCGGCGACGAAATCCTCGTAACGGATGCGCAGGTAGCGGTCCGGGCCGCCCTTGAAGAGAACGCCACCCGCGAGGTTCCAGACGTCCCAGAGCACTGCGCTCTTGGCCGGACCAATCCGCTCCATGTGCGAACGCGCAGCGCCGTCCGCAAGCGTCTTGTTGCTCGACCACGAGTGCGCCGCACCCCGAGGATCGCGGATGAGGTGCACGACCCGGAGATCGATGCCAGGCGTCGCAGCGAGGACGTTTGCGTACGCGGGAAGCTTCGACGAGTCGACGATCACCTTGCAACCGGTGACCGTCGCGATGGAGGCGTAGAGATCACGCAGCGCGTCGCGTGCAGCGTCGAGGGAGTGCGACTCGGCCGGATCGAGGCGCGGTACCACCGCTCCGGCAAGGACGCCGGGCAGGTTGCGAATCCTCCCGGTCCGCTGAAGCATGGAGACGATGCCGTCGACCCGCGCGGGATCGTCGAGCTCGCCGGCCAGGGCCAGCGCCTTGCTCCAGACGGGACACTCACGGACAGGCAACCCGCAGCCGCAGAGCCGGTCCTCCTTCAGGCCGCGTTGCCAGAGGTAGCGAACCTCGCCCGCGGCGAAGACGCCGTCGACTTCGCCGAGGATGTTCGCGAGCACCGTGCTGCCACTTCTGCCGGTCCCGGCGATGTAGAGGACGAGCGTGGACATGAGTCTCCGAGGTTCAGCGCGCAAGCCCGCCGCCGGCGGCTATCGCGTTGCTATCGGCGGCGAAACAGCCCGGCGCGCTGCGTCTCGGCTTCGGCATCGGGCGCGTCGGCAGTGGCTGCGGCGGCGTCGTGTCCGTTGCCGTTGCCGTTGCCTTCGCCGTCCACAGTGGACGGCGTTGCGGTGGCACGCCATGGATCGCGCGTCACTGCGCCGCCTGTCGTCGAGCCGGCCATGGCCGGCGTTGCGGGGGGCCCGGCCGCCCGGGTCTGAGCGGTAGGAGGCGCCCACGCGAATGCTCCCTGCGGGGTGCCGTCGGGCTTGTCCTGGCGCTTGCCGGACCGCATCAACTCGAGGATGAGGATCAGGCCAAGCATCATGAGCAGCGCGAGCGCGAACGCGATGGCGGCGAACTTGATCACGTCGCTGAGCTTGGAAAGCCGGCCGTTGTTCTTCGTGGTGATGGTTCCCGGCGCCGAGTCGGTGGCGATGAGCGCCTGCGCTGCGACCTGAGCGGACACTGCGTGGTCGTATGCCGCGGTTGCGGCTGCGTACTCATTCGAGATTGGCTGGTACTGCTGCACCGCGAGGCTCAACTGAGCGAGCCTGCTCTGGGTTGAGTTGATCACCGACCGCAGGGTGGCCTCGCGCGCGGTGTCGTTGTTGATGATCGCGGTGGTCAGGAGCGCCTCCTGGCTGTTCAAGGTCGACTGCTCGCCGTTGTACGCGACCTGCGGTGACGAGGTGCCGTACTGAGCGGTGAAGTTGGTGATCTTCGTCTCCGCCTGCTGCAAAAGCGTCTGAGCGTTGACGACCTGATTGTTCGCCTGAACCAACTGAGGCTCGGCGATGGCGTTCAGCGTGTCGACAGTGGCCTCGCGTACCGCACCGACGAGGTCCTGTGGCTTCTTGCCGTCCCGCTTGCCGATGAGCACGATGTCGATCAAGTTGCTCGATGCAGTGGTCGTGCTCGAGCTCAACCCTGCGACGAGTTCCGACTGCGGGATGTTGTACTTCTGAGCGACGACAGGAATCACCTGCTGCGACGTGAGCACGTCCTTGAAGGTGTCCGCGTACTGCGACGCGGCGCTCTGCGAGATGCCATTGGCGGTGATCGCCGGCACGACCGCTGTTGCGGACGCTTCATACGACGAGGGCTGCAGCTCGATGAATCCACCGACGAGCAGACCAGCGACGATCGGGATGGCAATGACCAGCCAGAGAATCCGGCGGATCGCCCGCAGATAGTCGCGAATTTCCATGCCTACTCTCCCCTTCTCTCAGATGTCGACGCGACGCCCGCGAATCCCCACTGCCAGCATACCTGCTCCAGCGATCAGCAGCGCTGCTCCAATGGTGATCCAGCCGCTGCCTGCTCCGGTTCCAGGTGTTCCAGTGGTGATGCCCTGCACCCCACCCGTCGGTGTCGGTGTTGCTGTGGCGCCGCCGACGCCGCCGGTTGGCGTTGGTGTCACTGTCGCGGTGGGTGTGGGTGTGGGTGTGGGTGTCGCGGTCGGTGTTGGAGTTGGGGTTGGTGTCGCGGTCGGAGTCGGTGTCGCCGTTGGCGTTGGCGTCGGTGTGGGTTGACCCTGGCACCCAAGCACGCGAATGAACCCGGAGGCGAGGGTTGCGCGGTTGCGGCCGTTATCGCCGCTCTGCTGGTACGGCGCCCACATGTCGAGCTGGAAGTACCCGCAGGTGTCGAAGTTGTACGTGCGCATGATCTCGGTGTCGGTGTTCGCGCCTGACGGATTCGGGGCCCAGGTCTCGGTCCATGACTGCGTCCCCGGCATCAGCGCCTGGGTGGTGCCGGCAGGACCGTTGAAGGTGATGCCGGGCTGTCCGGGCTGGCCATCCGCGACGTTGACTCCGTTGTACGTGAGGATGTGATGCGCCGAGAAGTTGAGACCGATGGTCTGCGTCTCATCCGTCAGATTCGTCGTGGAGACATTGAAATCGACGGTGACCGGGCCACTCGAGATGTCGTACGCGTCCGGGCTGCTCATGAACCCGGTCGGATCCGCGGCCGAGATGACCCCCTCGAAGCTGGGGTTGCCGCGGGCAATGACACCCTGCGAGGTCACCACCGCCAGACCAAGGATCGCCGTACCGGCAAGAGCCGCTAGCCCTCCCGCGCGCTTCAGTGTCAATCCAGATCTCTTCATGCCCGCCGACCTGTGTGCTCGTGTATTCCGACCATTCTCCTGCATCGCTATGACGTGCGCTGTGACAAGAGCGATTCGATCTCAGAGACGTCGCCGGCCGCGGTGTTCAGCTGTCCGAGCGGCGCCCTGAACTGCGTCAGCTGGGCACGGGTGCTCAGGATGGTGGCCCTGTTGACCGGATAACCGGCCGGGCTGAGCGCCAGGAGCGCCTCCACGTCGGCAGTGGCACCGGACGTCACGGTTGCAACGTCGGACGCGAGGTCCTGCAGGCGCTGCGTCATCTCGGCGTACTGAGAAGACTTCTTGTAGTGGCTCACCTTAGTTTTGAGGGTCTGGTATTGACCTTCGAGGATGCTGGCGGCCTGGAGTTCATCGCCGCCTGCGACGACGAGATGTATCTCCGGCTCGACAAGGCCGAAGACCCGAGTGGACGGGCCGATGCTGATGATCACGCTGCGCAACACATCCACCAGCGAAGCGGATTCGATGCTGCTCGCCTGAGCCTGGAGCTGTGCGCTCACTCGTTCGAGGATCGCGAGGATCGAGGCGGAAACTGACGCGCCATTGACCTCGGCACCGCTCAGATACGCGTTGCCCTTCACATCCGCAATGAGGGCGTTCACGAGCCGCTCGCGCTTGAGGATCTGGTTGGACCCGGTTGTGACCAGTGAGCCGAAGTTCTCCGCCTGGATCAGCGAGGACTCGCTGGACAGGGCGTTGAGCTCGACGAGCACCTCGGGCGGCTCGTTGTCGGTCTGGGTCGAGTTGATGGCGTTCAGCTCGTTGGTGATGGCCTGCTCGAGGCCGGCGAGGTAGTCACCAGCCGGTTGCGCGGCGACGGCAGCGGCAGCAGCCGGCTGGGCGATCACCGCCGGTCCTGGTTGGGTCGCAGCGCAACCCGCGAGCAGCGAGCCGACCGCGATGGCACTGCCGACCAGCGTGAATCGTGAAATTGACCGACCCATGTGTCCCCCGTAAACGTCCATCTAACTCCCTGCTTGGACTGCGCAGCCCGAATGCCTACGACCCACGCCGGCCCCTTCCAAGGCAGACATTCCGTTCGCAATCATGACGGACAGCCCCAGGAAAGTCAAAACCCCGGATCGCGCCGAACGGTTCGAACCGACTGGCTGGACGTGGGTCTCCGAGAACCTGTACTATCGGATCAAGCGCGTCAGGGGCGTCATTTGACGACAGGTCGAACGCGTCGTTAGAATCATCGGGGAACGGAATTCGGGATCGGAGCGGGATCCGGGGGTTGCCGTCCCACGGCGGGTTGCGACAGGGGAGAGCAGTCGTGGAGCTAGCAGAGGATCGTCTGCCATCGAGCCTCACCGCGGAGGGTGCCTGGAGCGAGGTCGAGGGGGTCGAGCTCGTCGGCGAGATCCAGACCAAGCCTGCGTTCGCCCCGGCCGCGACGCCGAAGGCGTCCTCGCGACCGTGGCCGCTGATCCTCGCGATCGTCACGTTCGCCGTCGACATCATCGCGGTGAGCCTGAGCTACTTCCTGGCGAAGGCGGTTGCTCACGACAGGCTCTTTGACGGCACCACGGCAATTCAATCGCGGATCTTCCTCACGGTGCTCGTGTGGCCGGTGGTGTTCATGGTCTACGGCCTCTACGACCTGCGCCGGCCCACCCACGCCACCGCGGAGTTGCAGCGCCTCCTGAACGGCGTGCTGATGTCGGTCCTGCTCGTCGTGTTGATCACGTTCTTCGCGAGCGTCGACATCTCGCGAGACTTCATCGTCTTCCTGCTCGTCTTCAGCCTCGTCACGGTCGTCGGCGGGCGCTTGCTGACGCGTCGCCTGTCGCACGCTCTGAACACGCGCTCCGTCACCAGCCAGGTGACCCTTATCGCCGGCACCAACGACGAGGCGCGCGCTCTCGCGCGCACGCTGCAGCGCCGTCCCTGGATGGGATACCGGGTGTGTGGCTTCGTTGAGGTCTCGCAGTCCGGCCTCTCTTCCATGGACGGGCTTCCCGTCTTCGGAACCGTGGATGACATCGCCCAGATCAGCAGAGAGCGCAGCGTCCAGTCGGTGATCATCGCGGGCAGCGCCGCCGGCGGTTCCACCCTGCAGTCCATCGATACCGCGCTTAGTGCGGATATCAGTGTGCGGGTATCGCCTGGTCTGGCCAACCTGGGCGCGGCTCGAATCATCCTCGAGCCGATCGATGGCATGGCGCTCTTCTCGTTGCGCCGGCATCGTTTCTCCCGACGTCAGCGCCTCGTCAAGCGCATCCTCGACATCGGCGTCACCTCGCTCGCGCTGGGGGTTGCGGCGCCGTTCATGCTCGTGATCGCCCTGGCCATCAAGTTCACCAGCCCGGGTCCGGTCCTGTTCAAGCAGCGGCGCGTGGGTGCGCAGGAGCGCGAGTTCACCATCCTGAAGTTCCGCACCATGGTCGTCGGCGCGCACGCGCAGCGCGACGCACTCGACAACGAGGCGGACGGCCTCCTGTTCAAGATGCGCCGGGATCCACGAGTGACCAGGGTCGGCCGCTTCCTGCGCAAGACATCACTCGACGAGCTGCCGCAGCTCTTCAACGTCCTCGCCGGCACGATGAGCCTCGTCGGACCGCGACCCGCGCTCCCCGAGGAGGTCGACCGCTACGCGGAATCGCAGCGCGGACGGCTGCGCGTCAAGCCTGGTGTGACCGGTCTCTGGCAGGTCAACGGACGCCACGACCTCGTGTTCGACGACTACGTCCGCTACGACCTGTTCTACGTCGAGAACTGGTCGCTGACCATGGACCTCTACATCCTCGCCAAGACGATTCCGGCACTCCTCACAGCGCGCGGCTCGTACTGATTACTTGTAGCGTCTGGCCGCGAGCTGGCTCGCGAGGATCCTGCTGAGCCGGTCGACATCGGCGGTACCGAGGTCGCGACGGAACGCGTCGGAACGTGAGGCTGTGAACGCGTGGCGCTCGAACCCGCGTTCGAACTCCGCATCCCATGGTAGACCGCAGAACTCGAGCATCTTCGCGAATGCAGTACGCGGATTGGCCGCGACGTCCTCGTAGCGAATCTCGAGCCAGTCCGCCGCTGGAATCAGCGTGCGAGCGCTGTCGAAAGCATCGATCAGCACCTTCCACAGCAGGCCGGCGAGCACGACGAACGACCGGCCCGATGCGTCCCATTCGGCGGCGAGCCCATCCGGCAACGGACCCCACTGCCAGTGATCGGGGCCTTCGAATCCGAGCCACCAGGGCATCTGCAGCCACGAGTTCGCGACCGCTCGACCGTCGCGCACAACGTGGATGAATCGTGCCGACGGGAAGACGCCGCGGATGAATCCGGCGCGCGGCCAGCCCGTGAACTTGTGCAGGAACGTGTCGGTGTGCTGCGCGCTGGCGCGCTCGTTGAAGAACCGCTGAAAGCGACGATCGAGCCATGGCGTGACGTCGCCGGCGACGAGATCGCGCACTGGCGATGCGAGCAGCGGGGAGACCTCGCGCGAGAGCACGCGATAGGCTTCTGACGGCGCGTACCGGACCCGGGACTTCTGGGTCACCGATGCCGGCAGCCGCCGGTACAGCGAGCCGTTCCAGCGCCCGGCGCTCACCGGGAGGTTGAAGCGGTCCTCGAGATTCGAGACGAATCCAACCGAGGCGTGCCGGCAGAGCACCTCCTCAACCAGTGTTGACCCGCACCGCCCGGTGCCGAGAACGAAAACGAAGCGCGAGCCTTCCCCGGCGTCAGGCGTAGCCACGCTTGCTCAGCTCGCCGGCCTGCACTTCCTCGATGGTGGTGACGACTTCCGGCGGCAACCCCTTCTTCCAGGAGTTGTTCCGGTTTCTGAACTGAATTCGCTCGATGTCGCTGCGCCAGCTCGGATCGTTGTCCAGCCCGGCGAACTCTGCCACGCGCTCGATGGTGTGCACCGGCTCGGCGGTGAACTCCTCATAGGTCAGGCGCAGCACCTGCTTCGGGTTGAGCTCACCGATGCCCGAGTTGATCGCTCGCACCTCTTCAACCCAGTTGCGCGCGCAGAGCTCCCACGGATCGCGACCGTCGTCACGCCATGCCTTCGGCGTGCCGCCGTACCACCAGACCACGCTCGACTCCCACCAGTCGACACGCGAGAGCGAGACGGCCACCGCGCGGCCGTCACGCGTGATGTCGACAAACCGCGCGTTGGGGAATGCGGCCGCCAGCAGCGGAATCCGACGAACGTTGGCGATTCGCTTGTTGATGAAGTGCGTCCCGCCACCCCAGCGCATCGTGCCGAACACGGCTCGGCGCAGCTCGCGTGCCGCATTCATGCTGACCGTCTCACTCGACACGGTGTCGGGGATCCCGCAGGCGGCATACACCGGTTCGCCCTCGACAGGCATCGGATACAGCCGGTCGCGCAGCTTGCGCGTCCCCGAATAGACGTACGCATTGGAACCGCCCGAGAACCAGACGCGGCGACGATGCTCAGGCGTCATCCTGGCGATGCGATTGGTGATGCTCACCGCCGGATGCCTTGGCAGGCGTCGCACGTAGTTGTTGAAATACGCCGCGTCAGGGTGCAGGCACAGTCCTTTATAGAGAAGGCTTGTGCCGGAACGAGCGGCGCCAATCAAGAACGTGGGCGGTTGTCGATCCGTGTTCACCGGGGACCGATTCTCGCATAGGGCTCGTTGGGCACCTGGTGCAAACGCGCTTCGTTGACGTTCCGTTACGATGATTCGTCGCCAGCCCGATGACCTACCGGCCCCCGACCCACATCGACCCGGAGGGGCTCGAAGACGCAGCGAACCCGGACCCCGTCCCGGTGCTCGCCGCCAAGAGAGCCGGCCCCCTCAGGATCGCCGGATTCGTCCTTCTGTTCCTCCTTCTGTCACTGCTCGCGTTTGCGGTCTTCCTTGGGATCGCGATCGGCGTCACCTTCCTGATGGCGCTCATCCTCCCGCACGCGGGGTTCATCAACCTGATCGCTCCCCTGGTCGGGGTCGGTGTTGCGAGCGTCTGCTTCGGCGCCGCCTCGCGCTTTCGCAAGGGGATGTTCAAGAACCGCTACGGTCTCTTCCGCCGGCCGCCGCGCAACCTGGGCAAGCCACCGGTCGATAGCTAGCGGGCCTTAGCCGGGAGGCAGCGGCGCGGCCCCGAAGGGCCGCGCGCCACCGTCACCGGTTATGTCCTCAAACGGGCAGGACAACCCTCTTGAAGTTGGCATTCGTCACGAACGCGAACGAGCAGTAGATGGCTGCGATCGCGGTGAGAAGGCCGAGGCCGCCTGAGATCTGGTTCCAGCCCGCGCTCGGATCGCTCTTTGCCCAGAAGGCGATTGCCAGCGTGATGAACGTGAGAGCGAGCAGGAAGAACACCACCGAGACCCCACGCGACGCTCCACCCAGCGAGGCGACGAACATGTAGGCCGTGAAGATGCCCCATCCGAGCGCGTACATGCCGAGGATCGGCGTCGGATCCTTGGGGAGATCCGGGGCGAAGATCGTCTCGATCAGCACGAAGCTGAGCCAGAACAACCCGTAACTCGTGAACGCCGTTGCCCCGAACGTGTTACCGACCTTGAACTCCCACATCCCGGCGAAGATCTGTCCGAATCCACCGAATGCGATGGCCGTTGCCAGAACAACGGATATCGAACCGGCGGTTGGTCCAGGAGCCGCCGAGATGAAGCCGACGTTGATGACTGAAAGCAGCAGTGTCGTCAGTCCAAATCCGATCAGCCCGAGCGGAGCTGGATTTGCGACCGGTGCCACCGACTCCGCCACATAGGGCGGGCCAGGCGAAACTGGCCCGGGCGTAACTACGGTTGCCATAGGTTGGTAGCCCTCCAATGAGTTCGGAGTGGATCGCACTCCGGAGCGTGTTCGTAATCGAACTGTCCCCCACTGCGACGGATCTACTGTTCTTTGGCTTCCTCCTCAGTGGCGCGGCGCTGGAGATCCGCGACGATGCTCGAGTTGGCGAGCGTCGTGGTATCGCCGAGCTTGCGATTCTCGGCGATGTCGCGGAGCAGGCGGCGCATGATCTTCCCACTTCGAGTTTTCGGCAAATCTGGCGTAAACGCGATCCATTTGGGTTTGGCGATCGGACCGATGAGCTTGGCGACGTGGTCGCGCAGCTCGACGATGAGCGCAGTCGACTCCTCGTAGCCGGCCCGCAGGGTGACGAACGCCGAGATGGCCTGTCCGGTCTCGGGATCGCTCTTGGCCACAACCGCCGCCTCGGCAACCGCGGGGTGATCGACGAGCGCCGACTCCACCTCGGCGGTGGAGATCCGGTGACCGGCGACATTCATGACGTCGTCGACACGGCCCATGAACCAGAAATACCCGTCCTCATCGATGCGGGCGCCGTCACCGGCGAAGTACTGGTTGCCGAACCGGTTCCAGTACGTCTCCTTGTAGCGCTCGTCGTCGCCCCAGATGCCACGCAGCATTCCCGGCCAAGGCCTGGTGAGCGTCACGTAGCCGCCACCACCGAGCGCGACCGGTGTGCCGCTCTCGTCCACCACCGCCGCGCCGATACCCGGCAGCGGCTTGGTCGCCGATCCCGGCTTGAGCACGGTCACCCCGGGGAGCGGGGCGATCATGATGCCGCCGGTCTCGGTCTGCCACCAGGTGTCCACCACCGGGGTGCGATCGCCGCCGATGTGCTCGCGGTACCACATCCACGCCTCGGGGTTGATCGGCTCGCCGACGGTGCCGAGCAGGCGCAGGCTCGAGAGGTCGTGCTTCTGCGGGAACTCGGGGCCCCACTTCATGAAGGTGCGGATGGCCGTCGGCGCGCAGTAGAGGACAGTGACCTTGTACTTCTCGATGATCGACCACCAGCGGTCCTTGGCCGGGAAGTCGGGGGTGCCCTCGTACATCACGGAGGTCACGCCGTTGCCGAGGGGCCCGTAGACGATGTACGAGTGGCCGGTGACCCAGCCGACGTCGGCCGCGCACCAGTAGATCGTGTCCGGCTGGATGTCGAACACCAGGTCGTGGGTGAACATCGCGTAGAGGTGATAGCCGCCGGTGGTGTGTTTGATCCCCTTCGGCTTGGCGGTCGTGCCTGACGTGTAGAGGGTGAAGAGGAGGTCCTCGGAGTCCATGTGCTCGGGTTCACAGACGTCGGACTCACCCTCGACGATGTCGTGATACCAGTGGTCGCGACCCTCGGCCATGGGCACCTCGTTGCCGGTGCGGCGGACGACCACCACGTTCTTGACGGTCGGCGCGCCCTCGCACGCCTCATCGACGCTGCGCTTCAGGGGCACGAGCCCCCCGCGGCGCCAGCCCTCGTCGGCGGTGATGATCGCGACGGCGGCGGCGTCGTTCATACGGTCGCGAACGGCATCGGCGCTGAATCCGCCGAAGACGACCGAGTGGGCCGCCCCGATCCGCGCGCAGGCGAGCATCGCCATTGGGAGCTCCGGGATCATCGGCATGTAGATTCCGACGCGGTCGCCGCGTTTGATGCCGAGCTTGCGGAGCGCGTTGGCAAACCGGCAGACGCCGGCGAGGAGTTCCGCGTACGTGATCGTTCGGGTATCACCCTGCTCGCCCTCGAAGTGGAAGGCGACCTTCTCGCCCTTCCCGGCCTCGACATGGCGATCCAGGCAGTTGTAGGAGACGTTCAGCTCGCCCCCGACGAACCACTTGGCGAATGGGAGATTCCACTCGAGGACGGTGTCGAAGGGCTTGTACCAGCTGATGTACTTCCTGGCCTGTTCCGCCCAGAACGCTTCGGGGTCTGCGTCGGCCGCTTCGAAGAGGCTCTGATCGGTGACCCTGGCCTTGGAGAGGAATTCCGGGCTCGGAGCGAACGTACGCCGCTCGTCGAGCAGGGTGTCGATGGTCTTGGCCCTCTCGCTCATCGCGACCTCCTGGACGGCATCTGACGGAATTAATTGCCGCGCATTAATTGCACTAGTGCGGCAGCTTAGGCAAGCACTTCCCGGAATTTGCCCAGGTTCCCTACAAAATCGCCCGAAACGTCGCCTTGGTTGGGTGACCGACCAGGCCAGCTCGTGACGGTTCGGCGACGTATCGGTGTTCCGTCACGGTTTGCAACCAACTCTTCACACATTGCAATCGGGTGCAGGCCGAGATCGCGTCGATACTGGCATTCGGGGTGGACAGGTCGGTGTCACGAGGCACCACCGCTCTGGAGGATCCAACCATTTCCACGCACGCGACGCGACTGCGCAGGCGCCGGTCTTCGGGCCAGGGGCTGGTTGAGTTCGCCATCGTGGGCGGGCTGCTCTTCTTCCTGATCTTCTCAGTCATGAACGCAGGTTTCTACCTGTATGGAGCCAACGCCATGCAGTACGCGGCCGATATCGGGGTCGCGTCCATCGCCGCCGAGGGCAACTACGACAACACCTCGATCCCCCAGCCGAACAACGCCGACACCATCGCCATCTCCCGGATGGATACCGATGGCCTCAACAGCACCCCGCTGGTCTCGGTGACGCAGGTCGACATCTATAAGGAGAACGTCGTCGCCGGCGTCTTCTCGGACGCTACCACCTGCGGCGGGGGCGCCACGCTGTGCGAAAACTCCTACTCCGCCACCGGATCACTGCTCGCGCCGCTCGAGTGGAGCCCTGCCGTGCGGAACGTCAGCTCAACCCCTGACTACGCGAAGTTGGTCATCCACTTCTCGTACACGCTCTTGATCGGGACGATGACGTTCCAGAGCACGACGGTGAACCTCTTCCGCCTGGAGCCACAGCAGTGATGCGCCTGCGCGACACTCGAAGCGGCCAGGCCATGGTCGAGATGGCGCTTCTGCTCCCGGTGCTGCTGCTCCTGTTCCTCGGGTCCTGGACCGCAGCGAACCTCATCGATGATAACAACGCCGCCGCGCAGGCGACGCGTGCAGGCGCCCGTCTTGCCGCCGAGCTCGGCAACGGTGGATATCCCAACGAGACTCTGGCTTTCTGCCAGTTGCCCGCCAACGGCGGCCTCGGCGCGTTGGATCCCTGCCAGATCGACAAGGACATCATTGATCAGGTCCTCCCCATCGTGTCACCGCAGCTGACCAACGCCACGGTCTCCGAGATCGACATTTACGAGCCAAACGGCTGCACCGGCACGACCCCCTTCGCGAGTGGCACGTGCCCTCCGAACAACGGCGCGTACTGCACAGCAGGGCCATCGCCGATCAACTCGTACACACCGGTGTGCCTTGGTGTGACGGAACCACTGGACAAATTCACGGTCGTCGGCACCACCGCAACGCTCAGCGGCACCGCCGCGTACACCCTCGATCTTCGCAATCAGACACACCCAAATGAGTCAGAGCTCGGCGTGCGTCTCGTCTTCACCTATACGTCGCCAACGCTGAGGTTCTTCAGCCAGACCGATACCCAATACACCGTTATGCGGCTTGCGCCGACAGCATGAGGATGACCATGAGACCACAACCGAACCGGCCCGACCGGCGCTCCGCGAAGGGTCAGGCGATGGCGATCTTCGCCCTCGTCTCGGTCCTGTTGTTTGTCGTCGCCGGCCTTGCCGTCGACGCAGGTTCCAGCTATCTCACCAGCAACAAACTTGAGCGCGCCGCCGCTGCCGCGGCACTTGCCGGCGTGGCGTACCTTCCTGGCGACGTTCCCGACGCCACGAACGCTGCGCTTGTCGAGGCCGCGCGCGACGGCTTTCCCAACGCTGGTGCCGGCGGGGTGTCGTGTGGGGTCAATGTGTTCCCGTGCGTCCTCACGTCAGAGCCACAGACGAACGAGATGAAGGTGACCATCTCGGTCTCCGTCGGCACGATCTTCCTTCGCCTGGTCGGATTCGGCGCACACACCGTGGTGCGGTCGGACACTGCTGAGTACCTTCCGCCGATCTCACTCGGACAGCCCGGAGCGGCGCAGGGTTCATCGATGAACGGCAGCTGCATCGGGCTGACCAGCTATTGCTCGACTCCGCCTTCGGGACTCGGCAGCAGCGGAAGCTTCTACTTCGACCGCGAGGAGGGCTGGGGCAACCCGCGCTCCGAGGGCGATCCTTTCACGCCGTCCCCCGCCCAAGGTGGGACCGGCTGCGGGCTCGGAGGCGGGGACGCATGCAGCGCGGCCTCGGCACCCGATGTCCATGAGATCAGCCAAGCAGCCGGAACAGAGCTCGCGGTACCGAATACCAACTGGCAGGGGGGCTCGAACTATCTGATCGAGATCCCGGTGGGTCAGTCTGCCGACCTGCAGATCTACAACCCCGCGTTCGCCCCTGACACCTGCGATGGAGGCGTCACCGCGCAGTACTGCTACCACGAGAACGACGGCAGCTTCGGGGGACAGAACGCCCCGTACACGTCCTATTCCGCCATGGCCTACTCGGTGTTCAAGGTCACGACTCTTTCCTCGCGACTCAGCGACTCGCTGGTGAGCCAGGAGATCTTCTACCCATACAACGCGACGTGCCTCGCCACAACCACCGCAACGGCGGCATGCCCGACGCCCCAGAGCATCACGTATTACCCGTACACGCAAGCCACGCCGACGGCTACAACCGTGGCGGAGATTCCATCGACGTATCACCAGTGGGTCTCGGCGCTCAACTACACGCCGACAGTCGGCTCGACCGACTACAAGATGTTCAGCAACCCGACGGACTTCGGCAACGCCTACCTTACCGACACCTCCGCCACGGTGCCCCAGTACTACCGCCTCGAGGTTGACACCCTGACGTGGAATGGCCAGCCGACATGCTCGTCCGCAGTCTGCACCACCCCGAGCACCGGGACGAACACGCAGTCGGAGGCACACAAGGGTTACTCGGTACGTCTCGTGTCCGACGTGAGCCCGCCGCCGAACCCGTACTTCGGAACACTCGGTGCGACCGCCGGCAGCACCAACAACTCGTTGAGCGCCTGCCCGACGACCACGCCTCCGGCTCAGCCAACCACCTGCGGCACCATCTCCGCGATGGACGACATGACGGTGTTCACACCCGTCAACGGAGCGAATGCGACACAGTTCTCGATACCACTGTTCAGCATCGACCCCACCGCGTACTCAGGCCAGACGATCGAAGTGGATCTCTTCGACGTGGGTGACGTGGGTGGCGGCGCCGCGTATGTCGGGTTACAGGCACCGGATGGAACCTGGACGAACGTCAACAGCATCACCGACCTCGGTGCGTCACTCGGAGGCGCGAGCCCGCCCGGCGGACCGGCCACCGTCACGCCAGCGTGGCCGGTCGCTGGATGTTCCACCGCGTGCTACCAGACAGCAGGCTCCGGCGGCGGTGCGATCTACAACGGCCAGTGGATCCAGCTTCAGATGACCGTCACCTCGACCGCCACGGGTTACTACAACCTCGTCTACAACGTGAACCCGGCTGCTGTCGCCGGTGACACATTCGCCGTTGAAGTCGGCTTCAGCGGTAGCCCGGACCACCTCCTGCCCTAGTCCTGACGCTCACAGCGAACTCTGAGCTTTCGCTCAGATCGCCGTGAGCGTCTGGCGGCACAGTCGGGTCATGGCTTCCCGCCCGTTCTTCGACGATCCGCCGCCGGCGTTGCCGGTGGCGCCTCCGGCGCCTCCTCGTATCCGGGGTGGCGCCGGAAGCGTCGCGGCCCCGCTGCGCTGGCTCCGTTTGCTCGTTCGCGGCCGCCAGCAGGATGCCGCGTGGGTGCGCCCCTCGCTGCTCGGCCTGCTCGGCGTCGCGGCACTCCTCTATCTGTGGGATCTCGGCGCATCGGGCTGGGCAAACGCCTTCTATTCAGCGGCCGTCCAGGCCGGGTCGACCAGCTGGAAGGCGTTCTTCTTCGGATCGTTCGACGCATCGAACTTCATCACCGTTGACAAATCACCTGCCGCGCTGTGGGTGATGGACCTCTCGGCTCGCCTGTTCGGCGTCAATGCGTGGAGCATCCTCGTGCCCCAGGCTCTCGAGGGTGTGGCCACGGTGGGCTTCACCTATCTCACGGTCCGCAGATGGTTCTCACCCGCCGCGGCTTTGATCGCCGGGGCGACGGTTGCGCTCACGCCCGTGGCGGCGCTCATGTTCCGCTTCGACAACCCCGACGCCGTGCTGGTGCTCCTGCTCACCGTCGCGACCTACGCGACCGTGCGCGCGATCGAGGCGGGCAAGACCAAGTGGCTCGTCCTCGCCGCGACGCTGGTGGGATTCGCGTTTCTCACCAAGATGCTCCAGGCGTTCCTGGTGGTGCCCGCGTTCGGACTCGTCTACCTCGTGGTGGCTCCGGTGTCGCTCCGGCGGCGCATCGCGCAACTCGCGATTGCGGCTGTCACGATGGTCGCCGCATCGGGATGGTGGGTCGCGATCGTGCAGCTCACGCCCGCCGCGGACCGACCGTACATCGGCGGGTCGCAGAACAACAGCATCCTCAACCTCATCTTCGGCTACAACGGATTCGGCCGCTTGACCGGCAATGAAACCGGGAGCGTCGGCGGCACCGGCGCTGCCGGTTCGATGTGGGGGCCCACCGGCCTCGACCGATTGTTCAACGCCAGCTTCGGCGGACAGGTCTCGTGGCTGCTTCCCGCCGCACTGATCCTGCTCGTCGCGGGACTGGCGATCACGCTCACACGCGGGCGCACCGACCGCACCCGCGCCGCTCTTCTGCTCTGGGGCGGATCACTCATCGTCACGGCACTGGTCTTCAGTCTCGCCGCCGGGATCATCCATCCCTATTACACGGTGGCACTCGCCCCGTCGATCGGCGCGCTGGTCGGCATCGGGAGCGTGCTGTTCTGGCGTGAGCGCTCGCGCCTGTGGGCGCGTCTTGTGCTCGCCGCCGCCGTGGCCGCGACCAGCGTGTGGTCGGTTGTCCTGCTCGAGCGCAGTGCGGGGTTCGCTCCCGGGCTCGCCACGGCAACCGGCGTCGTCGGTGTCGCCGCGGCGATCGCGATCGTCGGTATGCCGCTGCTGCATCGGGCGGTGGTGGCAGTCGTCCTGACCGCCGCCATGCTCGCGGCATTCGCCGGACCCGCGGCATACACCATCAACACGGTGCTCACGCCCCACTCGGGTGCCATCCCCTCAGCCGGACCGGCCGTCACAGCCGCCAACACCGGCGGAGGTCCGGGCGCGTTTGGTGGCGGCTTTGCCGGCCGCGGCGGCGCGCGAGGATTCCCCGGCGGATTCGGCGGCGGTGGTTTCGGCGGAGGGTTTCCTGGAGCCGGCTTCGGCAACCCCGGCGGCTTCACCGGCGGTGGATTCGGCATCCCCCGCGGCGCCGGCGGTGGTGGCTTCGGCGGCGGATCGTTCCTCAACGCGAGCACGCCTGGAGCAGCGCTCGTCAAGCTGCTCGAGACCGACGCGAGTCACTACAGCTGGGTTGGAGCCACAATCGACGCTAACTCAGCGGCCGGGTATCAGCTCGCGACCGACGACCCGATCATGGCGATCGGCGGCTTCAACGGCACCGATCCCGCGCCGACCCTCGCGCAATTCGAGCAGTACGTCGCGCAGAGCCGCATCCACTACTTCCTCGGATCCGGCGGCGGATTCGGCGGCGGCAGCGGGACATCGAGCGAGATCTCGCAGTGGGTCGAGCAGCACTTCACCGCAACCCGGGTCGATGGCGTGACCGTCTACGACCTGACCCAGCCCGCCGCCTGATCGGTTACCGGCTCGACCACGCGGCCGCGGACGTCGCATCGAGGTCGACGCTCGAGTCACTGACCCGGCGAGGCGCGCGCGGATGAGCGCCGGTCGCGTTGGCGATGTACCAGAGCCCGAAGTTGCCGTCCGGGTTGGATGCATTCATATAGAGGAGGTCGTTCCCGGTGGACGACCATGACGGCGAGTTGCAGAGGCAGTTCGCGACGAGCACGTGGAGCGGGCCGAGCGCGTTGCCCGCGAGAGTCGCGGTCTCGAGGTCGGCGCTCTGCCCCGAGTTGGTGCACACCATCGCAACGGTCACCCCGTTAGCCGCGACCGACGGTGCGCCGCAATCCTGCTGCGGAGTTGTCAGCGCTTTCATCGGACTGGTCGGGCTCGTCTGCAGGCCGAGTACGGTCACCACCGTTCCTTTTCCCGTGTTCGCGTAGCTCGAGTAGAGCACGCTGCCGTCCGGCAGCGGGACCGGTTCGATGTCACCACCCGTGTAGAGATCGGGCACCGACCAGCGCATGCCGCCGCTCACTCCAGTGTCACCGATGTTGAACGCGGCGCCGAGTGGTGCCGACCAGAGCGAGAAGTCCACCTCGTAGCTCTTGTTGGGTGCCGGTTTCGGCGAGTTGGTCGCGAAGTACACGCTGGTGCCGTCCGGCCCGATTGCCGGCCAGAGAATCCAGTGGTCCAGCTGGAGCGTCGCCTTGCCACTCATCTGATCGTCAGAGGTCATCTGCGCGATGACATGACCAGAGGTGGTGACGTGATACAGGTCCGAATACTCGTCGAACCTGCGGATCACGAGCAGCGATCCGTCCGCCAGCACGCGCGGTTGCGTCCAGTCGCCCCCCGACGGCAGGCCCAGGCGGCGCACCTTCGAGCCGGAGATGGCGTAGATGGAACCCTCCTGGCTCACGTAGATCGTGCCCGGCAGCTTCACCTGCGGACTCGTCGTTGTGATGATCGATGCGGCGGTGGTGTGGGTTTGCAGCACCGCGAGGGTCCGGTTCGCCACCAGGCCGCTCGCCAGCATCAGGCAGATGAGCACCGCAGCTCGCCTCATCTCAGGACGTCACCGGGAAGTATTTGGTGACCTCCGGCCGGATCAACGCCCAGTTGGGCATGAGCGCGTCCTGCCCTGAGAGATACACGGTGCTCGTGTACGGGGGCAGCAGCACCACCTGCGTGATCGCGCTGAGCGGCACCGATCCGGCGATCGGGAGCAGGCCACTCACCTGGCCGATGCTCATGTCGGTCTGGAAGTTCGATCCCAACGACGTTGCCAGGGTCGGAATGTCCGCGATGGACGTGTACTTCGTCTTGGCACGCAGTGCGATCAGGATCTGCTGCTGCCGCTGCGACCGCGCGAAGTCGCCGTACGCATCATCGTGGCGCGCGCGCACGTACTCGAGCGCCAGCGTGCCGCTCATGTGCTGCGCCCCCGGAAGCACCAGGATCCGCTCGTAGTCGTACGGGCTGCCACCCGAGAGATCCGCCGGGTAGTAGTCGTCCATCACCGGGTTGTTGGCGATGACGTTGACCCCGCCCAGCTCGTTCAGGACCGAGACGAGGCCCTGGAGCCCGATCCACGCGTAGTAGTCGACGTGGACCTTGAGGTCACCCTCCACGGTCTGGATGGCGCACTGAGCGCCGCCGTGGAGGAACGCCTGATCGATCTTGCCATTGGCGCCGGTGCAGAGCCGGACCCAGAGGTCGCGTGGGATCGACAGCATGGTCACGTGCTCGGTGGCCGGGTCGACCCGGGTGAGAATCATCGACTGGGTCAGGTAGTCGCCGTTGAACTTGGAATCGCTGTCGGAGCCGAGGAGCAGGAGCGTGAACGGTGACGTCGTGGACAGGTGCTCGCTCGCCGACACCGGTTTGAGCTGCGCGGTTCCTCCCAGGGACGTGTTGACCTGGCCGGTATCACGGAGCGCGACCTGCAGGGCCGGAAGGAAATACAGCAGCACGCCGGTCAGGATCGAGACCAGGAAACCGGCAGTGACCAGCGATCCCCGCGTGATTCGCTGGCGTCCGGTTTTCAGGGACGCGCGGCGTCGACGGACGCGGCGGCGGCCTGAAAGGTCATACGTACGAGACAACCTCGAACCTCAGGTGAGACGTGGAGGAGGACGCGAGTTCAAGGACGAGCTGCGGCGGCGATCGCCGCGGCCGTCAGATGGTACCCCGAGGTTGCGTGTCGCGACCACGAAGTGCATGTACGCTCTTCGCGGAGATGAGCAAGGCGCGCCTGGAGGCTTTCAGCGACGGCGTCATCGCTGTCGCGATAACGCTGCTGGCGCTCGATCTCACCGTCCCCGAACCGGGCCACGGGGACCTGTTCGCCCAGATCGGGAACCACTGGCCACAGTTCGCCGCCTATGCGGTGAGCTTCTTCAGCATCGGGATCATCTGGGTCAACCACCACGCGCGGTTCAACCTCATCGTCGTGGTTGACCGGACGCTGCTTTTTCTCAACCTCGTCTTGCTGATGTTCGTCGTGCTGATCCCGTTCGCCACCGCGACCATGGCCACGTACCTGACCAGCGGCAGCGAGGACTCGCACCTCTCCATGGCGGTCTACGCGGTGGTGCTCGAGGGCATGGCGTTGAGTTTCACCGCGATATTCGAGTGGTCGCTCCGCGAGGGGCGCACCCGGGTGACGGTGCCACGCAATCAACGCGGCAAGGCACGCGTGCGCGCGTCGCTCGGCACCGTGGTGTACGCGGCCGTCTTTGCGATCGCGTTCATCAGCGCGCCAGTGGCCCTGGCGCTGGCCGGTATCACCGCCGTGTACTACGTCTTCGCGCCGCTGCCCCACAATGAGGTGCAGGAACTGACCGCGGGACCGTGAGCAAGCTTGGTAGGGCGGCGGGTCTCAGCAATGTCACAGGCAGGGCTCAGGCCGCCCTGAGCCTCCAGCGGCATGCTGATGAGGCGTCACCAAACTGAAAACCTCGGAGCCGCATGATGACCAACGAGATGCAGGACTACTTTCCTCCCAATCCGCCACCCCCGCCCCCCGCCGAGCCGGTGGGCGCCTCCTACAGCCCGTGGTCATTCGACCCCCAGTGGGGTCCCCCGAGCTGGCCGCCCACTCCACAACGTCCAGGTGGAAGCTCCGGACTTCGTCGCACCGCGCTCGCCGTCTTTGCGATTGCATGCGTGGGCGCCGGCGGTGGCACAGCGTGGGCGCTGACCACCACCTCGGCCTCGAACCCTTCGAGCGGGTCGACGCTCACTCCGGGAACCTCGAACGGCACCGGGAACCCCCCAAGCATCGGCAGCACCAATCCGTCCACCGGTGCGATCTCGGCGGCGACCGTCGCGAAGATCGACTCGGCGTTGGTGGACATCACCGCTGATGAGGCCGCCGGCAACGGTGAGGTCGCCGGGACCGGGATGATCATCAGCTCCAACGGGCTGGTGCTGACCAACAACCACGTCATCGACGACACCATCAACATTCATGCCCAGATCGACGGCACCGGCACCAACTACGCGGTGAAGGTGATCGGCTACGACGCGAAGGACGACGTCGCGCTCGTCCAGCTCCAGGGTGTCTCCAACCTGACCACGGTGCCGATCGGCAACTCCTCGAATGTCTCGGTCGGAGACGGGATCACGGTGCTCGGCAACGCGCTCGGCAAGGGCGGGACGCCGGCTCAGGTGAGCGGCACCATCACGGGGATCGGCGCGCAGATCACAGCGAGCGATGACAGCGGCGACAACGAGACCCTGACCGGCATGCTGCAGGTCAGCGCCGCCATCGAGCCCGGTGATTCGGGCGGCGCGGAGGTCGACTCCTCGGGTCAGGTGATCGGGATGACCACCGCGGGTCAGACATCGGGAAATCCCGGCCAGGAGACCGGTTCCACCACGGGGTTCGCCATCCCGATCAACAAGGCGATGTCGATCATCTCCGAGATCCGCGCCGGCAGCGGCACCAACATCCATATCGGCAATGCGGCACTGCTTGGCGTCGCGGTCTCCGTGAACCAGCCCGGCCTCGACGGCAGCACCCCCAACTGCGCGACGTCGGAGGCCACGAGCGGAGCCTGGGTGAGCCAGGTCACCGGCGACCCTGCCGCCAGTGCCGGGGTTACCGTCTGCGGGCGGATCACCAGCATCGGCGGTACCACGATCGCCAACAACAACGATCTCCACAACGCCATGGAGTTCATTCCAGGTGGGCCAGAGCGTGAACCTGACCTGGATAGACGCCTCGGCGGTCAGCCACAGCGCCACGATCACGCTCGGCCAGGCTTCCTTCCCCGACTGAGCTTCCCTCGGGACGGCGCAGCCCGACGATCCCGGGCGGCGCCGTCCCCGGGCCGGCTCGCCCCGTATCCCATCGCCCGTAACACCCGCGATTCCGGCGCGTCATGACGCGTTTGAAGCGACGAGGATATAACTCAGTCAGCCCCTGAGGGGGGCCCGCCCCGAGCCGGCGCCAGGCTCGCGCGGGAGATCGCGATGCACAGGATTGTGTGACGTGCCACGAGGTTTGGTGAAGGCCAGGCAGCGTGCGGCTGATGCCAGGGCAGGCCCGGAGAACCGGCCCACGGCGAGCGCTGGAGGCGTCACGCCCATCTGGGTCCTGAACATCTGCATGTGCGTCGTTGCGGCCGTGGTGTACGTGGTCGCCGTGGCGCCCCTGCGCCAGTCGGGCGGCACGCCGGTCCTGTGGATCGTGGCGGCGCTGGTCGTCGGATTCGCCGTCGGCGAGTGGTGGCGCGTCTTCATCCACTTCCGCAAGGAATCCCAGTCGTTCTCGCTGAGCGAGATTCCCCTGGTGATCGGCGTGTTCGTGCTCGCTGGCGACCCCGGCGAGCTCGTCTTCGCGCGCATCCTCGGCGCCGCCATCGGGCTGGGCCTGATCCGCCGGCAGGAGCCGATCAAGCTCATCTTCAACCTGGCCAGCTTCGCGATCGAGACCGAGACCTTCTCGATCCTCGTGCATCGCATCTCCGGAACGAACCCGACCACCCCGTCGACGTGGCTTTGGGTGCTCCTCTTCATGTCGATCGCGTCGCTGCTGGGATTCGCATTCACGGCACTCGCCATCTCGCTCGCGGAGGGACGGCAGTCACACCGACAGTGGTTCCAACCTATCGTCATCGTGCTCATCGGCGGCTTCGCGAACTGCAGCCTCGGACTGGTCGTCGTGGTGCTCTACAACAGCGATCCCAAGGTACTGCTGTTGCTGCTCACGCCGCTCGCGGCAATCGGCGCTTCGTACGTGCTGTACACGCGCGAGCATCAGAAACATCAGCGACTCCAGTACCTGTACGAATCGAGCGACATGCTGCAGCGCGCGAGCTCTGACGGCGCGGCGATTCCCGAACTGCTCGATCAGCTCCGCAAGGTGTTCCGGGCTGACATCGCAACCGTGTCACTGCTGCCGATTGCGACCGGGACGGTGTCGTGGCGCACCATCAGCACCTCTCGCGGCACGAGTGACAACGTCGACACCGTGCTGAGCGCAGAACACCTGGAGCGCTTCGTCCCGCTCCTCGACGAGAGCAAGCGCGGGTTGATCGTCACGCCTTCAACCTCCGATCCCGACCTCCGCGAATGGTTGCGCGAGCAGGGGTACACCGACGCGATGGCAACGCTGCTGCAGGGCGAGGGCATGTTGCTCGGGACTCTCATCGTCGCCAATCGGATGAGCGGTGTCGGCACCTTCGACACGGACGACCTGCACCTCTTCGATGCCTTCGCGGCGCAGACCAGCGTCGCGGTGCAGAACACGCGCCTCGGTCATCGCCTCCGCCAGCAGGCGTTCCACGACACGCTGACCGACCTCGCCAACCGCGCGCTCTTCATGGACCGCCTCGAACACGCGCTGACGCGCCGCGAGCGCCATGACGAGGCGCTCGCGGTGATGTTCCTCGACCTCGATGACTTCAAGGAGATCAACGACAGCCTTGGTCACATGGCGGGCGACGAGCTGCTCGCACGCGTTGCCGACCGCCTCAAGGTCGTGCTCCGCGCATCGGACACGGCAGCACGTTTCGGCGGCGACGAGTTCGCCATCCTCGTCGAGGAGACCGCGGACCCCGAGGACGCCATCCGGGTCGCCGAGCGCGTGGTGTCGGTGTTCAAGCCCCGCTTCGTCGTCGCCGGGCGTGAGGTCACGATCAGCGCTTCGGTGGGGGTCGCGGTGACCGCAAGGCGCGACATCAGCGCGGAGGAGTTGGTCGGGCAGGCAGACGTCGCGATGTACCGCGCCAAGGTGAAGGGCAAGGACACGTACGAGGTCTTCCAGCCGGGGATGCAGGACGTGGTCGCGCGCCGTCTCGAGGTTCGCACCGACCTCGAGCGCGCCATCGATCGCCACGAGCTCGTGGTCCTCTATCAGCCGATCGTCGACCTCACCACGAGCACCCCTGTCGGCGTCGAGGCACTGGTCCGCTGGAAGCACCCGCGCTGGGGCATGGTGGTGCCGGCCGAGTTCATCGGCATCGCCGAGGAGACCGGCATGATCCGCGAGCTCGGCTTGCACGTGCTCGAGGAGGCGTGCCGGCAGTGGCAGGAGTGGCAGGTCGAGCTGATCGACGAGCCGGCATTCACGGTGAGCGTCAACGTCTCGCCGCGGCAGCTGCGCGACCCGAGTTTCGTGAGTGAGGTGTGGCGCATCCTCACCCGAGCCGGGCTGCCACCCTCGCACCTCACGCTCGAGATCACCGAGAGCTTCATGGTCGACGACCCCGAGAGCGCTCGGGACCGCCTGCGCGAGCTCAAGGGCCTGGGCGTGCGCATCTCGATGGACGACTTCGGCACCGGCTACTCGTCGCTGGCGTCGCTCCAGGACCTGCCCCTTGACATCCTCAAGATCGACAAGCTCTTCGTCGACCATGTTGCCGAGGATCCCCGCCGGACGGCGTTCGCGCAGGCGATCATCCGGATGGGCAAGACGCTGGGGCTCGGCCTCATCGCCGAGGGCGTGGAGACGGCCGAACAGGCCGAACGGCTTCAGAGCCTCGGCTGCCGGTTCGCCCAGGGCTTCTACTTCTCGCGACCGGTACCCGCAGAGGAGATCCAGCGAATGCTCCACGCGTCGCACGCGATGCGTCTCGCCGGCGGACGCTGGGCCGAGGTGGAGCCTGCCAAGCGGCCCCGGCTGCGGGTGCTCGAGGAGACCGCCTAGGCACCCTTGGCGCCGCGGATCTGACCGTGGAGCGCTTTGAGCGTGGCGACAAAGATCTCCGAGAAGGTGGGGAAGGGCTGGATGGTGTCACGCAGCACGTCGAGCGGCACGCGGGCGCGGATGGCCAGCGTGGCCTGCTGCAGCCACTCCCCCGCCTCGGGCCCGACGGCATACGCGCCGACGAGCCGCTCACCATCGCTGAGGAGGGTCAGGAAGCCGCGGGATTCAGCGTAGGCCCGAGTGTAGGTGGCGGTCTTCGCCACATCCGACAGCGGCGTGGTTGCGCTGAACTTCGCCTCATCGGCGCCCACAGCAGCGACCTGCGGGTCGGTGTAGACGACGTTCGGAATCGCCTCGTAGTTGGCCTCGCGAGGATCGCCGAGGATGTTGGCGGCGACGACCTCGCCTTGATATTTGCCCACGTGTGTCAGCAGCCGGATGCCGGTGACATCACCGATCGCCCAGAGCCCCTCGGCGGCTCTCAGGTGGGAGTCGACAGGGATGCCGTGAGCCGTGTCGCTGATGCCGACGGTCTCGAGCCCAATCCCGGCGACTCGCGGGCGCCTGCCGGTGGCGACGAGCAGCCTGTCACCACGCGGCTCGCTCCCATCGTCGAGGGTGAGGACATAGTCGTCGCCGTCACGCCGGGCAGCGGTGACCCTCCGGCCCAGGATCAGCTCGACACCGTCGCTCTGGAGCGTCGCAGCCAGTGCCTCTCCAAGTGGCGCCGGCTCGCGCGCCAGCAGGCGCGGGGCGCCCTCGATGACGACCACCTCGCCGCCAAGGCGCCGTACTGCCTGAGCCATCTCGACACCGACCGGGCCCCCGCCAAGCACGATCAGGCGATGAGGGATGGCCTTCATCCCGGTCACTTCACGGTTGGTCCAGACGCCGTCGATATCGGACAGACCGGGAATCGGTGGAATCACAGGATCCGAGCCCGTCGCCAGCACGACGTTTGTGGCGGTGTACTGCGCGCCGTCCACATCGACGACGCCCACGCCGGCAAGCCGGCCCGTTCCGCGCAGGAGCGCAATGCCCTTGCCCGCCAGCCAGCGTTCCTGACCCGCGTCGGAATAATCCGCGACCATGAAGTCGCGCCACGCCAGCGCGGCCTTGACGTCAACCTCAGCGCTCGCCGTCGCGTCACGCGCGTCCTGCACAGCTTCACCAGGGCGCAGAAGTGTCTTGGACGGGATGCACGCAAAGTACGAGCACTCGCCGCCCACCAGCGCTCGCTCGACGAGCGCCACGTGCAGACCGCCATCGGCCAGCTCGCCGGCGCAGTGCTCACCCGGCGAGCCGCCGCCTACGACGATGACGTCGTACGCGCTCATGTGCTTGATCCGCCGGCACCCTCGCCGCGTTGCTTGCCCTGCTCGTCCAGCATGAACTGCGCATACCAGTCGGGCCAGTTCTCGTAGCCGTCTGGGCCGGCGAAATTGGCGTCCGGCCTCCAGCCCAGCGATTCATAGAAGCTTCTGGCGCGGTCCACGTCGGCGACGGGCACCACCACCACCTCGAGCTTCATGTCCATCGTGCACCTCCGAAAGAGCCCGGTTACGGCAAGGAATCTTGCCATCTCCGGGCAGACGCGATGGCGTCACCAAAGGCGGGGCCCTGCGTC
This sequence comes from Candidatus Dormiibacterota bacterium, assembly GCA_963830305.1. Lineage (GTDB taxonomy): Bacteria > Chloroflexota > Dormibacteria > Aeolococcales > Aeolococcaceae > Palsa-851. Next base: position 69,514 of record CAWHLW010000002.1, on the reverse strand, counting down.
CTGACTCGCATCTGTGGGGTCTCTCCCAGCGTGCACTGACGGATCACTCAGGAACGCACCGTAAGCTCATCGCGATCTCCATGAAGGGCAAGACGTGGTGCACCGGAGCACTCCTGCTGGCGCTGGTCACCGCATGTGGCGGGACGATCAGCGCATCGTCCTCGCCCGCTGCGCTGGTGAGCATCGGTGACGGACTGCACGGACCGGCGGGGCTGCAAGCCTCGGTCTTCGCGCGCGGCCTGACCCACGCCGCTGCACTCGCCTTCGATCCGCAGGGCCGGCTCTGGGTCGCCACCGCCGCGTACGACTACGCCGGCGACGACGGCGTCTACGTCGTCGACCACGCGGGTGCCACGCCCACCCTGGTGATCACCGGTCTGCGCACGCCGCTCGGTCTGCTCTGGTACTCGGGCTCGCTCTACGTCGCGTCAACGAGCCGGGTCGACGCGTACAGCGACTTCAATGGGAGTCACTTCGCTTCCCACCGGACCGTGCTGACTCTTCCCGCGGGTTCTGGTGAGGTGAACGAGCTCGTGCTCGCGCCGGACGGCCGGATGCTTCTCGGCATCACCGCTCCGTGCGACCACTGCACCCCGGCGCTGACACTCTCGGGATCGATCGTGTCCTTCCTGCCCGACGGGACCGGCCTCACCGAGTTCGCCACCAGGATCCGCGCACCGGTGGGGCTGGAGTTCTACCCCGGGACCGACGATCTCTTCGTGACCATGGATCAGCGCGATGACCTCGGAGCGCGGACCCCGGGCGACTGGCTTGCCTTGGTGAGCGCAGGCGAGTCGTGGGGATTCCCCGCGTGCTACGGGCAGGGCGGCAGCGCGTGCGCCGGTGTGCCGGCGCCGGTTGCCGTGCTCGACAAGCACGCCGCGGTGAGCGGTGTCGCGATCGTGACCGGGCAGCTCGGCGCCGCGGTGGGAACCAAGGCGCTGATCGCGGAATGGGCGACGGGCGTCGTCGACGCGGTGACGCTCACCCGGGCCGGCGGCGCCTACAGGGGGAAGGTGGCGAAGTTCATCACCGGGCTCAGCAACCCGGTCCCGGTGATCCTCGGACCCGACAACGCGCTCTACATCGGCGACTGGGGTGCGGGGATCGTCTATCGCGTCGCCGCTTCGGCCTGACCCTCAGAAGATCGCGTTGATGCGCGCGAGGATCTCCGGGGTGAGCTTGTCCAGGACCTCGAGCGCGCCGAGATTCTCGCGAACCTGCTCCACGCGGCTCGCGCCGGTGATCACCGTCGACACATGCGGGTTGGACGCGCACCAGGCGATCGAGAGCTGGGCAGGCGTGACCCCAAGCTCGCGTGCGATCACACCGAGCTCGCGCACCTTCCGGTTGGCTTCGGGGTCGGTGACATCCGCCTTGAGCCATCCATAGCCCCGCAGCGTCGCCCGGCTTCCGGGCGGAACGCCATCGATGTATTTCCCGGTGAGCAGGCCCGACGCGAGCGGGCTCCAGGTGGTGAGGCCGAGGCCGATCCTGTCGTAGAGCGGAGCGAATTCGCGCTCGACCTTGTCGCGCTCGAAGAGGTTGTACTGCGGCTGCTCCATCACCGGCTTGTGCAGGTGATGCCGGTCGGCGATCTCCCACGCCTCGAGGATCGCCTCCGCGCTCCACTCGGACGTGCCCCAGTACAGCGCTCGACCGGAGCTGATGATGTCGTGCATCGCCCATACGGTCTCCTCGATCGGCGTGTCGGGGTCGGCACGGTGACAGAAGATCAGATCGAGGAAATCGAGGCCAAGACGACGCAGCGATCCGTCCACCGCATGGAGCAGGTACTTGCGATTGAGGGTGTTGTGCGTGTTGACCGAGTCCTCGATCCCCCAGTAGAACTTGCTGGAGATGACGTAGGTGTGCCGCGGCCAGCCGAGCTCAGCGATCGCCTCGCCCATGATCGACTCCGAGCGTCCACCTGCGTAGACCTCGGCGTTGTCGAAGAAGTTCACTCCCGCGTCGTACGCGGCGGCGAGACAGTCGCGGGCACTGCTCCCCGCGAGCTGAGGGCCGAAACTCACCCACGAGCCAAACGAAAGGACGCTGACCTGGAGCCCCGAGCGACCCAGGTGCCGATACTGCATCTCCATGACGCTCGAGGATAGAGACCTGGCTCGGAGTCGCGACTCGCGCCCCCCGCGATGAGTGCGATCGACACGCTCACCGGTTGGATCGCTGCGGGGCTCTTCGGCGTGGCCATCGCGTCATCCCTCGTCAATCGCTGGCGGCTCTCCGCAGGACGGAGTTTCTCCATGGGCTGGTTCCGTGCCCACAACTGGCTCGGCGCAGTGGCAACCGTCGCGGGCGCGGCCCACTGCCTCTCATCGGTGACCCGCAACGCACTCCCCGCAGGTGAGGAGGTCGGCATCTGGGCGGGTGCCGCGGCGGTGGGCCTGCTCGTCCTGACCGCGTTCGCCGGCAGCGGTCTCTCCGGCGCGAAGCGCGACGCTCGCCGCCGGATCCGGCGCAATCACGTCGTCACCATGTTCGCAGTGCTGGCCGTGGGCATCGTGCATACCGCGCTCAACGGGCCGCTCGCCGGGAGATGAGCCGACCAGGACTGCCGCGCCCGGCGAACGGGACTCTGGCAAGATGGTCCTCCGCACTTGCGGGCACGTGATGACGGACCTGATGCGCGATCGCGGGAGGCACGCCTGAATGACCGAGACCACTGAGGCTGCGTCTCCGCCCGGCGCGGGCGCACAGCCGGCTCCACCCGCTCCGCCGGCGAGCGAACTCGACCCGCGCCGCTGGCTCGCGCTTGCGAGCGTGATGACCGCGCTGTTCATGGTGCTGCTCGACGTTTCCATCGTCAACGTGGCAATCCCGGCAATCCGATCCAACCTCGCGGCCAACAACGCCGACATCCAGTTCGTCGTCGCCGGCTACGGTCTGGCCTACGCGGTGCTCCTCATCACGGGCGGCCGACTTGGTGACATCTTTGGCAGAAAGCGGCTGTTCATCATCGGGATGTCGGGGTTCGTGATCGCCTCTGCCCTCTGCGGGCTCGCCCAGAGCGCGATCATGCTCGACCTCTCCCGGGTGCTCCAGGGCGCGATGGCGGCGATGATGTATCCGCAGGTGCTCTCGGTGATCCAGGTGACCTTCCCACCGCAGGAACGCGCTCGCGTCTTCGGTTTTGTCGGCGCGGTGATCGGGATCGCCACGATCACCGGCCCGCTCGTCGGCGGATTGATCATCCGCAACGACATCACCGGTGGATCGTGGCGCTGGATCTTCCTGGTGAACCTGCCCATCGGCATCGCCGCGCTGATCGCCGCCACGCGCTTGATCACCGAGTTGCGCGCGCCCAACGCCACGCGTCTCGACATGGGCGGCTTCGTACTTTCCACGGCGGGCATCCTCCTGCTTGTCTACCCGCTCGTCGAGGGACAGGTGGCGGGCTGGCCTGCCTGGACCTTCATCTGCATGGCCATCAGCCCGGTGATGCTCGTGCTCTTCATCCTCTACGAGCGATCACTGCCGTCGACGCGGTTCCCGCTCGTGCAGCTCTCACTGTTCCGGATCCGATCGTTCAGCGTCGGCGTGGCCATCTCCGCAATCTTCATCGCCGGGATTCCCGCGTTCTTCTTCACGTTCAGCCTGATGCTGCAGGTCGGCCTGGGATTCAGCGCGCTCAATGCCGGCCTGACGACCATCCCATGGAGCCTCTCCTCCGCCATCGCGTCCGCGATGTCGACGCGCGTCGCCCCACGCCTCGGCAAATACACCATCGCAATTGGATCGGTGCTGCTGGTGGTCGGCATGCTCGGGCTCATCCTGACCTTGCATCTCGCGGGGACGGGCGTCACCGGCTGGGTCCTCATCCCGGCATTCGTCGTCAGCGGACTCGGCCTCGGGACGGTGATCGCGCCCCTGCTCAACATCATCCTGGCGGGCGTGCCCGGCAAGGACGCAGGGTCCGCATCCGGAGTGCTCACCACCTTCCAGCAGCTTGGTGGTGCAATCGGTGTCGCCATCGTCGGTGTCGTGTTCTTCGGTCTCCTCTCGAGCCGCGCCCCGGACGCCATCAATACGGTCACTCCGCAGCTCCACGCGCAGCTCGCGGCCGCCAACGTGTCGCCGCCCGCATCGGATGCTGCCATCGCAAAGTTCACGACCTGCTTCAAGAAGCTGGCCTCCGCGAGCGACCCAACCGCGCCGATTCCGGGATGCCCCACCGCGGGGTCGACGTCATCGTCCAACCCGGTCGACGCGGCATTCGCGAAAGCCGCTCAAGCCGCTCTGGGCCGCGACTTCGTGACCTCGGTCGAGCGGATCCTCTTCTTCAACGTCGGCTTCTGGGCGTTGACCGGCATCCTGTCGATGCTGCTGCCGCGGGCGCGTCCCAGGCCCGTTCCGGGGGCTGTGCACACCGCCTGACATGACGACGGGCTGCCAGGCCTTCAAGGTCCGGCAGCCCGCGGGGGAGACTGAGCGCTCGTGGGGGACTAGCTCGACAGGCCGTGGCTCACGTTGGAGAAGACGTTGTTCACTGTCTTGCCCAGCGTGGTGAGAATGACGATGACGACAATCGATATGAGGACGAGGATCAGCGCGTATTCGACCATGCCCTGGCCTTCCTCGTTGTTCTGGAGCCTCTCTCCCAGCTCTCGGATCCGTTCTCCGACCTCCAAAACCCTGTTGCCCATGGTATCTCTCCGAATAATTGCGTTCCCCCGACTTGGCGAGGCGATACATTCAGGGTGAGCACGCATCTCAAACCCTTCCGGAAAGCCTGGTAACAGGAAGTCGCACAACGATTCGCGTTCCACCGACGTATTCGTCATCGAGTGTGATGGTGCCTTTGTGGGCAGAAACAATTGCTGAGCAGATGGCGAGGCCGAGCCCGGCGCCACCCGTCTTGCGAGATCGTGACGCGTCCCCTCGTGAGAACCGCTCGAAGAGGACCGGGCGCAGCGAATCGGGAATCCCGGACCCGGTATCGGTGATGGTGATGACGCACGCAGCCGGCGGAGCCGGCATGAGCGCGATCGTTACACTCCCGCCCTTCGGGGTGTAACCGAGCGCGTTTTCGATGAGGTTGTCAAAAAGACGGCCGAGCAGCAGCGAGTCACCCTCGACCACGCCTTCGCAGTCGAGCGCTTCGGTCATCTGGACGCCCAGCGTTGTCGCATGCCCTTCCCAGCGGGCAAAGGCCTCCTCGAGCACGTCACTGATGTCGATCCGCGCGATCGAGGTTATGAGGCCGCCGGCGTCGCCCCGGGATAGGGTCAGGAGTGATTCGGAGATCTTCACGAGGCGTCGGGTGTTCTTGAGGGCGAGGCGCACCGTCGCGGTGAGCTCGTCGGGGGTGCGGGGCTGCAGCAGCGTGATCTCTAGATCGCTCTGGAGGGCCGAGAGCGGGTTGCGCAGCTCGTGAGCGGCATCGGCGGTGAACCTGCGCAGCTGATCGGCGGTCGCCATCTGGGCTCGGTCGCGTGCGATCAGCGACCGGACGGTCAGCTCGCTGAGGCACGCGGTCACCACCACGGCGACGAACTGGAACTTGGCGGTGAGCGGGTTGATCGCCCCGGTGAGCGCGGTGATCAGCGTGATGCCGATCGCAGCGGCAGTGATGGCCGCGGCATACGGGGTCGGCAGCAGCCACGTGGCGAAGAGCACCGCGAGGAGCAGGATGCCGCCGAGGGTCGGGTTGTTCGGGACCGCGATCTCGACCACCAGGACCAGGGCAAGCATCGCCACGCAGCCGAGGAAGACCGTCACCACGCCGACCAGCGGGGCCGGCTGACGCGGGCTGAATGAGTTGGGACGCCTGACGACAGTGCCCATTACAGCGCCGCCGCCTCGCCGCTGATCAGGCGGTAGCCGATGCCACGGCAGGTCTCGATGAGCACAGACGCGCGAGCGTCGTGCAGCTTGCGGCGAACCTTCCCTGCGTAGACCTCGACGAGACCCGATTCGACCGTCTGAGCGTCGCCCCAGACCGCGTCGTGGATCTGCTCCTTGCTGAGCACCTGGGCGGGATGGCGCAGGAAGAGCTCGAGGATCTCGTACTCGCGGCGTGTGGTGGGGAGGACGTCGCCGTCGACCATGACCTGCCGGGCGGCGCTGTCCATGCTGAGGTTGCCGGCCGAGAGGACCTCCAGCTGAGGTGTGATCCGCCGCCGGCTCAGGGCTCGCACCCGCGCGAGGACCTCCTCGAAGTGGAACGGCTTCGCGAGGTAATCGTCGGCGCCGGCGTCGAAGCCGGTGAGCCGGTCCTTGACGTCGTCGCGGGCGGTGAGCATCAGGATCGCCGTCGGCGCCCCCTGGGCGCGCAGATGGCGGCAGAGGCCGATGCCATCGAGATCGCCGCCCAGCATCACGTCGAGGACGGCCACGTCGTAGGCGAGCCCGGAACGGAGCGTTTCGAGGGCTTCCTCGCCATTCAGGGCCACGTCGACGGAGATGCCGGCCTCGGCCAGGCCCCGGGCGAGGCTACCGGCGACTTCTCGCTCGTCCTCGACAACCAGTACGCGCATGCCCGGGATCGTATGCAGCAGTCCCGCTCCGCACCCGCTTCGCGAGTGACTCGATACTTGGTCGGATGAAGGACGTCATCGCCTCCGATGCGGATCTCGTGATCCGGCGGCTGCGAGATCAGCCCGACGAGTACGCCCGCATCGTCGCCTGGCGCAACAGCCCCCACGTCAGGGAGTGGTGGGACCCGGACGATCCCCCACTCACTCTGGAGGCCGCCATCGAGGAGCTCTGCCCGGAGCAAGGCGGGGACGGGCAGACGACCTGCTGCATCATCGAACTCGCCGGAGAGCCTGTCGGGTTCATCCAGTTCTATCCCTGGGACGCCGAGGAGGCATACCTGTCGGAAATCGACCTGCGCCTGCCGAAGGGATCCTGGGGGCTCGACGTCTTCATCGGCGACCCTGAACTTGCAGGGCGGGGGATCGGGTCGCGGGCGGTGAGGATGCTCTCCGACCACCTCTTCGCCCAGGAGTTGGCGACGGCGGTGGCGCTGATCACCGAGGCGACCAACGCCCGTTCCCACGCCGCATACCGGCGCGCCGGCATGCGCGTGTCCGGCGAGCCGTTCCTCGACACCGACCTGCGCGGCGGTCAGCGGGTCGAGTTCGATCCTCATGATCCGCGACCGGCCCGGCGGAACAGCTGGCGGGCGATGATCTCTCGCTGCACCTCGGAGGCCCCCTCGTAGATCCGGGTCCCGCGCACGTCGCGGTACAGGTGCTCGAGGAGATGGCCGCGCACCAGCGCGCGAGCGCCGTGCACCTGGATCGCGACGTCGATGGCCAACATGGCGGTCTCGGTGGCGAAGAGCTTCGCCATCGCCGCAGCCTCGGTGTTCGGGGTGATACCCGCGTCATGCGCCGCCGCCGCCGAATGGACCAGGAGGCGCGATGCCTGGACGCGGGTCGCCACGTCGGCGAGCTGATGGCTCACCCCCTGGAGCGCTGAGAGCGGCCCGCCGAAGGCCCGGCGTTCGGCGGCGTAGGCCACCGCCGCATCGAGCGCGGCCTGGGCCATGCCCACGGCGCAGGCCCCGACGCTGGGACGGAACAGATCGAGCGTCCGCATCGCGACGCCGAATCCATGGTCGACCTCGCCGACCACGTTCTCCGCGGGCAGGGCAACGCCGTCGAAGCGCAGCCGGCCGATGGGGTGGTCGGCGACAAACGGGATGGCTTCACCAGAGAGGCCACGGCTGTCTCGCGGCACCGCGAAGGCCGTGATGCCGCGGGCGCCCGCGCCGGGCGTGGTGCGGGCGAATACCGTGTAGATGTCCGCATCGGGCGCGTTGGAGATGAACACCTTCTCGCCGGTGAGGCGGAACCCGTCGCCGTCGCGTTCGGCGGCGAGCGCCAGCGCAGCAACGTCGGAGCCGGCGTCCGGCTCGGTCAGGGCGAAGGCGGCAACGGCTTCCCCGGAGGCGACCCGGGGGATCCACCGGTCGACGACCTCCGTGTGGCCGGCCGTCAGGATCGGATGGGCACCCAGACCCTGGAGCGCAAAGGCGGTCTCCGCTGCCGTCGAATACCGCGCCAGGCCCTCACGGACCAGGCAGAGGGTGAGCGCCGGGAGCTCGCGTCCGCTTTCGAGCACCTCCGGGACGAGCCCGTGCGTGGAGAGGGCGGCGACCAGGGCTCGGTTGACCCGGCCGGGCTCGCCGGCGTCCCCGATCGGCGCCAGGACATCCCGCGCCAGGGTCTCGGTCCGGGCCAGCAGGTCGCGGTGGGCCGCGGTCAGGTGCACATAGGTGGCGCTCACGGGATCACGGCGACGCCGACGAGCTCGACCAGCGCACTCGGATCGAACAGCGCCGCGACCCCGAGTGCCGCCATGGCTGGATACCGGCGACCGAAGTGCGTGCGCCAGACACTCCCCAGCTCGGTCAGCGACGCGCGGTATGCGGCGAAGTCGGTCACGAAGATCTGCAGCGAGACGAGGTCGTCCGGCTGCCCGCCGGCGGCCTGGAGCGCGGCAACAAGGTTGCGCGCAGCCAGGTCGAACTGCTCGACGATGGTCGTGCCGAAGATCGTCCCGTCCGGTGCCTGGGCGGTCTGGCCGCCGAGGTACACGGTCCGACCGGGCGCGGCGATCACCGCGTGGGCATAGCCGACCGGGGCTGGGAGATCGGTCGCGGTGACGATCTCGTGCTCGGTGTGGCTCATCGGCCCTCCCAGACCGGCGCCCGCCCCTCGGTCCAGGCGCGGTGGTACTCGCCATGGTCGTGGCTGCCCATGAGCAGCGCCTGGGTCATGGCGTCCAGCTCGAGCGAACCAGTCAACCCCATGTCGAGCTCTCGGGTGAGCAGCACCTTGGTCGTGGAGTAGGCGAGCGCCGGCCCGTCGGCGAGGCGGCGAGCCATGGTCGTCGCGGCGCCGGCGAGATCGCCGTCGTCCACGACGGCAGTCGCCAGCCCGATCTCGAGCGCGCGGTCGGCGTCCACCGTGTCGCCGAGCAGGAGCAGCTCGCTGGCGCGCCCGAAGCCGATGACGCGGGGCAGCAGGTACGCGGAGCCCATGTCGGCGCCCGCCAGGCCGACCTTGGTGAAGAGGAACGCGAAGCGCGCGGATCGAGCCAGGAGACGGACGTCCGCGGCGAGCGCGATCACCGCTCCGGCGCCGGCGGCGACGCCGTTGACCGCCGCGATCACCGGGAGCGGGCACTCGCGAAGCGCCCGGACGACCGATCCGGTCAGACGCGTGAACTCGAGCAGATCAGCGGCCTGCATCGACTGCAGCGCGCCGATGATCTCGACGACGTCACCGCCCGAGCAGAACCCCCGGCCGGAACCGGTGATCACCACGACGCGAGCGTCGCCACGGTGGGGCAGCTCGGTGAGCAGGTCGCGAAGGTCCGCGTAGACGTCGAAGGTCAGCGCGCCGAGCTTCTCGGGACGCGCCAGCGTGACCGTGGCGACACCGTCCGCGATTCCGAAATCGAAGTGCTGCCAGTGGTCGGTGAACCCGGCTGACGCCCGGAATCGAGTCAACCCGGCCCGCCTCCTGCGTCGCCCGCGGGCGCGAGCTGCCGCAGCGCGCTGCGATCGACCTTGCCCGAACCGGTGCGCGGGAGCACCGCGACCAGGTGCACCTCGCGCGGGACCTTGTGCGGCGAGAGACGCTCGCGCACGAATCCCTGCAGCTCCTCCGGGGTGGCCACCGAATTTGCCGCGAGCACCACCCAGGCCTGGCCGAAGGTGAGCCCGTCGCGCTCTGCCGCGACCACAGCGCACTCGACCACGTCGGGATGGGTCGCGAGGCAGCGCTCGATCTCCGCGGGCGCCACCCAGATGCCGCCGACCTTGAGCAGGTCATCGGCTCGCCCGCGGTACGCGAAGAAGCCGGCGGCATCGCGCTCCACGAGGTCGCCGCTCATCACCAGCCCATCGGCGAAGGTGCGCGCCGAAGCCTCCTCGTCCGCCCAGTACATGAGGGCTGCGCTCTCCCCACGGATCCAGAGCCGGCCGGTCTCCCCGTCGGTGAGTGGACGGCCATCATCGTCAACGACCAGGCCCTCGTACCCGGGGACGACCTCGCCGATGCTTCCCGGGCGGACGCGACCCGGCCGGTTCGATATGTAGATGTGGTACGCCTCGGACGATCCGATGCCGTCGAGCACCTCGACGCCGAACGTATCGTTCCAGCGGTGATGCAGCGGCTCCGGGAGTGCCTCGCCGGCAGACGTGCAGAGGCGTAGGCAGCTCAGATCCTGGGTTGCAGCGCTCGGGTGGTCGAGCATCGCCTGCATCATCGTGGGCACGTTGACGAGGATGGATGGCCGGTGCCGCGCGATCAGCTCGAAGAGCAGCTCGGGCGTTGTCCGCTCCGCGAAGATCACCCCGGTGGCGCCGACCCCGAAGGGAAACAGCGCGGCGAGATCGCGCGCATAGCCGAAGAACAGCTTCGGCACGGGGAGGACGACATCGTCGGCGCGGATGTCGAGCACGCCCCGCGCATAAGCCTCGAAGCTGAAGACGGGGCTCCGAGCCGTGTGCACGCACGCCTTCGGCTTGCCGGTGCTGCCGGTGGTGAATTTCCAGATCGCGATATCTTCAGGCATCGCCGGCGCAGCCTCGAGCGAGGCGTGCTGGCGCGAGACCACTGCATCGAATGAGACCTCACCGTCGCGCAGCGCGGCGTCATGAGCGTCGACCACCAGCAGGGTCGGGCGTGTACGGCTCCCAGCCGACGCCTCTCGCACGCGCTCGACCGTGACCGGGTCGACGACGACGACCGTGGCGGCCGTGTAGTCGAGGTAGTAGGCGTAGTCCTTCGGCTGAAGGAACGTGTACACCTCGGCGGTCACGGCCCCGATCTTCTGGACGGCGTACCAGGTGGCCACGAACTCGATGGAGTCGGTGAGCGCGAGCAGCACACGCTCACGGGGCCGGACGCCGAGCTCGAGGAGCGCGTTGCCAACCCGGTTGCTGAGATCGGCGAGCTCCGCGTAGGTGCAGCTGCCCGCCGGACCGGCCAGCGCGGTTCGCTCTCCCCGCCCCTCGGCGACGTTGCGGTCGAGGAACGCGGTGGCAAGATTCACCGCAGGCCGCTGACCGACGGCGCTCACGCTCGCGTCGCGGCCTCGACCCGTTCGCGGATCAGGCCGACCAGGAGCCGGCTGAGCGTGGCCAGGGTGTCGTCGCCCTCGGCGGCGGTTGCCTCGGCCGGCGCACCGCAGTAGGCCCGGTCCATCCCCATGGCGAGGAAGTCGGTCTGCCCGGCCGCCATCGCGGCGGGCATGTCCAGCTCGTAGGCGGGGAGGCGGCGCATGGTCTCCGCCTCCACCAGCTCAGGGCGGCTGGAGAGCACCAGCGAGGTCTCATAGCGCCCGGCGTGGGCCGCGCCCCGCTGGAACTCAGCAGTGAGCTGCTCGGCCACCGCCCTGCGGGTGAGGTCGAGAAAGCCCACCCCCGCAGCCTCGGCAGCCTTTCGCAGGGTGGCGACGTGTGCCGGTTCGAAGTGGCTGTTGACGATCACGACGTGGCCAAAGCCCTGGGCGCGCAGCGACGCGCAGACCTCGACGACCATCGCGTGGAGGGTGCTCTCACTGATCGTGATCGCGCCGGTGAACGCGGCCGAGTACCTGGTCACGCCGAAAGCGATCTCGGGGAGCACGAACGCACGCACGCTCGGGTCGTCGCCGAGCGAGATTGCCGCGCGCTCGCAGATCGCCGCGGAGATGATCGAGTCGGTGCCGAGCGGCGCATGCGGTCCGTGTGGCTCCACCGCGCCGACGGGCAGCAGCAGCACCGGCACTTGGCCGCTGTCGAGCAGCGCCCTCGCGCGCGGTGAGGTCAGATCGGCGAAATAGATCGATGCAGGCATGCTGAGGACGCCACAGTCACGACGGTCCACACTTTACAGTTGGCCCAGACTCAGATGCGAATTGCGGTTGTCGGGGGCGGGCCGGGCGGACTGTACTTCGCCGCGCTCACCAAACAGCTCGATCCCGGACACGAGATCACCGTCTGGGAACGCAACGCGGATGACGACACCTTCGGGTTCGGCGTGGTGTTCTCCGATGAGACGCTCGGCGGTATCGAGCATGCCGACCCCGCGATCCACCAGGCGATGTCGCGCGAGTTCGCCAGGTGGGACGACATCGACATCCATTACCGCGGGCAGGTGATCACGTCCGGTGGCCACGGTTTCGCTGCGATGGGCCGCAAACGCCTGCTCCAGATCCTGCACGGCCGCTGTCTCGAGCTCGGCGTGACGCTTCGATTCAACAGTGAGGCTCCCGACGTGGGCGAGCTGGCTCGGACACACGACCTCGTGGTGGGCGCGGACGGCGTCAATTCGACGATACGGAACCGGTACGCGGAGACGTTTCGTCCGAGCCTCGATGTGCGGCGCTGCAAGTTCATGTGGCTCGGGACCGACCTCGTGTTCGACGCCTTCAAGTTCTACATCGTCGAGACGCCCTGCGGGATCATGCAGATCCACGGGTATCCGTACGACGCTACCGGGAGCACGTTCATCGTGGAGATGAACGATGAGGTCTGGCGCAACGCCGGCTTCGAAGCGCTCGACCGCCGCGACCTCACCCCCGGTGCGAGCGACGTCGCGAGCATTGCCGAGATTCGCAGCCTGTTCGCTCCCATCCTCGACGGTCACGAGGTATATGCGAACAACTCGAAATGGATCAGCTTCACCACGGTGCGCAACGAGTCCTGGCACCACGACAACGTCGTGATCCTCGGCGACGCCGCGCACACCGCACACTTCTCCATCGGGTCCGGCACCAAGCTCGCCATGGAGGACGCGCTTGCGCTGGCCGCGTGCCTGCACGAGCGCCGCACCGTCGCAGTCGCGCTCGATGCGTACGAGGCGGAGCGGAAACCCGTTGTGGTGTCGACACAACGTGCCGCACAGGCGAGCCTTGAATGGTTCGAGCATCTCGGCCAGTACGTCCACCAGGAGCCGATGCAGTTCGCGTTCAACATCCTGACCCGGAGCCGGCGGGTCACGTATGACAACCTGCGCCTCCGAGACCCGGAATTCGTGCGTGACGTCGACGCCTGGTTCGCGAGCCACGCCAATGCACGGCGGCCACGCGACCCAGAAACGGTGACACCACCCATGTTCGCGCCGTTCCGGTTGCGTGACCTCGAGCTGAAGAACCGCGTCATCGTGTCGGCGATGGACATGTATTCGGCAGTCGATGGCATGCCCAACGACTTTCACCTCGTGAACACCGGCAGCAAGGCACTCGGCGGCGCGGCGCTCGTCATGACCGAGATGGTCTGCGTCTCCGCGGCCGGCAGGATCACGCCGGGCTGCGCAGGGATGTACGCACCCGAGCACGAGGGCGGCTGGCGGCGAATCGTTGACTTCGTGCACAGCCGGACGAGCGCACGCATCGGATTCCAGCTCGGACACTCCGGGCGCAAGGGCTCGACGCGGTTGATGTGGGAGGGCATGGACGAGCCGCTCGCCGAGGACAACTGGGAGATCGTGGCACCGTCACCGGTTCGATATGCACCCGGCAACCAGATCCCGCACGAGCTCACCACCGATGAGATGGCGCAGATCCTCGAGGAGTTCGTGCGCGCGGCCGAGGCGGGCGAGCGCGCCGGGTTCGATCTCCTCGAACTGCACTGCGCACACGGATATCTCCTTTCGAGCTTCATCTCACCGATAGCGAACCGGCGCTCCGACGGGTACGGTGGCCCGCTCGAGAATCGCTTGCGTTTCCCACTCGAGGTCTTCGATGCCATGCGCACCGTGTGGCCGGCGCACAAGCCGATGACGGTGCGTATCTCGGCCACCGACTGGTATCCCGGCGGCGTTGATGGCGACGATGCCGTCGAGATCGCCCGTGCGTTTGCAGAGCACGGCGCAGACGCCATCGACGTGTCCACCGGCCAGGTGACCAGGGACGAGCGGCCGGCGTTCGGCCGTTCGTATCAGACGCCGTACGCCGACCGCATTCGCAATGAGGTGGGGATCGCCACCATCGCCGTCGGAGTCATCTCGTCCTACGACGACGTGAACTCGCTGATCCTCGCGGGCCGGGCCGACCTCTGCGCGCTCGCTCGCGCTCACCTGTACGACCCGCAATGGACGCTCCACGCAGCCGCGGACCAGGGTTATGCGGGACCTGGTGCTGAATGGCCGGATCCATTCAAGGCGGGCAGCCGCAAGCCCCAGAGCGCTCGCACCGACGGTCCAAAACCCAGGCTCCTGCTCATCCGTGAGGGTGAGGTGACAACGCGCCACAGTCGCTGGCGGCCGGGCTGAGCGCGGTCAGTCCGCCTGCATGGCCGTGGTCACGCTGTCGAAGAACCACTTGCGCTCCCGAATGAAGAAGAGGTGCCCGCGGCTGAAGGTCACCAGCGTCGACCCGCTGATCCCCCGCCGCATCCGCTCGGCTTCACGCAGCGGGGCAATCTTGTCTCTGCGTCCGTGCAGGATGGTGGTCGGGACGTGAATCTCACCCAGGCGGTCCACACAGTCGTAGGAGCGCGAGGCTACACGCTGCCGCTCGAACGCGTAGCGAGGCTGCGGATGCTTCCCTCGGAATATCAGGCTTGACAAGCTGCCGAGCATCTCCATGCGCGTCATGGCCGTGAGCGGTCTCGCCGATGCCATGGTGCTCACGAGGATGAGTCGCGCGACGCGATCCGGGTGCTCGAGGGCGAGATTCAGGGCAATGCGTCCCCCCATCGAGATCCCAAGGATCGTCGCGTGCGACATACCGACCGTCTCCATGACCGCGTCCGTGTCGTTGGCCATCATCGGGATCGTGTACGGCGCATCCGGCTTGTCAGTGCGCCCCGCGCCGCGGTTGTCGAACGCAAGCACTCGATGCGTCTGCGCACACCAGTCCGTGAGGAAGCTCCACCGCGAGATGTCACTGCCGAGGCCTCCGATCAACACGACCGGATCACCCTCGCCGTGCAGCTCGTAGTAGATGTTGATGTCGCCGGCGTGCGTGACTGGCATGGTCAGATCCCCACGTATGCGCTGCTCAGCGCGACCCGCTTGCGCTGTGGCTCAGATCCTCCTCGATCCCACGCGCTGCGGCAAGGAGGTGCGGCAGGAACTCGCCACGCACGAGGTCTGCGCTGCCGCGGCTCACCGGCGATGACACGTTGACGGCGGCGATCACGCGTCCTGACGAGTCGTTGATCGGTGCGGCGATGGCACGCAGCCCCTCCTCCAGCTCCTCGTCGACGAACGCCCAGCCCTGGTCGCGCACCAGGAGCAGCTCTGCACGCAGCGCCGGGACGTCAGTCACGGTACGGGCCGTGAGCCTGCGCAGCTCGACAGTCGCGAAGTAGCCGTCCAGCCAGTCGTCGCTCTGACCGGCGAGCAGCACGCGGCCCATCGACGTCGCATAGGCCGGGAAGCGTGTGCCGACGCTGATGGTGATGGTCATGATCCTGCGTGTCGGCACGCGGGCGACGTAGACGACGTCATCGGCATCGAGCACCGAGACCGACGACGATTCTCGCAGGATGCCGACGAGCCGTTCGAGATGCGGCTGGGCCACCTCGTGCAGGCTGAGGCTGGAGAGATACGCGTAGCCGAGCTCGAGCACGCGCGGTCGCAACGCGAAGAGGCGCCCGTTGCTGCGCACGTAACCGAGCTCCGACAGCGTGCGCAGGAACCGCCGCGCCGATGCGCGCGTCAAGCCCGCCGCGCGCGCCACCTCGCTGAGCGTGAGCTCCGGGTGCTCCGCGTCGAAGGCGCGTATGACCGCGAGTCCGCGCTCCAGCGACTGGACGAAGTCGGTGCCGATGCCACGATCGACCCGCGCGACCGGCGGTTGGCCGATGTCGGTCACGTCGATCCGGCTTGCGGTCCCGGCTCGGCCAGAACGTCGCGAGCGATGCTGAAAGCTCGGTTTGCGCGGGGGACACCCGCATACACCGCGACCTGGAGCAGGACCTCCTTGATCTCATCGACGCTGACACCGTTGCGACGGGCAGCGCGCACGTGGAGCACAAGCTCGTGCTCCATGCCCTGGGCGGCCAGCATCGCAACCGTGATGCAGCTGCGCGTGCGCCGGTCGAGTCCGGGACGCGACCAGACCTCCCCCCACGCGGCGCGCGTGATGTACTCCTGAAAATCGGCGGTGAACGCGTCCGCGCCCGTCATCGCGCGGTCCACGTACTCGTCACCGAGGACCTCGCGCCGAGTGCTCATGCCCTGGTCTCGAATGTCATCGCTCACGCCACACCTCCATCGGCATCTTCGAGATGCTCGAGCACCAGTCGATTGACGATCTCCGGCTGCTCGACGTTCATCAGGTGCGCCGCACCTGGGACCACCGCCACGCTCGCGTCGCGGAGCGAGGCGCCGAACATGATCGCGCTCGACGCCGGGACGATCGGATCCTCAGCGCCGGCGAGCAGCAGCGTTCGCGCATGGATCTTGTGTATGTCGGTGCGCAGGTCACAGGTCGCGATTGCCTCGCAGCAACTCGCATAGCCTTCGGCACTCATGCCCTCCAGCGCATCCGCGAACCGCCGCAGCGTCGACGGATGTTCCTCCGCGAAGTGTGGCGTGAACCAGCGGGCCACCACGCCGGAAGCGACCGGCTCGATGCCGTCGGCTCGGACAGCGGCGGCACGCTCGATGTACCTGTCCGCAGGCTGCAGTCGTGAGAGTGACGCCATCGCGATCAGCGTTTTGATGCGCGACTGATGATGTGCCGCGAGCCAGAGTCCCACCAGCCCGCCCAATGACAGGCCGCAGAATCCCACGGACGTGAGGCCGAGCCTGTCCAGCAGCGCGATCACGTCCGAGCCAAGCTCGGCGACGCTGTACGGACCGGGTGGTGCCGGCGAATCGCCCAGACCGCGATGGTCGTACAGGAGCAGCGAGTAGCGGTCGCCGAGCGAATGCTGGCTCTCCCACATCGCCCGCGACGTACCGAGCGCGCTGCTCATCACCAGCACCGGCTTGTCACGATCACCGATCCACGAGTACGCGACGTCCACGCTCATCGCTGCGCACCGGTGTCGCGATGCGCGTCGCCCGCACGCCCGATGAGCTCGTCGATCGACCCGAGATAGCCTGCGGGATCGAGCGCTGCGGTGATCCGCCGTTTGGAGAGGTGTTTTCGCACTTCTGGATCGTTGCGGACAACGTCTGTGAACTGGAGGCGGTGCTCGATCAACTCCTCGCTGCAGCGGCGCACGATGTCGACTGCGGTGGCGCGCCCAGCGCGTTTTGAGAGCTCGAGCGCGACGTGCTCCGCCATCGCCAGGCCACCGTCGTCAGCGAGGTTCTCCGCCATGCGCGCCGGGTTGACCTGCAGCGAGCTCAGCAACGCCGACGCATGGTGACTTGCGCCGCCAGTGATGCGGAGCAGGTCGCGAAGTGCATCCCACTCCGCGTGCCAGGCTCCCGTTGCGCGCTCGTGCTCCTGGACCATCGTGCTGAACAGCGTCCCGACCAGCCCCGGTGCGCGCGCCGCAGCAGCCAGGATGAGCACGGCCCGGACCGGGTTTCGCTTCTGTGGCAACGTCGATGAGGTGCCAGGGTCCGATTCCTCTGCCTCGGCGATCTCAGCCTGAGCGAGCAGCGTGATGTCGCGTGCGATCTTGCCGAGGACGCCGGCGGCCGTTCCGAGCGCGCCCGCGAGCTCCGCGATCCGGGTGCGGTCCGTGTGCCACGGGAGCACGGGCTCGACGAGCCCGAGGCGCGCGGCGAGACGGTTCGCGACGTCGACGCCGACGCCCTCGAGTGACGCGAGCGTTCCCGCTGCACCGCCGAATTGCACCGCCAGGCGTTCGAAGCGCACTCGTCGCAGCAGCACGCGCGCCTCGTCTACGCTCACCATCCACCCTGCGGCTTTGTAGCCCAACGTCGTCGGGACTGCCGGCTGCAGCAGCGTCCTCGCGGTGATGAGCGTGTGACCGTGCATCTCCATCAGGCCGGCACACGCGGACGACAGCTGGGACAGGTCGTCGAGGATCACGTCGATCGCCCGCCGCGCCATCAAGGACAGGGATGTGTCGATGACGTCCTGACTCGTCGCACCCAGGTGGACGTACTCTCGCGCCTCCCGAGAGACGGCGTCCATCAGCGCTCGCACCAGTGGCGCCGCCGGGTTGCCGGAGCCCACGGAGCGGCGTCCGATCTCCGCGATGTCAAAGGAGTCGGCGCTGCATGCGGCGGCGATCTCGGCCGCAAGCGGTACGGGAACAAGCCCGGCGTCCGCCTCCGACTCCGCCAGCGCAGCCTCGAAATCGAGCATCGCCTGCAGCCACAACTCGTCGCTCACCGCCGCATCCACCGCGGCGCTGCCGAAGAGCGGATCGACGATGCCCTCAGCGATCGAAGAAGACGGTCTCACGCTCGCCTTGGAGGTGGATGTCGAATCGAAGACCGCCTTCCTCGCGCACCGCCACAAGCGTCGCGCGCTCGTCAGGAGCGAGGGTCCGCAGCACCGGGTCCGCATCATTCGCCGCGTGCTCGTCGGGGAAATACATGCGCGTCACGAGGCGCGTAAGCAATCCCCGCGCGAAGACGGAAACATCGAGGTGCGGCGCGCCATTCTCGGCGCCGTCCTGTGCCGGCTTGCTGGTGACGATGGCGAAGTGCCCCTCGTCATCGGTCGCGCACCGCCCGGCGCCTTCCGGCTGCCAGGTCTCGATCAGCGCGTCCGGCACGGGCTCACCGGCGCCGTCGAACAGCTGGCCCGAGATGCGCACTGCCCCGGGCATTCCCTCACCGACGACGTGCGATCCGATGGTGGTCGAAAGCCCGATTCGGAAGAACGGCCCGACGGTCTGGGAGGGCGTGAGCGGCAGCGTCATTCCGGCGCATCATCGTCGAGCGGGGTGGCATCGCGCCCCGCCACCACGATGTCCCACGCATAACCGAGCGACCACTCCGGCTGCGTGAGCTCGAGCGACCACCGCGCAACCAGTCGCTGTCGAGCATCCGGGTCCGGCACCGAGTTGAAGATCGGGTCCTGGTCGAAGAGTGGGTCGCCCGGGAAGTACATCTGGGTCACCAGGCGTTGCGCGATTGCGGGCGTGAACACCGAGAAGTGCACGTGCGCCGGACGCCACGCGTTGGGATGGTTGCGCCACGGGTACGCACCCGGCTTGATGGTGACGAAGCGATAGCCGCCGTCAGCGTCGGTGAGACAGCGGCCGGCGCCGCTGAAGTTCGGATCGAGCGGTGCGGGATGCTGATCCGAGAGGTGCGCGTAGCGGCCGGCTGCATTCGCCTGCCAGACCTCGATGAGCGCGCCGGCGACCGGGTTCCCGTTCTCGTCGAGGAGTCGCCCGCTGATGCTGATCCGCTCGCCGAGCGGGTCGCCGTCGTGCTGCCGGGTCAGGTCGTGGTCGAGAGCTCCAATGGTCTCGCCGGCGAGCAGTGGTGCGCTGAGCTCGCCGAGTCTCGCCGGGAGCACGCGCAACGGCTGTTTCGGCGCCCGCAGCGCCGTTGATCCATACGCAGGAAAGTCGTTGGGCGGATGGACGGATCGAGTCGACGTCGCCATTCAGGCCTCCAGCACCACGGCGAGCCCCTGGCCCACGCCGATGCAGATCGCGGCGAGACCGTAGCCGCCACCGCGCCGGTGCAACTGGTGTGCGAGCGAACCGATGATCCGCGCACCGGAACAGCCGATGGGATGGCCGATGGCGATCGCGCCGCCATTCGGATTCACCTTCTCCGGGTCGAGGTCGGGCCACTCGCGCAGGCACGCAAGCGACTGCGCCGCGAATGCCTCGTTCAATTCGACGACCGCGAGATCCTTCCATGCGATGCCGGCACGACTGAGCGCCGTGTTGGCCGCGGCGACGGGGCCGATCCCGTACAGCGGTGGCTCGACCGCGCTGACGGCGCGCGTAACGATGCGCGCCAGCGGCTCGCGACCCGCACGCCGTGCGCCGCCGGCGTCGGCGAGCAGCACCGCTGCGGCACCGTCGTTCAGTGGTGATGCGTTTCCCGCAGTCACCGTCCCGTCGGCCCGGAACGCCGGACGGAGCTTCGCCAGTGCTTCGATCGAGCTGTCGGCGCGGATGCATTCGTCACGAGCGAGGTCGATTCCCTCCACCGCCACCACCTCGCCCGCGTAGCGGCCTGCGTCCCACGCGGCGGCCGCCTGCCGATGGCTGCGCACCGCGAACGCGTCTTGTTCCTCACGGCTGATCGAGTACTTCGATGCCAGCAGCTCCGCGCCCTCGCCCAGCGAGATGGTCCAGTTCGCAGGCATGCGCGGATTGACCATGCGCCATCCGAGCGTGGTCGACCACATGGTCTCGTTGGTGCGCGGGTAGCCGCGCTCCGGTTTCAGCATCACCCAAGGCGCGCGGCTCATCGATTCCACCCCGCCGGCGATGCACATCGAGTGGTCACCCACGGCGATAGCGCGGCTCGCGCTGATCACCGCCTCGAGGCCGGACCCGCAGAGCCGGTTCACCGTCGTGCCCGGCACGCTCGGCGGCACCCCGGCGAGAAGCAGCGCCATGCGCGCGACGTTGCGATTGTCCTCGCCCGCCCCGTTGCTGTCCCCGAAGAGAACGTCACCGATCGCCGCCGGGTCGAGGCTCGGACTCCGTTGCACCAGCCCCGAGATCACCCCCGCGGCGAGATCGTCGGAACGCACGCCGGCGAGCGCGCCGCCGTGCCGCCCGATCGGCGTGCGCACCGCATCCAGGATGAAGACGTCCTCGCTCACGCGCCCTTGGTCGCCTCGAGACGGCGGAGCACCGTGAGCTCCACCTCAGTCGGCGGGTCCGTGGTCGCGAGGTCGGGCGATACCGCAAGTGGCCAGCCGGTCGCAGCCCGCGCGTTCTCGGCCGTCGATCCCTTGTGGACGCTCACCAGGGTGAGCTCGCAGGTTTCGGGGTCGGGCGTGAGGATGCCCAGGTCGGTGATGACCACGCGCGGGCCGGCGCCGCGGAGCCCGAGACGCTGGCGATCGCCGGGTCCCTGCCCGAACCCGACCGACGTGATGAAGTCGACGCGATCCACGAACGTCCGCGGCGTCTGACGCAGCACGACGACCACCTCGCGGCACGAGGCCGCGATCTCGGGAGCGCCTCCCGCACCCGGGAGCCGCACCTTGGGGTGACGGTAGTCGTCGCCGATCACAGTGGTGTTGATATTGGCGTAGCGGTCGATCTGGGCAGCACTGAGGAACCCGACGTCGATCCGTCCCGGCTGCAGCCAGTAGTTGAAGACCTCGGGAACGCTCACGACTGCGTCCGCGGTCTCCGCGAGGATGCCGTCGCCGATCGACAGCGGCAGGCGACCCGGCTTGGCGCCGAGGGTGCCCGACTCGTAGATGAGCACCACATCCGGTGCGCTGGTCACGCGGGCGAGGTTGGCCGCAGTGCTCGGCAGCCCGATGCCGACAAAGCAGACTGTGCCGTTGTGCAGCTGGCGTGCAGCGGCGACGGTCATCATCTCGTCGGAGGTGTATGCGGGGCTCACGCCGCCGGTGCCCGGCGCATCACGTTCTCGTCCATCCAGCGCAGGAAGGTGTCGCGGTCCTTGCTGATCGCGTCCCACTCGGTGTAGAACGCGTTGTCGCGCAAGGAATATCCCTGCGCATAGGACGGGTGCGCACCGCCCGGAGCCACGGCGACGTACGTGGTGGCGAAGGACGGAAGCACGACCTCCTGTGGCTGCGGATCGAGGCTGTCAACGATTTCCTCGACGGTGATCAGGGATCGTTTCGCGGCGAGCACGGCTTCCTTCTGCACGCCGAGAATCCCCCACATCTGCACGTTGCCCTTACGGTCCGCGCGCTGCGCATGAATGATCGTGACGTCGGGTGACAGTGCCGGGACTGCGGTGAGCACCTCACCCGTGAAGGGACACGTGATCGACCGGATGGTGTCCGTTTGCGCCACGAGGTCGGTGCCGACATAGCCGCGCAGCACCGCGAAGGGAAGCCCGCTTGCCCCGGCAAGGTATCGGTTGGCCATGCCCGCGTGGCTGTGCTCCTCGAGGTCGATGGGAAGCGGCCAGGCGTTCTCCACCGCGTCCCGGAACCGGTGCAGCGAGCCGACTCCCGGGTTGCCACCCCAGGAGAAGATCAGCTTGGAAGCGCAGCCCATGCCGATCAGCTGGTCGTAGATGAGGTCGGGAGTCATCCGCACGAGGGTGAGATCGCGACGCCCCTGGCGAATGATCTCGTGGCCGGCGGCGAAGGGAATGAGGTGCGTGAACCCCTCCATCACCAGCGTGTCGCCGTCGTGGACAACCGCGGCGATGCCGTCGGACAGCGAGACGATCTCAGCCATGCTCAAAGATCAACATGTTCGCGTAGCGCACACTCGTAGTCGCAACCATAGCCCTTTTCATTCAGTGGTCGGCGTTTCGCGCACTTGCCTGGCCTCACATGGGTATGCTACGTTCATTCAGAGAACGCAGGTTCGCTATGCGAACATGGAGTTGGCGGCGGTACCGGAATCTCGCTCAACGGTCTCGACGTGTTCGCTCCCGGCTACCGGCAGGCGTACACCTTCTGGCTGACGCTCGCGTGCACCACTTGTGCTCCTCGGCCTGGTGTTCTTCTTAGTGCGCCGCCGGATTGGAACGTCGCTTCAGGCGGTGCGCGATGATGAGGAGGCCGCCGCGTCCCTCGGCGCCAATGTGGTGCGATCCAAACGCGTTCTCTGCGTCATTGCAGCCATGGGTTGCGGCATCGCCGGCGCGCTCTACCTCGCCAACACGCTCTTCATCCAGACCACGTCGGTGTTCGGCGTGCAGTGGACCGCCTACTTGCTCTTCATGGTGCTGGTCGGCGGACTCGGCACGTTTGAAGGCCCATCATCGGCGCGATCATCTTCTATCTCATCCAGGCGCAATTCGGCGACAGCGGCGCCTGGTACGTCGTGGGACTCGGTGCTACCGCCATCGCGTTCGCACTGTTTCTCCCTCACGGGATCTGGGGCGCAGTCGATCGCCGCCTGCAGTTGCGGCTGCTCTCCGTCGGCCACACACTACGAAAGCTCGACACGCCGGCCTCCGCCGGTGCCGATCCAGCGGCAACAGCTTAGTTCCAGGAAATTGGAGGACGGGGTCATGACCACGACTGTCAACGGCAACGTGCGCGAGTGCCTGCAGTTCATCGACGGTGAGTGGGTGGGCGCCTCCAACGACCGCACCTACGACGACCTCGATCCGTTCACCGGCGACGTTGTCGCTCGAGTCGCCGCCGGCAACCGCGCCGACGCACGGCGCGCGATCGAGGCGGCTGCCGACGCGTTTCCAGCCTGGGCGGAGACGCCTGCCGCCGAGCGCCAGCGCATCTTTCTCAAGGCGGCCGATCTGCTCGAGAGCCGGCAGGACGAGATCGTCGGCTGGCTCGCCCGCGAGACCGGGAGCAGCTTCGGCTTCGGGATGTTCCAGATGCACTTCGTGCCGGGTCTCTTCCGCCAGGCGGCCGGCGCAGCCTACGCGCCCATTGGCCAGATCATCCCGTCCGATATGCCTGGTGCCGTCGCGATGGCGGTGCGCCGTCCGGTGGGTGTCGTCGGAGCGATCGCGCCGTGGAACGCAGCGCTCATCCTCTCGGCGCGCTCGATCACCGCTCCGCTCGTGTTCGGCAACACCGTGGTGCTCAAGCCGTCCGAGGAATCGCCATTCAGCGGCGGGTTGATCTGGGGCGAGATCTTCGCCGAGGCGGGTCTCCCCGCCGGCGTGCTCAACATCGTCACCCACGCGCCCGGAGAAGCCGGGCCGATCGGCGACGAGCTTGTGGAGCATCCCAAGGTTCGCCGCCTCAACTTCACCGGCTCGACTGCGACGGGCCGGCGCATTGCCGAGGCCGCGGGGCGCAACCTCAAGCGTGTCGTCCTCGAGCTCGGCGGTCAGAATCCGCTGATCGTGCTCTCCGATGCCGACCTCGAGTACGCCGTCGACGCTGCCGCATTCGGCGCCTTCCTGCACCAGGGGCAGATCTGCATGTCGGCGCGCCGGATCATCGTTGAGCGTCCCATTGCAGAGGCGTTCATCGACGCCCTGACACGCAAGACAGCGGGACTCAAGGTCGGCGATCCCAAAGAGATGGACACGATCATCGGACCGCTCATCAATCCGGCGGCATTGGAGATGGTGCAAGGGCGGGTCGCAGCTGCGGTGGCGGCCGGCGCACGTGTCCTCACCGGCGGCGCGGCATCCGGGCCCTGCTACCAGCCCACGCTGGTCAGCGACGTTCCCGCCGGCTCCGATCTGGACCGCATGGAGACCTTTGGACCCGTTGCCACGGTCGAGATCGTCGACAGCGACGACGACGCGGTCGACCGCGCCAACGCGACCTCGTACGGGCTCGCGTCCGGGATCATCACCAGCGATCCCGAGCGCGGAACGGCGCTTGCTTCGCGCATCGAGGCGGGCATCGTGCACGTGAACGATCAGCCAGTGCACGACGAACCGCAGATGCCGTTCGGCGGCGTCAAGGACAGTGGGTGGGGACGTTTCGGCGGGACATTCGCGATGGATGAGTTCACTGAGATGCGCTGGGTCACCGTGCAACGCGGTCGCCGTCCCTTCCCGTTCTAGGCGGCAGTTGCAGCGTGCGCACCCAGGTGGCGATCGTCGGTGCGGGTCCCGCCGGACTCATGCTGGCGCACCTGCTCAGTCTCGACGGCATCGAGTCGATCGTCATCGAGTCGCGGACGCGGTCGTATGTGGAGCAGCGGGTGCGGGCCGGCGTGCTCGAGCAGGGGAGCGCTGACCTGCTCGAGCACGCCGGCGTGGGAGCAAGGATGCGCAGCGAGGGTCTGGCGCATCACGGGATTCGACTGCGCTTCGGCGGCGGCGACCACCGCATCGACTTCGGGAAGCTCACCGGCGGACGCGGTATCACCGTGTACGGCCAGCAGGAGATCGTCAAGGACCTGATCGGGCTTCGACTCGCTGCTGGGCACCCGATCCTCTTCGAGGTGAGTGACGTCCAACTCCATGCCATCGAGTCCGATCATCCGTCGGTCAGCTTCCTGCTTGACGGTGCAAGCCAGTCCGTCGAGTGCGACGTCATCGCCGGTTGCGACGGGTTCCACGGCGTCTCCCGGGGCAGCATCCCCTCCGGCGTGCTCACGACCTATGAGCGCGAGTATCCCTTTGCCTGGTTGGGAATCCTGGCCAGTGTCGCGCCGTCGAGCGACGAGCTCATCTACTGCTATAGCGAACGCGGATTCGCGCTGCTCAGCATGCGGTCTCCCAACATCAGCCGCCTGTACCTGCAGGTTCCCGCGGATGAGCGCATCGAGGACTGGCCCGACGCGCGCATCTGGGAGGAGTTGCAGACGCGGCTCGCCGCCGACGGCTGGTCACTCGCTGAAGGCCCGGTCACCGAGAAGGGCATCTCGGCTCTGCGCAGCGTCGTAGTCGAACCCATGCAGTTCGGCCGGCTGTTCCTCAGTGGGGACGCTGCCCACATCGTGCCGCCCACCGGCGCCAAGGGCATGAATCTCGCGTTGCGCGATGTGAGCGTGCTCGCGCGCGCCGTGAGCTCGTTTTACGACAGTGGCAGTACGCGATTGCTCGACGAGTACTCGGTGCACTGCCTGCGCCGCGTCTGGAGGGCGCAGCACTTCTCGTGGTGGATGACCTCGATGCTGCATCGTTTCCCGGACAGTGATGCATACCATGCGAAGCTGCAGTTGGCGCAGCTCGCATATACCGTCGACTCGCGAGCGGCTGCAACAAGCCTCGCCGAGAACTACGTGGGGTACGAATGGGCGACGACCTGACGGCTGCGGGAACGACTCCAGGTGGCCTCACGGCAGAGGTGCTTGGCAGGCTCGAGCACTGTCCCGATCCGCGCTTGCGCGAGCTGGTCGTCGGAGTCATCCGTCATCTGCACGCTTTCGCGCTGGACGAGTCGCTCACCGAGGCGGAATGGATGGCGGGCATTGGCTTCCTCACCGAGGTTGGCGAGATGTGCAGCGATCAGCGTCAGGAATTCATGCTGCTCTCGGACACCCTTGGGCTGTCGATGCTCGTCGACCAGATCAACCACCGGTCCGGAGGCAGCGCGACCGAGTCGACCGTGCTCGGACCCTTCTATGTCGAAGGCTCCCCGTGGCGCACCAACGGCGACGCGATCACCGATGACCTTGGAGACCAGCCGCTGCTGGTCAGCGGCCACGTGCGGGATGTCGCGGGCCGGCCGCTTACAGATGCCACCGTTGACGTGTGGCAGAACGCGACCAACCGTCTGTACGCGGTACAGGACGGCGGGCAGTCGCCGGAGAACCTACGCGGACGTTTTCGGACCGATGCCGACGGCGCATTCAGCTTTCGCACGGTACGGCCGGTGGATTACCCGATCCCCGATGACGGCCCGGTTGGCAGAATGCTCGAGGCCACAGGCCGGCATCCATGGCGGCCCGCGCACATCCACTTCAAGGTGACCGCAGACGACTGCGTCCCAGTCACGACGCACATGTTCGACTCGGAGAGCCTATACCTGGAGTCCGACGCCGTCTTCGGCGTGAAGGAGTCGCTGGTACGCAAGCTCGTTGCGCACGACGCTGCGGCGGAGACTGCACCCGCAGGGATCCAGGGATCCTGGTACACAGTTGATATCGACATCGTGCTGCAGCCCGAAGCTCTCGCACTGTAGAGCTGTCGTACGTCCCATGGATCCCGTCGCTCAGCGGAGCGGCAGTCGATAGCGGAGGTCGGTGGGTGGATGGGTCTGGCGGGTTCCGTCGGGCTTCCAGCCGAGTCGTTCGTAGAAGGCTCTGGCGGCCTGGTCCGACTCGAGCACCCATAAGGTCGCTGTGTGTGCACCGGTTTGGCGAAGATGGCCCACCGACGCGATAAGGAGTGATCGCCCGATCCCGGTTCTCTGTCGTGCTGGATGCACGTAAAGGCGGTGGATCTGTCCCACTTGTTCGGGATCGTGATCCTGATCTTCGGTCGGGCCATACTGGCAGAAGCCGTCAATCCGTCCATCGGATCTGGCGGTCAGCACCCCGCCGCCTCGGGCAGCCTGAGAGCGCACAATCTCGCCCCAATCACGAACAGCGTGCGCGCTGAGTCGCTCGCGGTACCACGGCTCGGACGCACGCAGCCGATACGTCACCTCCCAGGTAACGAGATGCACGTCCCGTAGCGCCTTGGCCTCGGCCGGATCTGCGTGCACGAGCTCCACATGTCCAGGTTGACAGAGCACGCCGAAGAAGATGATGGCGGCACAGCCGACGGTGATCTCAGTCGGTGGCCTCGAGGGGGGTTGTATTAACGATGGACCAGGTTACTGAGCGCCGTTGGCCGTAGTACGAGATAGTCCGTCACCCCACTCGGAATGGCTCGGGTTCGATGACCCGAGTCTCTCGGCGCCCCGGGCGGTTCGGCGACGGTGCGCCGCATCTACGACGTACCTGCTCCAACCCGCCCGAGCAGCGCGTCAGTCTCGCTGAGGGCCGGCCCGTAGCCCATCGACGTGAACAGCTCCCGAGCTTCGCGCAAGGGATCGTCGGCACCGGGCGCACCGAGGGCGACGAGGCAGCGTCCCTGACCGAGCAGCGCGAAGGCAAGCTCGGGGAGGTCGCCAAACTCGCGCCAGCGCGCCGCCGCGTCGGTGTATGCATTCGCCGCCGCGCCGTGATCGCCGGCAGCTTCCGCGAGCGCGGCGCCGGAGGCAGCCAGTGCGTGCCGTTGCAGCGGGGTGTGCGGCTCGACGCCGAAGGCGAGCCGGGCGGCGAGGGCCGGGTCGCCGAGGGTGAGCGCGCAGCGCACGAGTTCGGGCAACGCCGCCGCGTAGTAAGGGTCATCGCGGGTGCCGCCGGTCTGCTCCAACTCCTCGAGCAACGACGTGGCCCGCTCACCGCGGCCTTCGAGCAGCATGAGCAGCGCGGCCGTCGCGACCGCCATCGCAATCATCTGGGGCTCGCCGGACTCTCGGGCGGTCGCGACCAACTGCTCTGCAGCGGCGATCTCGGCTGTGTCACCGCGCCGGCCCAGGAGGCTCAATTGCACCGCACGAGCCTCGATCCGGGTCGAATCGCCCGCCGCCTCGAGTTGAGCCGCTACCGATTCGACGTCGGCGAGCGCACGCTCGGCTTCGCCGCAGGCGGCCAGGAAGGTCGGTCGCATCCCCGCGATCGCAAGCGCCCACCCGGTGATGCCGCGCCGCTCGGAGAAGTCGATGCCCTCGGCACAGAGCGCCAGCGCAGCTCGCGGGCCTTCATGCTGCCAGGTGCCCAAGGCGAGGTTGTTGTACAGCGTGGCGGCGTCGAGGCCCAGCCCCTGGTCAACGGCAAGTGCGAGCGCGCGGCGCATGTCGGCCAGGCCCTGAGCATCTCCCGGATACGCGCGGCTGACTCCTCGGTACCCAAGAGCGCGGGCCGGTTCGGCGAGGCCAAGGCGTGCGGCCAGCTCG
Source organism: Candidatus Dormiibacterota bacterium (assembly GCA_963830305.1). Taxonomy (GTDB): domain Bacteria; phylum Chloroflexota; class Dormibacteria; order Aeolococcales; family Aeolococcaceae; genus Palsa-851. The sequence goes on along the minus strand of CAWHLW010000002.1, from coordinate 41,200 downwards.
AGCGCCCGCTCGGCGGCGGCGATCGCCTCCACGTAGTCGGCATCAATCGCATTTCCACGCGCGAGTTGTGCATACGCCTTGACGAGCTCCGGGCCCGGCTCCTCGGCTTCGAGCAGTGTGACCGCCTCGGCGATGAGCTCCCGGTTGTGCGGGTCGCCGGTCTGTCGGAGCGCGCTCGACAGAGCGGTCAGTGTTCGCCCCTCTGCCACCTTCGCACCCGCCTCCCGGTGCAGCGCAAGGGCCTCCTCGAGCGCCACTCTCGCCTCCGCGAGGCGCCCCTGCTGCTGCGCCGCGTCAGCCCAGTGCTCCAGCAGGGCGGCCCGCTCGGGGCGATCCGCGGGGGTGAGTTCGAGCGCCCGGGCGAAGCTGGCCTCGGCACTGGCCACGTCTATGGGCAGTGCCCGCTCCCCGGCCAGGGTGAGGAAGCGGCGCGCGGCCGCCTCCAACTCGGCGATGTCCTGCTCCTCGCCGGCGGCCCGAGCGAGGTCCAACGCCTGGGTGTAGTGATATGCGAGCACGTCGCTCAGGTCGTCGACCCGGTCCCCGGCCTGACGCTCGATCCAGGCAGCCGCAGCCCGATGCCGGGCGCTCCGGCTCGATCGAGGGATCTGGGCGTAGCAGACATCGCGGACCAGGAGGTGCCAGAAGCCATACTCCTGCTCCCCCTGCATCGAGCTGCTCCGCGAGGGCCGGACCAGCTCCTTGCGCACCAGCTCGTGGAGGGCCAGCTCGACGTCGCGGACCTCACGTTCTCCCATGGCGGCGAGGGCACCGGCCCAGAACAGCTTGCCGATCACTGCCGCGTCCTGGAGGAGGCCCTTGCGCTCCGCCGAGAGCGTATCCAGGCGGGCGGCGATCAGGGCCTGAAGTGAGTCGGGGAGAGGCACCTCCTCGAGCGATCCGGCAAGCAGGTTGCGGTCGCCGAGCAGGCGGACGAACTCCTCCGCGTAGAGGGGGTTGCCCCCGGCACGGTCGAGCAGCGCCTGCTGGGTCGCGCCCGGCAGCACGGTCCGCTGTAGGAGCAGGGCGATCAGCCTCGCCGTCTCCTCGTCAGAGAGCGGCGCCAGGTTGATGGTCTGGGCGTTGCGCAGTCCGAGCGCCCAGCTCTGATGCTGTTCGTGGAGCTCGGGCCGGGCGGTGCAAAGCAGGAGGAGGGGCACCCCGGTGGACCAGTCGGCGAGGCGCTCGAGGAAGGCGAGCATCGGCTCGTCCGCCCAGTGGAGATCGTCGACCACGAGCACGGTGGGGTTCTCCGCCGCCAGCCCCTCGAGGAAGCGCCGCCAGGCGGTGAAGGACTCCTCCTGGGCCGCCGGCTCGCCACCCGCTCCCACCAGCGGGGCGAGCCTCGCCTTGAGCCACGCCCGGTCGGGTTCGTCCGTGGCGATGGCGTCATCGAGCTTGCTCAAGGCCACCTCCGGGGAGTCCAACTCGAGGATGCCGCACTCCGCCTTGACGATCTCGCCGAGCGCCCAGAACGCAATCCCCTCGCCGTACGGGAGGCACCGGCCCTGGCGCCAGCGCACCAGCCCGGGGCGCTGCTCGATGTACGCGAACAGCTCGGTGCAGAGGCGGGTCTTGCCCACTCCCGGCTCGCCCACCACGGTCACCAGCTGGCAGGATCGCTGGGTCGCGGCCCGCTCGAAGGTGGCGATCAGTTGGTGCCGCTCGAACTCCCGGCCCACCAGTGGGGTGGCACTGGTCCGGATCACGTCGGCACCGAAACGGGCCCGGGGGGTGAGCGGCTGCCAGACGTTGAGCGGCTCCGTCTTGCCCTTGACGGTCACCGGCTCGAGGCGGGCGAAGGTGAACACCCGCTCGGTCTGGCGGAAGGTTGCTTCGGACAGCGCCACCCCGTTGATCGGGGCGACGCCCTGGAGGCGCGAGGCCGTGTTGACCACGTCGCCGGTGACGAAGCCCTCGCCGCGCTCGGGATGGGCACCCAGGGCGACCACCGCCTCGCCGGTGTTGATGCCAACCCGGACCTGGAGCTGCAACTTCTCGTCACCCCGGTTCAACTCCTCGAGTGCCTCGAGGATGCGCAGGCCGGCGCGGACGGCGCGCTCGGCGTCATCCTCGTGGGCCATGGGCGCCCCGAACACGGCCATGACAGCATCGCCGACGAACTTCTCCACCGTGCCGCCGTGGCTTTCGATGACCCGTTGGAGCTGGGCGTGGTACGGGCGCAGCCGGGCACGCACGTCCTCGGGGTCGGCGTGCTCGGAGGCGGCGGTGAAGCCGACCAGGTCGCAGAAGAGCACCGAAACCACCTTGCGTTCCTCGCGGACCGCAGCCGGGGCGGTCTGGCCGAGTGGCGCCGCGCAGAACGGGCAGAACGGAAAGTCGCCGGGGAGTTCCTTGGCGCAGTTCGGGCAGGTGGCCACACACCGAGTCTCGCCGAAAGCACGCTCCTTGGTGTTCGATTCCATGCATGACCCACGCTGCGAAAAGCCAGTGGCGGCGCGCCAGGCACGGTGCCCCCTAGCCCGCCGGCGGCGCGCCTTCTTCCAACTGCTGCTGCACCCGGCGCATCCCTCGCAGCCAGCGTTCGGGATCGACCGTCTTCCGCTCCATCCACGTCTGCGCGATCGGATCCGTCAGCACCAGGAACCGCTCCGCAACAATCGCATCCACCACCAACGCGGCGACGTCCTCGGGTTCCTTGATCGGGCCGGCCACCGCTGAAGCGAACCTGGGATCGGCACGCGCCAGCATCGGCGTCCGAACCCCAAGCGGCGCGATCAGCGACACGCCGATCCCTCGATGGTGGTACGTGATCGACAGCCACTCCGCGAGTCCCACCACGGCGTGCTTGGTGGTCGCATAGGTGACGTTGCCGAGGCTTGTCAGGATGCCCGCCATCGAAGCGGTGTGCACGAGGTAGCCGCTCCCTCGCTCGAGCATCCCGGGTAATACCGCGCGCACCGCAAACACGTGGGCCATGACGTTAACGGCCCACTGCTCGTTCCACACCCCGGGCGAGGTGGTGAGGATGTCACCACCGGTCGCGATCCCAGCATTGCTAAAGCAGATGTCGATCGGCCCCATACGGGACGTGACCTCGGCGACCATCGCGTTCACCGACGCCTCGTCACTGACATCGGCGACCACAAAGATCCCGTCGACCTCGGCGGCGACCGCCTCACACCCCTGCGGGCCACGATCGACGACCGCGACCTGCGCGCCGGCGGCCGCAAGCGCACGGCACGACGCGGCACCGATGCCGCTGGCGCCGCCTGTGACGATGGTGACCTTCCCGCTCAGTTCGATGACACCGCTCCCTCGAGCCACCGCACCGCTTCCTCGGCGCTGCGATCGGGCGGAAACACCGGGTAGATCACGTGCTCGATGACTCCGTCATGGATGAACAGCGTGACGCGCTTCAGCAGCGTCATCTCCCTGAACATGAACGTTGGGAGACGGAGCGCGCGCGTCATGGCGAGGTCGGCATCCGAAAGGACCTCGAACGGCACGTGGAGCCGCTCGACCATCTCGCGCTGATAGCTCGAGGTCTGCGTGCTCAGGCCGAAGACGGCGGCGCCGAGCGTCCTGAGCTCCTTGAAGTGATCGCGGAAGCCGCACGTCTGCGGCGTGCATCCGCGTGCGCCCGGGATCTCGTTCCAGCCGGGCGGCGGAGAGAGGCCCGCCTCACCGGTACGGGGGTAGGTGTACACAACCGTCCACCCAGGAAGGCCGGCAAGAAGCACCTCGCGTCCGCTCGTTGACGGGAGTGCGATGGAAGGCACGCGCATGCCGGTGAGGTGATCGCACGCGCCGTCATCAGCCGGCACCGGGAGGTCTGGTGGCAACCGGCTGATGTCATCGACACCGGTCGCCGGCATCACTCCACCTCGTAGTCGAGGTGCAGCGTGTGCGAGCCGTCGTCGCCGATCGTGATCAGCGCGACGCCGGAGATGTTCGCCAACTCGCCGGTCCCGGACCGGGGTGAGATGAGGTACCTGGCCAAGGGCGGCTCGTTGCCGACGACCGTCGAGATGTGCAGCAGCACGAAGCTGCCGGTGCGGCCGTCGACCGTTGCGCTGATGCGCTCGAGTGCAACGTACCCCGCTCCCGCGAATGATCCGTCCTCGCCGGGTGTGCGCGTGTAGAGCATCTCGACGACGCTGGTGCCCTCGATCGCCCCGGTGAAGGTCTTCGAGAGCCTGAGTGCGCCGCAGTTGACGCCAGTGCTCTCCGGGAGATCGAGAGTGTGCGGCTCCTGCGAATCGATGACGAAGGCCGCGCTGGTGTGGGCCACGCCAGAAAGTCTAGTGCCGGGCACGCAGGGTCAGTGCTTGACCTCCTCCGGTGTCTCGTACCAGCGAATGCGCTCCCCGACACGGCTGCGCAAACGCCACGCCCGCGACTTCGGCGCATCCTCGATCGCATGCTGCAGCGTCGCGACCTGATCGGCGACGTCATGCTCCGTACCGGGCAGCGGCTCGCGTGACCAGAGCTCGGCGACCTTCTGCAGATTGCCCTGGACGGTGTGGCAGAAGCCCCAGTCCTTGCCGAGTACCGAGCGCACCCGGGGGAGGCCGACGCCCTCGACAGCATTGTCGTCATCGCTGAGCGCGTGATCGGCGAGCAGGCAGACCGTATCCCCGAGGTCCTTGCGATTGATCTCCCACACCTGGAGCTTGGTGAGCAGCAGGTCGGCGAGCGGGATGGTGGGCGCGGAGCCGTCGAGCCTGCCGCGCAGGTCGAGCTTGTGCGACATCGCGAGCTCGTCGATCACCACGTCGATCGACCATCGCCCCGCCGGCTCTCCGTAATAGAGGCGGGTGGCTCCGTGCAGACCGTTGAAGAACTGGTCCGGAAGGTAGCCCTGGGTCAGCAGCAGCGCTTTGAACTTGGTGGATGCGGCGGCGCTGATGGCGAAGTCCATGTCCGCATATGAGCGGGCGAACGGTCCGTCGTGGACACTCGGGCAGCGCAGCCAGATGGCAAGGCCGCCGATGAGCCGTGCCGAAAGCCCAAGCGTCACAGCCGCACCTGCGAGCCGCTCCGCCTCCTCGCGGATGTCGGGAAGGATGAGCGTGGCGGGCTCGGCCATCAGCGGTGTCCGCTCGGCATCGGGACATAGTAAGGGCGGCCGGTGGGATCACCGGCCGCCCTTCAACCAAGGAGCAGAGGCGTTCACTCCGGCGGGAGTTCCTTGTAGACGAAGCCGATGTTGACGCCCTGCTGGGCGCGGATGAATCGCGGCACGTAATAGAGGAGTGCGCCACCGACGATCAGCGCGCCGAGCCAGGCTGGAATCCACCACCAGTCGGCGCGGTTGCCGTTCATGACCGACAGCGGATTGATGAAGGAGATCGCGATGATGCCGATGAACTCCAGGATCGACAGCGTTCCGACGATGTAGAGCACTGGCACGCCCAGGAACTTCACGTTTGCCGGCGACGCTTGATACAGGTCCGGCCGTCGTATGGGCAGAGCGATCGCTGCCAGGCCGACGATGATCACAGCGAGAGCACCGGCAAGCACGATCAAGCCGAGCACCAGCTGGAACTGATTGCCGATCACGCTCCAGACCACCAGCGCGGCGATGATCACGTTGGTCACGATGATCGCGTTGACAGGCGAGTGAGTCCGCTCGTTCACGTTTGCAAGGCTCTCAGGCATCAGCCGGTCGAACGACCACGCGAAGAACGACCGGATCGGCATGAACGTGTTCGCGATCATCGACGGCAGTGACCAGAACAGAAACGAACCCATGATGATGATCGTGAGAACCGGCGTGTCGAAGACCAGCGACGCGAGGAAGGGATAGAACGGGCCCGACGGGATCTTGTACGCGGTGCTGGCGTCGTTGAGCGCGTAGACGAAGTTGTAGCCGGCGATCCGGAACAGCAGCAGGACCCCTATGACGAGCAGGACGGTGTCCCACCCGAGTGCCCCGAACATCACCGAAAGCTGACGGCGGCGGTTGGAGGCGCTCTTCAACTCGCCCGACATGTACACCGACCAGAAGTTCCACATCATGAAACCCTGGATCGAGAACAGGGTCGGCAGGGTCGCAGCGCTCCAGAAGTTCGGTGCTGCTCCCGCGGCTCCCGGGGCTCCGCTGATCACCGCCGCGACGGTGCCGCCTCCGAAGCTCTTGTTGAGCGTGTCGAAGTGCGAGAAGAAGTCGCCCTGGCTGCCGATGAGGAGCACGATGAACGCAACGAGCGTGCCGGCCATCGCGATGATGAACGAGTAGTTCTGCCAGCGGAACGTCGCCTTGGTGCCACTGATGAGGATGAGCGTCTGCAGCAAGACCATGAACAGTGAGGCGCCGAGGATCCAGCTGTTGTTGGTCTGGAAGGATGTTCCCCAGCTGATCAGCGTGTTGTTGTTGGCGAATGACCCGAGCGCGACCAGCACCGGCCCGAGCGCGAGCAACGAGAAGAACTTGGCGAAGAACGCCGCCCCGAGCAGGCCGCCCATGATCATGCAGAGGTTGGAGATCAGCGCCAGGGGCGGTGAGAGCACTCGACTGACCCAGACATAGTCACCGCCAACTCTCGGCATACTGGCTCCGAGGAGCGCGAACATGATCAGGACAGGGATGTTGATGATCGCGACGAGGATCAGGACGCCGACGACATCAGCACCTGGGAACGCGACCAGCGCAAAGAAGATCGAATACGCGATCGTCGATCCCACCGGCGCGGAGATGACCGCGTTGAAGATCGTGGCATCGACTGCCGACGCAGAGCGCACGAGTCCCGTGCTGTTACGGACGAACAGCCTGCTCGAGGTTGCCATAGCGACCCTCCGGTGGTCCACTGCCACCAAACTTGACACGCGCGTCGAAATCCCGCAGAGTTTGAACACAATCGAACACCACTGTCAAGAGGTTACGGACACGGAGGGACACCTTCCGGTCAAAACCCGACACATGAGTAAGGGCAGGCCAAGGAGGATCGGCGCACGGTGTTAGCGGTCGAGAGGCGCCTGAAGGTGCTGGAGCGCGTTGCGGAGGACCAGGCGATCGAGGTCAGCACGCTGGCTCGCGACTTCCAGGTTTCCGAGATGACCATCCGGCGCGACCTTCGCCGGCTCGAGCGCGACGGGTTCGTCCGGCGCACCTACGGCGGTGCCACGACGCACCTCGTCCGGACCTTCGAGGTTGGCGCCAACGCGCGGACCCTGCACCACGCGAGGGAGAAGCGCGTCATCGCCAAGCGCGCAGCGGAGCTGACCGTCGGCGTGCGCTCGATGTTCCTCGGGATCGGCACGACCGTCGAGCACTTCGCGCGGCTCCTGCCGGTGCGCGAAGACCTCATGGTGATCACGCCGTCGCTCGCGGTGGCGAGCCTGCTTGGGACCCGCAATGTGCGCGTCATCATCGCGGGCGGTCTGGTTCGCCAGGATGAGCTGACCTGCATCGGCGCTTCGGCAGTCGAGGCGGTGCGCCGCTACAACACCGACACCGCCGTCATCGGCGCGGCCGGGCTCTCCGCGCGCCGTGGCATCACCGAGCTCGATGATCGCGACGCCGACGTGATCCGGGGCGGTCTCGAGCGCACCGAGCGGATCATCGTCATCGCCGACGGCTCGAAGTTCGGCGCGGTTGCGATGAGCACCGTGGCGCCGATCGAGCAGGTCTCGACCATCGTGACCGACAGCAGTGCCGACGCCGAGGAGATCGCGCGCATCGAACAGGCCGGCATCGAAGTCGTGGTTGCGGGATCCGACACGTCGCTGCAGCGCCCCATGGAGAACGGCCGGACCCGTCTCACCGACGTCCGCAGGCCCGCATGACGTTGCTGCGTCGAGTGTTCGGCGTGGACAAGCCAATCATCGCGATGCTCCATCTCCCGGCGATGCCGGGTCGCCCGCGCCACGACCGCTCAGCCGGGATGCGCCACCTCGTCGAGTCCGTGGAGCGCGACCTCGAGTTGCTGCAGGCGGCCGGTGTCGACGGATTTCTGTTCTGCAACGAGGCGGACCTGCCGTATCAGATGCACGTGGGGCCCGAGGTCGCCGCGGGCATGGCGGCGGTCATCGGTCAGGTGCGTGACCTCGTCACCCGGCCGTTCGGTGTCGACCTCGTCTGGGACCCGATCTCGAGCCTCGCGGTCGCACGCGCGACCGGCGCCTCCTTCGTGCGCGAGGTCTTCACCGGTGTCTTCGAGAGCGATCTCGGCATGATGCAGCCCGATTTCGGAACCATCGCCGCCTATCGCGAGCAGATCGGCGCCGGCTCGGTGGCGATGTTCAGCAACATCACGCCGGAATTCGCGAGCAGCCTCGGGAACCGCTCACTCGCCATGCGCGCGAAGAGCGCCGAGTATCTGGGCGTCGACGCGATCCTGATCAGCGGACAGATCACCGGGACCGCAACCCACCTCTCGCAATTGCTGGAAGCCAAGCAGGCCGTTCCGAACATGCCCGTGCTCGCGAACACCGGGGTGCGCGAGGAGACAGTGGATGAGATTCTCGCCATCGCCGACGGTGTCTTCGTCGGCACCAGCCTGAAGCATGAGGGCGTCACCTGGAACCCGGTCGACCCCGAGCGCGCCGGACGGTTCATGAACGCCGTGCACCGTGCGCGCGAGGCGGTTCCCGCCTGACATGGCGAAAACGAGGATCTATTTCGTCAGCGACCTGCACGGATCGAACGTCTGCTTCCGCAAATTCGTCAACGCCGCCAAGATCTACGAGGCGAAGGTGCTCATCCTCGGCGGCGACGTGGCGGGAAAGGCGATCCAGTCGATTGTGCGTGCGCCCGGCGGGCGCTGGCAATGCCGCTTCGTCGGGACCGATTACGACGTGGTCGAAGGCCCCGAGCTCGCTGCGCTGGAGAAGCTGATCGCCGACCACGGCTACTACCCGTACCGCGCCGATCCGGGCGAACTCGAGGCGATGGAAGCCAACGGCGGCCTTGACGACCTCTTCCTGCGCCTGATGCGCGAGCGGCTCACCGAATGGCTCGAGCTTGCCGACGCGCGTCTCCGCCCGCTCGGCATACCGCTGTATTTCATGCTCGGCAACGACGACCCGGAGGAGTTGAGCAGCTTGCTCGACACCGCACCGTGGGGCACCAACGACGAGGGCAAGGTGGTCTGGCTTGACGATGAGCACGAGATGATCAGCTGCGGCTACTCGAACGTGACGCCATGGCACACGTATCGCGAACAGGACGAGGCGCATCTTCGTGCCTCCATCGACGCGATGGTGCCCAAGCTCGAGCATCCCGAGCGGGCGGTCTTCAACCTGCACGCCCCGCCGTTCGGAACCCAGCTCGACGAAGCGCCGCTCCTGGACGCGAACCTGCAGGTGCAGGCAACTCTCGGTCAGGTGCGCATGGTGCCTGTGGGGAGCACCGCCGTCCGCGATGCCGAACAGACCTACCAGCCGCTGCTCGGACTGCACGGACATATTCACGAGTCGTCGGGCATCCGCCGGATCGGCCGCACCGTCGTCCTCAACCCGGGCAGCGACTACTCGACCGGCGCGCTCAACGGCGCTCTGATCACGCTCGACGGAGACAAGGTCAAGGCGCAGCAGCTGGTTCGCGGGTAGCGCGGAATGTCCGTGAACACCACCAACGGTGACGCGCTCGTGTCTGTGGACGTGGGTACGTCCGGCGCGCGCGCGACTGCCTATGACACCGCGGGCACGATGCTCCTCGAGATACGTCGCCCGTATCCGACGTTCACGCCGCGCGACGGCTGGGCGGAGCAGGACGCAAACCAGTGGCGCTCGTCGTCGCTGTCCGCGCTCGCCGCGCTCGTCAAACAACTGGCAAGCCACCGCAACATCCGGGCCGTCGGGCTGACCGGACAGTGCCCTTCGGTGGTGCCGGTCGATGGCCGCGGTACCCCGCTCCGCATGGGACTCATCTACCGGGACAACCGTGCCGTTGCCGAAGCTGACAGCCTCTGCGAGACCTTCGGGGTCGAGCGGCTGCACACGCTGACCGGGCACGTCCCGGCGGCGTTTCACGTCGCTGCGAAGATCCTCTGGATTCGCGGCCACGAACCGGATGTCTTCAGTGCCGCGCGACTGTTCCTGCAGCCCACCGAATTGCTCGCTCTGACACTCACCGGTGAAGCGGTCACCGACTGGAGCATGGCCGCCGCGAGCGCGCTCCTTGATCTCCGCGCCCGCCGCTGGGCACCCGAACTCGTCGACGCCGTCGGTCTCGACATGACCCGGCTGCCGGTTCCCGCTCCCTCGTGGAGCGTCGTCGGCGAGCTGCGACCGTCGCTGGCACGGCGCCTCGGCTTGACCCAGACGATCCCGGTGGTCGCCGGAGCCGGCGACAGCATCGCGTGCGCGCTCGGCGCCGGGGTCACCGCCCCGGGACCGGTGAGCGAGATGGCGGGCAGCTCAACGTGCCTCAACACGGTGGTGAGCGAGCCCACCACCGACCTGGCGATTACCCACTATCCAAGCGCTGTCGGGCCGGAGGGCTACGTGACCGAGGTCGGCATCAACACTGCAGGCGAGGCGATTGACTGGCTCGCGTCGCTGGCATACGGCGGCCGGTCAGGCCGCGTGCGAACAGCCGACTTCGAACAGCTCGACCGCGAGGCGGGTGAGGTGGCGCCGGGGTCGGATGGCCTGCTCTTCGTGCCGGTGCTCGGTGATGGCGAGCGCGACGACCCGGCTTTGCGCGGTGCAGCCGTCGGCCTCTCGACACGTCATGACCGAAAGTCTCTGGCGAGAGCCGCTTTCGAAGGCGTGGCCTTTGCGATTCGCGCGCACGTCGAGGAACTGGGGAAAGCAAGCACGCCGGCCACCGAGATGCGCGTCTCCGGCCGCCCGGCGTCGCTGCGTACATGGAATCACATCAAGGCGGACGTCCTTGGCATCCCGGTCGCTCGGGTTCCCGGCGACGCCACCACGTCCGGCGTGGCGATGCTCGCGGGGCTCGGTGTGGGCATCTACCCGGATGCCGACTCGGCGATTGCGGCCGCCTGCCGTCCCGAGCCGCAGATCCAGCCAGATCCTGCCAATCACGACAGATACGAAGCGGTCTACGCACGCTACAGATCGGTCGTCGCATCGGTGGCGCTGCACGCCGGGACATCGTCCACCGAACGTCCTGCGGGAGAGCGCGCATGAAGGTCAATCTCGGCATCAACACCTGCTTCGCGCTCAAGCGCTGGCCGCGTCCCGCCGACTGGGCGTCGGTGGTCCGCAACGACCTCGGCCTCGACCTCGTCGAGCTGTCGCTCGACCTCGTCGAAGGCATCGAGACCTTTGCCGGAAGCCGCGACGCCGTGGAGCGTCACCGCGCCGCGCTCGACGCCAACGGGCTGGAGGCGCACGCCACCTTCACCGGTCTCGCCGCGTACTCGCTCGACCTGCTCATGCATCCCGACCAGGCGCGGCGCGCCGCCGCGGTGCAGTGGTATCGCACCATCATCGACCTGACTGCAGCGCTCGGAGCCCGGGCAACCGGCGGACATGTCGGTGCCATGAGCGTTCCCGAGTGGAACGTCCCCGAGCTCCGCGCCGAACGCTGGGACGGTCTCAAGCGAGACCTCGAGGCAATCGCGGCGCACGCGAGCGCGGCAGGACTCGACTACCTGCTGGTGGAGAACCTCGTTGCGGTGCGCGAGCCGTCCACCATGGCGCACGTCGAGGACCTGCTCACCGATGGCGACGCGGAGCACGTGCCGTGGCGGCTCTGCCTCGACGTCGGGCATCACTGTGTGCCCGGAACCGAAGGCGCGGAACGCGATCCGTACGCGTGGCTGCAGCGCTTCGGCAGCCGCCTCGTCGAGGTGCAGCTCCAGCAGACCGACGGCCTCGGGGATCACCACTGGGCGTTCACCCAGGAGCACAACGCGGGCGGCATCATCGAGCCCGGAAAGGTGCTCGAGACCCTCGACGCCGCGGGCGCCGGCACGATCGACCTGATCTTCGAGATCATCCCCGGTTTCGAGGACCCTGACGATCGCGTCATCGACGATCTGCGTGCCTCCGTCGACCTGTGGCGCACCGCGATTGACGCCCGCGGGCTCGGGTCGTAGCGATGCCGATCGTGCATGCCAACGGCCTCGACATCCACTACCGCATCACAGGCGATGGTGCGGAAAGCGTGCTGCTCGTCAACGGCGTGGGTGACGATCTCGAGGGTTGGGCCATGCAGGTCGGTCCGCTGGTTGCGGCGGGACTGCGAGTGATCACCTTTGACAACCGCGGCGTGGGACGCACGTCGTTGCCTCCAGGACCGTACTCGAGCGGCGAGATGGCCGCTGACACCAAGGCGCTGGCCGACGCCATCGGGCTGACCGGCTTCCACCTCGTCGGTGTCTCCATGGGGGGCGCGATCGCGCAGGAGTATGCGCTGTCCCACCCCGAGGATCTGCGCACCGTGGTGCTCGCCAACACGTACGCCAAACCCGACGCCTACACACGAGCAGCGTTCGATGCCTGGGGGCAGATCGCCGAAGCAGGCGGGATGCCGTTGATGATGCGCCAGCAGGCGCCGTGGGTCTTCAGCCCGGCGTTCTACGCGGAACATCCCGAGCAACTGGCGGCGATCCTCGAAGAGATGGAGCGGAGTCCGCAGCCCGCATCGGCCTTTGCGGCGCAGATTGCTGCACTGCAGACGCACGACTGCGCAGACCGTCTCGGATCGCTGCGCACCCCCGCGCTCGTGATCGCGGCGGACGACGACATCCTCATCCGGCTCTCGCTCTCCCACCGGATGTTCGAGGAGCTGCCGCGCGGGACCTGGGCGATCGTGCCCGGAGGGCATGCCGCATTTGTCGAGAATCCCGGGCCGTGGAATCGGGCTGTCATTGAGTTCATTGATCAGCACCGTGCCGCGGTGCATTGAAGGAGGTGGGATGAGCGTCTCCCTTGCCGAGCGATTCGGCACCCCAAAACCGGTGATCGCGATGCTGCACTTTCCAGGCCTGCCCGGCAGGCCGCGTCACAACCGTGAGCTCGGCAGGAGTCATCTCGTCGACGTGGTGGGGCGCGATCTCGAGACCCTGCAAGGCGCCGGCGTCGATGGGGTCCTGTTCTGCAACGAGAACGACATCCCCTACCAACTCGCGGTCGGTCCCGAGATCCCGGCCGCGATGGCGGCCGTGATCGGCGAGCTGCGCGCGTCGGTGCGCGTGCCGTTCGGTGTGAACATCCTCTGGGATGCGAAATCGACGCTCGCCGTCGCCCGAGCGACCGGCGCCACATTCATCCGGGAGGTGCTCACCGGCGTGTACGAGAGTGACCTCGGCATGATCGCACCCTCGATCGGCGACCTCGCCGGCTACCGCACCGCGATCGGCGCCGACGACGTTGCGTTCTTCGACAACATCGCTCCCGAGTTCAGCAGCGCGATCGGCAGCCGCAGCATCGCGGATCGCGCCCGCAGCGCCACGTACCTCGGCGTTGACGCGATCCTCATCTCCGGTCCGGCAGCGGGCGTCCCCTTCGCGATGAGTGACCTGAAGACGGCGAAGGATGCCGTTCCCAACATGCCGGTCTTGGCGAACACCGGCGTCAGCGCGGAGCGTCTCGGCGATATCTTCGCCGTCGCGGACGGCGTCATCGTGGGCACGAGCCTGAAGGTCGACGGCGACACCTGGAGCCGGGTGGATCCGGCTCGCGCCGAGCGCCTCATGGACACGGCAAGAGCGCTACGCTCAAGGGGTTCCTGACCAGACAACGAGGAGCGCACACGCGTGGAATTCGAGGATGCCCGCGACTTCCTGCTCGCGAACCGGGACGACTACGCAACCGCGTACCGCGACTTCCGCTGGCCGCGTCCTGAAAACTTCAACTGGGCGCTCGACTGGTTCGACCCCATCGCCTCGGGCAACGACCGGCCCGGGCTCTGGATCGTCGATGACGACAGCGAGACGCGGCTTTCCTTTGCAGAGCTGAGCGCGCGGTCCAACGCCCTCGCGGGCTGGCTGCGCGACCAGGGTGTGCGCCGTGGCGACCGCACCCTGCTGATGCTCGGTAATCGAGCGCAGCTCTGGGAGTGCATCCTCGCGCTGACCAAGCTGGGCGCGGTGATGATTCCCGCGAGCACGCTCCTGACTCCCGCCGACATCGTCGACCGCATCGAACGAGGCCGCGTTGCCCACGTCATCGCCGAGTTGGAGCTGGCGGACCGGTTCATCGGCGTCGACGGTGCATTCACCCGGATCGCCGTGGGCAACGTGGTCGACGGATGGCTGCAGTACAGCGATTTTCTGACCGCCGGCAGCGCGTTCGAACCGGACGGTCCCACCCGGGCAGCGGACCCGCTGTTTCTCTACTTCACGTCCGGAACCACCGCCCAGCCGAAGCTCGTCGAGCACACGCACGCGAGCTATCCGATCGGACATCTCTCCACGATGTACTGGCTCGGGCTGGAGCCCGGCGACGTGCATCTCAACATCTCCTCACCCGGCTGGGCCAAGCACGCGTGGAGCAACGTGTTCGCGCCGTGGAACGCGGAGGCGACCGTACTGATCCTCAATTCCACGCGATTCTCGGCGCGACGGCTGCTCGAGACGCTGGAGCGCTGCTCGGTGACCAGCCTGTGCGCACCGCCGACGGTCTGGCGCATGGTCATCCAGGAAGACCTGAGCGCATGGCGACCGCCGCTGCGCGAGGTGGTCAGCGCCGGCGAACCCCTCAATCCCGAGGTGATCGAACAGGTTCGGCGCGCATGGGGACTCACCATCCGCGACGGCTACGGTCAGACGGAGACGACTGCCCAGGTCGGCAATCCGCCGGGGCAGGCGGTGAAACCGGGCTCGATGGGACGCCCACTTCCCGGGTACGTGATCGAGCTCATCGACCCCGCAAGCGGCGAGCGCGGTGAGACCGGCGAGATCTGCATCGACCTCTCCAAACGTCCGGTGGCGCTGATGGTGGGATACCGCGACGACAGCGCGCACACGGCGGAGGTGATGCGCGACGGCTTCTATCACACCGGCGACGTCGCCTCGCGCGACCGTGATGGGTACATCACGTACGTCGGCCGGTCCGACGACGTCTTCAAGTCGTCCGACTATCGCATCTCTCCGTTCGAGCTGGAGAGCGTGCTCATCGAGCACCCCGCCGTGGCCGAGGCGGCGGTGGTGCCGTCACCGGATCCGCTGCGCCTCTCCGTCCCAAAAGCGTTCATCGCCGTGGGCGCTGGCCACGTGGCGTCAGAGGGCGTCGCGCGTTCGATCTTCGAGCATTCGCAGGCGAACCTCGCCGGATACAAGCGCATCCGCAGGCTCGAATTTGCCGAACTTCCCAAGACGATCTCCGGGAAGATTCGCCGCGTCGACCTGCGCGCGAGGGAAGCCGGCCTGCGCGAGCAGTCCGCGCAGACGCGTGCCGAAAACGAGTACTGGGAAGAGGATTTCCCCGATCTGCGGGTGGCGCGCTGATCCTGTGCCGGCCGGTCGCGCCGGTCAGATGTAGAAGCGGTACAACCCCTGGGCGATGCAGCACGGCTTCTCGCCGCCTTCGCGCTCGATGACGAAGTCGACAATGATCTGAATGCTGCCGTCGGCGATGGCATCCACGGAGACGAGTGTCGCGCCGGTGCGGATTCTCGAACCGACCGATACCGGAGCGGGAAACCGGACCTTATTCAACCCATAGTTGATCGCGAGCCGGACTCCGTCGAAATGAAGGATCTCACTCCACATCGGTGTGAGCAGCGACAGCGTCAGGAACCCGTGCGCGATCGTGGTGCCGAAGGGGCCGGCCGCCGCGCGCTCGGCGTCGACATGAATCCACTGGTGGTCGTCAGTGGCGTCGGCGAATGTGTTGACCTGCTTTTGGGTCACCTCACGCCATGCGCTGTAGCCGAGGTGGGTGCCAATCAATGCTGTCAGGTCGTCGACGCTCGAGACGGTCATGGTCACCGTAGTCTCCTCGGTCTTGACTTGCTGAGGATTGTAGAAAACGCTCAGTCGCGCGTGAGGACGACGACGGGTATCTCGCGCTCGGTGCGCTGCTGATACTTGTCGTAGTCCGGCCAGATCGAGGTCATCGCCTTCCAGAGCTCCGGCTTCTCTTCGGCAGTTGCAGTGCGCGCATGCGCTGCGAAACGATCTCCTTTGACCTGCACGTGCACCTCGGGATCATCCACGAGATTCAGGTACCACGCCGGCGGCGCAGGAGCCCCTCCCTTGGATCCAACGACCAGGTAGTCGTCGCCATGGCGGCCGAAGATGAGCGCGCTGCTGCGCTCCACGCCGGACTTGCGTCCCTTGGTGGTGAGGATGAGTGTCTGAACGCCATTGCGCCACTCGTAGCCTTCCGCGCCGTTCGTTGCAACGTATCGATCGACGTGCTCTCTGCCAAACAGCATCCGTGAAACTCCGCTTGCGGGACCTTCCCCGACGCCGGGGGACATGCTTTCGAGTGTAATTTACCGGTGCATCTCGACGATTCGCCCTCCTCGCTGCGCCATCTGACCCAGGACCCGCCGAGCATTGGTTCGCGAACCGGAGCGCTGATCGGACGGATGGGAGCTGTCGCTGTGGCCATCGCCGCGGCGATGTGGGCCACCGACCCTTACTTTCGCCCGGCGCTCACCAAGCAGCTGACGGCGAGCCAGATCGTCTTCGTCGAGTCGCTGCTCATCGCGCTCTGCTTCCTGCCCGTGGCGGGCCGCGTGCGCCGAGAGCTGCGCAACCTCCCGGTGCGCCAGTGGATCGCAATGGCGATCATCGCGCTCGGCGCGCAGGCGTTCGCGACGGTGCTCTTCACGCAGGCGCTGAGCTACGCGTTCCCCGCACACGCCGCACCGGATTTCAACGTCGAGAACGAGGTCTACCTGCTCTACATGCTGCAACCGGTGTTCGGCATCGCCATGGCCAGCATCTTCCTCAAGGAACGGCGCAAGCCATATTTCTGGCCACTCGCGGCCTGTGCCATCGTGGGTGTCTATCTGATCGTCTTTCCGCAGAATCCGCTCACCCCGTTCTCGTCGGTCCAGCACGGGCAGTTGCTTGCGGCACTGTTGATTCTCGGCGCCGTCATCTTGTGGGCATCCGGCACCGTGTTCGGCCGCTACAGCCTCGCCAATGTCTCGTTCGTCACCACCGCGGCAATGCGTTTCACGCTTGCGCTGCCTGTGCTGCTGATCCTCATGCTCACCGGCGTCGGCGGCGGACACCTCGGCACCTTCTCGGTGCATCAGATTCCCAGCTTCATCGGGATCGCGCTGGTCCCCGGTCTGCTGGCGATGCTCCTGTACTACCGCGCGCTGGCGAGCACGCCGGCATCGATGGCGTCCATCGCCGAGCTGGGCTACCCGTGCGCGCTGTTCCTGGTGTTCTCGTTGCCGGCGCCGGTGGGTCTCGGACTGCCGCTCTACGGCATCGAGATCGTCGGTGCCCTGATCCTCATCGCGGTGGTGACCACGCTCAACCTGCTCAAGCACCGCGATGTCGTGAAGGCGCCCCGCCGCACCGACGTGACCGCGGCCGCCGAAGCCAGGACCTAGTCACACCATGCTGCCGTCGTTCTGGATCGTGGTGCTCATCAAGGATTTCACGACCGCGAAAAGCCGGCTCGCGTCGGTGCTCGAGCCCGCACAGCGTCGCCGCCTCGCCGAGACGACGGCTTCGCGAGCCCTCGACGCTGCGCTTGCGCTTGCCCCGACCCTCGCCGTCTGTGGATCGATCGAAGCCGCAGACCTCGCCCGCCAGCACGGCGCCTCGCTTGTGGTGGAACCGTCGCCGAGCGGGCAGAACCCCGCGGCGATGCGCGGGCTCGCCGAGGTGCTGGAGCGCGGGGCCGAATCAGCGCTGCTGCTCAGCTCCGACCTGCCACTCGTCGACACCGCCGCGCTCGGGCGCATGCTCGCGCACGCCGAGCTCCCTGGCAGCCTCGTCATCGCCGCGGCGGCCGACGGCCGCCACGGGACCAACGCGCTCTATCTGCGGCCGCCCGGCGACTTCACGCTCCACTTCGGCGACGCCTCGTTGCCGAAGTTCGAGGCGGAGGCGCGCCGACGGGGTCGCCGGTTCATCCTCCACGAGGACCCGAGCCTCGGCCTGGATCTCGACGAGCCGTCCGACCTCTCTGCCTGGCGCCGGCTCGAGCCAACCGGGTGAACCTCGAGCTCCGTGGCGTCGAAGGCCTCCCCGAGATCCATCCCGGCGACGACCTCGCCGCGCTGATCGTCGAGCGGTCGGGGTCGCTGCGGAGTGGCGATGTGCTGGTGGTCGCCCAGAAGGTCGTCTCGAAGGCGGAGGGACGGATTCGCACCCTCTCCGAGGTGACCCCCTCCGAGCAGGCGATCACCCTGGCCCGCAAGCTCGACGCGGATCCGCGCATGGTGCAGGTGGTGCTCGATGAGACCACGCGCATCGTGCGTGATGACCGCGTCCTGATCGTGGAAACACGCCAGGGTTTCGTATGTGCCAATGCCGGCGTCGACCGCTCGAACGTCGACGGCGCCGACGATGTCTGCCTGCTGCCGCTCGATTGCGATGCGAGCGCCCGCGCGCTGCACGAGCGGATCGTGTCGCTCACCGGCACGCGAGTGGGTGTGGTGGTGAGCGACACCTTCGGGCGCGCGTGGCGCATGGGCCTCGTCAACGTCGCCCTCGGCGTCGCCGGCATGCCGGCCCTGCTCGACTATCGTGGCCGCCCGGACGATTTCGGGATGCCCCTGCAGGCAACCGTGGTGGCAATCGCAGACGAGCTCGCGGCCGCGGCGGAGCTGCTCATGGGCAAGACCCGCCGGGTTCCCGCGGTCATCGCCCACGGTCTCGACGTCTTCGAAGTGGCGCCGGGGACCGGCCAGGAACTCGTTCGACCGTCGGAGCTGGATCTCTTCAGGTGAGGGTGGCCCTGCTCTCGGGGGGAACCGGCGGCGCCCGGCTCGCCAGCGGGCTGGCGGCGCTGATGCCGCCCGACGACCTCTCGATCATCGCCAACACCGCCGACGACGAGGAGTTCTGGGGCCTCCTGGTCTGCCCCGATGTCGACGCGATTCTCTACCGGCTGGCCGGCGTCTTCAACCACGCGACCGGATTCGGTGTCCGCGACGACACGTTTCATGCCCAGGCGATGCTCGGCAGCCTCGGCGAGCAGACCTGGTTCCAGCTCGGAGACCGGGATATCGGCGTGCATCTGCTCAGAGCGTCGCTCCTGCGCGGCGGGCTGCGCCTCACCGAGGCGGTGGCCCACCTCGCACGAGGCTTCGGGATCCAGGTGAGCGTGATCCCGATGAGCGACGACCCCGTGCGCACCCGGATCGGGACCGATGCCGGGGAATTGAGCATGCAGGAGTGGTTCGTGGGGCAGCGATGCGAGCCGGCAGTGCGCGGGTTGCGGCTCGCCGGGATCGAGGCGGCACGGCCGGCGCCCGAGGCAGTCGCCGCGGTGCACCGCGCCGACGCCGTGATCATCGGGCCGTCCAACCCGCTGCTGAGCGTCGATCCCGTCCTCGCGGTGCTCGGTGACCAGCTCGACCGAGAGCGCGTGACCGTGGTCTCCCCGGTTGTCGGCGGACAGTCGTTGAAGGGCCCGACCGCCGGCATGCTCCGGGACATGGGCGAGGAGGCGACCGCATTCGGAATCGCCCGCCATTACGCGGGGAGTGCGTCAACCATCGTGATCGATCGCATCGATGCCGGCGCACTCGAGTCGATCCGTTCGCTGGGCATGCACCCAATCGTGGACGACATCGTCATGGACGGGGCCGACGGCGAGAAGCGCCTGGCAGCATCACTGCTGCACGCCCTAGAGTCGGCCGATGGCTCATGAAGCTGCGCTCGATTTCATCCGGTCCAACCCGCAGGCCGTGCTCGCAACCTATCGCCGCGACGGGCAGGCGCAGCTCTCGCCGATCCTCGCAGCCGTCGACGCCGAATCACGAGTGGTGATCAGCACCCGTGAGGGTGCGATGAAGACGCTCAATGTTCGTCGCAACCCTCGGGCCGCACTCTGCGCACTCAGCTCGCGCTTCTACGGCGAGTGGCACACCGTCGAGGGCAACGCCGAGGTCATCAGCCTTCCCGAGGCGATGGAGCTGCTCGTCGACTACTACCGCCGTGTCAGCGGCGAGCACCCGGACTGGCAGGAATATCGCGAGGCCATGGCAAGTGAGGGCCGCGTGCTGCTGCGCATCACCGTGGACCGGAGCGGACCGACGACCCAGGGATAAGGAGCGGGTCAGTCCACGCCGGCGTGTGGCACGACTCTGCGCAGCCGCGGCAGCACCTCGCCTGCGTACCGCTCGAGAAAGCGTCGCTGATCGGCCCCCGGGGCATGGAAGATCAGATGGGTGAAACCGAGATCCATGTACGGGCGAATTCGTTCCACGTGCTCGTCCGGATCGGAGGACACGATCCACCGGCTTGCCGCCCTCTCGGTGGACAGCGCGTCAGCGAGGCGCTCCATCTCCACCGCGTCCTCGACGCCGGTCTTCTCCTCTGGAGACAGCGCGAGCGCCGCCCAGTGACGCGTGTCCTCGCGCGCTCGCTCGAGATCGTGATCGAAGGAGACCTTCATCTCGATGGTCAACTCGATATCGGAGGGATCGCGTCCCGCGGCGCGCGCACCCTCCATCACAGCCGGGAGCAGGGTGTCGGAGTACAGCTCCATGCCCTTGCCGCTGGTGCAGATGAGCCCGTCAGCAACGCGTCCCGCGAGCCGGGCGGCTGACGCGCCCGCGGCCGCGATGTAGATGGGAATCGGCGTCGCGGGCCGGTCGTAGATGGTCGCGTTCCGCGTCCGGTAGTACGTGCCGTCGAACGTGACCCGGTCCTCCGTGAGCAGGGTCTGGATGACAGTGACCGCCTCCTTGAGCCGTGCGAACCGCTCCCTTGGTTCCGGCCACTCGGTGTCGAGCGGCGCCTCGTTCATCGACTCCCCGGTCCCGACGCCGAGCCAGATACGCCCGGGGAACAACGACGCCAGGGTGCCCATTGCCTGGGCGACGATCGCCGGGTGGTAGCGGAACGTGGGTGTGAGCACGCTGGTCCCGAGCGCGATGCGAGTCGTCGCCTGACCGGCCGCGCCCAGCCAGGCCAGCGAGAACGGCGCGTGGCCGCCGGTGTGCCGCCAGGGCTGGAAGTGATCGCTGATCGCCGCGGTGTCGAAGCCGAACGCTTCTGCCGCAACGGTGAACGCGAGCAGATCGGACGGGCTGAACTGCTCAGCCGAGACCTTGTAGCCGAACCGCAGCTCGCGAGACACGGCGGCCATTCTCCCACGGAGAACCGCGCGATCCGATCAGGCGGCGTGCGGTGCGATGAGCTCGGGTGGCGTTCCACCCATCATGCGTCGTGCCGACTCGATCTTCGCGATCAATGCCTCAGACGCGAACGGCTTGCCGAGGTACTCGCACTCGAGCTCATACGCACGGTTGAGCACCTCGGCGCTGTCAAGCAGACCGGTCATCACGACAATCGGCATGCGCGCGTGCATCGCGGTGGTGCGCACATGGCTGATCAGGTCCCAGCCATCGCCATCCGGCATGCCGATGTCGACGACCATCGTATCGGTGCTATGCGTGAGCTCCGCCATCGCCTCTCGAATGGTCGGTACGAGCACGGTGCGCAGACCATACCGCTCGAGGATCCGGCACGCCGTGACGCCCACACTCTGGTCGTCGTCGACGACGAGCACCCGTCCACTCAACTCGCGGAGGACAACGGGTTCATCGGTCGTCTGCAACGGGAACACCACGCGACCGCCATCGGCGGCGTCGGCGGTAGCCATCGAACGTCCGAGGGTCTCGGCATCCATGGGCCGCGCGTAGTAGAAGCCCTGGGCGAGGTCATACCCGGATTCGCGCAGATGGGTTGCCTGGTCTGCGCGCTCCACGCCTTCGATGGTCGTCCTCAGCTGCAGCGCGCGCACCATGCCCACCACGGCGTCGAGCAGACCGCTGGCGACGTGTCCGTCGGGGACGTGATCCACGAGTGACTTGTCGATCTTCACCACGGCGACGGGGAGGCGGCGCAACCTCGCCAGCGATGATGCGCCCACACCGAAGTCATCAATTGCGATTGCGACTCCAAGTGCCTTGAGACGGCTGAGGATCCGGATCGCACCGTCCATGTTGTCCATGATCGCCGTCTCCGTCACCTCGAGGATGAGGTACCTGGGCTCGATGCCGGCGCTGCGCAGCGCCTCCTTCACGATGGCGACGAAGTCATCCGAATAGAGTTGACGCGGCGACACGTTGACGCTCATGGTGACGTCCGCCGCGTCGCCGTACTCCTGCTGCCACGCTGCGAGCTGCTGGCACGCCTCATTGAGGATGCGCGCACCGATCGGGATGATCAGCCCGGTTCGCTCGGCGATCGGGATGAAGACATCGGGCGGTATCACATCGCCGTCGGGATGCCTCCAGCGAGCGAGTGCCTCGATCGAGACCATCCTGCCATTGGCGAGGTCGACGATCGGTTGGTAGTGCACCAGCAGGTCGCCGGTGAGCCACGCCGTCCGCAGACCGGTTTCCACTCGTATCCGTTCAGCGATCGCCTGGAGCATGGAGGGTTTGTACAGCGCAAAACCATTGCCGCCTGCGGCTTTCGCCGTGTACATCGCGAGGTCCGCATTGCGCAGGAGCTCATCCGCGGTCTCGTCGCGCCCGGCCGAGGCGATACCGATGCTGGCGGCGACCTCGACGGTGGCACCGTTCAGTGTGAGCGGGAGCTCGAGCGCGGCGAGCACGCGTCGGGCCAGGACCGCCACATGGTCCGCGGGACCGGGCGCGAGCAGGACGGCGAACTCGTCACCACCGAGCCGGGCAACAGTATCGATGCCTCGAACGCTGTTGACGACGCGTTGCGCCACCTGCACCAGGACCTCGTCACCCGTGCTGTGCCCGAACGTGTCGTTGATCTCCCTGAACCCGTCGAGGTCGAGCACCATCAGGGTCACCCCCGGGCCGTCGGCATAAAGGCCGGCGATCTCGTGCTCGATGCGCCGCCCGAGCAGCGTGCGGTTGGGCAGCCCCGTCAGCGCATCGTGCGCTGACTGGTGCACCAGCGCCTGATCGAGGCCGAGGTTCGCGTGCACCGCGAGATACATGCGGGTCAGCGTGACACCGACGAGCACGAGCATCACCCACAGCAGGAGCTCTGACCGCTCGCCGTGATCGGTGCGCAGCGCCACCGCAAAGACGCATGCAAGCGCAACCGGGATGATCGGCAGCCACAGCCCGGTCTTCGTCATAGCCGTCTTGACCACGATGGCTTCCGGTTGCCGCCGAAAGCAGAGTGAGTAGAGCGCCGCGACACCGAAACACAGGAGCCCCGCAATCCAACCGTTGGCGAAGACGGAGCCCGGGACGGAGACACCGAGACCGACCTCGTGGGCCAGTTCGAGGTCCGCGATGCCGATCCCCAGGATCGCGGCGATGATCAGGAGACCGACCGGCAGGACCTTCCAGGAAACGCGTGCCACCACGGTGGCGACCAGGGTGAGGATGACAACGTCGACGACCGGCTGGGCGAGGCTCACAGTGTTGACGAGCCACGGGTTGGAGCCACCGAAGAGTGGGTCGTACCCGGTTGCGAGGAGCGCGATGAGCGCCGCCCCACCCATCAACAGTCCGTCGCACAACGCCACGATCACCGCCATTCGCGACGACACGCCGCGCATGAAGATCAGTGCCGCAAGGATGCCGATCGGGACCTGTGCGATGAACGCGACGTTCGCTATCGAGAGGACCGCGGTGTGGTGATCGGCCAGGGCGTTCCAGTCGCACATGGCTTCCAGGAGTCCGAACGCGCCCCAGCACAGCCAGGACCACCGCCGGCGGCCGCGCGATCTGATCGCGGTGAGCAGCGCGATCCCGGCCGCGAACAGGGCCGCGCCGACCTCGGCAACATTGTGGAGACCATCTTCGAAGGCCTTGCCACCGACGCCGAGCAGGGACGCGCCGAGGAGGACGATGATCAGCACCGCGACGGCTGCTGTCACCCCCATGAAGACCCGGCGAGTTGACACGGTGGCGCCTAGATCCGGCGAGCCTGCAACCGTGCGCTGGTGATGGTCACGGTCAAAGTCTCCTGTGATCAGCGCAACCCGTACGCCCGATCTGTTGCGAGGATGTCCACGCAGTGCCTGTGGCGGCCACTCCGACGGGACTTTCGAGGCCAATCTGCAGTGCCCCCAAAGGGCCGTCTGTTCGACAGCGTACTTACCGGGAGCGGGAATCGACGCTCGTACAACACTGTGACAACCGTCACCCAGCCGTCCGTCCTCACCTGCGAACCACAGTGGTTTCGTGTCATTCGCGTAGCTGGGGACTTGCTTGCCCGTTGCTAGACTGCACGGCGTGGCGAAATGGGTCGTGCTCCACTTGAGTCCCGATGACGCGGCGACCTACATCAACGTCGACGCGGTGACCCAGGTCCGCCAGGTATCGGTCGGATCGACCCGTATCTGCTTCGCTGACGGCAGCGATGTCTCAGTCCGCGAGGATGCGCCGATCGTCATCGCAGCGTTCCGTCGCGACTCCATCTAGGGTCCCAGCAACCGCCGCTCCACTCTCGTCATCGTGAATCGGTCGGAATCGCGTGCGCGCGAGTGCCGGTGCCTTCGTTCATGTGGCAGCATGACGTGGCTCATGACAACGACGCCGCTGCTCATGATCCCCGGGCCCACCCCGGTCGCGCCCGCCGTCCTGGCGGCGCTCGCCGAGCCGGTGCGGAGCCACAGTGGGCCTGAGAACGCGGCCACCATGCTCCGGATCCAGGAAGGGATCCGCCGGCTGGTGGGATCGCACGGAGCGCGCATCCACTGCTTCGCGGGCTCGGGAACCCTCGCTATGGAAGCGGCAATGGTCAACCACGCGGCTCCGGGTGACCGGGTCGTGGTGATCAGCCATGGCTCCTTTGGTGACCGCTTCACTGAGATCGCCGGCGCCCTCGGGATGCGCACCGACGTGCTCGCGGTTGAGTGGGGACAGCGCGCCGACCAGGATGTGCTGCGAGCACTCGTCCGCAACGGCGACTCACCTGCGCTCGTGTGCTTCACTCATGTGGACACCAGCAGCGGCGTGCTCGCCGACTGCGCCGAGACCGCTGCAACGATCCGAGCGGCTGCGCCCGACACCGTGATCGTGCTCGACGGCGTCTGCGCCACGGGCGGCATCGAGGAGTCGATGGACGCGTGGGATGTGGACGTCGTGCTCACGGGTGCCCAGAAGGCGCTCAGCGTGCCGCCGGGCCTCGCCCTGCTCGCGGTCTCGGAGCGAGGTCGCCGGCGGCGCGAGTCGCTCGGCGACATTCACGCGTACTACGCGGACCTCCGCCGCTGGGACGCATCCGTCGACGATCCGCGCAAGTACTTCTCCACGCACGCGGTGTCGTTGCTTCGCGCGCTGGAGGTCTCACTCGACGCCATCTTCGCCGAGGGGCTCACGGCGAGATACGAGCGCCACCAGCGAGTGGCGGCGATGATCCGAGATGGTATGGGAGAGCTTGGATTCGAGCCACTCACCAACCCCGCATACCTGGCACCGACGTTGAGCGTGCTCGCGCTCCCGGACGGTGTGGACGACGCGACGCTGCGCGCCGGCATGAACGATCGTGGCGTGGTGATCGCGGGATGCCTCGGCCCGTGGGCGGGCCGTGGGGTGCGCATCGGACACATGGGGACCGTCACTGAAACCGAGGCGGCGCGAACCATCGACGCTGCAGCGGCAACGCTGGCCGTACATGCTTGATCGCACGCTGCTCGAGAGGCTCCGAGCCGTGGTCGGCGACGACGGCATGATCACCGAAGCGCCTGCACTGCAGACATACGCGTGCGATGGACTCACAGGGCGTCGCGTGTCCCCTGCTGCGGTGGTGTTGCCGCTCACCACCGAGGAGGTGGCCGGCGTCGTGGGTGCGTGCGCCGAGGCGCGCGTTCCGTTTGTCGCGCGAGGCGCCGGCACGGGGCTCTCCGGTGGCGCGCTCCCGGTGGCCGACGGCATCGTCATCGGCCTCAGCCGGATGCGGTCGATCCTCGACATCGACCTCGAGAATCTCCAGGTCACGGTGCAGCCGGGCGTGACCAACCTCGAGGTGAGCAAAGCGGTGCGCCCGCTCGGGTACTTCTACGCACCGGACCCCTCGTCACAGCAGGTGTGCACCATCGGTGGCAACGTCGCCGAGAATTCCGGCGGCGCGCACTGCCTGAAGTATGGGTTCACGACCCACCACGTTCTCGCGGCGACCTTCGTCACCGCCGACGGACGCATCGCCCGGCTCGGCGGGACGGTGCGCGATACCCCCGGCTATGACCTGCTCGGCGTGGTGATCGGCAGCGAGGGGACGCTCGGCATCGTCACCGAGGTGGTGCTCCGGATCGTCCGAGTCCCCGAGTCCACGGAGACCGTCCTCGCGGCGTTCTCCACGATGGGCGACGCGGGCGAGGCGGTCTCGCGAATCATCGCGGCCGGCATCACGCCCGCCGCCATCGAGATGATGGATCGCCTCGCGATCCAGGCATGCGAGGAGGTCGTCCACGCCGGGTACCCGGACTGCGGTGCCGCACTCATCGTCGAGCTCGACGGGCCAGCGGTCGAGGCGACCGCGTTCCTCCGCCAGGTCATCGACATCTGCGCGGCAAGCGGGTCGACGGAGACGCGCGTCGCTGCGAGCGAGGCCGAACGTGCGCTGATCTGGAAGGCACGCAAGGCGGCCTTCGCGTCGATGGGGCGGATCAGCCCGAACTACTACGTCCAGGATGGAGTCATCCCGAGAACCCGGCTTCGCGACGTTCTCGAGGAGATCGGCTCGCTCTCGGCCACGTACGGGTTGCGCGTCGCCAACGTCTTCCACGCCGGAGACGGCAACCTCCACCCCCTGGTGCTCTACGACAGCACGGAGCCAGGGGCCGGCGACCGGGCGCTCCAGCTTGCCGGGCTGATCCTCGACGCCTGCATCACGGCGGGTGGCTCGATCACCGGAGAGCACGGTGTTGGCTCGGACAAGGCCTGCTACATGCCGAAGATGTTCAGCGCCGGATCCATCTCCGTGATGGGGAGAGTGCGCGACGCCTTCGACCCACGAGACCTCTGCAATCCGGGGAAGGCCCTCCCCACCCCGAGGCTCTGCGGCGAGGTGCCCGGAATGTATCGACCCCACGAGATCGAGATGGCGGGCCTGGCGGAGCGGCTCTAATGGCCTCGACAGCCCAGGAGTTGCACCTCTTCACGGAGCTGGTCGGGGCCGCGAATGTCAGGAACGGGGGCGCAGCGGATGCGGTGGGCGGCATCGTCCCGGGCATCGTGGTGTTGCCCGGGGACGAGGGCGAGGTTGCTTCCGTGCTGTCGGCGGCGACCGCGCGGGGGCTGTCGGTGGTGCCTCGCGGCGGCGGCACCAAGATCGAATGGGGTTCGCCGCCGGAGCGCTGCGACGTCCTGCTCTCCACCGCACGGATCGAAGGCATCGTCGATCACGAACCCGCGGACCTCGTCTGCGTCGTCCGAGCTGGCACGACGCTCGGCCACCTCCAGGAGACCCTGGCGTCGGTCCCTGGTTTCCGGCAGCGCCTCATGCTCGACCCGCCCCAGGGAGGGCGCGCGACCATCGGCGGGGTGATCGCCACCGCTGCCAGCGGTCCGCTGCGCACCCGCTTTGGCACGCCTCGCGACCTGGTGATCGGGGCGAGCTTCGTGCTCGCGGATGGCACCATCGGACGGAGCGGCGGCAAGGTCGTCAAGAACGTGGCAGGCTTCGACGTCGCCAAGCTGCTGGTGGGATCGCTCGGAACGCTTGCGGTGGTTACCGAGGTCGCCTTCCGGCTCCACCCACTCCCCGCCGCGTCGCGGATGGTCGTCCTCGAATCGCGGTCGGTGCCCGACCTCTGCGAGTTCGCGGCTCGGGTCGGGAGACTCCAGGTGACGCCGAGCGTGGTCGACCTCCACTGGCCGCAGGAACTCGTCGTGGTGCGGTTCGACAGCTCGGAGCAGGGCGCGACGCTGCAGGCGGAGCGCGTCACCCGGGAGATCGGCGGACGCATCCTCACCGCGGACGGCGAGGCCGCACTGACCGATGGGTTGACCGGATCACCATGGACCGGTTCCGGGATGGTGGGCGCGGTCGCGATGCTGCCCGCACGAACTGGGACGTTTCTGACATCCATGTCTGCTACGTGCGACGCGGTCACGTTGCGGCCGCTCCTGGGTACCGGTGAGGTGCGATTCGCGCCCGATGTCCTGGCGATGGTGCGCAGAGGCGTGCGCAGCGCCGGCGGGCGGATGGTGATCAGACGAGGCGACGAGATCGACGCCGGGGATGCGGACGACGACGTGGCCCTCGACCTCATGCGCTCGGTGAAGCGGCAGCTCGACCCTGCGCAAACGCTGAGCCCCGGCCGGCAGACCGGTGGCATCTGACGTGGCCGCACTGACCACGGCTCCACCCCAGGTCGCGGGACACGCACGTGCAGGTGCCGAGACCGTCGCCTTCGACGACCATCACGCGCCCGATCCGGCGCTGATCGCCGACTGCGTGCATTGCGGGTTCTGCCTGCCCGCGTGCCCGACGTATCTGCTCTGGGGTGAGGAGATGGACTCCCCTCGCGGTCGCATCCTGCTCATGGATCTCGCATCGCGCGGCGAGGTGGGTATGGAGCCGGAGGTCGTGCGTCACTGGGACGCGTGCCTCGGCTGCATGGCATGCGTCGACGCCTGTCCCTCAGGCGTGCAATACAACCGCCTGATCGAGCAGGTTCGCCCGCAGATCGAACGGCGTTTCGCTCGTGGCTGGCGGGACCGCGCGTCGCGCGCCGCACTCTTCGCCGTCCTCCCGTACCCACAGCGGATGCGCACCGTCGCGTCCGCGGTGGCACTCACCCAGGCACTCGGCCTGCGCAGAGCGTTGCGCGTCGGTGCGATCCGGCGTTTCGCGCCGGCGACGTTGCGCCGTCTCGACGACATGGCGCCATCGCTCACGCGTGCCGGCCTCAGAGCGCAGACACCGCGCCGTCTCCGGCCCAGAGGCAAGCCACTCCTGCGAGTCGCGCTGCTCACAGGGTGCGTGCAGGACGCCTTTTTCTCGCAGGTCAATCGAGCCACCGCTCGGGTGCTCGCCGCTCACGGATGCGAGGTGCTCGTTCCTCCCTCGCAGAGCTGCTGCGGCGCGCTCGAGATCCATTCCGGACGCGAGCAACCCGCGCTGCGGCGGATGCGCGAGGTCATCGCGCAGATGGAACGACTCGACATCGATCACATCGTGGTGAACAGCGCGGGGTGCGGTTCGGCGATGAAGGAGTACGGCGCGATGCTCGCCGGCGATCCGTTCTGGGCGGCGCGCGCAGCGAGCTTCTCGACACGTGTGCGTGACGTGATGGAGGTGCTTGCGGAGCTCGAGGTGCAGCTGCCCGCACGCCTGCACCCCCTGCCCGCGCGGGTCGCATATCACGATGCGTGTCACCTCGCGCACGCGCAGGGAGTGCGCGCGCAGCCGCGCAGCGTGCTTGCTCGCATCCCAGAGCTCGAGCTCGTCGACCTCAAGGAGGCGGACGTGTGCTGCGGCAGCGCGGGTATCTACAACCTCATCGCTCCGCAGACTGCTGATGACCTCGGCAGCCGTAAGGCAGCGAACATCGCCGCCAGTCGCGCCGAGTTGGTCACCGCCGGCAACGGCGGCTGCCTGCTCCAGATCAGCGCGTCGCTGCGCCGTACGGGACACCCGCTTCCGGCGTTTCACCCCGTGGAGCTGCTCGACGCGTCCATCCGCGGGCTGCCTCTGGCGCAGTTGCGCGCCGGGTCGCCCACCGCGTAGGCGGTGACCCTGACGCTGACGAGCGACGCCGGTTCGATCGCTGCCGGGCGACCTCGTCACGCTCGTGTGGTGGTTGTCGGCGCCGGGGTAGTCGGGCTCGCCGTCGCACTCCAGCTGCGCCGAGCCGGCGTGGAAGGCGTCATCGTCGTCGACCGCAACTCATCGGCCGGCATGGGATCGACGAGCCGCGCTAACGGCGGGGTCCGAGCGCAGTTCACCACGCCGGTCAACATCGCGTTCTCGCAATTCACGATCGAGAAGCTGCGCGAGTTGCACGAACAGAGCGCTGGCCAGGTGGGGTTCAAGAGCGTCGGCTATCTCTTTCTCACCGGCACCCACGCGGGCGAGATCGCGCTGCGGCACGCCTGGGAGCTCCAGCGCTCGCTCGGCGTTGACGTGGCGTGGCTCTCCGCGGCCGGCGTCATCGAGAGAGCGCCGTTTGTCAATGTCGACGGACTCGCTGCGGCAACTTTCTGCGCGAGTGATGGGATCATCGATCCCCACGGTGTCGCGAGCGCGCTCTGGGCGGAGGCACGGCACCTCGACACCACGTTTGTCTTCGACACCGAGGTGCTCGGGGTCGAAGCCGGTCCGCCGCCGCGTGTACGCACCTCGACCGGTGATATCGAGACCGAGTTCGTCGTCAACGCCGCCGGGCCGTTCGCCCGCTCCCTCGCCGCAACCGCGGGCATCGACCTCCCCGTGGTGACACGGCGGCGAAACCTCGCATGCACGGAGGCGGTGCACGGCATCGCCGGCGACATCCCGATGTGCGTCGACAACGACACCGGCGTCCTCATCCGCCGCGAGGGAGCCGGGTTTCTCATCGGTTTCTCGGACCCGAGCGACCCGCCGAGCACGGACACCACCTTCGATCCCGCCTTCCTGGATGCGATCGCCGCGCGCGTCGGCAACCGGTTTCCGTTCCTCGAGGATGTGCCGATCAGCTCGCGCAAATGCTGGGCCGGCCTCTATCCCGAGACCCCGGATCACCACGCGATCGTCGACACGCCCGCTGAGCTGCCGTGGTTCATCCAGTGCGCCGGCTTCGGCGGTCACGGGATCATGCACTCGTTTGCAGCCGGCCAGGCCGTTACCGAGCTGATCACCGAGTCGCGCTGCACAACCTTCGACCTGCATCCCCTGCGCCTGAGCCGCTTCGACGAGCCTGGCGCGGTGGTTGAGACAGCGGTGCTTTAGGCCGCGAGGAGTTCCGCGATCTCCCCCGCAGGGTCCTCGATCAGCTCGCTGAGGGCGTGGCGCTGCTCGTCGTCAAGGGTGCGCAGCGGGGCGCGAACGGCGTCGTCGATGACCACCCCACGGTGCGTGAGGATGAACTTCAGCGCCGACTGGAACGGGAACGGCTCGATGGTGGACCGCACCCGCGCAGCGCGCGCACTCGCGTCTGGCGTCGCGGACCGGACGGCATCGATGGTGAGTTCCGGGAATGCCGCAGCGAGACCGGAGACCGCGCCTGCCGCCCCTGCCTCGAGGCCCTGAAAGATGAGGCCCTCGGCGCCGATGAAGACATCGAGACCAGGGATGAGATATGGCCGCACCGGCTCGAACGGCGAATCGGAGACCTTGAGTCCGGCGAGGTTCGGGGCGGTGGACTGGAGCCGCATGACCACATCGATCGGCACCGAGTATCCGCTCCGAGCCGCGAACTCGTAGATGTAGAAGGGCACCGGATCGCAGGCATGTGCCGCGGCGTCGAGATGTCGCCAGATGGCTTCTGCGTCGAGCGCGAAATATGGTGGCGGGATCACCGCCACGCCGTCGGCTCCGTGGGCCGCGGCGTGCTCGGCGAGGACCATGGTGTCGCGCGTGGTCTGCGCTCCGCAGTGCACGACGACGGCGAGACGGTGATGTGCCGACGTCACGAATTCGTCGGCCGCGAAACGGCGTTCGTCCACCGAGAACAGGATCCCCTCACCGGTCGTCCCCAGAGCGAGCACGCCGTCAAGACCCGCACGTGCATAGAAGTCCATGACCGCATCGATCCCGTCACCGTCGATAGCACCGTCCACGCCCGTGAGCGGTGTCACCGCTGCGGCGAGCGTGCCTCGGACAACTCTCTGCGTACCCATGACGAATGCAGTCTAGAGTGTTCCCGATTTCTGACCAGACGGGTCAGCCGCCGCCACCTCAGGAGCATGCAACGTTCCGACGTCGAAGCCATCGCGCGCGCGGGTGCCGCGAAGCAGCAGGTCGGCGACGAGACCGGTCCACCCGGTTTGATGTGAGGCGCCGAGCCCGCGTCCGGTCTCTGCGTGGAAGTACTCGTAAAAGGGGATCGCGGCGGCGAGGTCGGGGCGTTCATACGGCCTGGTTCCGGCAACGACCGGGCGGGCGCCTTCGGCGTCCTTGAGGAAGATCGACACCAACCGCGCAGCGATATCGTCGGCGACGGTTCCGAGATGCTCCTGGCGTCCGGACCCGCGCGGATACTCCACCGTCCACGCGTCGCCGAGGAAGCGGTGGTAGACGCGCAGGGCCTCGATGATCAGGTGGTTCCCGGGGAACCACACGGGCCCGCGCCAGTTCGAGTTGCCGCCGTAGAGGCGCGAGGTCGACTCCGCCGGCTCGTAGTCGAGACGTGCGACCACGCCGCCGATGTCGATGTCGAGTGGATGCGTGGCATGAAACTTCGAGAGCGCGCGCAGGCCGTGGTCGCTGAGAAACTCGGATTCGTCAAGCACGTAGTCGAGGATGCGGCGGAGCCGCTCGGGATTGACGATCGCGAGCAGCCGGCTCTCGCGCTGGGCGTCCAGGACCTCGAGCGACACCGCCGCGGCATAGCGAGGTTTGAGCTTGATGAAGAGTCGCAGCCGCTCGGCGAAGTCGGGCAGGCGTCGCAGCGTCTGGTCACCGAGTGTCGTCGCAGCGCACAGCGGGATCAGCCCGACGAACGAACGCGCCTGGATGGGAATCCGGGTGCCGTCGGCGAGTTGCCAGCTGTCGTAGTAGAAACCCGCATGCTCATCCCAGAGTCCCTGTTCGTTCATGGCGGTCGCGATTGCCGCGAAGTGTTCGAAGAACTTGGTGGCAACATCCTCGTACGTTCGGTCGTAGGTGGCGAGGATCAACGCCATCTCGAGGAGGTTGAGCGAGTACATCGCCATCCAGGCGGTGCCGTCCGATTGCTCGAGATGACCGCCGTCGGGAAGGATCCCTGAGCGATTGAACGGGCCGATGTTGTCGAGGCCGAGGAATCCGCCCTCGAAGATGTTGTTGCCCTCGGCATCCTCGCGGTTCACCCACCAGGTGAAGTTGATCAGCAGCTTGTGGAAGACCCTCGCGAGGAACTGGTAGTCGGTCGCCCCGTCGATCTCGAAGACGCGCAAGGCCGCCCAGGCGTGCACCGGTGGGTTGACATCGTCGAACGACCACTCGTACGCCGGCAATTGACCGTTGGCGTGCATGTACCACTCGCGGCAGAGCAGGATGAGCTGCTCCTTGGCGAATTCGGCGTCGACATGCGCCAGCGCGACACATTGAAAACCGAGATCCCACGACGCGAACCAGGGGTATTCCCACTTGTCCGGCATGGAGATCACGTCAGCAGTGTCGAGGTGCCGCCAGCCGGCGTTGCGCCCGGTGAGACGTTGCGCCGGTGGTGGCGGCTCGGCCGGATCACCGTCGAGCCAGCGGGTTACGTTGTAGTGATAGAACTGCTTGCCCCAGAGCATCCCGCCGAGTGCCTGACGGGCGACCAGGCGCTCGTCGGCGGTCAGCCGGCTCGGCATGACGCTTGCGTAGAAGGCGTCAGCTTCGCTGCGACTCAATTCCAGGGCCGCCGTCGCTCCGTCAACGGCGTTGGTCTCGCGGCGGCCGAACCGGAGCCTGATCACGGCCGTGTTTCCAGCCTCGACCGGCAGGACGTAGTGGAGCGCCGCCTTGGTCCCCTGCTGCGCTGGATTCACCGTCGCGGCGCCGCGAGTCACGTGATCGTTGATCCCGTCCTTCGGAAAAGGGCTCCGTGACGTTGCGCCCCAGAGCCGCTCGGCATTGGACTCGTTGTCGCACACGAGCGGCGTGTACTGGCCGTCGCCGGTGAGGAACATCCGGCCGACGACCGTGTGGTCGGCGACGATGCGCCTGTCCTCCACGTGCAGTGCGGGTTTGGTGTCGGTGAGGCCCCAGACCCACGTGTTGCGAAACCACAGCGTCGGGAGGACATGGAGCGTATGCGCCGTGGATCCGGCGTTGCGCGCACGCAGCTCCAGCACCAGGTCCTCCGGCGTCTCCTTCGCGTAGTCGACGGTGATGTCCCAGAAGCCGTTGTCGAGCACGCCGGTGTCGGCAAGCTCGTACTCGGGGTCGAGCTGACTGCGCCGAGCGTTCTCGCTGACCAGCTCGTCGTAGGGAAACGCGACCTGCGGATAGAGATATCGCCAGCGCATCCACGAATGCGTCGGTGTCGAGTTGACGTACCACCAGTATTCCTTGGCGTCCTCACCGTGGTTGCCCTGCTCGTTGGTCAGGCCGAAGATGCGCTCCTTGAGGATCGGGTCGACTCCGTTCCAGAAGGCGAACCCGAGACAGAGGAGCTGGTGATCGTCACAGATCCCACCGAGGCCATCCTCGCTCCAGCGAAAGGCGCGCGATCGCGCCTGATCGTGGGTGACGTAGTTCCACGCGTCGCCATCGGCGCTGTAGTCCTCGCGCACCGTTCCCCACGCACGCTCACTGAGGTACGGTCCCCAGCGCCGCCAGCCGGCGGGATCGTCGCGCAAGCGCGCGCGTTCGGCGTCCTCGTTGCTCACGCGCGGGCGTTCGGTTCTAGCCCTGCACGGCCTGGTCTGCTATCGACAACGCGCCATCGATGACCTCGAATCCATGAGCGAGCTCCTCCTCGCTGATGCAGAGCGGCGGGTTGGTGTGGATGGAGTTGTTGGAGACCATCGTGTACACCCCATGCTCGCGCAGGTACCTGCCGATCGCGACCATCTCCTCGCTGCTCGCATTGAACCTGGTCATCGGCGTGTACGGGTCCTGGCGCCGGACGAGGTCGAGGATGCCGAAGAGCCCGAGGTTCCGATGCGCGCCGATGCTGGGATGCCGGGCGGCGAGGCGCTCGTGATGGGCGCGCATCACCGGGTCCATCGCCGCGGCACGCTCGATGAGGTGATCGTCCTCATACACATTCAGTGTCGCCATCGATGCGGCAAGCGATATGGGGTGGCTCGAGTAGGTGAGACCGCCGTAGAACATCATGGAATCGAACTTCTCGGCGACGTGGCGGCGGATCGCGACCGCGCCCAGCGGCAGGTACGAGGACGTCAGCCCCTTGGCCATCGTCATCAGGTCAGGGACGGTGTTCCAGTGCTCGATCGCGAACCACCGTCCGCTGCGCCCGAACCCGGCCATCACCTCGTCCGCAACCATCAGGATGCCGTGCCGATCGCACAGCTCGCGAACGCCCTGGATGTATCCGTCGGGTGGGATCAGGACGCCGTTGGTGCCGACGATGGTCTCGAGGAATATCGCGGCGATCGTGTGCGGTCCCTCGTACATGATCACGTCCTCGAGGCCGCGGAGGCTCTCCTCCAGCGGCCGAGGTTCGCGCTCGCCCCAGCGATGCGTGTCCGGATAGCGGACCACGCCGACGAGCCCGGGTTCCGTTGCCCAGCGGCGGGGGTCGCCGGTGAGTGTCATCGCGCCCATGGTCGCCCCGTGGTACGCGCGATACCGAGCGAGGATCTTGTAGCGTCCGGTGTACTGGCGAGCGATCTTGATTGCGTTCTCGATCGCCTCGGCGCCGCCGAGCGTGAAGAACACCTTGTCGAGATCGCCGGGGAGCAGCCCGGTGAGCTTCTCACCGAGGCGCGCGCGAATCTCAGTGACGAACGCGGGCTGAACGAACTGCAGCCTCGACGCCTGCTCGGTGATCGCATTGACGACGCGCTGATCGCCGTGTCCGATGTTGACTGACATCAACTGGCTGTTGAAATCGAGGATGCGTTTCCCTTCCGGTGTATACAGCCACACACCCTCGGCATGGTCGATGGCGATGGGATCGACTGCGCCCTGGACGGACCACGAGAAGAAGGTGTGCTCCTTCGACAGGCGGACGATGTCCTCGCTGGTCATCCGGCTCTGTGCGACCTGAACCGTCATATCGCCCTGGACTCCTTCATCACTCGGACAGGCCGGCCCGCGCGGCCGGCATGGCACAGTATGACGGTGCCACGAGTGCGGGACTTCGGCATGCGGACGGGCTCCGCGAGGCTGCTCGAAAGGACGGCGCCATGAGAGGTCTCGTCGGAGTCGTCGAGGGCGACACCCCGAGTCGCGATCTGCTCGCGCCCCGGCCGGATGCCCGTTACGTCTTCATCGAACCATCGTCCGAGCCGCCGTCCGAGGCCTTCGATGCCGACGCAGTCCTGATGTGGAACCCGCGCAGTGGCATCCTGCGCGAGAACTGGAGTCGTTTCGGGCGGTTGCGCTGGGTGCACACGGGAAGCGCCGGTGTCGAGCGTGTGCTCTTCCCCGAGCTCGCGGCGAGCGACGTCGTGCTGACCAACTCGCGATACGTCTTCGACCAGGCCCTCGCCGAGTACACGATCGCCCTGATGCTCGCCTTGAGCAAGGATCTGCTCACCACATTCCGAGACCAGGCGGAGCATCACTGGGACCAGCGAGAGACCGAGACACTGTCCGGCAAACTCGCTGTGATGGTGGGCGTCGGTCCGATCGCGCGACGAACCGCGCAACTCGCGAAGACATTGGGCATGTCGGTGCGTGGCGTCGGCCGGACCGCACGCACCGGTGATCCGGACTTTGGCGACATCGCCGGGTCCGATGGCCTCAAGACGTTGTTCGCCGATGCGGACTACGTTGTCCTGGTCCTTCCCAACACGCCGCAGACCGCCGGAATGGTCGATGCCGCAGCCGTCGCCGCGCTCAAACCGACGGCCCGTCTCATCAATGTGGGCCGGGGAGCAACCCTGGACCAGGACGCGCTGAGTGATGCGCTGCGCTCCGGCCGTCTCGCCGGCGCAGCGCTCGACGTCATGCGACCTGAGCCGCTCCCGGCCGATTCGCCGCTCTGGGATGTGCCCAACCTGATCATCTCGCCGCACATGTCGGGCGATCACACCGGCATGCAACGTGAGATCGCCGACCTGTTCCTACGGAATCTCGATCGATTCCTGCGTGGCGATCCGCTCCTCAACGTGGTCGACAAGGCGCTCGGCTACGTGCCTTCAGGGCAGGAATGAGGCGGATTGGTCGAGCGTCGATCCGCCATGCCTGAGCCCATCCGCCGGATCCGTGCCGGCGAACTCTCCGACGGACCGTCGACCCCGGGGATGCTGCGCACCCAGGCCGTCGCCACCGGTCGCGTCTGGGCGGGGATGGTGCGCACCGACCCCGGAGCAGTCTCCGGCTGGCACCACCACGGCGAGCACGAGTTGGTGATCTACGTGGCCACCGGGGCGCTGCGCATGGAATCCGGCGCGCAGGGCCAGGACGTCTTCGATGCGGAGCCGGGCGACTTCGTCTATGTCCCGCCCCACGCCGTCCACCGCGAGAGCAACACGACTGACATCGTGGCGACGCTGGTCGTCACCCGCTCGGGGCAGGGACCGTCGGTGATCAACGTCGAGGGTCCGGACCCCTGATTTGAGTATGGTTGCGCGGCCGTGCCCGAATCTGAGAACCGCGCCCACGAGTTCGCGACCGTCACCGACATCGCGCCACTTGCGCTCATGGACGGTCTGCGCGTCAGGCCGGTGAACGGTGAGCGGATCACGCTCGGCATCTTCGAGCTGGACCCCGGGATCGCCATGCCCGAGCACCGTCATCCCAACGAGCAGGTCGGGATTGTCATCCGTGGGGAGTTCACCTTCACCATCGGCGGCGAGAAGCGCCTGCGCAAGCCGGGCGACATGTGGGTCATCCCACCCGGAGTGCCCCATACCGTCGAGCGCGCCGGCAAGGCCGGCTGCACGATCGTCGAGACCTTCTCGCCCCCGCGGGCTGACTGGGCAGACAAGCCGCGGACCGAGCCGGCGCCCGATCAGTGGCCGCCCCGCTGACCTGAGTCAGCTGCCGTCCGACTCCTCGGTCGCGAAGTGGAGGCCGTGCATGTCCTCCAGAAGCCGGTCCGCAAGCCGTAGGAAGCGTCGCGCCCGCCACGCCTGGTCGGGCTCCCCAGTCGTCAGCACCGGAACCGCCGCGTCCTTGATGGTCAGCAGCAGCGCCTCGAGATCACGCATCAAACGCAGAACATGCGTCCACGCGTCTTCCTGGTCGTTCACTTTGTCCCCGTCCCCTTCCGCCGTGCCCGACTGGCACCGCAGCAACATCATCGCACACATTGTGGTTTGTTTGGTGCGTTTGATCGTGTCCTCCGTACCGGGGAGGTGCCAGCGGACGGCACTCCGAGGCCCGGGTCTTAAGACGAGGAGGCGAACAACGGAGGCCAGCTCCGCGTCGACGGTCCGGCGGCGCCGGCGACGGTCTACAAGTTCCCCCGGGCTGCTTGCTCGCGCTCGATGGACTCGAACAGGGCTTTGAAGTTCCCCTTTCCGAAGCCCTTGCAGCCCTTGCGCTGGATGACCTCGAAAAAGAGCGTGGGGCGGTCGCCGACGGGTCGCGTGAAGATCTGCAGGAGGTAGCCATCGTCATCGCGATCGATGAGGATGTTCAACGAGCGCAGCCTGTCGAGGTCCTCGTCGATGCCTGCCGCGCGATCGCCGAGCGCGTCGTAGTACGCGCCTGGGGCGGTGAGGAACTCCACCCCGCGGTCGCGCATCTCCTGCACGGTGCCGACGATGTCATCGGTGTGGATGGCGATGTGCTGGATGCCGCTGCCCCGGTAGTAGTCGAGGTACTCCTGGATCTGCGACTTCTTGAGCCCGACGTACGGCTCGTTGATCGGCATGGTGATCTGGGTCCGCGGATCCCGCGCGACCTTCGAGCGCAAAGCGCTGTACTGGGTGGCGATGTCCTTCTCGTCGAACTCCTGGAAGACCGTGAATCCGAACACCTCGGAGTAGAACGAGATCCAGTCGTCCATCTTGCCCGTGTCGACATTGCCAACGGTGTGGTCGATGAAGCGCAGGCCGACACCGCCGCCGCTTCGATTGTCGGCTCGGTACCCGGGCCAGAAGACCCCCGAATACTCATTGCGCTCGACAAAGGTGTGGATGGTATCGCCGAAGGTGGCGATCGAGGCGGAGGTGATGACTCCGTGCTCGTCCTCGGCGCGACTCGGCTCGGCGACGCTGCGGGCTCCACGCGCGGTCGCCGCTTCGTAGGCCGCCGTGGCGTCCTCGACCCGGAGCGCGATGGTGCGAACGCCATCGCCGTGCAGCCGGAGGTGGTCGGCGACGTCACCCTCGGGCTGCAGCGGTGCCGTGAGCACCAGCCGCACCCTGCCCTGCTCGAGGACGTAGCTGGCGCGATCGCGAACACCGGTCTCGGGTCCGGCATAGGCGATGACGTCGAACCCGAACGCCTTGCGGTAGTGGTACGCGGCTTGACGCGCATTGCCGACCCACAGCTCAACGTGGTCGGTACCTTCGAGCACAGGCACGGCAATCTCGGCGACCTGGACCATGTGGTTCTATTGTAGGTGTATGAGATCGAAGGGCCAGATCGAGCGCGACGAAACCGACGTCGCGGGCGTCACGGATCCTCGTGAGGTTGAATTCCAGGCGCTCATCGATGCCGATCAGCGCATCGAGCCGCGCGACTGGATGCCCGACGGCTACCGGAAGTCACTGATCCGCCAGATCGCGCAACACGCCCACTCCGAGATCGTGGGCATGCAGCCCGAGGGCAACTGGATCACCCGAGCCCCTTCGTTGCGCCGCAAGGCGATCCTCATGGCCAAGGTGCAGGACGAGGCGGGACACGGCCTCTACCTGTACTGCGCGGCAGAGACGCTCGGTGTCGATCGTGCAGAGCTCATCGACCTGCTCGACCAGGGACGGCAGAAGTACTCGAGCATCTTCAACTACCCCACGCTCACCTGGGCCGACGTTGGAGCGATCGGCTGGCTCGTCGACGGCGCGGCGATCACCAACCAGATCCCGCTCTGCCGCTGCTCGTTCGGGCCCTATGCGCGCGCGATGGTGCGCGTCTGCAAGGAGGAGTCCTTCCACCAGCGTCAGGGATTCGAGTTGCTGTACGCACTGTCGCACGGGACGCCGGAGCAGCATGCGATGGCCCAGGACGCCGTGAACCGCTGGTGGTGGCCGTCAGTCGAGATGCTCGGTCCTCCCGACACCGAATCGACGCACAGCGCGCAGTCCATGGCCTGGGGGATCAAGCGATTCTCGAACGACGAGCTGCGCCAGCGCTTCATCGACATGGTCGCGCCACAGGCGGTCGTGCTCGATCTGATACCGCCTGACCCGGAGCTGCGCTGGAACGAGGAACGCGGTCACTACGACTTCGGCGCACCCGACTTCGAGGAGTTGCGCCGTGTCGTCGGCGGCGATGGACCGTGCAACCGGCAGCGGGCCGCGCACCACCGCAAGGCTCAGGAGGACGGTGCCTGGGTGCGCGCGGCCGCGGCCGCGTACGCGGCCAAGCACCCCGCTGCCAGCGCCGCCGCATGAGCGAGGAAACCCCCGCGCCGCTCTGGGAAGTCTTCATCCGCAGCAAGCGCGGGCTGTCGCACAACCACGTCGGCAGCCTGCACGCACCCGACGCGGAGATGGCGCTGCGCAACGCTCGCGACGTGTATACGCGGCGGATGGAGGGGGTGAGCATCTGGGTCGTGCCGTCGTCGGTCATCACCGCATCGTCGCCCGACGAGAAGGACTCCTTCTTCGACCCTGCGGCGGACAAGCCATACCGGCATCCCACCTTCTACTCGATACCCAAGGAAGTCCAGCAGCTGTGACCCTCGTGGTCGCCGGCGCGGCGGCCGTCTACACGCTGCGCACGGCGGACGACTGCCTCGTGCTCTCCCACCGCCTCGCGCAGTGGTCATCATGGGCACCAACGCTCGAGGACGACATCGCATTGACAAACATCGCGCTCGACCTCCTCGGCCAGGCGCGCGGCGTGTATGCACGGACCGCGGAGCTCGACGGCACGGGGCGATCAGAGGATGACTACGCGTTCTTGCGCGACGAGCGTGAGTTCACCAACTGCCTGCTCGTCGAGCAGGAGAACGGCGACTTCGCAACCACGATCGTCCGCCAGCTCCTGTGTTCGACGTATCAGCTGGCGCTCTGGCAGTCGCTGACAACGTCAACCGACGAGCAGGTGGCCGCCATCGCCTCGAAGGCAGTGACGGAAACGACGTACCACCGTGATCACGCCACGGACTGGACGCTTCGCCTCGGTGATGGAACCGCCGAGAGCCATGAGCGGATGGAGACGGCGCTCGCCGCCCTCTGGCCGTACACCTTCGAACTCTTCGAGAGCGATGCCGTGACGCGAGCAGCGAGCGCGCTCGGCATTGGGCCGGATCCCGAATCGCTGCATCCGGAATGGCACGGATACGTCATGCGCGTCCTCGGCGATGCCACTCTGGTCGTCCCGGAGAGTACCTGGAGGCCGTCGGGCGGCCGCCAAGGACT
>CAWHLW010000001.1:0-269304 GCA_963830305.1 Candidatus Dormiibacterota bacterium | reverse complement strand
CCAGGGAGCAGAACGGAGAGCGTCGTTCACGTTCTTGATGCTAGTGCAGTGCACCGCTCGAAACGAGCGAACTGGGCTCACAGGCTGGTAGAATAGTGGTACTTGGAACAGCCGATTTGAGCGGTCCGCGCTGGAACAATCGAGCGGTTTCACGATCGGCCCCTCCCCTCACACTCACGTCACAACCGGAGCAGCACAGATAGCCGACACCGCACGCCCCGAACGCCCCGATGAGGCGGCGATCGAGCCAGAAACGAGCCCTGGGACAAGCCATGCAGACGGCAATCCGGATCCGCGTCCGGTCGGCGCCGGCCGGGCTGGCAAGGACACGTATTCGGCCGACCAGATCCAGATTCTCGAGGGTCTCGAACCTGTTCGCAGACGCCCCGGGATGTACATCGGATCCACGGACCTCCGTGGCCTGCATCATCTCGTCGTCGAGCTGGTCGACAACAGCATCGATGAGGCCCTCGCCGGTTGGTGCGACACCATCAAGGTCGTGCTTCACGGGGACAAATCCGTGTCGGTGCTCGACAATGGTCGTGGCATCCCGGTCGGGATGCATCCGACGGCGCATAAGTCCGCGCTCGAGGTCGTGCTCACCACGCTGCATGCAGGTGGAAAGTTCGGCGGCGGCGGCTACAAGGTCTCGGGTGGTCTGCACGGCGTCGGTCTGTCGGTCGTCAACGCGCTCAGCGTGCGCCTCGTCGTCGAGGTGTACCTCGACGGTGAGATCCACCGCCAGGAGTACACGCGCGGTGTCCCGGACGGCCCTGTTGCGGTGGTCGGAAAGACAGATCGGCGCGGGACCTTCGTTCGCTTCTGGCCGGATCCCGAGATCTTCCCGGAGATCGAGTTCTCGTGGGACACGGTGTGCAACTCGCTGCGCAGCTATGCGTTCCTCAACAAGGGAATCACGATCCAGCTGGACGACGAGCGCGACGACGCTGCATACACCTTCCACTTCGAGGGTGGCATCCAGTCGTTCGTCAGGTATCTCAACGCCAACCGCAACGTCATCAACCAGAAGCCGATGTACGTCGAGCGAGAGATCGACGGCAACGTCGTCGAGATCGCGCTGCAGTACCAGAACACGGTCTTCAC
This sequence comes from Candidatus Dormiibacterota bacterium, assembly GCA_963830305.1. Lineage (GTDB taxonomy): Bacteria > Chloroflexota > Dormibacteria > Aeolococcales > Aeolococcaceae > Palsa-851. The sequence continues at coordinate 268,200 of CAWHLW010000001.1, read as the reverse complement.
CGAGCACGTTCTCGCGTTCGCGAACAACGTCCACACCGAGGAGGGTGGCGCGCACGTCACCGGCTTCCGCAGCGCACTGACTGCGACGCTGAACAAGTACGCGCGCAAGGCAGGCATCCTCAAGGAGCAGGACCCCAACCTGAGCGGTGATGACGTGCGTGATGGTTTGACCGCTGTGATCAGCGTCAAGCTCCGCGAGCCGCAGTTCGAGGGTCAGACCAAGACCAAGCTGGGAAACAGCGAGGTCGCCGGGCAGGTCTCGACGGTGCTGAGCGAGTCGCTGATGCAGTACCTCGAGGAGAACCCTACCGACGGCCGGAAGATCATCGACCAGTCGCTCACCGCCGCACGAGCTCGCCAGGCAGCTGCGAAGGCGCGCGACCTCGTCCAGCGCAAGTCATTGCTCGAGTCGGCCACGCTGCCGGGCAAGCTCGTCGACTGCAGCGAGCGCGACCCCGCGCACTGCGAGATCTTCATCGTCGAGGGACTTTCGGCAGGCGGCACCGCCAAAGAGGCGCGCGAGCGCCGCAACCAGGCAATCCTTCCGCTCCGCGGCAAGATCCTCAACGTCGAGAAGGCGCGAGCCGACAAGATCCTTGGCAATGAGCAGATCAAGGACCTGATCATGGCGCTCGGTGGCGGATTCGGCGAGACGTTCAGCGTGGACAAGCTGCGCTATCACCGCATCGTGCTCATGGCCGATGCCGATGTCGACGGTTCGCACATCCGCACCCTGTTGCTGACGTTCTTCTGGCGGCATCTGCGTCCGCTCGTCGACGGTGGCTTCCTGTATCTCGCACAGCCGCCGCTGTACAAGCTCGAGAAGGGCAAGGGGCGCAACAAGCAGACGGAATACGCCTTCAGCGACGATCAGCGTGACGACAAGGTCAAGTCGATGGGCCGGGACACCGAGGTGTCTCGCTACAAAGGACTTGGCGAGATGATGTCCGAGGAGCTCTGGGCAACCACCATGGACCCCGATCGCCGGGTGCTCCTCCAGGTGGGCGTCGCGGACGCCATCAAGGCCGACGACATCTTCGACCGTCTCATGGGCTCCGACGTCGAGCCTCGCAAGCGTTTCATTCAGACCCACGCCACGAGCGTGCGCAACCTCGACGTCTGATGCCGCTTCCGATCGCGGTCGACGCGATGGGCGGCGACCATGCCCCCGGTGAGATCGTGCGCGGAGCACTGCGCGCCGTTCACGAGCACGGCATCGCCGTCACGCTCGTCGGCCGTCGTGAGGCCGTCGACGACGCGTTGCGCAGCGCCGGCGGGGCAACCCCGGACGAGATCACCGTCGTCGACGCTCGCGAGGTCATCGAGATGAACGAGCACCCGGCGAATGCGGTGCGTGCGAAACGCAACTCATCACTGGTGAGCAGCTGCGCGCTCGTCGCAGGCGGCCAGGCGCGGGCCGTCGTCAGTGCCGGCAACAGCGGCGCCATGCTCGCGGCCGCGCTCTTCACCATCAAGCGCATCCCCGGTGTTGCCCGGCCTGCGATCGGCGCCTCGTTTCCGAGTGACGCGGGTCAGACGTTCATCCTGGACGTCGGGGCCAACACCGACTGCAAGCCGGAGTGGCTTGCGCAGTTCGCGTTGATGGGCGACATCTACGCGCGCACCATGCTCGGCATCGCCAATCCACGGGTCGGGTTGCTCAGCAATGGCGAGGAATCCGAGAAGGGATCGGAGCTGGTCCAGGCAGCGCACCCGTTGATCGCGGCATTGCCGATTCAGTTCACCGGCAACGTCGAGGGCAAGGACATCTTCCGCGGCGGGTGCGACGTGGTTGTCACCGACGGCTTCACCGGAAATGTCGTGCTCAAGGTGGCCGAAGGGATCGGCGAGTTCCTCTTTGCGAGCATTGCGCGTGAGGCGCGCAAGTCGATTGGCGGCAAGGTGGGCGGCGCGCTGCTCAAGCCGAAGCTTCGTCCGCTTCGAGACCGGATCGACTATCGGAAGACCGGCGGTGCGTTGCTCCTCGGGGTCGCCGGTGAGGTGGTGATCGCCCACGGGAGATCCGACGCGGAGGCAACGATGAATGCGATTCGCGTTGCTGCTCGCGCGGCCGACGAGGGCGTCAGCAAGGTAATCGCGGGCGCCGTGAAAAGCCCAGCGGAGGTGTCTGCGTAATGGCGGTGTTCGAACCCGGTCAGATTCATCCCATCGAACTCGAGGCGGAGATGCGCGCGTCCTACATGGACTACGCGATGAGCGTCATCATCAGCCGCGCGCTCCCCGACATCCGCGATGGGTTGAAGCCGGCGCAGCGCCGCATTCTCTGGGCCATGCTCGACACGGGCATGACCGCGGGGGCCCGCTACCAGAAGTGCGCCGCGGTCGTCGGCGAGGTGCTCGGCAAGTACCACCCGCACGGTGACACGGCCGTCTACGACACGCTGGTTCGGCTCGCACAGCCGTGGGTGATGCGCTACCCGCTCATCGACGGGCAGGGCAACTTCGGCTCGGTCGACGGCGATCCGCCCGCCGCATACCGGTACACCGAGGCACGCATGACCGCGGTGGCGATGAGCCTCGTCGACGATATCGAGAAGGATACCGTCGATTTTGGCCCGAACTTCGCCAACGTCCCGGGAGTCCGCGAGCCCTCGGTGATGCCGTCGTTGCTCCCCAACCTCCTGGTCAACGGTGCCAGCGGGATCGCCGTCGGCATGGCCACCAACATCCCGCCACACAACCTCGGCGAGATCTGCGACGCCGTGGTGCGCCTCGTCGATGACCCGGACACCACCACCGAGGATCTCATCCGGATCGTCAAGGGACCCGACTTCCCCACCGGCGGGATCATCTACACCCGCGACATCGCCAACGTCTATGGCACCGGCCGCGGTCGGATCGTCATGCGTGCCCAGGTCGACTTCGAGGAGTCCAAGTCGGGCCGCGAGCAGATCATCGTCCGCGAGCTCCCCTACCAGGTGAACAAGTCGCGCCTCATGCAGAACATCGCGGAGCTCGTCAACGACCGCAAGATCGACGGCATCGCCGACCTGCACGACGAGTCGGGGCGCGAGGAGAAGGTCCGCATCGTCATCGAGCTGAAGTCCAACGCGCGGCCGCACACGGTGCTCAACAACCTCTACAAGCACACGCAGCTGCAGATGACGTTCGGGGCGCTGATGCTCGCCATCGTTGACGGCCGTCCCCAGGTGCTGAGCCTCAAGGCGATGCTCCAGCACTACATCGGTCACCGCCGCAACGTGGTCACGCGGCGGACGCAGCACGACCTGATGACCGCCCGCGAGCGTGCGCATATCCTCGAAGGGCTGACCATCGTCCTCGACAACCTCGATGAGACGATCGCGATCATCCGCGGCGCGCAGGACGAGAAGTCCGCGCAGACCGCCCTGGAGCAGCGATTCACCCTCACCGAGCGGCAGTCGAAGGCGATCGTCGACCTGCGCCTCGGCCGGCTGACCCGCCTCGAGAGCGGCAAGCTCCGCGAGGAGTACGAGGAGCTGATCAAGAAGATCGCGCAGCTGGAAGACCTGCTCGCGAATCCGCGCCTCATCGACGGCGTCATCAAGGACGAGGTCACCAACCTGCGCCGCCGGTTTGCCGATCCGCGACGCAGCGAGATCCGTCACGACGAGCTCGAGATGAACGAGGAAGACCTCATCCCGCAGGAGCAGGTCTTCGTCACCCTGACGCATCGCGGCTACATCAAGCGCATGTCACTCGACAACTACCGCGCGCAGCATCGCGGCGGCAAGGGAGTCGTCGGCGCGCGCCGGTCGACCGACGAGGACTACATCGAGCACTCCACGACGGCGAACACGCACAGCGACATGCTCTTCTTCACCAACCGGGGGCGCGTCTTCCGCCTGCGCACCCACGAGATCCCCGACGTCAAGCGCCAGGCCAAGGGAATTCCGATCATCAACCTCATCGAGGTTGATCAGGGAGAGAAGGTCACGGCACTCATCGACATGGAGGTCTTCAGTGACGAGCAGTACCTGGTGATGGTCACCAAGCTCGGTCAGATCAAGAAACTCCTGCTGCCGCGTATGCGGCGGTACGCCGCAACGGGTTGATCGCCATCAACCTGCAGGACGACGACGAGCTCAACTGGGTGCGCCGATCGTCGGGCGGTAACGAGGTGCTCGTGGTGACGCGGCAGGGCAAGGGCTCGCGGTTCACCGAGAAGGAGGTTCGCCCGATGGGACGCGATACCATGGGCGTCGGCGCGATCCGCTTGCGCAAGGGCGATGAGGTGGCCGGGTTCGACATCGTGAATCCCGAGGGCCATGTGCTCGTCATCACCGAGAACGGCTTCGGCAAGCTGACCCCGATGAGCGACTACCCGGTGAAGAGCCGCAACATCCAGGGCGTGTACACCGTCGATCAGACGGCGATCCCGAAGATCGGCGAGATCGTCGGCATGCGCGTCGTGGAGGATCTTTCCGAGGAGTTGATGGTCATCTCGACATCGGGACAGGTGATCCGCATCCCGCTCGAGCAGGTCCGGATCTCGGGTCGGCAGACTCGAGGCGTGATCATCATGCGGCTCGACGACGGTGACCGTGTCGCATCGATCGCCGGCGTCGGCGCGGTGGTCTCGCTCGAAGCGTGACAGAGATCTTCCGTCTCGCTGACACGTACGTCGACGAACTCTGCACCCTCGATCCTTTCACCGCCACCGACCTCGGGATTGCCGGGCACGACGATGAGGTGACCGACTACTCGCCGGACGGCGTCGAGGCGAGGGTCGACCTCGATCGGCGCACGCTCCGCGCCATCGACCAGGCGACGATCGAGAACGACGCAGACCGTATCGCCGCGGCGGTCATGCGCGACCGTCTCGACGCCGGGCTGGAGGGATACCAGGTGGGCGAGCCGTGGCGCCAGCTCTCCAACTTCAACTCACCGATCTCGTTCATCCGGATGGCGTTCGATCTCTGCCCCCGGGACACCGCTGAAGACTGGGAGCACATCGCCACCCGCATGAGCCGTGTCCCGGAAGCGCTCGCCGGGTTCACCGAGTCGCTCCGGCATGGGCTCGACACCGGTCGAGTCGCGCCTCGCCGTCAGGCCCTGGTCTGCGCCGAGCAGGCCTCGACGCTGGGAGGTCTCACCGGCGCGGAAGCCCCGTACTTCGCCGCCATCGCCGGCGAGCAGTCGCACGACCATGCGCTTGCCGCGAGGCTCGCCGAGGGAGCGAAGCTGGCAACCGACGCCTACGCGGCGATGTCGCGCTTCCTGCGCGACGAGTACGCGCCCAAGGCGCCCGAGGCGGACGCGGTCGGCCGCGACCTGTATGCCATCGGTATTCGCAGGTGGCTCGGCATGAACCGCGACCCCGAGGAGATCTACGCCTGGGGCTGGGAGGAGTTGCACCGCATCGAGGCGGACATGGACCTGACCGCCGAGCGCATCGCTCCTGGGGAGGGTCTCGAGGGCGCGATGGCGGTGCTGCGCGACGACCCCGCCCGCGGCATCGAGGGCATCGACAACCTGCTCGCCTATCTGCAGGACTTGACCGATCGCACCATCGCCGAGCTCGACGGCACGCACTTCGACATCCCCGAGCCCCTCCACCGGATCGAGTGCCGCGAGGCGCCACCCGGGACCGCGGCGGCGATGTACTACACCGGCCCGTCCGCAGACTTCAGCCGGCCGGGCAGGACCTGGTACCCGGCCAAAGGACAGACGCGGTTCCCGCTCTGGACGGAGGTCACCACGGCGTACCACGAGGGTGTCCCCGGGCATCACCTGCAGATAGGGCTCTGCATGACGTTCCAGGACCGCCTGACGACCTTCCAGCGCCAGCTCGGCACCTATTCCGGCCATGCCGAGGGCTGGGCGCTCTACGCCGAGCAGCTGATGCAGGAGCTCGGCTACTTCGAGAACCCGGACTACCTGCTCGGGATGCTCGCCTCACAGGCGTTCCGAGCCATGCGCGTGGTCGTCGACGCAGGCCTCCATCTCCAGCTGCCGATCCCCGTGACCGAGGACTACGCGCCCGGAAAGGTCTGGGACTGGGACATCGCGCTGCCGTTCGTGAGCAAGTACTGCGGCTTCGCCGGCCCCGGCTTTGCCCGCAGCGAGCTCGATCGGTACTGCGGGATGCCCGCGCAAGCGATCAGCTACAAGGTCGGTGAACGGGTCTGGCTCGACATTCGCGCCCAGCTCCGTTCGCGGCTGGGCCCGGGATTCGACCTGAAGCGATTCCACACCGACGCGCTGAATCTCGGGTCGCTGCCCCTCGATCTCCTCGAGCAGGAGTTGCTCGGAAGCAACTGACCTAACGCCCGCGCCTGGCTGGACGAAATCATGGAGGAGGTGTGGGGGCGCATCTGCACCCCGTCACCAGTCGTTGAGCGCCAGGGCAGAGCGAATGCGCGCTACTGCCCGGCGGACGATCGCTAGGCGGCTTTGCCGATCTTGAAGATCTTGGTGCCGCAAACGGGGCAGGTGCCGGTGGTGGCCGGTTTGCCGTTCTTCATGGTGATCGCTTCAGCGCCCTTGATCTCGCGCTGTTCCTTGCATTTGAGGCAATAGCCAGTGGCCATGTGCTCCTCCGGTGGGTTGGGGGTTGTCTGCGACTGCTCGGAGGCAGGTTGCGGGCATTCTAGCCACATCGGGGTCGAATTGGAGCCGAATTCAGCCGGGGGCCTGTCGGACGGTCCCCGCAGCGCCGGTCAGACGGGGGCGACGGTGGTGGCCAGATGGGTCCGGAAGAAGGCCCGAGTCCGGTCCCAGGAGAGGCGTGCCGCGTCGGCGTCGAAGACCTCGGGGCGGGTGTCGTTGAAGAACGCGTGGTCCGCGTCCGCGTACCAGAAGAACTCGACGTCGACACCGGCGCCGCGGAGCTCCGCCTCGAGCGCATCGACCTGCTCTGGCGTGTACGCCTCGTCCTTCTCGGCGAAATGACCAAGGACGGCACCTTTGATCTCGGTGACCTCGGGCTTGGCAGCCGCAGTGACGCCCATATACGGATAGAAGGGAACGACAGCAGCAAAGACATCGCTGAGCGTCGCGGCGTAGAGCGCCAGCGCGCCGCCCATGCAGAAGCCGACGATGCCAACGCGGTCTCCCGCGGTGCGGTCGCTTGCGGCCAGCCACTTGCCCGCGCCGAGCATGTCGCGTGCAGCGCGGGCGAGGTCGAGTTCCATGAGCAGCTTGCCCGCCTCGTCCGGCTCCTTGGTCTCCTTGCCGTGGTACAGGTCAGGGGCCAGCGCGACAAATCCGTCCTGCGCAAAGCGATCGCAGAGATCGCGGATGTGCTCGTTCACTCCCCACCACTCCTGGATGACCACGACGCCCGGACCCCGGCCGCTCGGTGGCGTTGCGAGATATCCGGCGCACGTGTGCCCATTGCTGGGGAATTCGACTGTCTCGCCCATTGCTGACTCCTCATGCTGCCGGATGTTCGTTGCTGTGCGCGTCGATGAGCTTCTGCGCGACGTGCGCCGGCACTTCCTCGTAGCTCGCGAAGGCCATCGAATACCGGCCTCTGCCCTGGGTCATTGCGCGCAACTCGACGGGAAACGTGTACATCTCCGCCTGGGGGACGGTCGCACTCACCTCTGCGCGTCCGTCGCCGATCGGATTCACTCCGGCGACGTGTCCGCGCTTCGAGTTGAGCAGTCCCATGATGTCGCCCGTGAAACGTTCCGGGACGATGACCGTCACGTTCACGATCGGTTCGAGGATCACGGGCGACGCCTTCTGCACCGCCTCCCGCATCGCCATCGCGCCCGCGATCTGAAACGCGATGTCCTTGCCGTCAACGCTGTGGGTCGACCCGTCCACAAGGCGCACCTTGATGTCGACGATGGGGTTGCCCGTGACCGCTCCCTGCTCCATCGTCTGGCGGACGCCCTTCTCCACCGATGGACGGAACTGATGCGGGATCGATCCGCCGAAGATCTTGTCCTCCCACTCGAAGCCGCCGCCCCGCGGCAGCGGCTCGATCTCGATCGTCGCGTCGCCGTACAGCCCGGATCCGCCTGACTGCTTCTTGTACTTGTGGCCGACGCGCGCGGTGCCGGTGATCGTCTCGCGATACGGAATCTTCGGAGGATGCAGCTCGGCGTCGACACCGAACTTCCGCTTCATGCGCTCGAGCGCGACATCGAGATGCACGTCGCCGAGCCCATGCACCAGGACCTCGTTGGTCACGGGGTCTCGATCCGTCGCGAAGGTCTTATCCTCTTCGGCAAGCCGCGCGAGGCCGCTCATGATCTTGTCCTCGTCGCCCTTGCTGCGCGCCACGATCGCGGCGGACGCGCTTGCCGCAGGCCACGGCAGTGGTGGCATCGAGACGGGAGCGTCCTTCGCGCATAGCGTGTCACCGGTCTGCGTGTGTGTGAGCTTGGTGACGACGCCGATGTCGCCGGCGACCACCTCGGTGACGGTCACGATGGCTTTGCCGTTGGGTTGTCCCAGTTGCGCGAATCGCTCGTCCTGGCCGAGCCTCGGGTTGATCGGATGGCTGTCGCCGCGCATGGTCCCGCGGAGCACTTTGAAGAACGACACCTTGCCGAAGGTGTCGACGGTCGTCTTGAAGACGAAGGCACAGAGCTTGCCGTCGGGGTCACACGCAATCGCGAGCTCGTTGCCCTTGGGATCGAGCGCGACGCGCGTCCGCTCCGTGGGTGCGGGCAGGTACCGGACGATGCTGTCGAGCACCATCCCCGCGCCCAGCTCCGACGCTGCGGCTGCGCAGACGATCGGCACCAGCGTCCCCCGCGCCGTGGCGGCATGGAGTGCCGTGCGCACCTCCTCGTCGGTGAGCTCGGTGCCCTCGAGATATTTCTCGAGCAGCGCGTCGTCGCTCTCTGCAGCAGCATCGACGAGCGCAGCGTGAGCGCGTTCGATCTCCGTGCTCATCTCGTCCGGAACCGGGATGTCGGTGGAGCGGCCGCGGTCGTCAAATGCGTGCGCACGGTCGTCGACGAGGTCGACGTAGCCACGGAAGCTTTCGGCCGCACCGATCGGCACTGCAACGGCGATTGGCTTGCGGGAGAACGATTCGCGGAGCGCGTCGACGGTCGCCTCGTACGCCGCGTTCTCCTTGTCCATGCGATTCACGACAACGAGCGCGGGGATGCCGGCAGCCTGGATCATCTCCCAGGCCATCTCGGCACCGACCGGCACTGTCCCGGTCGCCGCCACGACGAGTACGGCGGCGTCCGCCACCGCGAGCCCCTCAACCACCTCACCCGCGAAGTCCTGGAATCCCGGTGCGTCGATGAGGTTCACGCGGTAACCGTCCCAGTCGCAGTGCGCGACCGACAGTCCGATGCTCATCGAGTGGCGCTGCTCCTCAGGCTCGTGGTCGAAGAGCGAGGTGCCCTGCTCTGTCGACCCCATGCGCTGCGTCGCTCCGGCGGTGTGCAGCAACGCTTCGCAAAGGGTCGTCTTCCCGTCGTGGCTGTGCCCGACGACGGCGACTGTGCGGATGCGATCAGGTGTGGGCGTCGGCATGGTGAATCAACTCCAGACAGGACTCCCGGACCGAAGCAACGAATGGTAGCGGCTCGAACCGGCCTCCCAGTGGTGAGTCAGGTTCGGCGCCGGCGCGCAACGACGAGGACCGTTTCAGAGAGCGCGTGCGCCGGCGATCCGGTCCAGCCGTCGAACATCGTCACGTCCGGGAGGCCGGCGCGCGCAAAGAGGCGCGGGATCGACCCGAATGGACACAACCAGCCGCTGGTCTGCTGCACGGCCACCGACCCGTCGTCGTGGATCGCGATCTCCCGGAGCACATAGGTGTGGCGGCGCTCGTCGTACACGGCGTCACCGAGGAGCAGGTGGCGCCGGTCGGAGTGCAGGGAGTTGGGGACCACGTCCCACCAGTCGATGCGCCCGGGCGGCTGCTCGGGTCGCAGCCGCAGCTCGGCGATCAGCGTGCCGCCGGCAGCGAGGGATGACGCCAGGCGCCTGAGCACCTCGGGCTGATCCGTCCTCGAGAAGGCTTCGAGAACGAAGTACACGAGGAGGACGGCGTCGAAGCTGTCCTCCACCAGTGGGACGTCGCGGAGGTCTCCTTTGACGAAGCGAACCCTGCCTCGAAGGTGCGCGTCACGTGCCAGCCCCCGCGCGTGGCGGAGCGCGGCGGCGCTCACATCGATCCCCGTCACCGAGTGGCCGAGCGCGGCGAGTGGCACGGCGTAGAGCCCCGGACCACAGCCGGCGTCGAGGATCCGCGCCGGCGGCGCCGGGAGCAGGCGGCGCAGGCGGCGCACCTGCCCGGCGATGACCGTGCGCCGCCTGCTTGCGCCGTCGTGCGACTGATCGAGGTGCTCGCGAAGCAGCCGGCGCGCGTACTCGGGGTTTCCCCAGTCCAGCTCGGCGGAGGAATCGAAGGGCACCGGCCAGGGCGGGATCGAGCTGGGATGGAGCTTTTGGCGCATGTCCGCGGCAGCGTAGGCCACAATCCGCGGCGATGGGCGGCGTGATCGGTCAGTGGGTCACGAGCGGGGGCATCTTCGTCGTGCTCGGGCTGATGCTCATCAACAGCTGCGGCATCCCCTTCCCGAGCGAGGTGATCATGCCGGTGGCCGGCGTGCTTGCAGCGACCGGCCACTTCAACATCGTGGCGGTCATCGTCGCGGGGATCGTGGGTAACTTGATCGGCGCGCTCATCGCGTATTCGCTGGCGCGCCGCTTCGGCCGCCCGCTCCTGCTCGGTCCGGGACGCCGGGTCGGAATCTCCGCAAGCCACCTCGACCTGGCGGACCGGTGGTTCGCCCGTTTTGGGCTGCCGACGGTCTTCTTCGGGCGGATGCTGCCGGTGATTTGCACCTACATCTCGTTCCCGGCCGGGCTCGCGAAGGTGCAACCGGTCTGGTTTGCGGTGCTCTCGCTGCTGGGGTCGACCGTCTGGGTCACGTTCCTCGGCCTGCTTGGTTACGAGGTTGGCGCCAACTACACCAAGGTCGCTGGACCGATCGGCAAGATCGCGATCGGCATCGCCGTGCTGGTCGTGATCGCCGTGGTGGTCTGGTATGTCCGGGGGCGGCGCAGGGCCGCCGCGAGATCAGCCTCGGGTCTTTAGCGCCGGGGTCAGGACATATCCGGCCACGGGCTCGCGGAGTCTGCTTCTCCGTCGTCACCCTCGGCCCGCTGGCGATAGCGGTCGGCAACCATCTTGTACGCGACGGTCTTGGGGAGGCCCAGCTTGACGAGGCTCTTGACCTCGTCGGCCATCACCTTGTCGCGCGCTGTCTCGATCGACGCGACGAGATCTTCAATCGATACGGCGGAGGCGCGCTTGGACATCAGTAGCAGTCTACCAACGGTTCTGCGGAGCAAACCTCCAGGGCCTTGATTGGCGCGATGCCGGTGGCCGGTTCCGGGCGCCTCACACAGCCCGCCATACTTTGAGCATGGCGTATCTCCCCAACTCCGATGCCGAACGTCGCGAGATGCTCGACGCGGTCGGGGCGGCGTCGGAGGCGGACCTTTTCACCACCATCCCGGCCGCCCTGCGCAACCCGACGATCGACCTCCCGCCGCCCCTCTCCGAGCAGGACCTTGTCGCCGAGCTGGAACGACTCGCGTCGCGCAACCGATCGCTCAGCACCTATGACAGCTTCCTCGGCGCCGGCGTTTACCGGCGCTTCAGCCCCGCGATCGTCCGCGGCACGATCTCGCGCCCCGAGTTCTACACCGCCTACACGCCGTACCAGGCAGAGGCGTCGCAGGGAACGCTGCAGACCATCTTCGAATTCCAGTCGATGATCTGCGCGCTGACCGGGCTCGACGTCGCCAACGCCTCGCTCTACGACGGCGCCACCGCCGCCGCGGAAGCGATGGTGATCGCGGTCCAGGCGACCGGTCGCACCCGCATCGCCGTCGCGGACACCGTGCACCCGGAAACCATCGCGGTGCTGCGGACTTTCGGAGAAGGCCGGCGCATCGCCGTCGACGTCGTCCCAACCGGCAGCGGCGTCCTCGCGCTCGAGACCGTTCGCGCGACCCTGACCCCCGAGCACGCGGCGCTGCTGGTGCAGTACCCGAGCTTCGTGGGGACGATTCAGGACCTCGCGCCGCTCGCTGACGCCGCCCATGACGCGGGCGCGCTCGCCATCTGTGCCACCGACCTGCACGCCTGCGCGCTGCTCACGCCACCCGGCGAAAGCGGATTCGATGTCGCCGTCGGTGACGGTCAGCCACTCGGCATTCCCGCGTCCTTCGGTGGACCGCACGTGGGATTCATGGCGGTGGAACAGGCACAGATGCGGCGCATCCCCGGGCGTCTCGTCGGTATGACCCTCGACCACGAGGAACGGCGGGCATACACACTCACCCTGCAGGCGCGCGAGCAGCACATCCGCCGCGAGCACGCCACCTCCAACATCTGCACGAACCATGCGCTCATCGCGCTCGCGGCCACCGTGTATATGGCGCACATGGGCGCCGGCGGGATGCGCGCGGTCGCCGAGGTCAGCATGCAGCGCGCACATCACCTCGCAAAGCTGCTCACCTCGATCGACGGACTGTCGCTCGCCAATCCGTCGACGCCGTTCCTGTGGGAGTTCGTCCTGCGCACCCCGCGCAGCGCGGCATCGTTTGCACGGACACTGCGCGAGCGTGGCATCGTGGCGGGTCTCCCGCTCGGACACTTCGACGCGCAACGAGACAACGAGCTGCTGGTGTGCTGCACTGAGCTCACCTCGCCGCAGGCGATCGACCGCTACGCAGCTGCTGCCGCAGACGTGGTGACGTCCGAGCCCGCCGTTGCGATGGCACGCGCATGAGCGATGTGATTCCCGCCGCGTCGCGCCAGGCCGGATGGGCGGTCGACGAGCCGCTCGTCTTCGAGCTGAGCACCAACTACACGAGCGGACCCGCGGTCACCGCCGCGGGCGTTCCGGTCCGCGACGGTGATACGTCGATTCCCAAGTCGCTGCTGCGCAGCACGCCCCCAACGGTGCCCGCGGTGCCGGAGGCGGTGCTCGCACGCCACTTCGGCCGCCTCGCGCGACGCAATCACAACCTCCATGAGGGGATGTACCCGCTCGGCTCGTGCACGATGAAGTACAACCCGGTCGTCGACGAACAGCTGGCGTGGCTCGACGGTTTCGCGCAGCTGCACCCGTACCAGGACGAGGATGACACGCAGGGCGCGCTCCAGCTGATGTGGGAGCTCGACCGCATGCTCGCGTCGATCACCGGGATGGCGCGGATGTCACTCCAGCCCGCGGCCGGCGCGCATGGCGAGTGGACGGGTCTGCGCATGATCCAGGCGTACCACGCCAATCGTGGTGACACTGCTCGGACGCGCGTGCTCATCCCGGACTCCGCGCATGGCACCAACCCGGCGTCCGCCGCCGCATGCGGTCTCGAAGTCGTGACCGTGAAGAGCAATCACGACGGCACCGTCGATGTCGAGGACTTCTCGAGCCATCTTGATGCAACCATCGCCGCGGTGATGCTCACCAACCCCAACACGCTCGGTGTCTTCGAGAAGGACATCGTCGAGATCGCGAAGCTCGCCCACGAGGCGGGAGCACTTGTGTACTACGACGGCGCGAATCTCAACGCGCTCGTCGGGATGGCGCGGCCTGGTGACATGGGCTTCGATGTCGTTCACCTCAACCTGCACAAGACGTTCTCGACGCCACACGGCGGCGGTGGCCCCGGCGCCGGGCCGGTCGGTGTCGGTGAGCGGCTCATCGACTTCCTGCCGACACCGACGGTCGAGCGCGACGGCGATCGCTTCTTCCTGGATTACAAGCGACCGAAGAGTGTCGGCAAAGTGCGCGCGTACTACGGCAACTTCGGCATGCTGGTGCGCGCCTACGCGTACATCCGCGCGTATGGCGACCACCTGCCCTGGGTGGCACGCGACGCGGTGCTCAACGCACGCTACCTGCAGTCCAGGCTTCGCGGGCTGTTTGCCATGGCGGTTGAAACGCCGTGCATGCACGAGTTCGTGGCCACCACCAAGGGCGGTCGTGTCGAAGGATTGCGCGCAATGGATGTCGCCAAGCGACTGCTCGACTACGGTGTCTACGCCCCGACCGTGTATTTCCCGCTCACCGTCCCGGAAGCATTGATGTTCGAGCCAACCGAGACGGAGTCGAAGCAGAGCCTCGACGCCATGGCGGACATCTGCACGGCCATCGTTGATGATGCGGAACGCGATCTCGCGTTCGTGCAGAGCGCACCGCACGAGACCCCGGTGAGCCGTGTCGACGAGGTGCGCGCAGCGCGCCATCCTGTGTTGCGGTGGACGCCGTGACCACGGCCACCGACACCGGTCTGCGAGAGGAGTTGCGCGAACTGGTCGCGGTGCGGGCGTTCACGTATGGCACGTTCACACTCACGAGCGGCCGCACCAGCGACTACTACGTCGACGGCAAGCAGGTGACCCTCGACGGGCGCGGACTGTACCTGGTCGCGCGCTTCACCCTCGAGCATTGTCGCGACCTCGGTGTCGACGCGGTCGGCGGGCTCACGCTGGGCGCGGACCCGATGGCAGCGGCCACCGCGGCGCTGAGCGGCGACACCGATCATCCGATCACCGCGTTCATCGTCCGCAAGGAGGTGAAGGCGCACGGGACCGGTCGCGCCATCGAGGGACCCGACCTTCACCCGGGGATGCGCGTGCTCCTCGTCGACGACACCATGACCACCGGCGGCACGTTTCTCCAGGCGCAGGAGGCCGTCGTCCCCACTGGCGCGACCATTGCGGGCGCGCTCTGCGTCGTCGATCGCGAGGAGGGCGGACGCGAGGCCCTCGAAGCCGCCGGTATCAAGCTGCACGCGCTCTTTCAGCGCAGCGAGTTCAGCCCCCCAGGATCCCGCGCATAACGCCGCCTGTGATCGCGCCGCCTGCCGCACCTGCGGCGCCGGCCTCCACCGCCTGACCGGGCGAGAACTCGGAGAGCGACTGGGCGAGCTTCTGGAGCGGCAGCGACTGCAACCAGACCCGGCCTGGCCCTGTGAGCTGCGCGAGGAAGATGCCGTCGCCGCCGAAGATCTTGTTCTTGATGCCCTTGACGGTGGTGATCGTGAAATTCACCGTGTCCTGGAAGAGCCCGACGTGGCCCGGATGCACGCGCAGGAACTCGCCCGGTTTGAGGTCGTACGTGATGATCTCGCCGCTCAGCTCACACCAGGCGCGGCCCTGACCGGTGATCTTCTGGAGGCGGAACCCGTCGCCACCGAAGAAGCCTGCGCCGAGGTGCTGCTGGAAGCCGATCGAGAGCTGCACGCCGCCGACGCCTGCCACGAAGGCGTGGCGATGCGCGAGGTACCCGTAACCCGGCTGAGGCGCCACGTCGAGCGGAAAGATCTGGCCGGGAAGGCGCGCCGCGAACGCGACCATGCCAGCGCCACCCTGCGCTGAGTACTGGCTCATGAAGATCGAGCTGCCACCGAGGGCCCGCTTGAAGACGCCGCCGACGCCGCCACCGCCGCCCATCTGAGTCGACGTCTGCATGACGATCGACTGGGTCATCCAGGAGAGCTCTCCGGACTCGGAGAAGATGGCCTCGCCCGGGTCGAGCGTGATCTCGAGCACGGGCATCGTGGTGCCGATGATCCGGTCCTGCATTGGCGTTCCCTCCGAGCGTTGACGTCGCCTCGGAGTCTACGGATGTCGCTGGCCGTCGGGCGGGCGGATGTGACCGCTTGCGATACTCGGCGGCGCGGTGTTTGAACTCAGGTCGAGCGTCGTCATCAACAGCCCGCGGCCGGACGTGTACGCAGTGCTGACCGACTTTGAGCGGTATCTGGCCGTTTGGGCAGCAGGCCCGATGGGAGCAGAAAAGACCACCTCCGGCCCCCCGGGTCGCGGCACCAAGTTTACGGTCACAGCGAAGGTCGGCCCCTTTCGAGTGCGCTCTCCCTACGAGGTGTTCGTTTGGGAGCCTCCCGCCCGTTTCGGCGGGCGCGGAATCGCAGGCCCCGTCAGGTTCGAAGAGGAGTATCAACTCGACGGCGAGGCCGAGGTCACCACGCTCCGGCAAACGATCAAAGTCTGGCCACGCGGTGCATTCCGCCTCGTGGAGGGAATGAGCCGGCGGCAACTCCAGCGACTCATTCCAGCGGACCTCGAGCGCCTGAAGGTTTTCATCGAGGAGAAAAGCTGACCGCTTGACATTGTGAACAGACCGGTCTAGGTTGGCTCTGAAGCGAACAGACCGGTCTACTCAAAGGGCAGCATGACGAGCGCAGCGAACAGTTCGACCACCAAGGGATCGGGTACCGCGCTGGTGACCGGGGCGACGTCGGGAATCGGCCGTGCGACCGCCCTCCGCCTGGCCCGTGACGGGTGGGTGGTCGTGGTCCACGGCCGCAGTCTCGAGCGGGGTGCGGAGGTGGTCAGGGAGATCGAGGCGAAGGGTGGCAGCGCACGATTCGTTCCGGCCGACCTCAAAGACCTGGCGTCGGTTCGAGCCCTGGTCGATCAGGCGGGAGCTGTGGAGGTCCTCGTCAACAACGCGGGAGCCTCGTGGTTCGGGCCTACGGCAGAGCTCGACGAGGCGACGTTCAACGATCTGTTCGACGGCAACGTCCGTGCTGCGTACTTTCTCGTCGCTGGAATTGCTCCAGCCATGGCCGAACGAGGGTCGGGAAGCATCATCAACGTGGCGAGCATGGCCGGTCAGATCGGTCTTGCCGGCGGAGCTGCGTACGGCGCCACCAAAGCAGCGCTCAGCTCCATGGCCCGATCCTGGGCTGCCGAGTTCAGCCCACGTGGAGTCCGAGTCAACGCCGTGGCAGCTGGCCCCGTGCTCAGCACGCCCGACAAGAGCGACCGCATCGAAAGCCTGGGCAAAACCACGCTGCTGGGACGCGCTGCCCAGGTCGAGGAAATTGCCGAGGTCATCGCGTTCCTGGCCTCCGACAAGTCGAGTTACCTCACCGGGGCAACCATCGCCGCAGATGGCGGACGGACCGCGGTGTGACTCCCGCCGATGCTCCGGCTGGTCGCGCTGGCCGTACGATAGACAGACCTGTCTGAGAGGTACTCACCGTGAGCATCGACGCACCGACTGAGATTGATCGTCGCGCCTCCGCGCGGGAGCGGCTACTCGATGCCGCCAACAACCTGTTCTATGCCGAAGGCATCCAGACAGTCGGCATCGATCGGATCATCGAGCGTGCCGGTGTGGCAAAGGCCTCGCTCTACAACCTATTTGGCAGCAAGGAAGAGCTCGTGGCCGCCTACCTCGCATCACGACACGAGCGCACCGCCAGCCGGCTCGCCGCGGCAATCGCGAGTGTCGATGATCCACGCGAGAAGATCCTCGCCGTCTTCGACTCCCAGGCCCAGCAGTTCGGGCAAGCGGACTTCAATGGGTGCGCCTTCACCGCCGCATCGACCGAGGCACCGCGTGGCGGTCTCGTCGTGCACGCTGCTGAGGAGTACCGCGCTTCGATTCGAGGCATGTTCACCGATCTCGCGGAGCAAGCCGGGGCCGCAGATCCCGTCACCCTCGGCCGGCAGCTCCACCTCCTCTACGACGGCGCCGGTCTCGCCGCCCGCATGGACCGCCGCGATCCTGCAATTGCGCCGTCCGTCCGTGAGGCGGCGGAGTCCCTGCTGGATGTTGCGGTCTACCGGGGCACGTGACGTTTCGCGCCTGCGCCCGGTGAACTCGCCGCAGCAACCGGCTACAACCCCAGTGCGGTCTTCGCGATGATCTCCTTCATCACCTCGTCGGTCCCGCCGCCGATGCGGATGAGCCGCGAATCGCGGAAGTATCTGGAGATGCCGCTCTCGGCCATGTAGCCCATGCCGCCGTGGAGCTGCAGACATGTGTCGGCGACCTGCGTCGTCACCCGTCCGACCAGGAGCTTGGCCATCGAGATCTCGGTCACCGGGTACTCGTCTCGGTCCCAGCGCTCGGCGACGCTGTACACGAAGTTCTTGGCGACGGTGATCTCGGTGTAGAGGTCGACGAGCTTGTGCCGGTTGACCTGGAACTTCGCGATCGGCCGTCCGAAGGCTTCGCGATCCTTGCACCACTGCAGGGTTTCCTCAAAAGCCACCTCGGCACCCGCGATCGATCCCGCGGATCCGATCAGGCGCTCGCCCTGCAGCTCCCACATGAGGTTGTAGAAGCCCTGGCCGACCTCGCCGAGAACCGCGTCGTCGCCGACCTCGACATCGTTGAACGACAGCTCGGCGGTATCGCTCGAGTGCATGCCCAGTTTCTTGAGCTTTCGCGAGACTGTGAAGCCGGGCAGGTTCTTGTCGACGAGAAAGAGGGTGATCCCGTGTGCCCCGTCATCCTGAGAGCCCGTGCGCGCGACCAGCAGGATGAAGTCGCAGCGCACTCCATTGGTGATGTAGAGCTTGCTGCCGTTGATCCGCCAGTGGCCGCCCACCCGCTCGGCGCGGGTCCGGATGGCGGCCACGTCGCTTCCGGCGTCGGGCTCGGTGATGCCGAGGGCCGCGATCCTCTCCCCCCTGATCGCAGGCACGAGGTAGCGCTGCTTCTGCTCTTCGGTCCCCCACCTGAGGATGGGCGGCGTGGCCATCTCGGTGTGCACGCTGATCGCCATCCCGACGCCGCCAGACCCACAACGGGCCATCTCCTCGGCGAGGACGATGGCGCTGAAGTAGTCCCCGCCCTGCCCCCCGTACCGCTCCGGATAGCGCAACCCCAGCAGGCCGAGCTCGCCCATGCGGGTGAAGACGCTGTCCGGGAAGCCCTCCGCCGCCTCCCATTCGTCCGCATGCGGGCGCAACTCCCGAGTGACGAAGTCACGCACCGTCTCGCGGAGCGCGTCGTGCTCAGCCGTGAAATGCAAGCGTGGGTGCCTCCGTGGGCCGAGCCATTGACCTGGATGTCAATTCTGTCACGCGCCGATTGACACTGAAACTGCCCCTAGGATGGTGGGAATGCTTCGCCTTCGATCTCCTCTGCTGTGGCTCGCCGGCGTCGCGATGGTGCTGCTCTCCGCCTGTTCGGGGACGGTTGCGAGCACTGCAACCCCCTCGGCCACAGCGACGCCCACGCCATCGCCGACGGCGCTCCCCCCTGACACGCTCACGGTCGGTGTGGTCGGAGTCGGTGTCGGGACCTTCGACCTCGCCGCGATCCCGGTCGCACGCATCAAGAACGAGGCCAGGTACCACGGCGCTGCTTCAGTCGTCGTTCACTTCGTCACCCATCGCTCCGGCCACACCCTCGGCTCGCTGGACTCGGAGGCGGCGGTGAACCTCGCACCCGGCGAGACGCTGGCGGTGACGGGCGACTGCACCGACGCCTGCAATGGCGCGACCAGCGTCGACGCGACGGTCACCGTCGGATCCTGGCCGACGAGCATCGGGCCGACCTTCCCCACGCTCTCCGCCGCGTACTCCTGTCAGCCATGCCACTCGGCGCACGGCTACGGCAACGTCAAAGGCACTCTGACGCCATCGGATCCGGTGTCCGCCGGCGTGGCGGTGGTGAGCTACGCCGTCTGCGAGAACGCCGCCGGGGTGATCCTCGGGGGTGGGTACGAGGAGGCCGTCTGGCAGGCCGGGTCCACCATGTCAGCGGATGTCCCGGTCGTGCTCAACGCCGGTCCGGCCACCTGTGCCATCGGAGCATCCACCGGCTGGTAGGACGCGTTCGCTCCTTTTGGGAGAGTTGCAGGCGCAAGTACCCGTTGTGGTACGGTCGCCCGCGGCTCACGCCACCAGCTGTTGTCGAGACGAGAGTCTCCAGAGGGGCAGCCGGGGCGAGCCGCTTTCAAGCCCGGTCGCGGGAGCGATGACCGGAGCCCGACCCACCAGGAGTGATCTGCCTTGCATTTACCCAAGCGGGCACGTGGACTGGTTCTCGGCTGCCTCATGTTGGTGGCTGGACCGGCAACCGCAGTGCTCATCACGGCGCCGGCCCAGGGTGCGGCGGCGTCCGCCTCGCTCGTCCGTTCGTCGGTCGGCGAAGTCGATCTCCTCACCAACGTGACCTCACACCCCCTGATGCTCCGGGTGCGTATGGCCACGCTGTTCAGGGCCTACCCCGCCCCGGCGAAGAAGGCTGCGCCGCGGAAGGCGCGGGTATCTCGCCCTGCCTTCGTGGTCCCGACGGGCCTCTCGGTGAGCCAGGCACAGGTGGTCGCGGACATCACCGCCGCCGCGGAGAAGTACGGCGTGAGCGTCTCGTGGATGCTCCAGACCGCCAACTGCGAATCGCACTACCACTGGAACTCGCTGAACCGGAGCGGGCCGTACTACGGCGTGTTCCAGTTCCTGATGTCCACCTTCATCGCCAACGGCGGGACCGCCGCGACGATCTGGAATCCTGCGGTGCAGGCCGACATCGCGGCCAAGATGTTCGCCGACGGTCAGTCCCATGAATGGTCGTGCGCCTGATCTTCGCCTAGGGGCGTCAAACTCAGAGGGTGATCACTGAGACGGGTTCCGGCGATGCCGGAGCCACGGAACACCTGCGTGAGACCAAGACGTCCCGGCGGGTCATCTACGAGGGCAGGCTGCTGACCTTCTTCGAGGACGACGTCACCCTGGCCGACGGGACTCGCGCCCAGCGCGAGGTGGTGGCTCATCCTGGTGCCGTGGCGATCGTGGCGATCGACGATCACGGCAGGGTGGTGTTGGTCCGTCAGTGGCGTCACGCGGTCGGACGGGCGCTCTGGGAACTTCCCGCGGGCACGCGTGACACCGGCGAGGAGCCGGCACGAACCGCGGAGCGCGAGCTGGCCGAGGAGACGGGGCTGCGCGCCCTGCATATCACCCCGCTGGGCAGCGCGCCGCTCACGCCGGGCTACTCCACCGAGGTGATGCACTTCTTCGCGGCCGTCGACCTCAACCAAGGCGCGACCCATCGTGACGCTGACGAGCGAATGGACGTCGAGCACTTCGATCACCAGGGGATCGAGGCGCTGGTACGGGGCGGCGAGGTGGATGTCAAGACGATCGCCGGCCTGGCGCTCGCCGGCTGGTATCAGTGATGGCTGACCGACCGCTCAACGACCCCCTCGAAGCCGACAGGCTCATCGCCCGCGCGATTGAATCGGTCCTGGACGCCGTCCCGGAGCTGCCGGTCGGTGACGCCCTCGCCGCCGAGGCAAGTCCCAAGTCGCAGCCGTGGGCGGAGACGGCGGCACCCCCGGCGAGTGACAAGCGACCGCTCGAAGCGGTCCTGATCGAACTCGAGACGCGGATCGCCGCGGCGCCCGGTGCTCGCGCCGGCCACCCGAACGAGCCGCATCCCGGCGAGGCGTACCTCGAGAAACTCTCGCCCGCGCCACGGAGCACCGGCAAGCGCTCGAAGCGACGCTGGCAGGGCGGCCGGAAGCGTCGCGGAGGGCGCGGCGGTCGCGGCGGCGGCGGTGGTGGTGGTGGTGGCACCCCGGCGTGAGCGGTGGCCGGGGCGGGAAGGGGCCATCGATCGGCGGCGTGCTCTTCGACTACGGGGAGACCCTGGTCGAATTCTCGCGCCCGCACGAAGCACTCGCCGAGGCGGAGCAGCGGATCATCGAGGTGGTCGGGGGCTCGGGCCGGACCGCCCCACCGAGGGCGATGCTGCGCGCGATCCTCGACCGTGTCGAACGGGAGGTCGACGAGCACCAGGAGCGTGGTGCGCTGGACGAGATCGATGTCGTCGCGGTGTCACAGCGGGCCTACCAGGACGCGGGAATACAGCTGGACCACGCCCTCCTCGACGAGGTGCTCAGGATCGAGCAGGAGGCGTGGTGGCATGGCGCACACCTCGACCCTGAGGCGATCCCACTCCTGGATTCCCTGCGGGATCGAGGGCTCCGTCTCGGGCTCTGCTCGAACGCGCCATACCGCGTCGAGTCACTGCACGCCCAGCTGGCGTTTCTCGGCCTGGACGGGCACCTCGACACGGTCACCTTCTCCGCGGAAGTCGGCTGGCGCAAGCCGTCGCCACGCATCTTCGAGGCCGCGCTGGCAGCGCTCGGAACCAGCGCCGAACACACGATCATGGTGGGCGACAGCGAGCGCGCGGACGTCGCCGGCGCGCACGCGGCCGGCATGCGCGCGGTGCTCATCCGCAGAAGCGGCGACAGCGGCTCCGGCGAAGCCGATGCGGTGATTGCCGCGCTTCATGAATTGCCCGGTGCATTACGGAACATGTGCCTATACTTTGAATAAGCGTGGAGTTCAAGGAGTACATCAAAGAACGGTGCGCGGAGAGGGGGATTTCCTTGCACCGGCTTGCCCTTCTGTGCGATCTGAATCAGATCTACTTCTATCAGAGCGTCAACAAGAACAAGGACAATCCACCGCCTTGGGTGTTGCGTCGCGCCGCACCGCATCTGGCAGTTCCGTATATGGAGCTGATGATTCGCGCAGGCTATGTGCGTGAGGCGGATATCGATGAGTGGGGGCAGCTGCACAAAGGGAGCTGACGCGGCTCCGTTCGCGGTGCGGACATGACGTACCGCGCGATCATTCACCTCGACCTCGACGCCTTCTATGCATCGGTCGAGCAATTGCGCCGGCCGGAGTTGCGCGGTCTTCCGGTGATTGTCGGCGGGGCGCCGTCGGGTGACGGCAGCGCGCAGCTGAACCGCGGAGTGGTCAGCGCTGCTTCATACGAAGCGCGTGGTTTCGGAGTCCATTCAGCGATGCCGCTGCGCACCGCGCTCCGACTGTGCCCGAAGGCGGTGCTCGTCCCGGTCGACTTCCGTGCGTATCGCGACGCGTCGAAGACCGTGTTCGATATCGCTCGCGATTACACGCCGATCATCGAGCCGCTCTCGCTCGACGAGGCGTTCCTCGACGTCACCGGTTCCGTCCGGCGCTTCGGCACGTCACAGCACATCGCGGAGGAGATCCGTGCGCGAATCCTCGCCGCGAGCGGGTTGCATGCGTCGTTTGGGGTCGCCACCTGTAAGACGGTGGCCAAGATCGCGTCGGACCTGCGCAAGCCGCGCGGCTTCGTTGTCGTCGACCCCGGCGGAGAGGCTGCGTTCCTTGCTCCTTTGCCGCTGCGCCGCCTCCCCGGGCTGGGACCGGCCGCCGAGCGCGCCCTGAGTGGATTGGGCATTTCCACCCTCGGGCAACTCGCGGCGCTGCCACTGGACACCGTGCAGCGCCGTGTCGGTCGCGCATCGGGATCATCGTTGTGGGAACGGGCACGCGGCATCGACACCGCGCCGGTCACGGTGCCGGGCGCTCCGCGGAGCGTCTCGCGCGAGGAGACCTTCGCTCGCGATGTGGCGCAGCGGGACGCGCTGCACGCGCGAGTCGCCGAGCTGGCGAGCGATGTCGGCGCCCGGCTCCGGACCGGTGGATGGACCGCACGTACGGTGACCCTCAAGCTCCGCTATTCGGACTTCACGACGATCACACGTCAGGAAACGCTCGCCTCGTCCACCGCGACGGACACGATCGTTCGCGATGCCGCACTGGCGCTGCTCGATGCAGCCTGGTCGGGCGACCCGGTGCGCCTGCTCGGCGTGGGGGTGAGCGGGCTCGCCGAGGCACCCCAGCTCGATCTCTTCGACCGACCGGCGATCGACCGCATCGACCACACCCTCGACCGCTTGCGTCAACGCTTCGGACAGAGCGCGATCAGGCGCGGCACCGGCGAGGGACTCCACGACCTCGACTGGCGCGGCGACGACCTGCGCCGGTGAGTCAAAGTAGAGCCATCGTGAACAAGGGGAAATCATGAGCACACTCGAGAATCGTCCGCACACCGCACTCCTTGTCATCGACGTTCAGAACGGCGTCGTCGGGGGAACGCCGCGTCGCGATGAGGTCGTCGCCAATGTCGGCAGCCTCGTCGAGAAAGCCCGCCAGGAGGATGTTCCCGTCGTGTGGGTCCAGCACTCCGACGAGAGTCTCGCGCGGGGGAGCGACGAATGGCGGATCGTCCCCGAGTTGCAACCGGATGAAGCCGAGCCGCTCATCGAGAAGAACTACTTCGACTCCTTCGAGGACACGTCCCTCGAGACGGTCCTGTCGGGCCTTGGGGTGGGCCGGCTCGTCGTGGTTGGTGCCCAGACCGACGCGTGCATCCGCTCGACGCTCCATGGGGCATTCGTCAGGGGATACGACGCCACACTGGTCAGCGATGCTCATACCACCGAGGACCAGACCGAGTGGGGGGCGCCGTCGCCCGAGCTGGTCATCGCCCACACCAACCTGTACTGGGGTCAGCAGACGGCGCCGGGGCGGACGGCCGGGACTGTCGAGACCAAGGACGTCGATTTCGGCCCCACGTCCTGACGGCCGAAGGCTCGAGACCGGCTCGGTCTACTCCTCGTCGTCCACGTCGTCGAGGTACTCGACGATCTCGCTGTCGTAGCGTGCCCGAGCATCGTTGAGCATCGCACCGACGATCGCGACCCGCTCCTCCGGCCAGCCCAGCTCGGCGGCCAGTTCGAGCACGGTGGGCGTCCGCCCGAACTCGTGGCGTGCGCGGATCTCAGCCGCCTCGTAGACCTGGGTGTCGCGCACGAAGGCCTCGTCGCTCGCCCGCTCTATGGCGGCCAGCTCAATGGTGTCGTCCATGTGCAAGGCGACGAGCCGGCTCACGAACCGATCCAGATCGGAGGCAGGCCCGCCCTGTCCGGCGTACTCCAGGACTGCGACCACGCCGGCGATCGTCCCCTCCTGGGTCAGATCGCCAACCTCGACACCCTTGCCGCCCCGCGCTTCGGCGAGAGCGATGATCGCCGCCAGCTGATGCTCGACGAGCTCGTCGAGGGCGGGGCCTCTGCCGTGGGCACGCACCTCCTCGAGGAGCCGGGTAGCCGCGTCCTCGCTGAGCGGTGGGAGCGACCGCACCTTGGCGTCGAGGATCTCGCGGTCGGCCAGCTCACTCTTGGTCATCGGGCCACGCTCTTGGCGCCGCCGTCCTTGCGTCCGAAACGCGCCGCAAGCTGCTCAACTGCTCGAGCCGTCTCCCTGCGCGCGGGACCCTGCGAGGCGAGCTCCACTGCGCCTGCGAAGGGGCGCCCCGTCACCGTGTACCGCGCCGACATCACTACCGTGCATCCGCCAACCACCTTGCGAATGTTGACGTCGAGGGTCAGATCCAAACCTTCCTCGAGGGTGAGCACCATGTGTTTCGGCGGCGTCAGCTCGGTGCAGACCAGGATCCCGCGCAGGTGCCGGCCCACCAGCCCGGCCTCCACCTCGTAGCGCGCTCCGACCCCACCCGATGGCCCGCTGATATGACGCAGCCGCCGGATGGCGGGAAGCCAGTCGGCGTGCTCGATGTCAGCCACGACCGCGAAGGCTTCTTCGGGCGTGACCGGGAGGGTGACCTCTGCGCTCGTCTCGATCATGGTGGTCGGCGCCTAGTACATCACTGTGGCGAACACGTCCGTCTGCTTGAAGCCGAGCCGCGCGTAGACGCGCTGCGCGATCACGTTGTACTGGTTGACGTAGAGGCTGCAGCGCGGGACGTCCCTGAAGATGCTGGTGCAGACGGCGGCGAGACCGGCACGCGCGATGCCCTGGCCTCGACATTTCGGCGCCGTGTAGACGCCCTGAATCTGGACGACCTCCGGCGTCCACGCGGAAAGCTCGGCTTTGAACAGCACCTCATGGTCGCGCATCCAGAGCCAGCTCCAGCGACGCTCGATGAGGCTGAGCATGCGCATCCGCCATGCCGGCGCGTCGACCGCGAGCGGGTCGATGCCCATCTCCTCGCGGTGCATGCGCGCCGCCGCGACGATCAATGCCTCGAGGTCGTCCCTCGACGAGAGGCGCACCTCCGGCGAGGGCGTGCCCTGGAGTTCGCCCCGATCGAGAATCATCAGCGGCTGCGGATCGCGCAGCTCGCGCGCCGGCCGTGGCGGCCGAAACGCATTGTGCAGTGCCATGACGGACGCCTTGTGCCCCACGATCATGCGCGGTTGCGCGCTGGCCGCGAGTGCATGCGCGAGCGGTGCAGCGGCCTCGCGATCGGGGATGTAGGGCACCACCAACGACCATCCGAGCACCACCGACGTGAGCTCGTCCTCCGCGAATGCGCCCCACCAGTCGCCGGCGTCGAATCCGAGGCGCAGCTCGCTGCGTAGGTATACGTTGTTGACCGGGTCACGATCAATGAGCGCGGCGAGACGGCCGGTGTGTGCCGGACCCAGTCGCGCGACGCGGAGGGCAGAGCGCGTTGCCATGCGTGCGATTGTCCTCGCATCGATACCTGCTCAGGCGGGATCGCTCGGCTATTCTCGGTAACGTGACCATGCCTTCCGCCTGCACGCGCGCACTGGTGGTGTGCGCATGCCTGGCGAGCCTGCCGCTCACCGCATGTGGCGCGCCCGCGACGACGGTGACTCCCAGCGCGAGCGCCGTGACGTCAGCGACGCCTGCAGCGCAGGTGGCGCCATTCGCCGGCACCGGGTTCCGCACCAACATTCCCCTGGGGTGGCAGGCTCAGACGACAAATCAGAGCACCTCGTCGACCGCAAGCGGGACCGTGCTCATGATCCTCGCTGCCCCGGACCACGGCGTCCTGCTTGCGAAGACGACGCCGCAGCCGGTTGCGGATGACCAGCTCGCTCCGTATCTGGCAAGTATCACCCCGGCAGGCGCGGTTGACGTGAGCCCGGCCGAGCCGGTCGACATCGACGGCGTCTCCGGCGTGCTGCTCACCTACAGAGGTGGCACAGGCTCGGCGACGCAGGAGAACGAGGACATGGTCGTGAACCAGGCCGGCAGCACGTATGAGATCGCGCTCAGCACCGCGCCGGCCAATTTCACCACCAACTCCGCCGGGCTGCAGGAGGTTCTGAACAGCTGGACGTGGGCCTGAACGCCTGCTTCTCGTAGGATCAAAGCGATGCTGGTCCTCATGAACGTGCAGGCGACCCCTGAGCAGGTCGCGAATGTCCTCAAGCACGTGCGTGAGCGAGGTTTCGAGCCGATCGAGCTGCCCGGCGCTGACCGGCTGGCGATCGGGATCCTCGGGAGCAACCCGGGATCGATCCGCGACGCCATCTGCGATCTTCCCGGGGTCGTCGACGCCATCCCGGTGAGCAAGCCCTACAAGCAGGTGACCCGGGAGTGGCATCCTGAGTCCACGGTGGTCGACGTTTCCGGCGTTCGGTTCGGTGATGGGTCACTGGTTGTCATCGCCGGGCCGTGTGCTGTCGAGAGCCGCGAGCAGGTGCTGGCCACAGCGAAGAGCGTTGCCGAGGCGGGAGCAGCCATGTTCCGGGGCGGCGCATTCAAGCCGCGGTCGTCTCCCTACTCATTTCGAGGTCTCGGGCTCGACGGCCTGCGCCATCTCGCCGAGGCGCGCGAGGCAACCGGCCTGCCGGTGGTCACCGAGGTGCTGACCCCCGCGGACGTCGACCTCGTGTCGGAGTACGCCGACATGCTGCAGGTCGGGACCCGCAACGCCCAGAACTTCGCGCTGCTCGAGGCTGTCGGTGCGGCGCGCCGTCCGGTGCTCCTCAAGCGCGGGCTCAGCAACACCATCGAGGAGTGGCTGCTCGCCGCCGAGTACGTGGTGGCCCATGGCAACCCGAATGTCGTCCTGTGTGAGCGCGGGATCCGCACCTTCGAGGCCGCGACCCGCAACACCCTCGACCTGAGCGCCGTGCCCGTGGTCAAGGCGCTGTCGCACCTCCCGGTGATCGTCGATCCATCGCACGCCACGGGCCACCGTCCGCTGGTGCCCCCAATGGCTCGCGCCAGCGTCGCCGCCGGCGCGGACGGCCTCATGATCGAGGTCCATCCCGATCCCGAGAATGCGCTGAGCGACGGCGCGCAATCCCTGACGCCCGAGGCCTTCGCTGAGTTGATGGAATCGATTCGCCGCCTCGCTGTCGCACTGGATCGACAGGTCGCAACAGCTCCGTCACCGGTCTGACCGCAAACCCCGGGGTAGGATCGTCCCCGTGGAGTGCCGCCGATGACCACCATGTACGAACCCAGCCACCTGGACACCGGTAACGGCCTCGTCGTGTCCGTGGCTCGACCGTGCTCTCTGCGTGGGTGCACTCGCACGGACGGGCAGCTCTGCGCCTATCAGGACCGCCGCGGCCGCCAGTGCCAGGCCTCGTTCTGCCCCGCCCACAGCGTCGCGTTCTCGGGCATCAGCTACTGCCGCCGCCACGCCGGCACCGTGCAGGCGATCGGCGAGCTGGCGAAGGACCCGAACGGCTTCCCTGACATCAACGACCGCGCACCGTCACTTGTCAACTGGATCGCTCGCGATCTCGATCAGAGCATCCGGCGTCTGCTGGGCCGCGCGGCTCGCAGCGGCGAGAGCGTCATCGTCGACGAAAACGTCCTGCTCGCTCACGACCCGGCTCGCAAAGCTCGCTGGGAACGGAGCTGGAGGATCGTCGAGCACACCGGCCTGGTCCTCAAGGTGACCGTGCACGTCAGCGAGGACAACGATTCCCTGGTGCACGTTCGCGTCGGCACCGAGATGGTCGCCGACGGGGTGCCACCCTGGATCGCGCGCCGGCGTGAGGGCCAGGAGGTTGAGGCCGCGATCGACGTGTCGCAGCGGCAGCTCTTCTACAAGTTCCTCGAGGAGAACATCTCCTCGGCGGTGCTTCGCTTCCGGGCACGCGGCGATCGCGCGCCGTGGGGTCGCTGACCGCTCAAGCCGTCACGGCGTCGGGCTCCGCGCCGAGCACGCCCAGCAACCTGCCGAGCAGCTGCTGACCCTGAGTCCCGGGTTCGCCATTCTCAGCGCCGCCGGCGAGCTCCTGCGCGATGGCATCGAGCACCGCGAGTGCCCCGGGAGTGTCGAGGTCGTCGTCAAGCCGGTCAAAGAAGCGCTGCTCGTGGCGGTGCGCAGCCTCGTGACTGATGGTGCCGCCACTCTGCATCGCCGCAAGGTAGCGACGCAGCCGCATCGCGGCCACCTCCACCTCGGCGTCCTCGTAGGACCAGGACACGCGGTAGTGATGTGCCGCGAGGAGGAGGCGCACCGCGGCGCCGGGCACACGCTTGACGAGGTCGCGGACGAAGACCAGGTTGCCGAGCGACTTGCTCATCTTCACGCCGTCGAGGTTGACCATCGCCACATGCGTCCAGTGCCGTACGTAGGGCGCGACTCCTCCGGCCTCGGCCTGGGCAATCTCGGACTCGTGGTGGGGATAGATGAGGTCGTTGCCGCCCCCGTGGATGTCGACGGGATGACCGAGTGCGCCGGTTGACATCACCGTGCACTCGATGTGCCAGCCGGGGCGGCCGTCGCTCCACGGGCTCGGCCAGCTCGGCTCGTCCGGGGCCGACGCCTGCCAGAGCACGAAGTCCAGCGGGTGTCGCTTGCGCGGGTCATCCGGGTCGGCGCCGCGCTCGCGACTGAGCTCGATCATGGTGGCGTGGTCGAGGCGGCTCAGCCGACCGTAGTCCGGGTACACGCCCGAATCGAAGAAGACCCAGCCGTCCACGGCGTACGCATAGCCGCCATCGACGAGACGCGTGATCCACTCCACCATCTCCTCGACGTGCTCGGTCGCTCGCGGCTCGACGTCGGGCGCGAGCAAGCCGATCTCTGCCATGTCTCGGTCGAACAGGCGCACCTGCTCGTTCGCCAGCTCGCGGAAGTCGACGCCGCGCTCACGAGCCACCCGCAGGATGTCGTCATCGACGTCGGTGACGTTGCGCACGCTCCGCACCGTGAGCCCGGCGTCGCGAAAGCGCCTGTTGAGCACATCGAACACGTGGTAGACGAATGCGTGGCCGAGGTGCGCCGAGTCGTACGGGGTGATGCCGCACACGTAGATGCCGACCTGTCCGCCCCGCGGCTCGAAGGGCACCACCTCCTGGCGGGCGGTGTCGAACAATTGCATTCAACCCGATTCTACGGCGCGCCCTGCGGCGCCCCTCCGGGGGTCTCGTGCTCGAGGATCTGCCGCGCGACTTCGAGCACTGACACGCTGTTCTTGAAGCTCAGCCGCGACCGCGCATCGTCGAATCCGAACCAGCCCGCCTCCGCGATCTCGGCGGGGTCGGGGTGCAGCTCAGCTTCGGGTGGTGCCTCGACGATGTAGTTGTGGACGCGCTTGAAGACCAGCGGGCCATGGTTGGGCTTGCGGTATGCATACTCGGTCGGCGGCAATGGGGTGCGCAGCACGAGCGATTCGAGAGCGATGCCGGTCTCTTCAGAGATCTCTCGCATCGCGGCCGCCTCGGGTGTCTCACCCGTCTCGACGTGCCCTTTCGGGAAACCCCAGTAGCGCCCGTCGTTGACGAGGCAGACTTCGTAGCCGTCCGGAGACCGGCGCACGACCACGCCGCCGGAGGAAATCTCATTGGGACGCATGGGCCGGCGCGGCATGGCTGGCACCGTACTCCGGTTCGCCTGGAGCCCGGTTGGTATCATCGGGTGCTTCGCGGCCCCGTGGTGTAGCCTGGTCTAACACGCCACCCTGTCAAGGTGGAGATCGTCGGTTCAAATCCGATCGGGGTCGCCACGCGAGGCCGGAACGGGAGAATGGTCCTCGTGGACTTTCATCCTCCGGAAGCGTTGCGCGGGAACATCGTGACGTTGCGACGCTACGTCTTCACCGACAGCGCGGCGTTGAAGCAGGCGATCGCGGTGAGCCGTGAGCGCCTTCGGGAGTGGATGCCCTGGGCTAAGTCGGAGCCGACCGACCAGTCGGTGATGAGCTTTCTCGGGCCGTCTGTCGCGCAGTTCGGCGGTGACGCGGCCGCGAACTACGCGATCACATTGCGCAACTCCGGTGACTTCGTTGGCGGGTGCGGCCTCATGCCGCGGATTGGACGTGGCGCGTTGGAGATCGGTTACTGGGTCCACAGCGCGTATCACCGCCGCGGCATCGCGACCGAGTCCGCGCGTCTGCTCACCAACGCGGCGCTCGAGCTCCCGGGCATCCAGAGCGTGGAGATCCACTGCGACGAACGGAATGTCGCGAGTGCCGGCGTGCCGCAGAAACTTGGATACCAACTCGATCGTATCGTGCCGGACGCCGTCGAACATCCATCTGGCAACGCGATGATCTGGATCACCGAACGTCGCGTCTGACCCTCGCGACTATGTGATCTTGATGCCGGCGAGGTCGGGTGGGTCCGGATACTTCGGATCCATCTCGGTCAGCGTCTCGATGAGCAACCGGCTGATCACCCAGTTGCGATACCACTTGTGATCCGACGGGATGATGTACCAGGGCGCATCCTTGGTTGAGGTGCGTGTGATCGCCTCGGAATAGGCGGCCTGATACTGCTTCCAGAGCGCGCGATCCTCGAGGTCGCCGCGCTGGAACTTCCAGCGTTTCTGCGGATCCTTCAGCCGTTCCTCGAATCTCCGGCGTTGCTCGTCCTTGGAGATGAGCAGGCAGCATTTGACGATGGTCGTGCCACCTTGGGTGAGCAGTGACTCGAATGCGGTGATGTCGTCATAGCGTGTCTTCCACACCTCTTTTGGGACGAGCTTGCGCACCCGCGCAACGAGGACATCCTCGTACTGGGATCGGTTGAAGACACCGATCTGTCCCGCGAGCGGTACTGCTCGATGCACCCGCCAGAGAAAATCGTGGGCGAGCTCCTCGGCAGTCGGCGCCTTGAAGGATGTCACGCGAGTCCCCTGCGGATTGACGCCGCTGAACACGTGCGCGACCGTGCCATCCTTTCCCGAAGCGTCGGTCCCCTGGAGGATCAGCAACAACGAGCGCCGGCTCTCTGCCCACAGGCGTGTCTGCCACTCGACGAGCGCCTGCCGATCGCTGTCGAGCGCCGCCGCGGCGGCGGTACGACCATCTTTGAGACCCCTCGTGTCCGCCGGATCGATGGTCGAGACGTCGACCTTCGACCCCGGTTTGACGACCCACTGCTCACGCATCGTCCATCAACTCTAATCCTCAACTCGCGAACGCCGTCAGAGGTGTGTTCCCAACCAACTGGTCAGGTCGCCGAGCACGTGATCGCGTTCTGGTTCGTTGAAGATCTCGTGCCACAAACCGTCATACACCTTGAGCGTCTTGTCAGGCGAGCCGGCCCGATCGTAGACGTGCGGCCCGCACCCGGGATCGACGAGCCCGTCGGCGGTTCCCTGCATGACCAGCAAGGGGACTCGCAGCGACGGGAGCCCGGCATCGATGCGATCCATCGCATCGAGCATCTCCGCGGCAAGCCGTGCGCGGATGGGCGTGCGAAACACGAGCGGGTCGTTGTTGTAGGCGTCGACGACCGCGGGGTCACGGCTGATCCGGTTCAAGGGCAGGCGCAGCACGCCGGTGTTCGGTGCAACGCGTGACAGTGCCCGTCCGATCGCGAGCGTGAGCTTCGAGACCTCTCGGGGACACGCCGCGGGAGCGGAGAGCACGAGACCCTCGAGAGGAATCGTCTGGCGCACGGCGAGGTCGAGGGCGATCAGACCACCCATGCTGTGTCCGAGCAGCACGAGATGCAGCGATGGCCACCGCTCGCGCGCCTGCGCGATGACCGTGCTCAGGTCGTCCACATAGTCGGCAAATCGCACGATGCTGGTGCGCTTTCCATCGCTGAGCCCGTGACCGCGATGATCGGGGGCGCGAACCGCGATGCCGGACGCGACGAGGCGCTCGGCCACCGCGGCGTACCTGCCGCCGTGTTCCGCGAACCCGTGCGCGATGACCACGACACCGACCGGCGGCACAGCAGGAACCCAGGTCCTCACATGGATTCGGAGCCCGCGAGCGCCGCTGAAGCTCTCGTCCTCAGCCTGGGTGCCAGGGGCGCCCTCCGTCACCTTCACAGCGCGAGCCTAGCCAATCGGAGGGCCTTCGACAATGCCCCAAACCCTCCTGGTGGCGCTGATACACTGCGAACGTGGAGGATTTGCCGCTTCACCGTGGATAACATCACCAACGTCCTCGAGATCGACAATCTCAAGACTTATATCCGGCTGTCCCGGACGACGGTCCAGGCGGTGGATGGCGTGTCGCTCCACATCGCCCCCGGAGAGACGCTGGGGCTGGTGGGCGAATCCGGCTGCGGCAAGAGCATGACCGGCATGTCGATCATGAAGCTGCTCCCGTCGGGGGGCCGGATCGTCGATGGGAGCATCAAGCTCAACGGGCGCGACGTGGTTCCCCTCGAGGAGAAGGCGATGCGCGACATCCGCGGCAACGAGGTCGCGGTGATTTTCCAGGACCCCATGACGTCGCTCAACCCCACCATGACGATCGGCGATCAGATCGGCGAAGTGCTCCACATCCATCGCGACACCAACGACGACGAAACCCGTGAGCGATGCGCCGAGGTCCTCGGCCTCGTCGGCATGCCGCGGCCCCGTGAGCGCCTCAGCGATTATCCACACCAGTTGTCCGGAGGTCTTCGCCAGCGCGTCATGATCGCGATGGCATTGGTCTGCGATCCCAAGTTGCTCATCGCCGACGAGCCCACCACGGCGCTCGACGTCACCATCCAGGCGCAGATCCTGGACCTTCTCGACGATCTCCGCCGCCGGCTGCACATGGCCGTGCTGCTGATCACGCACGACATGGGCGTGATCGCCGGCCGTGCTGATCGCGTGGCGGTCATGTACGCAGGCAAGATCGTCGAGACCTCTGAGACACGGCGGCTTTTCAAGGGCATGCGTCATCGCTACACGGAGGCGCTCGTCGAGGCGATCCCGAGGCTCGACCAGGACGCTGCCACCGGCCTGTACAGCATCCCGGGTCTGCCACCGGACCTCACCGCCCCTCCACCCGCGTGTCGCTTCGCGGCTCGCTGCAGGTATGACACCGCGATCTGTCACACGCAGGAACCGGCGCTCGTCGAGCACGAGGCAGGTCATTTCTACGCGTGCCATCACCCCGCAGGCGTTGACGACCCGGTTGTCGCGGAGCCCGTTTCAGCGCGATGACCGTCACGCCCGCCGCTCCCACGACGGCACCCGTTGCCTCCAACGGGGCCAAGCCATATCTGGTGGTGAAGAACCTCGTCAAAGAGTTCCCGGTCACAAAGGGTGCGGTCCTGCAGCGGCGGGTTGGTGCCGTGCACGCCGTCTCGGATGTGTCGTTCGAGGTGAAGCCCGGTGAGACCTTCGGCCTCGTCGGCGAGTTCAGGTTGTGGCAAGACGACGACCGGGCGAATGATCGTCGCGCTCGAGCCGCCGACGTCGGGCTCGATCGTCATCAACGGCGAAGACATCGCGACCATGAGCAAGGGCAAGTTGCGCACCAAGCGGCGCGACATGCAGATGATGTTCCAGGACCCATATGCGTCGCTGGACCCGCGCATGCGTGTCGTCACCATCCTGCGCGAGCCGCTCGCGATTCAGGGGATCGGGAACAAGAAGCAGCAGATCGACCGCTGCGCCGAGCTGCTCAATGACGTCGGACTCGCACGTGGCGCGCTCGAACGCTACCCGCACGAATTCAGCGGCGGTCAGCGCCAGCGCATCGGCCTCGCGAGAGCTCTCGCGCTCAACCCCAACCTCATCGTTGCCGACGAACCCGTGTCAGCGCTTGACGTCTCCATCCGTTCGCAGATTCTCAACATGATGAACAACCTGCAGGAGAAGTACGGGCTCACCTACGTGATCATC
The DNA here is from genome assembly GCA_963830305.1 of Candidatus Dormiibacterota bacterium. Lineage (GTDB taxonomy): Bacteria > Chloroflexota > Dormibacteria > Aeolococcales > Aeolococcaceae > Palsa-851. Next base: position 233,809 of record CAWHLW010000001.1, on the reverse strand, counting down.
TCCCACGACCTCTCGGTCGTGAAGTACATGTCCGACCGCATTGGTGTCATGTACCTCGGCAAGATGGTCGAGATCGGCACCGGCGCCGAGCTCTACTCGCAGCCCGCCCACCCCTACACGCGGGGCCTGGTCAGCGCGATTCCGATCCCCGACCCGGACATCGAGCGCAGCAAGGAGATGGACGCCCCCAAAGGCGAGATCCCCTCAGCGATCAACCCGCCCTCAGGCTGCCGCTTCCGCACACGCTGCCCCCTCGCCCAGCAGCTCTGCGCCGAGCAGGAACCGCCGCTACGCCTCTTCGGACCGAACCACCTGGCTGCGTGTCACTTCCCGCTGCGGCCCCCGCTCGAAACCGCTGCAGCCTAGCCCGCTCGGCTGCGCCTTAGCGCTTCTGGAGCCGTACCTCCAGGGCGTCGCGCAGGGCGTCACCGATGAAGTTGAACGCCACAACGGTGAGGACGATCGCGAGGCCAGCCGGGTAGATCAACCACCACCAGCCGTTCGCGATGTACGTCGTTCCGTCGGAGAGCATCGCGCCCCAGTTCGTGGCCGGCGGGGCGATGCCAAGACCGAGATAGTTGACCGCGGCGACCAGCAGGATGGCGTCCGCCACCTGGAAGGTCGCGTTGACCATGATCGTCCCGACGGAGTTGGGGATGATGTGGCGGAGCACGATGCGGAAGCCGCCGCCGCCCATCATCGTAACTGCCTGGACGTACTCGCGCGTTCGCAGGGTCAGCGCCTCTGCGCGTACGAGACGGGCTGGGATGAGCCAGGCGGTGACCGAGACGACGATGATCAGCGTGAACACGTTGCGCGGGAATGCGACTGCGAGGAACAGCAGCAGGAACAGCGCCGGGATCGCAAGCATGATGTCGACGAAACGCATCAGCAGGTTGTCAACCCATCCGCCGAAGAAGCCTGCGACGGCGCCCCAGAGGACACCGAACACGGTGGCGATCAGAGCTGCGGCGATGCCGATCTCGAGCGAGGTCTGACCGCCGATCATCAGCCGTCCGACGATGTCGAACCCGTCCTGATCGGTGCCGAGCGGATGCGCATGAGACGGTGCCAGGAACTCGTTGGCGAGGTTGGTGTCGGTCTGATTCGTGTGGTAGAGCAACGGCCCCACGAAGCAGAACAGCACCATGAACACGACGATCCCGACTCCCACGACGGCGAGCCGGTTCTGCACGAAGACGTTGAAAGCAAGCCGCCAGACGCCCTGAGCCTCGAAGGCTGGGACGATATCCTGCACCTCCCCCGGCTTCTCCTGCGTGGCTCCGCCAGGAAGCGGGAAGGCGATGGTTTGCGGTTGATCCAACGTGCTCATGCTCGGCGGTACCTCACGCGTGGATCGGCGATCGCATACATGACGTCGGCCATGAGCGAACCGAGGACGGTCGCGAAGCCGGTCACGACGATGACGCCGAGGATGATCGGATAGTCAGTGGTCAGGGTGGCGTTCCAGAAGATGTAGCCAATCCCCGGATAGTTGAAGAGCGCTTCGGTGATCAACGCGCCGCTGAAGACGTATCCAACCGAGAGCCCGATCAGCGTGAGGATCGGGATCATCGCGTTGCGCAGAACGTGTACGAAGAGCACCCTCGAGTTCGAGGCGCCCTTCGCACGCGCGGTACGCGTGTAGTCCTGAACCATGTTCTCGAGCGTTGACGAGCGCATGTACCGGCTGAAGGAGGCAATGGTCACCAGCGAGAGCGTGGCCACCGGCAGAATCAACGAGCTCAACTGGCCGAGGTCATCGGTGACGAAGGCGCCCTGGGGACCTTCCGCCGGGAACCAGTGGAGCACGAAGCTGAACAGGACGATCAGGATGATGCCCAGCCAGAACACCGGCATCGAGTAGAGGACGAACGAGACGCCGGTGAAGACGTAGTCGTCGGGCTTGTTGCGCCGGACGGCCTGGTAGATGCCAAGCGGGATCGCGATGACGATCGCGACGATGTAGGACAGGCCGAGCAGCAGCAGGGTCTTGGGGAGGTACTGCACCAGCAGCGAACTGACGCTCTGGTTCAGCTTGTACGAGAAGCCGAAGTTGCCATGCATCAGCTGCCAGAGGTATGTCAGGTACTGCAGCGGCAGCGGCTGATCGAGACCGTTCTCGTGATTGAACTGCGCGATCTGCGCAGCGTTGGCCCGGGGGCCGAGGATGTTCCTGGCGACACCACCACCTGGGATGACGTGCAGCAGGATGAAGACGATCAGCGTGACCCCGATCGTGATCAGGATCGCCTGCAGCACCCGCCGGATGATGTAGCCGAGCATTGGCTCCTACCTCGCCCTGACGCCCATTTGAAGCACAGATTAGCGGAACGGACGGGGGGATGCCGGCTCCGGCCGGCATCCCCCGCTGGTAACGGTGAAGGTTACTGAGACCCGGTGCTCAGTACCAGGGCCACTTGTCCTATCAGGACCAGCGCCAATTCTCCGGGTAGATCTGGAGGAGCGGATCCAGCGGCTGGGTGCCCTTCAGGTCCTTGTTGATCATGTTCAACTGCGCGTAGTTGACCGGCATCCAGATGACCGGGAGCTGCTTGGCCAGGTAGTCCTCGTAGGTGTACATGGCCTGCACGTCGCTGCTGGTCTCGGTGGCGAGGATGTCGGACTCGGCCGTGGGATCGCAGTAGCCGCCGGAGTCCGAGCCTGCGTACTGGACGCTGGCGCCGGAGCCTTCGCACGACCACAGCTCATCACCAGTGGGCTCGTAGTCAGGGGCGTAGATCCATCCACCACCCCAGAACTCCATGTCCCAGGTGCATGCGGATCCTGCCTTGCAGGGAGTCGCATTCCCGATGACAGTGTCGAACGGCGCGGTCGAAAGGTTGATGGCGATACCGGCCTGGGCGTAGTCCGTCTTGAACTGCGCCATCTCCTGGTCAAGGGCCGGCGTGCCGCTGACGTACTGGAGGTTGAACTGGGCCTTGGCGCCCTGAGGAATGCCCGCGCCGCAATTGCCGGTGCCGGTCCCGGGGCTGGTGCACGTGCTCACGCCGCCGGCATTGACCGTCCATCCGTTGGCCTGGAGCAGCGAGACGGCTTTGCTCGGGTCATACGGATATGGGTTGGTCCTCTCGAACGCATCGACGAAGTTCGAGGACGGCTTGGTCGGTACCGGGCCATACGTCGGATACCCGTAGCCGAAGAACGCCTTGGATATGAAGGTGTTCTGATCGACCAGGTCCTGCATCGCCTGTCTGAAGTACAGCTGCTTGAAGATCGGACCACTCGTCGGGTTGGTGAAGTTCTCGGGGAAGTAGGTGATCTGCCAGCCGGCCCACGTGGAGAAGTTATAGATGTTGCTCAACGAGGCCTTCTGGAGAACGTCTGCGTCCGGGATGTACCCCCAGTCGATCGTGGTGTTGTTGACCGAGGTGGCCGCCTTGAGCTGATCGAACTCGGCGGTGTCCTTGGTGAAGGGAACCTCGTTGAACTGTGTGAGGGTCGGCTTGACCGGTCCGCCGTAGCCGGGGTTCGGGACCATCGAGACGTCGCCCGCGGTGTCCATCGACTTCAGCTTCCACGGACCCGAGACCACCTGCCAGAGCGGGTTGGTGTCGTAGGTCGAGATCGACTTCGACTGCGCATCGAGGAACTTGTAGACCGCCTGCGCGCCGGCCGGGGTCTCGTCGTAGTTCCCGACCGGACCGGTGGCCAACTCCTTGTCCCAGACGTGCTGGGGCAGCGGGGTGATCTGGCTCAGCTCGTTGTAGGTGAAGAAGTACGAGCCGTAGGCCTGGGTGAGGTTGAAGGTGATCTGGAGCGGGTTGCTCGGATTGATCGTCGTGCTGGTCACGTTGTCGGGGTACTCACCCGGCGAGTAGCCGGCCCAGTCGTCCTTGTTGGCCGTGACCATGTTCTGCCAGAACTGGATGTCACGGGCGGTGATCTGCTGGCCGTCCGACCACTTCCATCCCTTGAGGGTGATGGTCACCGACTTGCCGTCCGAGGAATACACGGGGGCATCGGCGAGGCTGAGGCTCGGGTTGAGCTGCACCTGGCCGTTGTCGCCGAACCAGTAGAGCGGCCGGTACAAGAGGAACTGGAACTGGCTGAGGTTCGAGACGCTGAAGTAGGCGAGCGAAGCGAGCGGGAAGATGTAGTTCGGCTGCGCGCCCGGACCCTCGGCGAATGTCGCCGTGGTCTTGGACACTGCCGGACCTGTGCTGGCGGTGCTGGTGCTCCCGCAGGCGGCGATAGCAATCGCACCCAGTCCTATGACAGCGGGCAATGTTTTAGCCCGCCAACTCCGAAAAGTCATGTACGCCTCCTTGTGACGACAAATGTCCACGTGGCGTTCCTCTGCCCCAGGACGCTGGTCGTAGGGTAGCGATTCGACAATAGGAAGACGACGATTATTGGCGAAATTCACCCTGCTGAGTGAGATCGCCGAGTGCTCAGGCGGCCCTCGAGTCCGGCCAGCGGCCCTCCGAGCGCGCCCGTGCCACGTCGTATACCGGGGAAATGCGCAGGCGCCGGGGCATCGCCGGGGTTGCCAGGCGCAGGGACCGGGTCAGGGCTGAGAACGCCGCAGAATGAGCCGGCGTCCAGGTCAGCTCGTACTCGCGGCGAAGCTGAGACGGCAGCAGCCCGGTCGAGATGAAGGCGAGCGTGTCCGTGCCCGGACGGAGCAACCGTGACTTGACCGGAGGGCGCAGGACCGTCTCAGCCACTTCCCGAGAGCCCTCGCCGGGGAGAGCGTGGCCGTGCCGCACCTCGTGCTCGACGTAGCGGCGCAGCCCGGCGGCGTCCGGCCAGCACTGGCTCCGGGGCAGCCCCATGAGCAGGGCGACCTCATCCCATTCGCGTACGAACGCGTCCCGCTCCGCCGGGCTGAGGCCACCGACGAGCGAATCGTGGGCAACCAGCATGGTGTCGACGAACGATGCATGGACCCAGCGGAGCAGCGGCCGGTCGCCGGCTGAATACGCGGTTCCCGGTGGCACCCTCGAGGTCGCGTTGGCAGCCGGCAGCGTCCCGGCCACCCGGCGGTGCAGCCCACCGACCCGGCCCGAGACGCGTTGCGCCTCTTGAGTGGTGCCGAAGCAGACGACCGTGACCCACCGGACCGTCCGCTCGAGCCGCCCGTAGGGATCCGACTTATAGGTGCTGTGCTCGATCGCGCCCTGGGCGACCAGGGGATTCGCCGCCTGCATCAGCAACGCCCGCCCGGCCGCCAACAGCAGGCGCGGCTCGCGCATGACCACCCACGTGATCGAGTCCGGTCCGAAGAGGCCGGGGTCGGGCGTCCGATCGCGGAGCGGAAAGGACTTCGACGACACCGGGCTCGGCCGGGCCAGCAGGCGCTGGATGGACGGCGGGAGGGGAACTGCGGGCACGGCTCAACGAGTGTCGCATGGGTTCGAGAGGCTCCGGCGTCCGCTTTGGCTACCATCGTTGGCGTGTCAGAGATCGAAGGAATCGAACGCGTCCTCGTGGTCGTCGCGCACCCCGACGACTGCGACTTCGGGAATGCGGGGACCACCGCCAAATGGACCGACGCCGGCGTGACCGTGTCCTACTGCATCGTCACCGACGGTGATGCGGGCGGGTCCGATCGGAGCATCACCCGCAAGGAGATGGCCGCGCTTCGTCGCATCGAGCAGACCGAGGCCGCGGCCGCAGTGGGGGTCACCGACCTCACGTTCCTCGGCTACCCGGACGGACGGCTCACCCCGAGCATCGAGCTGCGCCGGGACATCTCACGTGTGATCCGCATCAAGCAGCCGCAACGCGTGATCACCCAATCGCCGACGCGCAACTTCACGCGCATCTTCGCGAGCCACCCCGACCATCTCGCCGCCGGCGAGGCTGCGCTGTGCGCGGTGTATCCCGACTCCCGCAACCCCTTTGCGCACCCCGAGCTGCTCGAGGTCGAGGGCCTCGAACCGTACTCGGTGGCCGAGGTCTGGTTGAGTGCCATCGCGGCCGGGAGCGACAACGTCAAGGTGGTCGACGTGACCGACACGGCCGACCGCAAGCTGGCCGCCCTGCGATGCCACCGCAGTCAGTACAGCGACTGGGATGCGCTGGAGCAGCGCGTGCGGGGCTGGCTTGAGGCGACCGCCAAGGCGAACGGACTGGAGCCGGGCCGCCTTGCCGAACAGTTCGTCGTCGTCCCCACCGCATGACCCTGCGTATCAGGGAGAACGTCACACCGCCGGCCGTCTGGCCGTCCCCGATCACCGCGCAGGAGGCGGCAGCCGGGGGGATACGCCTCAGCGACGTCCAGCTGAGCGATGGCGATGCGTACTGGATCGAGGGACGTCCGGTGGAGCACGGTCGCTGCGTCATCGTGCGCGAGCGCGACGGGGTCATCGCCGACCTGATCGACGCCCCGTGGTCAGCCCGGAACTGGGTACATGAGTACGGCGGCGCCGCGATGCTCGCGAACGCCGGGACCGTCTATTTCTCCAACGCCGCCGACGGGCGCATCTACACCCTGGTTGCCGGTGGAGCACCGGTCCCGCTGACACCCGGGGACTCGGGGCTCCGCTACGCCGACTTCGAGATCGACGCCACGCGGGACCGCCTCATCTGCGTGGTGGAGGACCACAGTGGCGCCACCGTCGAGAACGACATTCGTGCCATCCCGCTGGGTGGCGGCGAGCCTTTCACGCTCGTCTCCGGCAACGATTTCTCCTCGACACCGCGAGTGAGCCCCGATGGCAGGCGCATCGTCTGGCTGACCTGGAACCAGCCGAACATGCCATGGGACGGCTGCGAGTTGTGGGTCGCCGACCTCGACGGCTCGGGAATGCCTCGCGATGCGCATCTTGTCGCGGGTGGAGAGAGCGAATCCGTCTTTCAGCCGTCCTGGTCTCCCGAGTCGGTTGTGCACTTCACGTCCGACCGCACCGGGTGGTGGAACCTGTACCGCTGGGACGGTTTGAAGGTGGAACCGCTCGCGCCGATGCAGGCCGAATGTGGTGCCCCGCAGTGGGTGTTCGGGCTGTCCACCTACGCGTTCTGCGGCGATGGGCGGATCGTGCTCTGGGCGTGCAGCGATGGTGCATGGGGATGCCACGTCCTTGACGCATCGGGTCGTCTGACGCGCGTTGACGTCCCCGAGACGGCATTCGATCTGCGCGTCAGCGCCGAGGGGGACGAGATCCTTTATCTGGCCGGCGGAGTGGACACCCCTGACGGTGTGGTGCGCGCGAACCTCGCCACCGGCACGCACCGGCTGGTGCGGTCGGAAAGCGACGACATGCGTATCGATGAGTCGTTGCTCTCGCGGCCACGCCACGTGAGCTTCCCCGGATACGGAGGCGAGACCGCACACGCGTGGTACTACGCGCCCCGCAACGACGCGGTCGATCCCGAACCGGGGCGGAAGCCACCACTGTTGCTGCACGCGCACGGCGGGCCGACGTCCGCGGCCAACTTCGCACTCGATCCCGGGGTGCAGTTCTGGACCAGCCGCGGCTTCGCTTACCTTGACGTCGATTACGGCGGGAGCACTGGCTACGGTCGCGCCTATCGCGATCGTCTCAACAACCAGTGGGGTGTGGTCGACGTCGGCGACTGCATCGCGGGTGCTCAACATCTCGTCGCCACCGGTGACGCCGATCCTGAGCGCCTGTTCATTCACGGCGGCAGTGCAGGCGGATACGTGGTGCTGTGCGCGATGACGTTCCACAATGTCTTTCAGGCGGGCGCCAGTCTCTACGGCATCGCCGACCTCGAGGCGCTCTTCGCGGCGCCCGGGCACAAGTTCGAGGCGCGCTACGACGCTCCCCTTCCCAAGGGCAAGGGAATGTACGACCGGTCGCCGGTGCACTTCATCGACCAGGTTCGCGGCGCCGTGCTCCTTCTGCAGGGCCTCGATGACCCGGTGGTCCCGGCAGCGCAGGCAGAGATGATGTTCGCGGCGCTGCGGGGCGCGGGTGTACCCTGCGCGTACATCGGATTTCCCGGTGAGCAGCACGGCTTCCGCGATGCGAAGAACATTGCGCGGACACTCGAGGCAGAGCTGTACTTCTTCGCGACCGTGACCGGCATGACCCTCGCAGAGCACGTCGAGCCGGTCGACATCCTCAATCTCTGAGAACTCGTGACCGTTACCGGCCGCCGCCGGTACGCGATGCACGACGAGGCAGCAGCTGCCAGACAGACAACGGAATCACGATGATCGTCGTCCCGGCGATGAGCAGCGCGGGAAACAGTAGGTCGAACGAGTCGGACGGCACACCGGCCACGCCAGGAATATCCGCCACCGCAATCGGTGTGCCGAATGACATGAGACGGACGACATTGTCCGTTCCCACGCCGAGGTCGTAGTTGACGCTCGCCCCAGGCGCGTTCAGCGTCAGATACGTCACGTAACCGCGCGCCGGTACCCACGACATGTTGCGGTCGGACGAGAGATCCTGGTGCAGGCTCGCGTTCATCGGTTCCGCGCCGGCCACGGTGAAACCTGGTGCGCTGTCGAGCGTGAGGCCCTTGTCGAGTCCCGACGTCAGCGACACACCGTTGGCGGTGCTCAGCGGCTGGTCTGTGAGCAGGAACAGGTCGGCGTTCACCGGCGCTCCGGCGTTGGCGAGGATCTCGAGTGGCACCCACAGGCGCGGGGTATGCATGGTGATGAGCAACGGCACGCCGTCGCCAGCCTGTTGATGGCGCTGCAACGCCACCGACGTGTTGTATTTCGCCGCCATGAACACCGGGCTCGACGACGCGTACCGGAGCAGGTGGTTCTCGATCTCGGCTGACACCAGGAACCCGTTGTGCGCGCACCAGTCGATGACCGCCTGACCGCTTCCCTTGAGCACCGTGATGTCGAGCGCCTCGACCTGTACCTGCTCGACCACGACCGCAGCGTCCCCGTGAGCTGCTGCTGGCACCAACGCGTCATTTGCGAACTCCACGGGTGGCGCGAACTCGCGTTCCAGTCGCTGCAGAGTCCACGCACCGGCCTCGGTGATCGATGTCGGGATCGCAGGCAGCGGCACGATCCATCCGACGTCGATGACGGCGCCCGTGTAGGCGAAGCTCGTGACGTAGTGCTCGATACCGCCCGACCAGGCGACGAATGTGGTCGCCTTGGCGAGGCGAACGTCGCCGTCGGGCGCGACCAGGCCGCCGCACGCGAGCGCCTGTCCCGCCCCGAGAACCACTGCGGCGGCGACACCCATGCCGGCAAACAGGAACTTGCGCATCTCGGGATCCTCCAGACGGGTTCACATCGTGCGAAGACCGAGACGCCGCAGGCAGTCGCAGGGTTCCCGATGCCGCGCCGTTAGCGCGCCAATCGACCATCCAAAGGGGTTGCCAGAAGATTAGTTAGGCTATATAATCAATTTCAATGACGACGGTCGCCACCAACAAACCAGTCGAGGTCGCCAACCGGCTCCGACCGGTGCTCCTCCACCTGAACCGCCATATGCGTCGTGAGGTGCTCACCTCCGGCGTCTCGGCCGGACAGCTCTCGCTTCTTGGCCAGATCGAAGGCAACCCCGGGATCGGGCTGGCGGAGCTGGCAGGCCGCGAGGGAATGTCGATGCCGTCGGTGTGCAGCCATATCGACCGCCTCGAGGCGTCCGGCCTGGTCACGCGGCGGCAGGCGGAGCGGGATCGGCGCAGGGTGGATCTCGAGGTGACCCTCGAGGGCCAGCGCGTGCTCAAGGTCATCCGCTCCAAGCGCACCGCATGGCTTTCGGCTCGCCTCAGCAAACTCGCCGACACCGATCTCTCGGCTGTGGCCGCGGCCATCGCGCCGCTCGAGGCCCTCCTGGCACAGCCTGAGTGAGCCTCGGCATCGGCAGCGCCACCGGGCGCACCTTCATGAGCCTGCGCCGCCACTACAACTACCGGTTGTATTTCTTCGGGCAGGTGGTGTCGATCAGCGGCACCTGGATGCAGAGCGTTGCCCAGGCGTGGTTCGTCGTGCAGTCCACGCACTCACCGCTCGCGGTCGGGATCCTCGCGGTCTGCCAGTTCGGTCCCTACGGATTGTTCGGGCTGTTCGGTGGGGCCGTCGCCGACCGGATCGACCAGCGCAAGGTGCTGATGGGAACGCAGGCCGCGTTCATGGTCACGGCGGGGCTCCTCGCCGGCCTCACGCTCAGCGGGCATGCGACGGTGTGGGAGATCTACGTGCTCGCCGGGGTCACCGGGATGATCACCGTCCTCGACACGCCCGTCCGGCAGGCCTTCACCATCCAGATGGTGGGTCGCGACGAGCTGCCGAACGCCGTCGCACTGAACTCGAGTCTCTTCAATGCTTCACGGATCGTCGGCCCGGCGATCGCCGGCGGCCTCATCGCTGTGGCGGGAGTCGGGATCTGTTTCCTGATCAACGCGCTCAGCTACCTGGCGGTCCTGGCCGCACTCGGGTTGATGCGCGTGCACCGTCTCTTTCCAGTGCGCAGGGATGAGCGCCACCAGAACCTGCTCCGCGGGTCGCTCGAGGGCTTGAAGTTCGCCTGGAGCCGGCCGGTGATCCGCTCCGTGCTCGTGATGATGCTGGTGATCGCGACGATCAGCATCAACTTCAACGTGCTCCTCCCCGTGCTCGCGTCACGCACGCTCGACAGCGGTCCCGAGATCTTCGGCATCCTCTCGGCGCTCTTCGGCTTCGGCGCGCTGGTGGGCGCGCTGTTCTCCGCATCACTGGGACGGGCGAGCCGGCACACCATGCTCGTCGGCGCCGCCGTCTTCTCGGTATCGGAGATCGGACTCGCCCCGCTCCATGTCGCCTGGGCGGCGGGGCTCGCGCTCGTCGTGACCGGGATTGCCTTCACGCTCTACTCGTCGCAGGCGAATGCGACCCTGCAGCTGGCGGTCACCGATCAGATGCGCGGCCGCGTGCTCGGCATCTACGGATACGTCTTCTTCGGCACCGCTCCGCTTGGCGGGCTGCTCGCCGGATGGCTCGCGCAGGAAGGCGGCACGCAGCTCGCGTTCCTCGTCGCCGGGCTCGTTGGCGTCGCGGCCACCATCTATGGCTGGGCGGACACCGGGCGCGCCGCCCGCGCGTCGGCGCCGCCGATCGCCCAGGTGGCGTAGCCGAAGCCGCTTCGCTCATCCTTCTCGAGCAGGACGATCGATCGGGAGGTAATGAGTGTGGAGCAGCGCATGCTGGGGACACTGGGGTTGGAGGTCTCCGCCCTGGGACTCGGCTGCATGGGCATGTCGGACTTCTACGGCACCGCTGAGGAACGCGACGAGAACGAGGCCATCGTCACCATCGACCGCGCCGCGGAGCTCGGCATCACCCTGCTCGACACGGCCGACATGTATGGCCCCTTCACCAACGAGCTGCTGGTCGGCAAGGCGCTCACCGGCCGTCGCGATCAGTACGTCGTGGCCACCAAGTTCGGCATCGAGCGCCAGGCCGACGGTTCGCAGCCCATCAATGGGCGCCCCGAGTACGTGCACCGAGCGTGCGACGCCTCCCTGCAGCGACTCGACGTCGATGTCATCGACCTGTACTACCAGCACCGACTCGACCGCTCGGTGCCGATCGAGGAGACGGTTGGAGCCATGGGCGAGCTCGTCGAGGCCGGCAAGGTGCGGTTCCTCGGCTTGAGCGAAGCGGGGCCGTCGACGATTCGCCGCGCCCACGCGGTCCATCCGATCGCGGCGGTGCAATCCGAGTACTCGCTCTTCTCGCGTGACGTCGAGGAGACCGTGCTGCCCGCGATCCGCGAGCTCGGCATCGGATTCGTCGCGTACAGCCCGCTCGGCCGCGGCATCCTGACCGGGGCGATGAGCGCCGCTTCGCTGGACGAGTCCGACATGCGTCGCGCCCGATTCCCCCGGTTCGCCGACGGCAACCTGGAGGCCAACCTGGCGATCGCCGCGCGCGTCGGCGACATCGCGGCCGAAAAGGGCATTACCGCGGCCCAGCTCGCTCTCGCGTGGCTGCTCCATCAGGGGCCTGACATCGTGCCGATCCCCGGCACCAAGCGGCGAGTCCGGCTCGAGGAGAACGCCAGGGCCGCCGACATCAAGCTCGACAGTGCCGACGTCGCGAGGCTCGAAGCAGCGGTCAGCCCGGACAGCGTGCGCGGGGCTCGCCACTGGGACATGTCGGCGATCGACCGCTGACCGCGCGCTATGGTCAACGCGCGATGACTTCCAACGGCACGCACTTCGCCTGGACGCCGACGTCCGAGCAGGCGAATGGATCGCGGCTCAGGCACTTCATCGACACGCTCGGCGTGGGCGGTCTCGACGGCGTGGGCCGACTGGCCCGCGAGGACCCGGAGCGCTTCTGGACGGCGGTGGTCGATGACATCGGCGTGGAATGGACACGGCAATTCGACGTCGCGATGGATACCTCGCGCGGGCTCCCCTGGACGCGATTCTGGCGCGGGGGCAGGCTCAATCTCGCTCACAACGCGGTGACCCGATGGGCGGAGCGCGCGCCGGAGCGTCCGGCCATCGTGTGGGAGGGCGACGACGGCAGCGTCGGGGAGTGGAGCTACGCCGACCTCAACCGTCAGACCGCATATGCCGCAGCAACGCTCGCCTCCCTCGGAGTCGGCAGCGGGGACAGTGTGGGTCTGTGCCTGCCGACGATCCCTGAGACCGCCTCGCTGTTCCTCGCATGCGCGTGGCTCGGCGCCATCGTGGTGCCGCTGTTCAGCGGCTACGGAGCCGGAGCGATCGTGTCGCGGTTGCGCGACTGCGACGCCAAGGTTCTGGTCGTTGTTGACGGATTCACACGGCGCGGGCGCAGCGTGTCCATGAAGCCGGTGGCCGACGAGGCCGCCGAGCAGCTGCCCTCGCTCGAGCACATCCTTGTGGTGCCACAGCTCGGTGATGCGAGCACCCCGATGCGGCCGGGTCGCGATGTGCTGTTCGAGACCATGCCCGCCGGCTGGAGCGGCGGACCACCGGTGGCCGATACCGGCGCCGATTCGATCTTCATGATCATCTACACGAGCGGAACGACGGGACGCCCCAAGGGCACCGTGCACGTCCACGGCGGCTTTCCCGTGAAGGCGATGCAGGACATGGCGCACTGCTTCGACATCGGTGAGCACGACCGCCTGCTCTGGTTCACCGACATCGGCTGGATGATGGGACCGTGGGCCATCTGTGGTGCGTTGAGCATCGGCGCGACCCTCGTGCTGTTCGACGGTGTCCCGGACCATCCCGGTCCTGATCGACTCTGGTCGGTCGTCGAACGGCATCGTGTCTCGGTGCTCGGAATCGCACCGACGGTGATCCGAGCGTTGATGCGCCACGGCGACCAGCCGGTCGCCGCGCACGACCTCTCCTCGCTTCGCGTGCTCGGCTCCACCGGTGAGCCATGGAACACCGATCCATGGCTGTGGTATCAGCGAAAGATCGGTGGCGGCAGGCTCCCCGTGATCAACTATTCGGGCGGCACTGAAATCTCCGGCGGCATTCTCGCCGGCAACATGCTCACGCCGCTGCAACCGTGCGCATTTGCAGGGCCCTGTCCCGGGATGGACGCCGATGTCGTTGATGAAGAGGGCAGGAGCGTCCGCGGCCGGGTGGGCGAACTGGTGATTCGCGCTCCGTGGCCGGGAATGACGCAGGGTTTCTGGCGAGACCGCGAGCGATACCTCGAGACCTACTGGTCGCGATGGCCCGATGTCTGGGTGCACGGAGACTGGGTCGAGGTGGATGGCGACGGGCTCTGGTATATCCGAGGACGCAGCGACGACACCATCAAGGTGGCGGGCAAGCGCCTCGGACCCGCGGAGGTCGAGTCCGCGCTGGTCGCGCACGCGGCGGTCGCGGAGGCTGCGGCCATCGGTGTCCCCGACCCCGTCAAGGGCGAGGCGCTGGTCGTGTTCGTCGTGCTCAAGCCCGGCGTCACCGACTCGCCCGAACTCCGTGCGTCGCTCGCGCACCGTGTCGTCGAGGACCTCGGCAAGGCGCTCGCGCCGCACACCGTCGAGATCGTGTCGGAGTTGCCCAAAACACGCAACGCAAAGGTGCTCCGTCGCGTGGTGCGCTCAGTGTACCTCGGCACCGATCCGGGTGATCTCTCGTCGCTCGAGAACCACGGCGCGATCGACGCCATCGCTCGGACGCGCGCCTCCGCCTGACAGTCGACCGCGCGTTGAACGGACGTCCCCGCGATGTCCGCAACCCGAACTCGATGATGGGCGGCTCCGCGTCGGGATGCAGCGCCGTCGCAACGGCGGCGCCCGCCCGACGTCCTCGAGAGGGGGGCAATCATGCCCGACTCCGTTCCGCTGCGCGGCAGCGCATACCATCCTGCCGGGGGCCCGCGTCCCGGTCACCGACACCTCCGCAAGCTCGACGACGCGGAGTTGCACGCCGATGCAGGCGTCACGCTCATGCTGCGCGAGCGCAGGAGCGGACCAACGACAGCACAGAGTCTCGCCTGGCTGCAGTCGCTGCCGGACCCGAAGACTCGCCACCTCGACATCAACCAGCTGACCGCACGTCACGGGTTCGACGTGTCGGACAGGGATCGCGTGGTGCGATGGGCGACTGGGGTTGGGCTGCAGGTCACCGGCGAGGACCCGGCGACGCGACGCCTGATGCTGCGCGGCAGCACCGAGCAGCTCGCCCGCGCTTTCGAGGTCGATCTGGAACGCCTTGCGTTTCAGCGCCCCGACGGCCGCACCGTCGAGTATCGCGGCCACCGCGGACCGGTCCGGATCCCGGCGCACCTCGACGGCCTTGTCGAGGGCGTGTACGGCCTCGATAACCGCCCGCTGGCGCACTCGCACGTTCGTGCGCTGGACGACGGACGCTCAGCGGTGTTCGCGTATGACCCGCCGCAGCTCGCCGCGCTCTACGACTTCCCGCGTCTCGCCAACGGCGGTGAGGGCATTGAGCTGGTGGCGGCGATGATCGAGCTCGGCGGGGTCGTGCATCCCTTCGACCTGGCCGCGTCGTTCGCGCGGCTTGGCCTGCCCGCGCCGGACATCACCAACGTGTGGCTGGACGGTGCGACACCGGCCCCCGACCCGAACGGCGCCGACGTCGAGGTGGCGCTGGACTATCAGGTGATCGGTTCCATGGTTGCGGCCATGGCACCGAAGGCACATCTCACCATCGTCAGCTACAACGCGCCCAACAGCGAGCGCGGCTTCATCGACGCGGCTGCCACCGCGGCGAGTGATGCCATCCGCCATCCCGCGGCCGTGTCGATCAGCTGGGGTGCGCCCGAGGATCACTGGTCGCCGCAGGGCATGCGCGGCCTCGACTCGGCGTTCGCGACTGGCGCGCTCCACGGTGTGACCTTCAGCGCGGCAGCCGGCGACGCCGGGTCGACCAACGACGAGGTCGACGGCTTCCAGCACCCGGAGTTCCCGGCGTCGAGCCCGCACGCCTGGGCGTGCGGTGGCACCACGCTGCTCGCGGCTCGAGGCCGGATCCGGTCGGAGACGGTGTGGAACGAGCTGGCGCAGGGCGCCGGCGCGGCCGGCAGCGGCGTCAGTGGCGCGTTCCCCATCCCGGCCTACCAGGCGGCGGCAGGCATCCGGCCACGCTCCGCGGATGGCGGGAGCTTCGGCCGGGGACTCCCCGACGGCTCCGGCAATGCGGATCCGCTCACCGGCTGGAACGTGGTGGCGATGCGCCGTCTGCGGTCGACGGGAGGCACCAGCGCCGTGGCACCGATGTACACGGCCCTCTGGACACTCGTCTCCGCTCAGCTCGGACACCGGATCGGTTTGCCCCATCCGGCTCTCTACGCCCGACGCGGGCGGGGCTTCAACGATGTGACCGCGGGCGACACCGGTGGGCCGTACCGTGCCGGTCGCGGCTGGGACTTGGCGAGTGGATGGGGCAGCCCCGACGGCAGCCAGATCGCCCGGGACCTGGGTGTGCGCGTGCCGGGTCCGGACACACGCCGGCCTCGAATCGGCGAACGCGAGATCGCCTGAACTCAGGCGCCGAGCAATGCGGCCGAGCCTGTGGCAAGCGCCACGGGCCGGCCGTCGGCGCCGAGGATCTCGGCCGTTCCGACGGTCAGGCTCCTGCCGCGATGAACGACCTTGGCTCGCGCCTCGAGGCGGCTCCCGTCACCGGCCACCGGGCGCAGGAAGTTGACCTTGACGTCGACCGACGCCATCCCCTCACCCTTGGCGAGCGTCGTCTGGGTCGCCAGCGCGAGCGCGAGGTCGGCGAGCAGCACGATGAATCCGCCCTGCGGCCACCCGAAGGGCGTGGCGAGCCAGCCGCTCAGCGGCATCGAACAGGTGGCCGCGCCGAGCGTTGCGTCGGTGGGCACGATTCCCAGGAGGTGGTGCAACGGCGGGAGGGGAAGTTCCCCGTGCATCTGCGCATGGATGATCTCCACGCCGCTGCGCGTGAGGAATTCGCTCTCGCCGATACGGTCGCCCACCACCGGCCGCAGATACGGATCAGGGCCTTCATCCACATGTGCCGACTCCTGCGCAGCAGCCGGCGGTGGGGCGGTGCCACCGCGCGACGGTGCACCTGCAGCCACGTCGGCGAAGATGCGCATCCGCGACGTGCAGTACGCGACCAGCCGCCCGTCCTCGTCGACGACCTCGCCCGCCGAGAACCCCATGGTCCGCCCGGTGTGGAGCGCGCGGCCCTTGGCCGTGATCACCGACCCGACGAGCGCGGGGCGCAGGTAGGTCATCGACATCTCCGCTGTCGTGTACTGCGTGTGCGGTGGCTGCAATGACTGGAGCGCGCATCCGAGGGCCGCGTCCGCTGCCAGCGCGAGGGTCCCGCCCGGCACACCACCGTGCGACCACTCCAACCATCGCGAGACGGGCAGGCTGAACGCGGCGGTCCCGGTGTCGGCGCCGTCAAACGTGAGTCCGGTCAGGCGTCCCATCGGCGGTGGCGAGCGCACGAGCCGGAGCGCCTCGAGACCGCTGAGATCGCGCGCCGATGCATCGAGGATCTCGCCGCGTACCGGAATGTCGCGCCACAGGGCCGGTTCACGGATCAACATCGCCCGAGCTTAGCGGCGGCGCGACAACCTGGCGCTCAGCGTGGCGGTGATGCAGGGACCCACGCGGTTCCAGTGCACGCTGAGGTCGCAACGTTGGTGCCGACAACCGGTGCCGCGTAACCCGTGCCGCGCAGCGTGACCACGTCCGGGAATCCCGGCAGTGGGATCGGCAGATGCACGACGCGGGTGACCTCGGCATAGACGCGACATCCGTCGCTGGCGCAGAGGGTTCCCTCCGGTACCTGCGCGTCGTCCGCGGTCTTCAGCACGACGCTGTTGTCAGGGCCACGGGGTATCTGCGCCGACTGGTCGCCCGACTGGATGCACGATCGCTGGAACGCATAGAGCGTGCCCTGGCGATCCTGCGCGCTGATGTCGACGATCTGCACTGCGCAGACTCCAGCGGAACACGCGCCGGTCTCGTTGTAGAGGAAGCGCGGATCGACCGAGTCCGCTCCCGACTGGGCGCTCAGTTGCGCGGCATCCTGGACGCGCCCCGACCACACGTAGAGGTATGCGGAGTCTGCGACGAGGCACACGAGGCTGAACAGGAACAACGCGAAACCGAGCGCGAAGACGATGAGTGTCTGGCCGCGTTGGTGAGTCTGGACGCGTTGGAGAGGAGATCGTCCGGTACGCCGCGAATTTGAGAGCGACCGAGAGAGCGCGACAATCTGCTTGCGCGAACGAGGGAGCGAACAAGCTGAGCAGCGGACCAGACGATCTCCTCTCCAACGCGTCCAGCCCGGCGAGCGCAAAGACTTCACTGTCGAAACGGCGGTGGGAGCGCCTCGGCCTGCGCGTGCAGCGTTGGAGTCCAGAACACACCCCAGGCCAGCGGCGTGTTCGCGAAGTTGAGCGACGCGGCGGCGCTGCACGTGACCACATCAAGACCGGATGGCGGATCGAGAGTGCGATCCACATAGCCGGGGACGACGACTCCGCCGGGCTTGATCGATCCGATGTCGCAGGACACCTCGGCCTGAGCGGGCGAGCCGGGATAGGCAACCGGTTCCAGCCGCGAATTGGTCTCGTTGCCGCTGTCGCCGCCGGAGGTGCAGAGCGTCGCGGCCTGCCAGTGCAGCAGGTCGGCATACGTGGTCATGGTGCCGTAGAAGGTTTCCGCTGCATATCGACATCCGGTCGGCAACCCGGCGGTCACGAGCGTCACTCCATGTACCCCGCAGCACCGAGCACCCGCGGGATCCACCGCATTTTCGGGAGCCTGGAATCGTGACTGCGCAGCCAGCGCTGTGGCTGAGTTGAGCTGCTGCTGCACGGTGACCTGCACCATCACCGCGATGAAATTGCAGATGAGGAACAGCAGGATCGGAATGACGAGCGCAGTCTCGAGCACCGCTTGAGCGTCGTCGCCACGCCGTCTGCTTCGCCTCACGGCGCGAAACGAAGTGTGTGCGTCGTTGCCGATATGTCCGTCGGGAGCTCGAATCCGCGCGCACCAGGACCGAAGCCCGGCGGCACCAGCGACGCGACAAAGCCGATCACGCGCACCGTGATCATCGGTGAGTCGTCGCATCCGGGCGGGAATGGCGCAGCCTGGCCCGGGGGCGGCGTTGTGCATGCGGGTGGGTCGGCCTCGCTGACGCAGACCACGACAACGCGCGGACCGTCCGCAGCCTGCACCTCGGTGGGCGTCGATGGACAGTGCTGTGTGCTGTCCGGTGCGCATGCACCACTCGCATCGTTCGTGCACCAGCTTTCGATTGATGTCCCGAACATCGCGCTGCGCAGCCGGCCGGATATGGCCGCGGTGATGGTTCGAGCGTCCGGGGCCGTCTCCGAGAGCGGGCTCGAGCCTGCCGACGAGGCGATCATCGCCGCCTGTTCGACAGCTGATACCTCGGCCGAGCTCTGCACCGCCCAGAGACCGGCGTCGAGCGCCCCGATGAGGCAGAAGAGGAAGAGGGGCAGGACCACGGCAAACTCGACCATCGCCTGACCGCGTCGGTGGCGGTGCGCACGTCGCGGACGCACCACTCCCTCCTGATCCCCTCCCATTCACCCATCCTAGCCGGGAGCAGCCCCCTCTAGCCGGGAGCAGCCCGTTACGAGGAGGGAAGCACCACGAAGGTCAGGTCGACCGGGATCAGTGCGGTGACGGTCACCGGGTTGGCAGGTTGGTTCGTGGTCGGGTTGATGAGCGTTGTCCAGTTCCCGTCGGAGAAGACCTCGAGGACGTACGGGCCGCCAATCGGCACGGCGCTGAAGGTGAAATCTCCTGACGCGTCAGAGGTTGTGTAGAAGAAGGGAGCGCTGGTCTGGTACATGCCGTTGGGTTCGGCCTTGTAGTGCGAACTGAGGCGGACCCGGCCGGAGACCGGCCCGCCCACGTGGGTCACCAGCGTGCCCGAGACCGTCTGCGGCGCGGCGAGCATCACGGCGGCCTGGGCCGCCTGGGTCGTTGCCGGGAACCCGGCCACGAGCTGCTGCAGATCCGCGAGTGCCTCGTCGTAGTAATCGTCGGCGAGGTCCTCCTGGCCTGCGGCAAGCAGCGCCGCTGGCAGCAGGCCCTCGGCCGTTCGGGTCGCCTGGGCGGAATTCTCGTGCACGACTGCGTTGAGTATCGAGACCGCGTCGGTGGCACGGCCCGCCAGGACCAGCAGTCCAGCTTCTCCGGCCTCATCGATGGGGAGCTGACGCGCCGCCTCGGCGCCGTCGGGTGTGGCCGGAGCGAGCTTGACGGTCTCCTCGAGGCGGAGGATCGCGGCGCTGTAGTTCCCTGAGGCCGCATCGGACGTGGACGTCCTGAACAGGAGCCCCGACACGTTGTCGAGCGCCTGCTTCCGGAGCGAAGCCGCCGTGACCGACCGGTAGAGGGCCACCGCCTGGTCGACATTCCCATTACGGCCGAGCGCCGCCCCCCAGGCCATGAGCGTCTGCTGGGCAGCGCGTCCGGCGGCTGCCGCCGCGCCGGGATCGAGGAGGTAGAACGGACCGGTCCGAACCGCGATCGCCTCGTCGATGGCGATGGCTCGGGCGTACTGGCCGTCCGCCGCGAGGGTCGACGCGACGGCCGCCGCCGTGGCGGTGCCGGTCGCGGCTCCGATCGTGACCCCGGTCGCGGCGGCGAGGAGGCCGCCGATGACGAGCAGGACGAACGGCCATCGCCGGTCGCGAGCGGGCGTCTGGGAGAGCACGGGTTCCGGCGGCCATGGCGGTGGGGCGGGAGGCCACGCGTCCGAGATGGGCAACGGCGGGGGCGCCGGGTGTGCATCCACGTCCTCATAACGTACGTGCGCGGTACACCGGCACGCCGCGTGAGCGGTCGGTCAGGAGCCGCGAGGAAGCGGGGTTCTGCCGGACGAGTAGGCTGCTCGCCGAATGATCACCGTAGACGGAGGAGCGCTGACCATCGACGCCGTCGTTCTCGCGGCTCGAGACCGCGCACCCGTTGCACTGGATCCCGGCGTGCGCTCGCGGATGTCACCCGCGCGAGCGGTCGTCGAACGCCTCGACCGTCAAGGGTCTGTCGTCTACGGCGTGACCACGGGGTTCGGCGCGCTGGCTGATCGCGCCGTCGAGCCCGCCGACCGCGCCCTCCTGCAGCGATCGGTAGTGCTCAGCCATTCGGCGGGCTCGGGCGCGCGCCTGGACGACGAGGTGGTCCGCGGGATGATCCTGCTCCGCGCCCGCACCCTCGCCGCCGGACTCTCCGGCGTCCGCGTCGAGCTGGTCGAGGCGCTGGTCGGCCTGCTCGAGGCGGGCATCATCCCCTGGGTGCCGGAGCACGGCTCGCTCGGCGCGTCAGGGGACCTGGCGCCGCTTGCCGCGGTCGCCACGGTGCTGCTCGGCGAGGGGTGGACCGTCGCGGGCGACGGCGCACCGCTCGACGCTGCTACAGCGCTCCGTGAACATGGATTGACGCCGATCGACGTCGAGCCGAAGGAAGGTCTCGCGCTCATCAACGGCACTGACGCGATGACCAGCATGCTCGCCCTGGCCGTCCACGACATCGAGGATCTGCTGAGACTCGCCGACATCGCGTGTGCGCTCAGCGTCGAGGCATTGCTCGGCACCACCGTGGCGTACGAGGAGCGGGTGGTCGCACTCCGCCCGGCACAGGGCCAGGCCGAACTCGGCGGCGAACCTGCGGGCGCTCCTCGACGGAAGTCCCGTCGTCGCGTCCCACCGTCCATCGCGCCACGCGGTCCAGGACGCATATTCGCTCCGCTGCGCGCCGCAGGTGCACGGTGCGGCTCGCGACGTCGTCGCCTTCTGCCGGCAGACAGTCGAGCATGAACTGGCCAGCGTCGTCGATAACCCGGTGGTCCTCGATGACCACGTGGTGAGCGCGGGCAATTTCCATGGACAGGCCCTCGCCTACGCAGCCGACATGCTCGCGTCGGCGTGTGCGGACGTGGCGGCGATCAGCGAGCGCCGCGTGGACCGGCTGCTCGACCCCGCACGCTCACGCGGGCTTCCGGCTTTCCTGAGCCCCGAGCCCGGGCTCAACAGCGGCTTGATGATCACGCAGTACACGGCGGCGGCGATGGTCGCCTCCTTGCGTCACGCGGCGACTCCGTTTGCTGTGCAGAGCGCTGCGACCAGTGCCGGTCAGGAAGACCATGTCTCCATGGGTTACGAGGCGGCGCTGCGCACCCGCCGCTCGGTGGCATTGCTCCGCGCGGTGCTCGCCATCGAACTGGTCTGCGCAGCGCAGGCCGTCGAGATGCGCCACCCGCTGCAACCGGCGCGGGCCACTGCGACGGTGATCGCGAGCCTGCGCAAACGGACGCCGGCGCTCGGTGCGGACCGCATCCTCAGCGGCGATCTCGACGCAGCCGAAGCGTGGGCGCGCGACTGCGCGTGGCGCGACGGACTCAACAGCGTCGGGGTGACGCTGCGATGACCGCTGGCGCTCGCCCAGTCCGCGCGCCGCACGGGAACACGCTCACGTGTCGCAGCTGGCAGACCGAGGCACCCCTTCGCTGCCTGATGAACAACCTCGATCCCGACGTTGCCGAGAACCCCGATGCGCTCGTCGTGTACGGCGGCACCGGACGGGCGGCGCGTTCGTGGGAATGCTTCGACGCCATCGTCGCGGCGCTCCGTTCGCTGCGCGACGACGAGACACTTCTCGTGCAATCGGGCAAGCCGGTGGGGGTGGCTCGCACCCACGAGCTCGCGCCTCGAGTGCTCATCGCAAACTCGCTGCTGGTGCCGCGCTGGGCGACCTGGGAGGAGTTCTGGCGGCTCGAGGCGATGGGACTGACGATGTACGGACAGATGACTGCGGGCTCGTGGATCTACATCGGTACGCAGGGAATTCTTCAGGGAACCTTCGAGACCTTCGAGGCAGTGGCCCGGAAGCGATTCGGGGGCAGCCTGCAGGGACGTCTCGTGGTGACCTCGGGTCTCGGCGGCATGGGCGGTGCGCAACCGCTCGCGGTGACGATGAGTGGCGGCGTCGCCCTCTGCATCGACGTCGATCCCGCTCGCATCCAGCGGCGCGTCGACACGGGGTACGTGGACGAGGTTGCCGAGACCCTCGACGCGGCGGTGCGGCGGTGCGACATCGCCCGCGAGGAAGGACGCGCGCTCTCGGTGGCCGTCTGCGCCAATGCAGCCGAGGCGTTGCCGGCGCTCCTCGAATCGTCGCTGGCGATCGACGTCGTCACCGACCAGACCAGCGCGCACGACCCGCTCAACGGGTACATCCCTACCGGGCTCAGCCTGGACGAGGCCGCGGCGCTGCGCGCCGCAGACCCCGAAGAGTACATGCGCCGCTCGCGCGAGTCGATGGCACGCCATTGCCAGGCGATGGTCGAGTACCAGCGCCGTGGCGCCGAGGTGTTCGACTACGGCAACTCACTACGCGACCAGGCCCGAATCGGTGGCTTCGCCGGCGCGTTCTCGTATCCGGGATTCGTGCCGGCGTACATTCGCGATCAGTTCTGCGAGGGCCGGGGACCCTTCCGGTGGGTTGCCTTGAGCGGCGATCCGAGTGACATCGCTCGCACCGATGCGGCCATGCTCGAGCTGTTCCCGGATCACGACGGGTTGCACCGCTGGCTGAGCCTCGCCAAGGAGCGCGTGCATTTCCAGGGGCTTCCCGCGCGGATCTGCTGGCTCGGTGCCGGCGAACGTCATCTCGCCGGACTCCGATTCAACGACATGGTGCGCAGCGGTGAGCTCTCGGCGCCGGTGGTGATCGGGCGCGATCATCTCGACAGCGGCTCCGTCGCCTCCCCGATGCGCGAGACCGAGGCGATGCGCGACGGCAGCGATGCGATCGCCGACTGGCCCATCCTCAACGCGCTGCTCAACACCTCGAGCGGCGCGACCTGGGTGGCCGTGCACCACGGTGGCGGCGTCGGCATGGGACTGTCGATGCACGCAGGCGCTCAGGTGTGCGCCGATGGCAGTGACCTCTCGGCGCGGCGCTGCGAGCTGATGCTCACCAACGACCCGTCGACCGGCGTCATGCGTCACGCCGACGCCGGTTACCCGGAGGCGCAAGAGGCTGCTCGTGAACGCGGGATACGCATTCCGATGCTCGACTCGAGCGCGCCGGGCGCGTGAAGGGGCGTCGCGCATGACAGCCGTTGTCGTTCACGGCATCGGCGCGCTGTGCACGTGTGATCCGCTCCTCGGTGACGCTCCCGGGGTCATTCCTGACGCGGCGTTGGTCGCGCGCGACGGCGTCATCGTGTATGCCGGGCCCGAGGCGGCACTCGATCGATCCGACGTCCCGCGTGACGCGCTCGAGGTGCACGCGCGCGGTGCCGCGGTCATCCCCGGCTTCGTTGACGCCCACACGCACATCATCTGGCTCGGTGACCGCGGCAACGAGTACGCGCAACGTGCGGCCGGTGCGACCTACGAGGCGATCGCCGCATCCGGCGGCGGCATCCGGGCCACGGTGCTTGCCACTGCCCCAGGCTCCGTCGACGAGCTCGCGGCGGCGGGACGCGAGCGAGCCCGGCGCATGCTCGTCAACGGCACGACGACCATCGAGGTCAAGAGTGGGTACGGGTTGGAGCAGGCAGCGGAGATGCGCGAGCTCGACGCGGCCGAGCGGCTTCGTCAGTGGCAGGATCTGCCCGACGTCGTGGCGACGTACCTGCCGTTGCACGCGACTCCGGACGGCCCGCGCGATGCATACATCGAAGACGTCTGCACGCATGGCGTCGCCGCTGCCGCCAAGCGCGCCACGTTCGTCGACGCTTACTGCGAGGCGGGCGCGTACTCCGTCGCCGAATGCGAGCAACTCTTCACCGCCGCGGCAAAGCACCGGCTGCGTCCGAAGATCCATGCCGAGCAGCTGTCTCACACCGGCGGAGCGCTGCTTGCGGCGCAGGCGGGCGCGGTCAGCGCCGACCACCTCGAGTACGCCACCAACACCGACCTCGAGGCGCTGAGCAAAGCCGGCGTCGTCGGGGTGATCCTGCCCGGCGCGTCGCTGGTCCTGGGTGGCCCCCCGCCACCGGGCCGGCGCCTCCTCGACGCCGGATGCACGGTGGCGGTGGCCACGGACTGCAATCCGGGCACCTGCTACAGCGAATCGATGCCGCTGATGATCTCGCTCGCGGTCGCGCTCGGCGGGCTCACCCCTGCGCAGGCGCTTGTCGCGGCAACGGCGGGCGGTGCTGCCGCGCTGGGGCTGGCCGATCGAGGCATCCTGCGTCGCGGTTTGCGCTGCGACGCGGTGATCCTCGGGACACCGAGCTGGGTGGACGTCGGGTACCACCTCGGCGGTGACATCGTGGCCAGCGTGATCCTCGACGGCCGCTTGGAAGTACCCTCGAAGGCGTGATGATCACCGAATCGTCCCGCCCGAGCCGGCCCAGCCGTCGCGCGGGCGCAGTCCTCCCGCGTCTCGTCGGGCAGGACCTCGAGGTGCAGCTCGCCGGCGGCGAGATGCGCACGTACGTCAACCTCGACATGGCGGCGAGCACGCCGGCGATGGAGGCCGTCGCGGACGCGGTGATCGAGTTCCTGCCCTGGTATTCGAGCGTGCACCGTGGCGCCGGCTTCGCGTCGCAGGTATCGACCCGGGCATACGAAGCGGCGCGCGCGGCGGTGGCGGCGTTCGCCGGCGCTCGCTCATCCGATGCAGTCATCTTTGTCAGAAACACGACCGAGGCGATCAATCTGCTGAACCACTGTCTGGTGCTGCGGCCGGGTCACGCGGTGCTCAGCACCATCGTCGAGCACCACGCGAACATGCTGCCCTGGCGCCGTCTCGCACCGGTGGTGCTGCTCGATGCGCCTGAGTCCCCCGAGCAGCTGCTGACGGACCTGCGCCAGGCCCTCGAGGATCGCCACCGTCCCATCGGGATCGTCGCGATCACCGGCGCAAGCAATGTCACCGGCGAGGTGTTTCCGGTCGCGGAGATCGGGCGCATCGCGCACGAGCACGGCGCGCTGCTCGCGCTCGACGCCGCGCAGCTGGCGCCGCATCGTGCCATCGACATGATCGCGATGGGCATCGATTTCCTTGCCTTCTCGGGCCACAAGATGTACGCGCCGTTCGGGGGCGGTGTGCTGATCGGGCCGTCCGCCGTGCTCGCCGACGCGGAACCCATGCTCGCGGGTGGCGGTGCGGTCACGTACGTGACGACGGACGATGTGCAGTGGGCGCCGATCCCCGACCGTCACGAGGCGGGCAGCCCGAACGTCGTGGGCGCGATCGCGCTGGGCGCGGCGTGCACCGTCCTCGGCCGCACGGGGATGAGCCATATCGGTGCGCACGAGAAGCGTCTCCTGGCGTACCTCGATGCGCAGATCGACGACATCCCGAGCCTCCGCCGGCTCCGCCTGTGGGACGGCGCCGACGTCGACCGCCTCGGCGTCAGCACGTTCACCGTCGAGGGGATGCATCACGCCCTGGTTGCGTCGGTGCTGAGCGCCGAGTACGCGATCGGCGTGCGTCACGGCTGCTTCTGCGCGCACCCGTACATCACGCATCTGCTCGGGGTCAGCATCGCGGAGGCGCACACCATTCGCGAGCGGCTCCGCCGCGGTGAGCACCAGGAGATCCCGGGCGCAATCCGCGCGTCGTTCGGCATCGGAACAACGGTCGAGCACATCGATCGCCTGGTCGCGGCGTTGCGCGAGATCACCACCCACGGCCCGCACCTCGACTACGTCGAGGATCCGCAGACCGGCGACTACCTGCCGGTCGGTGACCAGCGGCGCCTGCCGGTGTTCGATTTCCTGCCACCGCTCGAAGCGATGGCAACGCCATCAGGGTGCGGTCAGTTCTGAGCCACCGGGGCGAGGACACCCAGCTCACGCGATAGAGCGGCAGCGTCGATCACCGGCGCCTGGCACACGAATCCCGAGCAGACATACGCCGCGGGTGCACCGTCGACGGGCGTGCGGCCCTCGAGGAGCGGAACGTCACCCGCCGGACCCCACGCGAGCACGCTGAGCGGATCGAATCGCCGCTGCACCACCGCCAGCAGCGAGTGGGTTCGAGCGTCGCCGACTTCCCCGACAATCGCAACCTCGCGCATCGGGCCGACCACGAGTTCCATCGCGGCAGCGAGCCCCGCGACTGCGAGCGGGGCTCGAGCGACGACCGTTGCGAGCGGGGCGACGATCTCCAAGGCCCCGTCGTGCCAGCGCTGCTCACCTGTGAACGCGTGCATGCGGCAGAAGAGTGTTGCCGCCACCGACTGTCCGGCGCTCACCGGGTTGTCGTCGATGCTGCGCGGTCTGACCATCAACGGTTCGGAGTCGGCAGCGGTGTCGAAGTAGTTGCCATCGGCATCCCGATGCTGATCGACGATGCGTTCACAGAGCGCGAGTGCCGCGGTGAAGTATCGCGGGACGCCGGTCGCCTCGTAGAGCGTGAGCAGCGCGTCCCCGAGGTTCGCGAGGTCGTCGAGGAATCCGATGATCCGTCCCTCGCCGCCATTCCAGATGCGATGCACCACCCCGTCGCGCACAAGGTGTTCGAGCACGAAGTCGGCGCATCCTGCCGCGATCGCGACGTACTCGGCCCGCTCGAGGGCGGCGCCTGCTTCAGCGAAGGCGCGGATGGCAAGCGCGTTCCAGGCGGTGATGACCTTGCCGTCTCGTTCGGGGGCCGGACGCGACGCTCGCGCTGCGCGGAGCCTCGTGCGGATGTCCTCGAGACGAGCGTGCAGCGCAGGCTCGTCGAGCGACATCGATCGCGCCACCTGAGCCAGCGGATATGGCATGGAGAGCACGGTGGCGCCATGCTCGAAGTTGCCCCCGTCGACAACGCCGAAAATGCGCGCGGCGAGCGCACCATCCTCGGCGCCCAGTGCCTCGCCCAGTTGCGCAGGCGTCCAGACGAAGAAGGCTCCCTCGCCGCCCGGGCTGTCGGCATCCTGCGACGCCGCGAACGCGCCTCCGGGGAGAAGCAGCTCGCGAGCCATGTAATCGAGGGTTCGCGTGCACACCTCGAGCAGGTCGTCACGTCCGCTCAGCCGATACGCGTGCAGGTACACCGGAGCCAGCAGCGCGTTGTCGTAGAGCATCTTCTCGAAGTGCGGGACCGCCCATCGCGCATCAACGCTGTATCGATGGAAGCCACCACCGACCTGGTCGTGGATGCCGCCGCGGGCCATCGCGTCCAGGGTCAGGATCGCAGCGTCCCTGACCGCGACGTCGCCGGTCACTCTCGACCTGCGCAGCATGAGGTCGAGCGCCTGCGGATGCGGAAACTTCGGTGCGGCACCGAAGCCGCCGTGCGCGCGATCCGTTTCACCGGCAAGCTTCTTCGCTGCCTCATCGAGGAGTGCTGTGGTCGGCTCACCCGGTGCGGGAAGCTCCCGCGGCGCAACGGCATCGCGCACCTTCTCGCCCATGGCGCCGATCTCGTCGCGCTGCGCGTGGTACGCGGCCGCGGCAGCCTTGATCACCGCGGGGAAGCCGTGCATGCCCGGGCGGTCCTCAGGTGGAAAGTACGTGCCGCTGTAGAAGGGCAGACCCGCCGGCGTCAGGAACACGGTGAGCGGCCAGCCACCCTGCACGCCCATGGCCTGCGCCGCGCTCATGTAGATGGTGTCGACATCTGGGCGTTCCTCACGGTCGACCTTGATGCTGACGAAGAGCTCGTTCATGAGCGAAGCGATCCCTGGGTTCTCGAACAACTCGTGCGCCATGACATGGCACCAGTGGCATGCGCTGTAGCCGATCGACAGCAGCACCGGACGATCCTCGTTGCGAGCGCGCTCGAAGGCGGCATCGCCCCACGGATACCAGTCCACCGGGTTACCGGCGTGCTGGAGCAGGTATGGGCTCGACTCGGAGGCAAGGCGATTGGCCATGCGAACCACGCTAGCCGAAGCGGTCCCGGCGGCGCGCCGGTCGCTCAGGCGTCGACGCGACGCGGCAGCAACCGGACCAGTGCGAGGAGTGCCACCAGGGATGCGACCACGGTCACCGCGCCGATCCCGATCCAGCGCCAGACCAGGGCCGCGTCCTGGTACGCCGGAGGGGCTGGAAGCACCTGGAGGACGTGCTCGAAGAGCCCGTCGGACGTGGCGGCATAGACAGCGCGGCGCCCGGCATCGGCCGACAGCGAGTACACCGAGTCCGGAAGACCCGGTCCGGCGCGGATCCAGTCGTCACCGCCGTCGGTGCTGATCAGGACGGCATACCCGTCGGTGCTCAGGTAGATCGCCTCGCTGAGCGGCTCGGTGAACGCGGTGATCGAGGTGACCCGCGGGACGCCCTGGACCAGGCTCGCCGGAAGCAGTAACAGCGCCTGCTTCCAGTCGCCGTCCTGCCCGCGGCGCCAGACGGTGCCATTGGTGCTCGCGGCGACCACCACACCGGGAAGCGCGGCCGGTGCCGCGATCAGATCCGCACCCGGGCCGAGGTCGGGCGACCCCGGATCCATCACCGATTCGCTGCTCTCCGCCGTGCTGGCCGCGTGCAGAACTCGCCCGGCGGGGTCGATCTCCCAGCGCTGCGATCCCGCGGTCACGACGTTGATCGGCGGGAGCGTCCCGCTTGCGGGGGCGAACGTCTTGCCACCGTCGGTAGAGAGCAGCATCGCCCCCTTCCCGGTTCGCACCATGATCGTGTCGCCTATGGCAGAAACCCGCGTGATCGCGGTGCCGGTCAGCGCCACCGGGGTCCACCACGCATTTGCGGCCTGAGCCGGAGAGGAGGCGATCAGGAGTGTGCCCGCGCCCATACAAGCGGCCGCGACCGCGGTGAGCGCGCGCATCCGCTGATCAGAAGCCATACAACCCCTGGACGATGCCGAACTGCAGCGCGATGTCCGCAACCGCGTGGATGATCACCGCCGGCCAGAGCGAGTTGGTGCGACGCACCAGCCAGCCGAAGGCAAGTCCGACAAGGAACGTGATGGGCACGAACGGCGCCTCCGGGCCCCCGTAGCTGATCGCCAGGTGGGCGAGCCCGAAGACCGCGGCCTGGCAGACATTGGCCCAGCGCGGGCTCATGGTCCGCTCGAGCGCGCCGAGGAGCAGGCCGCGAAACTGCACCTCCTGCGAGAACGCCTGCAGGGCGTTCGCCGGGCCGAGCAGCGGGAAGTCCCGGCCGATCGCGACCGGTTGCAACGCCACGCGTCCGAGCACACCCGCGGGGAGCGCGAGTCCGAGACCGATAAGGACCACGCTGCCGATCACCCCGGCGGCAAGACCGCCAAGCCCGAGGTGGCGCATGCGCAGCGACGGCCGCCACTCGGGCGCGACCGTCCTCCACGCGGCAAAGGCGATCAGCAACGTTCCGAGCGCCTGCGCGACCGACGACCAGAAGATCTGCGCGTCGAAGCTGCCCGAGCGTGATCCGAAAAGGTCGAAGAGGATCTGCGGACCCGCGGAGAGCAGCGTGTACGTGGTGGCGACGGATGCGAGAGCGAGAAGAATCGGACGCGCGCCCTCAAGACGTTTGATGAACAGTGATGGAAGAGCGATGAGCACCGAGGCGACGCTCAAGCGCGCCAGGAACGGATCAACGCCGTTCGGGTCGCTGAACGTGATCGGGACGAGCAGCGCCGCGCCGAGACCTAACTCGGCGATGACAAGCGTCGCGGCGGTCGGCCACCACGGCGCAGCGCGATATCGCTGCAGCCTGCCGCCGACCCCCTCAGCTGCCACTGATCCCTGGCGGAATACCGGGTCGGATCTCGTCGGCTACCGCCTCGAGCTCCTCGCGCCCCGGTTGAGCGCCGTAACCCGGCGGGAAGCGAAAACCGAACCCATCCTGCGCGTGCCGAGGGATCAGATGAATGTGCACGTGCGCGACCTCCTGTCCCGCAGCGTCGCCGTCCGCGACATACACGCTTACGGCCTCGCACGGGAGGGCACTCGCTCTCAGCGCACGGTTGAAGCCGGTCGCCACCGACCACATCCGCGCGAGGGTGGCCTCGTCGAGCTCGGGGATCAGCTTCGCGTGTCTCCGGGGCACCACCAGGAGGTGCCCACGCTGCACCGGCCGGATGTCCATGAATGCCACCACCAGGTCGTCCTGATGAAGGAACGTCGCGGGCGCTTTGCCTGCGACGATCCTGCAGAAGATGCAGTCCGCCACCTGCGGATCGGACGTTGGCATCGTCCGAGCATCGTACCGATCCCCTTGCGATCGGCTGATGACGCTCGTGAGGGGTGAGCTAAGCGGCCTTGTCCGCCCTCTGGCCCCACCAGCGCAGCAGGGACAGGTCTTCCTCGTGTACGGCGGCGCCCAGCCAGGCGCGCCATTCGCGTTCGAACCCCTCAGGGGCGTGGAACAGCGCCGTCCACTTCCAATCCGGTGGAAGCTGGGCGGTCAATTCGGTCAACGGGCTCTTGTCTGCCATGTTCTCTCTGGTTCCTGCCGGTCAATCCCGGCACTGACTAGGTTTTCCACGCGGGGCTCTCGCGAAACACCCGCTCGAACCCGCCGGGTCCAGTACGCTTCCCGCCGCGATGAGCGTCACAGTTCTGGTCGGCGGCCAGTGGGGCGATGAAGGCAAGGGCAAGGTGATCGACCTGCTCGCCGACAGCGTCAACATGGTCATCCGCTCGCAGGGTGGGAACAATGCCGGCCACACCGTCGTCACGGGCGGCAAGGAACACCGCTTCCACCTGATTCCGAGCGGCATCCTCTACCCCGAGACCACCTGTGTCATCGGGCATGGCGTCGTGGTCGATCCGAAGGCGTTCCTCCAGGAGCTCGACGAGCTCCAGTCGGGTGGTGTCCCCGCGCAGAACCTGGTGATCAGCGAGCGCGCCCACATGGTGATGCCGTATCACCCGGTGCTCGACCAGCTCGGCGAGGAGATGCGCGGCGACGATCGCCTCGGCACCACCTGGCGCGGCATCGGCCCTGCCTACGAGGACAAGGTGCGCCGCATCGGCTTCCGAATCGGTGACCTGCAGAAGCCCGCATTCCTGGAGAAGAAGCTGCGCTTCGTGCTCCGCCTCAAGAACGAGAGCCTCACCCGCCTCTACGACGCCGAACCGTTCAACGAGAAGGAGATTCTCGACGAGTATCTCGGCTACGCCGAACGAATCGACCCGTACATCCGCGACATCTATCCGCTCATCCAGGACGCACTCAACGACGGCAAGAAGATCCTCCTCGAAGGCGCCCAGGGCGTGATGCTCGACATCGACCTCGGCACCTATCCGTATGTGACATCCTCGTCACCAACTGCCGGCGGTGCATGCACCGGGAGCGGGATCCCGCCGTCGCGTATCACCCGAACCGTCGGCGTGTTCAAGGCCTACACGACCAGAGTCGGCTACGGACCCTTCCCCACCGAGCTGACCGATGCACTCGGCGATCAGCTCCGCGAGGTCGGCGCGGAGTACGGCACCACCACCGGACGCGCGCGCCGGGTCGGCTGGTTCGACGCGGCGGTGTCCCGCTACGCTGTTGCCACCAACGGCATCGACGCGATGGTGCTGACCAAGGTCGACGTCCTCGACGAGTTCGAGACGCTGAGGATCTGCACCGGCTACCTCAGCAAGGGTGAGTACTGGGACCACCCGATGGCCAATATCTCGCACCTCAAGCACGTCGAGCCGATCTACGAGGAGTTCCCGGGGTGGATGTCGCCGACCCGGGAGTGCCGCCGCTACGAGGACCTTCCGGCTGCCTGCCGCGCCTACATCGAGCGGATCGGTGAGCTTTGCGGGGCCTCCGTCAACGTCGTCTCCGTCGGTCCCGATCGGGAACACACGCTGGTGCGGACTCCACTGCTCGACTGACGGCGCGGGCGCTCTAAAGCTGTCCAGGAAAAAGTGGCAGGGGGCGGAGGGCCACCCCCTGCCGGTCAGGAAGGGATAGGGAGAGTTTCAAAGGTGTCGACAGTGCTGGCGCCGCCTCCCTGGCGCCATTGGCCGGTGCACCAACCTATCGCTGCAGTGATTATATCAAGCAGCTCATCTTTCCCGCCCCTGCGGCTGCGCTTCAGCGACGCCGCGCGAGATGATGAACGCACATGACGACCGCAGTCGGACGAGTCCGTGCACCGGAGCTCCGCGGCGCCGGTGGATGGATCAACACCGATCACCCGCTGTCGCTGCGCGATCTTCGCGGACGCGTGGTGGTGCTCGATTTCTGGACGTTCTGCTGCATCAATTGCCTCCGCGTCGTCGAAGAGCTGCGCCCGCTGGAAGAGCGTTTTGGTGACCGTCTCGTGGTGATCGGCGTGCACTCGCCGAAGTTCCCCCACGAGGCGGACCATGCCGCGGTGAAGCGAGCCGTGGCACGCCACCGCATCCATCACCCGGTGCTCGACGATCCCGACCTGGACACCTGGCAGCAGTACGGCGTTCGTGCCTGGCCCACCCTGGTGGTCATCGACACTGACGGCTACGTCGTCGCCATGGCGTCAGGCGAGGGCAACGGTCCGGCGCTCGAGAACGTGATCGCGCAGCTGCTCGAGGGCCGGACCGATCTCGCCGCCGGCCCGGCGTTCACGCCGATCCCCCTCGGGGGCGCCCGCACCCTCGCATTCCCCGGGAAGGTCGCCTCGGATGGCGGCGACCGGATCGCGATCGCGGACACCGGCCACGACCGCGTGCTCGTCTGCGGCCTCGACGGCGACGTCCTCCTCGAATTCGCCGGATTCAGCCAACCTCAGGGGGTCCGGTTCGACGCAAGCCGCCTGCTGGTCTGCGACACCGTGGCCGGCGAGGTCGTGGCCGTCTCGCTGCCCGACGGGGAACGCCTCGTGCTCGCGTCGGGGTTGCGTTCCCCCTGGGATGTGCTGGGCCTCCCCGACGGCAGGATCGCGATTGCCGAAGCCGGCCTGCACAGGATCGTCGCCATCCCGGCGGACGGTGGCGAGCCGGAGGTGCTCGCGGGAAGCCGTGCCGAGGGCCTTCGTGACGGACCGGCGAAGCAAGCCCACCTCGCTCAGCCGAGCGGGTTGACCCTGCTCGCCGGCGGGGCGATCGCGTTTGCCGACTCCGAGGTCTCCGCGCTCCGGGTGCTTCGCGACGGCCAGGTGGAGACGCTCGTGGGCAGCGGTCTGTTCGCGTGGGGGACTGACGACGGCGATCGTGGCGCCGCGAGGCTGCAACATCCACTCGGGGTCGCGGCGCTCGCCGGAGGGGAGATCGCCGTGGCTGACACGTTCAACTCGCTGCTGCGCATCTGGGGCGCCGCAGTGCTCACCACCGTGACCCTGAGTGACCCCGTCGACGAGCCCGGCGGCCTCGACGTGCTGCCTGATGGGCGGCTGCTGGTCGCGGATACGAACCATCACCGTGTGGTCACAGTCGACGCGGACAGCGGGGCGGTCAGCGAGCTGCGCATCCGCCACACCGGTGACGCCGGGAGCACATCGGGCTCCGCGCTCTCGGGAACCGCCGGAAGCCGGCTCAGGCTCGAGGCGGACGTCGACCTCGACGGCATGGATCTCGACGTTCATCAGGGTCCGCCGGTGCACGTGAGCGTCAGCGCGGACCCTCAGACCCTTCTGGGAGCAGGGGCAAGAGCCTGGGCGCTCGACAGCCTCCCGGTGAGCCTCGAGCTCACGCTTGGCGCACCGGGCACCGGCGTGCTCACAGTGGATCTCATCGCATCGACGTGCCACGGCGACGTCTGCACGATCAAGCGCAGCACCCGCGAGCACGGCCTCACGGTTTCCTAGGTCCGCGTCAGGCGGGAGGGTGCTCCTCGGACCGAGCCCACTCGAGCAGCGGCTCCGGCGTCGGGTGGGGCAGGCGAACGTCGATGGTGGCGATCAGATCCCCAGCGCCGCCGCCCTTGAGGTGCGGCATCCCGAGCCCGCGGAGCCGGAGCCGGGCACCGTTCTGCGTTCCTGCGGGGACCGAAAGCTGAGCGGTCGTGCCTCGAAGGGTCGGCACTCCCTCGGTGCCGCCGGCGACCGCGATCGCGAGGCGCGTGGGCACGCGGACGCTGAGATCGTCGCCGCTGCGCGTGAACGTCGGATGCGGCCGGACGTGCACGCGGATGAAGAGATCGCCGCGGGGGCCACCATTCCGGCCTTCGCCACCCTGGCCGCCGGCGCGGATCCGGGCTCCATCGTGGATCCCTGCCGGGATCTTCACCTCGACCCGCCGCGGACCGTCCGAGGAGCTCAGGTCGACTGTGACCGTCGTGCCGGCGAAGGCCTCCTCGAGGCCGATCTCGACGTCTCCCTCGACATCCTGTCCGCGCCGCGCAACCCGGCGCCGCGTGCGGCCGGTGCTGAAGCCTGAAGGCGCCTCGCCCCCGCCGAAGAACTGCTGGAAGAAGTCGCTGAACGGCGCGCTGCTGCCGAACATGCCCTCGAGCTCGTCCGGCGAGACGGTCCGGTACCCGAACTGCTCGTTGTTGTTCTGGAACGGATTCGGCCCGGGACGGCCGGCTCGCTCCCACTGCTCGTACTCCTGCCAGCGCGGACCAAGCTCGTCGTATTTCTTGCGCTTCTCGGGGTCACCGAGGACCTCGTTGGCCTCGTTGATCTCCTTGAAGCGGTCCTCGGCCGTCTTGTCACCCTGGTTGACGTCGGGGTGATACGTGCGCGCGAGCTTGCGGAAGGCGCTCCGGATCTCCTTCTCAGTGGCGGTCCGTGGAACGCCCAGGATCGCGTAGTAGTCCTTGAAGGTCGTTGCCATCTGGATCGCAGATACCGCGACAGGGCGACCGCGAAACGCGGACAGCGGGGTATTCTTGAGCTGTCTCCCCGATTGCGGCGCGAGACCTCGCGGCGCCGTCACTCAACTCGCTCCACCTCAAGCGCCCTGCAGTGAGATCTCACCCCACCTACTCCTGTCCGCCCGCAAAGCTCTCCGGCCGCCGGAGGCAGCGGTCGCTGGCTGCCCTCGTGTTCGCCATGTGTCTGCTCGTCGGATGGGGGGCGTTGAGCCCCGCGACATCTGCCGCCGACGCCGGATTTGCGGCGCAGGGACAGCTTCCCGGCCTTGGATCGGGGCGGATCTGGAGCGTCGCGATCGAGCCGTCGGTGCCGAGCACGATCCTCGCCGGAACCGACGACGGCGTCTACGTCTCCCGTGACACCGGGGCGACCTGGACCCAGACCTTCAGCGGCGTGCGGGTCTGGACCGTAGGCTTCGACACGCACAAGCCCCCCGACGCGTTCGCGGGCACCGACGGAAAGGGCGTCCTCGCCAGCGCTGACGCGGGAACGACGTGGACCGATGCATCGAGCGGCCTCGGGAACCTTGACGTGCGCGCGTTCGCTTTCGGCCTCGACGGCATCGCCGCGGGGACGAACGCCGGCGTCGCCCTGAGCCCCAACGGCCGGATCTGGCACGACGGCGGCCTGGACCGCTATTCCATCGCCGCCGTCGCGGTCGCCGCCAACTACCCGGAGTTCACGGTGATCGCGGGGGCCGACGGAGCCAATACTGGAACCCTCTCGTCCGGCTATCTCTTCAGCAGCACCGGCGGCGGCGCCTGGGAGGTGCTGCAATCGGGGCTGCCGTCAGGAGCGGTGGTGTCATCGATCAGCGCGGGCGAGATCGACGCCGCGGTCCCGAAACGACCGTTGATCGTGGCGACCTCGCAGGGCATCTTTCGGAGCGGCGACCTCGGCGCCACCTGGACGGCCGGCACGGGCGCGCCCGCGTCGCCGGCCCTGACCGTCGCTCAGTTCGGGCCGCTTGACCCCAACCTCGCGTACGCCGGGTCGGACGCGGGTGGGAGCACCGGTGGGGACTTCTATCGATCCACCGACGGCGGGCTCACCTACCACCGGGCCGATACCGGGCTCCCCACCGGGAGCAAGAACGTCGACGCGATCGCGATCGCCAACACCACGCCGCCCGAGGTGGTGGTCGCCCTGAACCCGCCATCAGGCGGCAGTCACATCTACCTGGAGAGCGACACCACCGCACCGGCGCCACCGGCTCTGATCGCCGAGGCGAAGGGCGCGCCTGTTCCATCGTCGGTCCCAACGCCGGTGCCCACCGCGACACCGGTTCCGCAGGCGGTCAGGCCGGCTGCGGTCACCCCCGAGGCGAGCGGTATCCAGCGGTTCGCGCAGGCGGCCTTCCACTGGCCGACCCCGCTCGTCTATGAGGTCTTGATCGTGCTGCTCGCGCTCTACGTGTACATCCGCTGGCGGCAGCGCTACTACGTGGAAGGACCCCCCTAGCACTCACCGACCTACGCTAGCGCCGTGATTGGGGTGACCGCGGGTCCGTCGATTCCGCTCGCGTTTCTGGCGGGGCTGGTGTCGTTCCTGTCGCCGTGCGTCTTCCCCCTGATGCCCGCCTATGCCGCGTATCTGAGCGGGCGCGCGGGGCAGCCGGCGCTGGCGTCCGCATCGGGCGGGACGGTGACGACCGCCTCCGGCCGCAGCTCCGCGATGACGACCGGTGTTGCCTTCGTCATCGGCTTCAGCGTCGTGTTCATCGCCGAGTACTACCTGCTCGAGGGAGTGCTCGCCGTCACGGTCTTCCAGCGCAACCTCGACCTGGTCAATCGGATTGCCGGCGCGATCATCATGGTGCTCGCGCTCCAGACCATGGGCCTGCTCCGCTTCGGCTGGCTCGAGCGGGAGCGGCGCTTTCACCTCGGGGTGTCAGGTGGCGCGGCGGGAGGTCTGCTCCTTGGATTGACCTTCGCCGCCGGGTGGCTCCCCTGCCTCGGACCGCAGCTCGGCGCCATCCTCACCATCGCGCAGAACCGTGAGTTCGGCGGGCTGCCCTTCATGGTCCTCTACTGCCTGGGGCTGGCGATCCCGTTCCTGCTCGTTGCCGTGCTCGCCGACCGGCTGCAGGGAGTGCTGCGCAGCATCAACCGTCACCTCCGTGTGATCAGCATCGTCGCCGGCGCGATCCTCTTCGTCTTCGGCCTGCTCATGGCGACGGGACAGCTGACCGTGCTGAGCGGCCTGTCGTTCCAGTCACCGTTCAATCTGTAGGGGGCGGCGGCGGGACGGGCGCAAGCGGGAGCCAGACGGTCACGGTCGTCCCCCTGGCCTCCGCGCTGCGGATCGCCACGTCGCCTCCCTGGGCGCGCGCCAAACCCTGCACGATGCTGAGGCCGAGCCCGCTGCCGCCCTCTTCGCGAGCGCGCGTCTTCTCACCCCGGTAGAAGCGTTCGAAGACGTGCGGGAGATCTGCGGCGGGAATGCCCGGCCCCGCGTCACGAACTTCGATCTTTGCCCAACCCGCTTCGACAGCGGTGGTCCAGTGCTGTGCGGCGCCATGCGCGTATTTGCAGGCGTTGACCAGCAGGTTGCGCACGATGGTGCTCACCGCGTCGCGATCCGCGTGCACGAACACGGCTCCGGGCGCGAAGGTGCGTTCGACGACTTCGGGCATTCCGGGGACGCCCTCGTTGAGCAGTGTGGTGAGCGCGGCGTTGATGTCGAAGTCCTCCGGGTGCGATTCGCGATGCGCATCGAGCCGGGCAAGGGTGAGCAGATCCAGGATGAGCACACGCATCCGCTCGGACTCATTGCTCATCGCCCCGAGCGCGGCATCGAGTGCGGCGGGCTCGCGCGCGGCGCCCATGCGCAGCACGTCGATGTAACCCTTCAGCGCGGTGAGCGGCGTGCGCAGCTCATGGGACGCGTCGGCGATGAAGCGGCGCACCTGCGCCTCGGAATCCTGTTGCGCCGCAAAGGCTTCCTGGATGCGATCGGCCATGTGGTCGAAGCTGCTCGCGAGCTGGCCGACCTCGTCATTGCTCGGCGCGAGGCGGCTGCGTGCTGCCAGGTCTCCGGCCGCCAGTTGCTCGGCCGTGGCGGTGAGACGGCGCATCGGGCGCAGCGTCCGGCCGGTGAGC
Source organism: Candidatus Dormiibacterota bacterium (assembly GCA_963830305.1). Taxonomy (GTDB): domain Bacteria; phylum Chloroflexota; class Dormibacteria; order Aeolococcales; family Aeolococcaceae; genus Palsa-851. Next base: position 195,729 of record CAWHLW010000001.1, on the reverse strand, counting down.
ATCACGCCGAGAACGGTCGCGAGGATCACCATCACCAGCCCTCCTGCGGTGATCAGCAGGATCTCGTCGTGCAGCACATTGGTGATCGGCGTCATCGAGAGCGACAGTTGCGCGACACCGCACGCACCCGTGCCGGCGGCTATGGGAAATCCGACCACGAGCTGGTCACCGCTGTTGGTGGTGATCTGCTTTGCTGCCGAACGCGTTCCCCGGCTCACCACGCCCTCGAGTGTGGCGGAGTTGAGGGTGGGCGGGCTGGCGCCTGCGGGCGCAACCGCCTCCTGCGTGAGGCCGCTGTTGTACACGACCACCTGCACCGTCTGACCGGTGACCGCGGACACGGCGCTTGCGACGATCTCCCCGACGGCGAGCGGATGCGCCGCGCAGAAGCGGGCGCCGGTGGTTGCCGCCCCCAACGCCTTTTCCTTGCTCGTGATCAGCCGCCTGGCGGAGTTGAAGTCGGCCTGCAGCTCACCGACGCGATTGCTGATCAGGCTCGCTCGCAACGTGAGGAACTGATACCCGGCAAGCAGCACGAGCAACGGAAGCAGCAGTGCGATGAAGGTGAGTGTCAACCGCCATCGCAGCGACGCGAGAGCGTGTCCGATGCGCCGCACGTCTTACCGCGCCGCGGCGTCGCTCCCGGTCACGGTGCTGCGCAGCCGGTAGCCGACGCCGCGCACCGTCTGGATTCGCTCGTGGGTCGTGTCACCCAGCTTGGTGCGCAGATAGCGGATGTAGACCTCGATGTTGTTCTCGTCGCCGAAGAAGTTGTAGCCCCACACCTCATCGAGGATGCGCTGACGCGGGAGGACCTGGTCGGCGTTGCTGGCGAGGTACAGGAGGAGATCGTATTCCCGCACTGAGAGTTCGACCATTCGGTCTCCGGCGCGCACCTCGCGAGTCGCCGTGTCGATGCTCAGGTCGCCGGCGTGGATGACGCGGGTGAGGTCCGGATTGCGCCGCCGGAGCACCGCCCGGATCCGAGCGAGCAGCTCCGCGAAATCAAAAGGCTTGACGAGGTAGTCGTCGGCGCCGAGCTCCAGCCCCTGGACGCGATCGCTGGTCTCGTCGCGCGCGCTGAGGATGATGATGCCGCGAGAGCGGTCGCCCGACAGGGCACGGCAGAGCTGCCAGCCGTCGACACGCGGCATCATGAGATCGAGCACGACCAGGTGCGGCTTGAACTCGTCGACGACCCGAAGCGCCACGTGACCGTCAGGCGCCGTTCGCACGTCGAATCCCTCGTGGCGCAACCCGAGCGCGATGAAGTCGGTGATGCTCTGCTCGTCGTCGACGACGAGGATGCGAGTTGGCCCACTCATTGCTTCGAGTATATGAGTGGACTCGCGACGACTCCGCCACGAGATGATCGCAAAGACCGCTTCTCAGCGCACTCTCAGCCGCCCACTACACTGGATCGATGAGCCAGAGATCTGCTGCTCGCGTGCGCGTTACCGACGGGCTCGGCGTCGCCGAGATTCACGCGCACACGCTCGCCAGCGACGGGATGGTCAGCGCGGTCGACCTGGTTCGAGCTGCCGCCGCAGTCGGTTTGAACGTCCTCTGCATCACCGATCACGACACGATCTCCGAGCTGGGCCCGGCCCACGAGGCCGGCGCCGCACTGGGCGTTGAAGTGGTCCAGGGTGAGGAGATCACGGCGTCGTTCCCGCCAGGCATCCACATCGTCGGGCTCTTCCTGGATCGGCAGATTCGCATGCACATGTCGGTTGCGGACACGGTTGACGCGATCCACGATGCTGGCGGACTGGCGGTCATCGCCCATCCCTTCATGCCGACCTGGTTCGCTTCGATGACCCCGGGCAAGGCACGCAGCCTCCTGGAAACCCGCCAGGTCGACGGGATCGAGCTCCGCCATACGGCGCCGGTGCTCCCGAGGACCTGGGGACTGCTCGACAGCTTCTATGCCGAGCACCGGGACCGGCTCGGGGCAGCGTTAGGCGCTGGCGACAGCCACTTCGGCGAGCACGACCTGGGCCGGGTTCTGACCGTGTTCCCGGGGAAAGGGGCCGCGGATCTGCGCCGAGCCATCGAGGCGCGGACGACATCGCCGCTCTCCGGCGCCGTGGCGCCATCCCCTCCGCCACTCCGGATGCGCCTGTCGCAGCAGTACCGATCGATGGTCTGGCTCGGCGGCGAGCGACGCGCGGGGCGCGTTGGGGGTGGTGCAGGCCCGTCCGGAGGGGCGGTGACCCCCGGTTAGAATCGGGCCCTGGCCCGTTTAGCTCAGTTGGTAGAGCAGGGAACTCTTAATCCCAAGGTCCAGGGTTCGAATCCCTGAGCGGGCACTTTTGCGCTGTGAAAGTTCGGTTGACGCGTCGCTAACGGGCTTCGGCTGATGTGTCGCACGCCTTCGGCTGAGATGTCCCACCGGCTTCGGCTGATGGTCACAGCCGTCGCCGCGCTACTGAAACCAGCCGGCGATGTCGAGGGTCGCGTTGATGGTGCCCGCAGCGCTGTAGAGGTCCACATCACCGGACGAAGGACCGGTGGTCGCCAGGCTCACGATTGCCAGGTTGTCGATGACATCGTGGGCGCTGGGATTGAGATCCGATGCCTTCGGAAGGTGCATGTCGTCGCTTGGGTAGAGGATGAGGAAGGTCGACGCCGTGCCGGCAATGCCTGTCAGGTTGCCCACGACCGCAACTGGTGTCGACGCGCCACCGAGCGCGGGCACCATGCTCACACCGGCCACCTGGACGGTCTCCGCGATGTTTCGGGTCAACGGCTTCCCGGCGCAAGGCGTCCCGGAATCGGCGCGTGTGTCGCAAATGCGATCGGGTGAAAGCGCGTAGAAGAGCGCACCTGGTGGTGAGGTCGTCTCGCTGCCATTGCCGAACCAACCGTTGACATCGACGATGAAATCCACGCTCCCGACGCCGTTGTAGATGCAGACGTCCTGGTGCGGACCGAGCTTGGAGATGACCCGATTGGGCAGCGCTTCGCCGGCGCCGGGATTCACATTGGACACGGCGGGTGCAGTCGTGGGGCATGCGTCGGTGGCCATGTCTGGCGCTGCGACTGCCAGGAATGTCGACATGCTCGCTTGGGTGGCGGTGAGGTTGAACGCGGCGGCCCCGGCGTCAGCGGTCGGTACCGATGGAGTACCTACCGGCGCGCCCGGGGGAAGGCCTGAGAGCACCACCCGTCGCCACGTGTTGGCTCGAAGCGGATTGTCGACCGCGCCCGCGCAGTCAGTCTCCTGGTTGGCCCGAGTGTCACAGATTCGCAGCGGCGGCATTGAATGGAACTCTCCAGGCACCTCGCCAGCGCCGTTGGGCGCAGCGAAGTAACCCTGCACATCAACGATGGCATCCGCAGATCCGGCGGCGTTGAAGATGGAGATCTCCCCGCTCGTGCTGAGCGGCACCACCGCGAGATTGGCCTGGGCGATACCGGCGTCGATGTTGACGTTCGATGCGTGAGGCACTGCACTCCCGGTGGGATATGCGACCAAATACGTCGCGCCCGTCCCGTGGTTGATGCCGGTGAGGTTCACGACGACCGCGAGCGCGCCGGTTGGGACCACCTGAGCGGCTGGGCCGTGGACTCCGGTGATCTGCACCACCAATGTCCCGTGGGCGCCGAGCGGATGACCAGTGCACTCGGTGGAGTTGTTCGATCGCGTATCGCAGACACGGAATGGCGCAAGAGCGCTGTACGCGCCAGGGGCGACGACGTTTGCGATCTGCGTGGTCTGCGCTGAAGGCCCTCCGTTTCGACTCACCGTTCTGCCCGTGAACACTTGAGTTGTTGATGTCCCAGCGATGCTGGTTTCGGTGACCGTTGCGGTGTATGAGCCGGCGGTTGCATAGGTGTGGGTCGTTGTCGCCGCCGTCGTTGTCGACGTGTTCCCATCCCCAAAGCTCCAGGCGTAGGAGGCGATGGTGCCGTACGCGACGGTCGAGGCCGATGCATCGAAGAGGCTTGCGCTGCCAAGCGGTGCAGCCGCGACTGACAACCTGGCGACCGGAGCCTGGTCCGGCGTGATGGCAACACCCCCCGCCCATGCGCCGGTGGTGATGGGCGCACCGATTGCATGGGTTGCGGTGTCGATCGGCGTGACCGTGCCGTTGTACAGACTGCTGACATAGGCCGTCGCGCCGTCCGGGGTGATGGCGACGCCTGCAGGACCGCCGGGAATGGGGATGGCCGTACCAGGCGTGTTCGTGACCGTGTTGATCGGTGTCACCGTGTCATTTCCCTGGTCGGTGACGAAAGCCGTCGAACCATCGGGCGTAATGGCTACATCGATAGGATTTGAGCCGGTTGGAATCGGCGTCCCCGCGGTGTTCGTTGCGGTGGATATCGGCGTCACATTGCTCGACTGGGCATCGGCGACGTACACCGTCGCGCCATTGGGCGTTATCGCCATCCCGTATGGTGACGAACCAACAGGAATCGGCGTACCCACCGATCCGGTGGTCAGGTCAATCGAGGTGACACTGTTTCCGCCGACGTTTCCTACGTATGCCTTCGTCCCATCCGGCGTGATCGCGATGCCAAACGGGTTCTCGCCCACCGGGATGGCCGTGCCGGCGGTATTCGTGGCGATGTTGATTGGGGTGACGGTATTCGAAGTCTCGTTGGTCACATACGCGGTCTTACCGTCCGGCGTAATGGCAATGCCGGCCGGAAAGGTTCCGACCGCGATTGGCCTGCCCGGCGTGTTGGTGGCCGTCGTTATCGGCGTGACGGTGTTCGCTTCAAAGTCGGCGACGTAGGCGGTGCTACCGTCCGGCGTGATGGCGATGAATCCCGGCTCCGTGCCGAGAGGGATCGCAGTACCCGTCGTGTTGGTCGCGGTGTCGACAGGCGTGACGCTACTCGAGTGCTGATTCACCACGTATGCAGTCCACGCAGGGACGGCTGCAATGGCGTCTGTCGAGCCGACGTGAGCGATCGCTGCGGTGGCCAGCAGGAGTCCCATCCCAGCACCGACGCCGCAACGGCGGCGCAATGCGACGGTGGGCTTCGGCGCATGCGCGCGGCGTCGCCGATTGAATGTACCCGAGATGTGCTCTCCCATCCAGGCTCAACGCTACACCCTCACGAGGCTTCATACGTGGCGGCTGAGTAACGTGCAGCGCTCGTCCGAGATAGGGTCGCGCGAACCATCGACGCGTCCGCGAACAGAAGTGACAGGATGGAACTCGATGAACGAATGGGTCGAGTGGCACGAGCGATACAAGCCCGGCTCACCGCTGGTGCGACGCCTCGAGGTGGTCCAGGGACTGATCCGTTCAGCCGTTGACGCGTCGCCGCCGGGCCCGATCCATCTGATCAGCATGTGCGCGGGTGACGGTCGCGACATCCTTGGCGTGCTGCCCGGCCATCCGCGCCAGGCTGATGTGCACGCGCGGTTGGTCGAGCTCGATCCCGAGTTGGCGCGACGCGCTCGTGAGCACGCCGCAGAGGTGTCACCAACGATCGAGGTCTTGACCGGCGACGCGTCACGCACCGACAGCTACGCAGGCGCGGTGCCGGCCGGCATCGTGCTGGCGTGCGGTATCTTCGGCAATATCACCGATGACGACGTCCACAACACCGTGGCGCACCTGCCGGAGCTCTGCGCGGCGGACGCCACGGTGATCTGGACGCGCGGTACGTTCGCGCCAGATTTGACACCAACCATCAGGGTCTGGTTCATGGAGACAGGATTCTCCGAGCTCGACTTCGTCGCAATCGCGGGCACGTGGGTCGGGGTGGGCGCCAACAGGCTCACCGCTCCGCCCCGCGCACTGGTGTCGGACCTCCAGCTCTTCACGTTCCTCCCGGAAGCCGATCGTCCCTCGCGTCGAGGTCCTGGTCAGGTCGCCGGCTGATTCGCCGGCTGATTCGCGGGCTGGTGCGTCGCCTCCGCCACGGCCGCGTCCCAGCCGATGATCACCTGGCCCTGCTCCTCGGGGCGCACCTTGGCGGGCACGTTGGATCCCGGGTAGAGCAGCGGAATCGCTGCCGGCGGCACGGGATTGCCCATCTGCGTCTGGTACGGCTGATGCCCGTCGCAGAGGATGGTGACAACGAACGCGTACATGTCCACGCCGGCCGCCGACCGCATCCCCATCGGCTGGCTCTGGATGATCACCGCGCGGGCCAGCGTCCCGGTGGCGAGCTGCTCACGGTCATGCCGGTCGGTTGCAGGCTGACGATCTCGCCGCGCGCCAGCGTCCCGTTCTGGTCACCCACCCGTGCTTGCCCAGCCCGTACGCCATCGGAGTCGCGCAGGCGAGCGTGAGCGCATACACGCCCGAATGCGGGATCTTCACGCCCAGCGACCCCATGTCGTCCGAGGGGAGGAACGCGAAGATCTTCTTGCGCACCTTGGCGACACGATCACCTCCCCACGGATGATCCTCCCACGCGTCCGGTTTCGCCAAGGCATGACGAGCGAGCTGGTCGGCGATGCGGTGCCCCGCGGGCATATGACCTAGACCTCAATGGGATACGACGTCGGCTGCCTGCCGTCCACATCCGTGAAGCCATACATGCGGGCGAGGTCGCCGACCGCGAACGACTGACCCGATCTGCGCGCGACGCCCGGATCCTCCGCGAGTGCGGCGACCGCTCGCCCGATGTATTCGGGCAACTCCATCTGCGCACGGCTGCGCGCGTCATCCGGCATCCGTTCAACCGCCATCCAGCCAGGCGAGAGTGCGATGAAGGCGATCTCCCTGTCCCCAAGATCCGCGGCGAGTCCGGACGCAAGTCGGCAAACCGCGTTCTTGGCGACGTCGTAGAAGACGTTGCCGAGGTACCGGCGCCCGCGAGTGAAGGTAGTGAGCACGACCAGTCCCTGCCCGGCGCCGAGCATCAACGGAATCCCGTACATGCACGAGGAGATGTGCGATCGCAGCCCCGAGGTGAACATGCCGTCCCATCGCGCCATCGACTGCTCCCAGAACGGCACCGACCACCAGTCGTTGTGCTGGCCGTAGGGCATGTATCCGCCCCACGCGTTGCAGACGAGCACATCGAGCTTGCCATGGTCCTCGCGGACCCGCGTGAAGAGCGCCTCGACGGCTGCGTCATCCGTGTGGTCGCACGCGACGGCGATGCCGTGGCCGCCCGCCTCGTCGACCTCCGCGGCCGTCTCCTCAACGGAGTGCGGGAACTCGTCGACGCTGCGGTGCTCCTTTGTCGTCCGCCCGGTGACGTACACGGTCGCACCCCGCTGACCGAGGACCCTGGCGATCCTTCGTCCGGCGCCGCGACTGGCGCCGGTGACGACGGCAACGGTCCCGCTCAGCGAACCACCGGTGTTCGACGCTGCCGACAGCTTACCCGCGCCCCTAAGCTCATCGGATGCCCGAGCAGGAGCAGGAGCACGCGCGTCCGGATCTCGCTGAAACGCTGCGACGCCGGAGCCTGACCCGGGACGAGAGCCGTGCCGACGTCGTCGCTGCCCGCCATGCGGCGGGTCGCAGAACCGCGCGCGAAAATCTGGACGACCTGTGCGACGCCGGCAGCTTCGTCGAGTACGGCGGCCTGGCGATCGCGGCGCAACGCGGCCGGCGCGGCGTCGACGATCTCATCCGTCGCACACCTGCCGACGGGCTCATCGCCGGTACCGCTCGGGTGAACGGCGCACTCGTCGGCGAGGAGCGCGCGCACTGCGCGGTGCTCTCGTACGACTACACGGTGCTGGCGGGAACCCAGGGGGTCATGGGGCACCGCAAGAAGGATCGTCTCTTCGACGTCATCGAGCGGCGCCGCCTGCCCGTCGTGCTCTTTGCCGAGGGCGGCGGGGGCCGGCCGGGTGACACCGATCATGCGATGGTCGCAGGGCTCGACGTGATGGCATTCGCGCTCTGGGCCCAGCTTTCAGGACTCGTGCCACGCATCGGCATCGCATCGGGTCGGTGCTTCGCCGGCAATGCGGCGCTGCTCGGCTGCTCCGACCTGATCATCGCGACGCCGGACGCGAGCATCGGCATGGGCGGCCCAGCCATGATCGAGGGCGGCGGCCTCGGCGTTGTTGACGCCGATGATGTCGGTCCGTTCGACATGCAGGTGAAGAACGGCGTCATCGACATCGCCGCTGCCGATGAGGCCGATGCGGTGCGCCTTGCGCGCCAGGCGCTCTCGTTCTTTCAGGGGCCTGTCGTCGACTGGGAGGCGCCGGACCAGCGCCTGCTCCGCGACGTGGTGCCAGAGAACCGCCGACGCGCGTACGACGTGCACCGCGCGGTCGAGATCATCGCCGACACGGGTTCGGTGCTCGAACTGCGAGCCGGCTTCGGACGCGGCATGGTCACGGCGCTCGCGCGCATCGAGGGAAACCCGATCGGGATCATCGCCAACAATCCGATGCATCTCGCCGGCGCGATCACAAGCGACGGTGCCGACAAGGCGGCGCGTTTCCTGCAGCTGTGCGAAGCGTTCCGGCTGCCGGTGCTCTTCCTTTGCGACACACCGGGGATCATGGTCGGGCCCGAGGCCGAGAGCACGGCGCTGGTCCGGCACGCGAGCCGCCTCTTTCTCGCCGGAGCAGCGCTGACGGTCCCGTTCATGACCGTGGTGCTGCGCAAGGGTTACGGACTCGGCGCGCAGGCGATGGCGGGTGGAAGCTTTCGCGCTCCGCTCATGACGGTCGCGTGGCCGACAGGGGAATTCGGCGGGATGGGGCTCGAGGGTGCGGTGAAACTCGCCTACCGCAAGGAGTTGGATGCCATCGAGGACGCCGATGCGCGCAAGGCGCGCTTCGACGCCATGGTCGCCGACGCCTACGAACGCGGGACGGCTCTCAACACCGCAACATATTTCGAGGTCGATGACGTGGTCGACCCCGCAACAACGCGAGCTTTGGTGGCCGCGATGATCCTGCATCCGGCAGGTCCACCCTCGGAGACGCCGCCGCGGCGCTATGTCGACTCGTGGTGATCGTCATGGTGCGTCGGCGAAGGACGAGCGCAACGGCGCTCAGCAGGACGCCGAACAGCGCGATCCCCGCACCGAGTCCAGGAGGAATCGCTGACGACGGCGCCGCGCCGGTTTCCGGAACCGGCGGAGTCGGCGCCGAAGCGACATTGATCGTCACCGATGCGGTGTCGTTGGCCGGGTTCGGGTCGATCTGAGTCTCACCCGATTTGGTGGCCGTGTTCCTGATGCTGCCTATCGCGGCCAGACGCACGGTGATGTGCAGCGTCGCAGTCGCGCCGACCGCGAGCGAGCCAACCGTCCAGAACCCGCTCGCGGGCGCATACGAACCCTGCGACGCGCTCGAGCCCACGAAGATCTCCCCGTTGGGGAGGACATCGGTCACGGTCACCCCGGTCGCGGCGAGCGGACCATTGTTGTGCGCAGTGATCGTGTAGACATCGTCATCACCGATCACTGGGTTGGCAACACTCACGCTCTTGGTGACCGCGACGTCCGCGGAGGCGACGATAACAAGCGTGCTGCTGACCTCGTGGCTCGGGTAGTACGTCCACAGGTCGAGCCCCTTGGCGTCGCCGAAGCTGCCGGTGCACGGCACGTTGGTGTTGCCACCGGTTGGTGCTCCGAAGGCACGCTGCGTGCTTGACGTGTCGTAGCCGTTGATCGGGTCGCTGAACGCGACCGTTGGAGGGTCATTGCCGCAGAGCACCGACCCAGGCGTGCCGACCGTGACCCCTGTCGTCGTTGTGTAGCCTCGATCGTCGTAAAAGGCGCCACTGCAGCCGCCGGTCAATGGTGGGCATACCCCGCCCGGCGGGTTGAGCATCGTGATCGTCGGTCCACCCATCGTGTCGTTCTCGACGTCGATGAACGGGAAGTGGTACTCACCGGCGTGAACGTCGATCTTGAATGGGTAGCTGGTGCCCGGGGCGTTGGTGGGGAAGTAATTGCCCGCGTTGTCCTTGCCGTCCCACGTGACGGCCTGCGTGCCGGCGCCCTTCAGACCGCTGAGCACCCGGTTCTGCGGATCGGTCGGATCGTAGTTCACGCCGTCGCGGCTGATCACGATCTGGTATACGCCGGCCACATTGGATGTGTACCGAAAGGTCCCGCCGCTCTGGAACAGCGTCGTGCTGCCGAGCACCGTCCCGGTGAAGCTGACGTTGCTGACCACCGAAGCGATCGGTGTGAGCGGGATGCCGAGCGCCGTCAGCGTGACATTGGCCGGCGGTGTGAAGAAGATGGGATAGCTGGGCGGAGCGAAGATGACACCGCCGTCCACCGAGGTGAGCTGGCCGGGGCTGCCCGTGTTGTTCGCGAGCGCGTCGTGGTAGAGCGGCGTGGTGCCGTCCGGGTCGATGAATCCCAGCTGGCTCCCGTACTGCACCCAGCCGTCCGGATCCATGCCGCGGTTGACGACCTTGTACTGGAAGCCATCTGTGGTGACCGCGTAGGTGGTCGAGTTCGACCGGCAGACCGTTGTTCCCGGTGAACAGCGAGAGCACATAGCTGAAGACGCGGCCCGTCTGCGTCGTCGCCGGATCCGTGAGGCTGTCGCGGACGGTCACGTCCCAGGCTGCAATGGACGAGCCCTGCGCGGCGTTGTAGTCGCCCGCTGCAGTCAGCGCAATGTCAGCGCTCACCCCGCCGTCGCCATTTGCCGCGGTCCCGGCAGGCCCGATCATCGCGATGCTATAGATGCCGGTCGTCGGTGCCGCGTACACGCAGGGCGTGTAGCCATTGGCGACCCCGCCGCCGGGGACGGTGTCGGGACCGGCGAGCTCCTCAGCCCGGCTGGTGATCTCTCCCTGCGTCACGATATGCGATGTCGCGCGTTGCGCCGCGCACGAGAACGAGAACGTGCCGGGAATCGTCTCCTTGCCCGGGGTGCCGGTCACGAGCCCGGGATTCCAGATCAGGATGTCGGCCGCGCCCTGGCCCATCGCCGTTGATCCAACCAGAAGAAACTCGCCACTCGTCGCATACGCGTGGAGCAGGGTTCGCCGCGTGATCGCACCGGCTCCATACGAATTCGTGCGCCACTCGGTGTTGGCTCGAAACCCGGTTGCCCCAGCTGGATAGAGGTTCTGGGAACCGTCGGCGAAAACGTTGACCGCAGAGGCGATCAGCACACCGATACTCAGCAGGGATGCAGCGAGACCCCGTCGTCGCACGACGGCATCATGCCTGATCGGCGATCAGATATGTGACAGCTCGCGGTAGACGTCGCGGAAGAATGGACGGCCCCACAGCCCGATCGAGAGCAGACCACCAAAAAGCATGACGGCATCAACACTTTCGCGTCCCTGCTTGGCCCAGTACACATCCTCAAGGTCGAGCCAGAGTGCGAACTCATCGAGGGTGAGCGCCGACGAACCACCGTACAGGATCGAGGTGAACTTGCAGAGCGCGTCATCGGTGCCTTCGGTCTTCCCCGAGGTGTTGATCTGGACCACCCACAGATAGCCTGTGCCCAGCAGCCCGGCGATGCCCAGAACGAGATGGTGGAAGTGGCGGCCACCAACGCTGAGGTTGTGGAACGGACCGACCCCGTCGCGAATGGCGTGCGTTATTGCGCGGGTTGCGGCGAACGTCGTGAAAAAAGACACCGACGACAGAAACAGTCGCTCGCGGCGCTTGTCTTTGAACGAGTTGCGGTAGATCTCGACAGCGCGGCGCGGTGTCAACACGGTGCCGTGCTCAGGCTTTGACTGGCTTGGGCCGGGCGAAGTTCGCGGCGATCACGGCGAGGAGCGTCAGCACCAGGAAGACGACCGCGTGCTTCCAGTGCATCGCCGGCCGGCCCGAGGCGAGGAAGTTCGTCTTCACGGTGAAATAGAAAATCGTCAGAACCGCGAAGACGACGGCGAGCGCGAGCAGTAGAAGAGCCAGTGGGCGGCTACCCCGCATGACAGATCCCCCGGTAGGTGCGGTCGTGAACCGTCTGGGAACGCCTCTCTGAGTTCGACGTCAGGTCACGACCGGTCAGTGGATGAAGACGAGGCCCGCGGCCCCGAGAGCGGCACAGTAATACGCGAAGGGGTCGAGGCGTCCAAGCCGAAGGTAGCGGAGCAGGAAACGAGCGCTGGCGTACGCCAACACGCCGGAAAGCGCTGCGGCCGCGATGCCCACCCCGAGGGTCGGCGCGTCGGATCCGAGATCGGGAACCTCGAGCAATCCCGCCGCCAGGATGATCGGGGTCGCCAGCAGGAACGCGAATCGCGCCGCCTCCTCATGGCGCAGTCCGGCGACCAGCCCTGCAGCCATGGTGATCCCCGATCGCGAGATCCCGGGGATGAGTGCTCCCGCCTGAAAGATGCCGACGATGACGGCCGTGCGCAGGCTGAGCCCATCGATGCCCTGGTAGGCGGGGTCGTCCTCCTCGTGGGCGAGCACCGGGGCGCCGCCCACGGTCCGACGGCGCTCGTCCCTCCTCCGGAAGATCTCCGCGGCGAAGAGGATGCCGCCGTTGACGATGAGGAAAGCGGACGCGGCACGCGGGTCACCGAACAGCGACTTCAGCGGATCCTGCAGCAGGAACCCGATCACCCCTGCCGGGACGGTTCCGACCACCAGGAGCATCGCGAGGCGCTGGTCCGGGCCGTCGATACGACCGCGCACCGCGGCGGTGAAGAAGCCCCGGATGATTCGCACCCAGTCACGCCGGTAGAGGAACAGCAGCGCTGCCGCCGTACCGAGATGCAGGAGAGCGAGCACGGGCACGAACGCCGGACTCGAACTCGTTGAAATTGAGCCCGATCAGCCGGGGGACCACCACGGCATGGCCCAACGACGAGACCGGAAAGAGCTCGGTGACTCCCTGAAGCGCGGCAAGAAACAGGATCAATCCGGCGCCGAGCATTGGCCAGAGCCTACCAGCCCCCCTCGCGTAGTCTGATGCGATGACCACCTCGACAGCGCCGGCGGGCACCTCGGTCAACCGTCAGTGGCGCCTCGCCGCGCGCCCCAGGGGTCTTCCCGTCGCCACGGACTGGGAGTACCGCACCGAGCCGGTGCCCGAGGCCGGCGACGGCCAGTTCCTGGTGCGCATCCTCTATATCTCTCTCGACCCCGCGATGCGCGGCTGGATGAACGAAGGCCGCTCGTACGTGCCGCCGGTGGGGCTGGGTGAGGTGATGCGTGCAGGTGGCCTGGGGCTGGTCGTGGCGTCGGCGCATCCCGAGTTCAAGGTGGGCGAGCACGTCGTCGGAACCTTCGGCGTGCAGGACTACGCTGTCAGCGACGGCCGCGGCGTCATCCATGTGTCGGACGAGTCGGCCCCACTCGTCCAATATCTCAGCGTCCTCGGCATGCCCGGCATGACCGCGTACTTCGGGTTGCTCGAGATCGGGCATCCGGCCGCGGGCGAGACGGTGGTGGTGTCGGCGGCCGCCGGCGCGGTGGGTCAGGTGGCCGGCCAGATCGCCCGGATCAAGGGCTGCCGGGTCGTCGGGATCGCCGGCGGGGCGGAGAAGTGCCGATTCATCGTCGACGAGCTCGGCTTCGACGCATCGGTCGACTACAAGCATGAGGACGTCCGGGCTGCGCTCCGCGAGCGCTGCCCCGACCGTGTGGACGTGTACTTCGACAACGTCGGCGGCGAGATCCTCGACATCGTGCTCACGAGGCTCGCACGCCACGCGCGCATCGTCCTCTGCGGATCGATCTCGCAGTACAACAACCAGGGACCGGCGCGAGGGCCGTCGAACTACATGACGCTGCTCGTCGACCGAGCCCGGATGGAGGGCTTCATCGTCTTCGACTACGCCAAACGCTACGCTGAGGCCGCGCGTGAGATGGCCGGATGGATCGCCGACGGACGGCTGAAGTCGGTGGAGCACGTGGTTCCCGGGCTGGAGCAGTTCCCCGAGACGCTCCTCAAGCTCTACCGCGGAGAGAACTTCGGGAAGCTGATCCTGAGCATCGGCGACGAGGCCGGTTAGGCGGCAACCCGCGCGGCCGACTTGCCCGGCCCGCTCTGGAAGAGCCGCGCGATGTCGCTCGGCGAGATGACACCGACGAGCGTTCCGCCGTCGTAGACCATCGCCCGACCGTCGGACGCCGGCCCAAGCCGCTTGAGCAGGTCGGTCATGTGCTCATCCGGACGCGCGATGGGCACACGGTCGATCGGGATCGCGATGTCGATCGCCCGCCGGCTGCTGCGCTGCTGCGCCGGCACCTGCTTGATCCCGCGCATCGTGACCAGACCGTCGATGCGCCCGTCGATGCTGTGGGTTGGGAACGACGTGAACTCGTGACCCATGACGTACTGGTCGACGAGCAGCTCGACCGTGATCCACGAGGGGACGATCACCGGGTTCTTCGACATGACGTCGCCGACGAGCATGCCCTCGAGCGCGTGGCGGGCCTGCTCTCCGTGCGCCTCGCCGCGCGCGGCGCTGTCCAGGAACCAGCCGATCAGCACCAACCACAGGCCGCCGACCGGGTCTGCGAAGAAGAGGTCGAGGACGCCAACCCCGATCAGCACCACCGCGAAGAAGCGGCCGGCTCGAGAGGCGGCGACCGTCGCGGTCATGCGGTTCTTGCTCCGCATCCAGAGAAAGCCGCGCAGGATCCGCCCGCCATCGAGCGGAAACGCCGGAATCAGGTTGAAGAGGAGCAGGAGCAGGTTCACACCCGCGAGCCACTCGGGGACGATCGCCACGATGGCGGGGGCTCCGATGCTGATCATCACCCACGAGATCGCCACGAAGACGCCCACCAGGAGAAACGAGACGGCCGGCCCGATGGCGGCGACGAGCATCTCGGTCTTGCCGGTCATCCAGTCACCGCTGATCTGCGCGACGCCGCCGAACAGCCAGAGCTTGATGCCGTCGACGGTCAGACCGCGGTGGCGCGCGAGCAACGCATGGCCCATCTCGTGAACCGCCAGCGATGCGATCAGGAGCAGCGCCGCGATGATGCCGACCCCCCACGCGATCCAGACCGGTGTCCCGGCCGCGTATACCGGGACCGCGCCCCCGGCCACGCCCCATGCGAACAGCGCACCGATGACCAGCACGCTCCAGTCCGCCGAGATCTTGATCCCGGCGATACGAGCGATCGGGACGCCGCCTCTGTTCATGGTGCTGCTCTCATCCTGCGCCGAGGGCCTTTCATCTGTGTGAACGTACCCATCCCAAGGTCAATTCAACGACAAGCGGTCGCGTTAAGCCACTGCTGATTGGGGGACGCGGTGCCGGACGGCGGGATCTGGGCGGGCGGCGCCCGCCACCAGCGCGCACCAGGCAGCCGCGATGAGCAACAGCACCCACGGTGTCGCTCTGCCCGGAAAGCCGACGCTGTTCTGCGACAGATCGGCGAGGCTGGCAAAGGAGAGCAGCACCCAGAGCGCAAGCACTCCCAGCGTCCCCGGTCCGGGCCACGTTCGCTCGCCTGGTCGGCCGGCCAGCCAGGCCAGGCCTGCGACAAGCACGGGTGCCAGCAGTGTCAGGTCGTGGCCGAGCAGGTGCGGTGAGGCGAAGAGCGACAGCGCAACCGCGCCGCAGAGCGACGGCTCGAAGAGGTCGTGGCGGCGGCGCGCGACCGTTCCCAGCCATCCAGCCACCGCCGCCGCGCCAATGCCGGCGGCAACAGCGAGCAGGAATACAGCGGGCGCGTGACCCAGGAGTGAGCCGAAGAGCCCGCTGGTGCCCTGCATCTGCGCGGTCGGCGAGTTGCTCGGCGTCGCGATTGCGGTGATGAACGCGGTCAGCGCGTGGGGACCGGTACCGATGAGCCCGATCACGACGCTCACCGCCGCTCCGGCGAGCGCACCGCCGACGGCACGCCAGTCGCGCCGGCCGATCATGTACGCGGCGACCCCGATCACCAATTGCGGCTTGGCGATCGCCGCCGTGAATCCGAGAGCGAAACCGGCGGCGCCGGGCCGCTCTCTTCGCCACAGGGCATATGCGGCGGCCAGCCCGAGCACCGAGACGCCGTCCCACTGGCCCTCCACGAAGAGCAGGCCGGTCCCGAAACCGGCGAGCGCGATGAGTACGATGGCCAGGCGCGGCAGCCGCGGTAAGGCCGCCGGCCACGGGGCAGAGCGAGCCACCAGGAAGAGAGCGCCGAGCATCAGCGCCAGCTGCAGCAGCGACCAGGCGCGCCAGGCCGCCCCGGCGCCGAGCAGTGCAAACGGCAGCGCCACAACGGCGGCAGACGGTGGGTTCTCGAAGGGGATGTCGTCGTGGCTCACGGGAGCGCCGCTCGCGACGAGCGCCTCGCGCTCGGCGCCGGCGTTGTAGATCTGGGCGGCGTGGCCCGAGCGGATCAGGGTCGAAGCGACATAGGTCCCGGCGAAGTCGCTCGTGGGTGCCAGGGAGCTCGGCACGACCGTCCACACCTGGGCGTAGTGGGCAAGGACGATCGAGGCGACGGCGATGAGGACGGCGGCGAACCAGCGTGGACGTTCGGACAAGGCGCTGCCCACTCTATGGCCACACCGCCCACGCCACCGTCAAGCGGGCGTCACAGGGCCCTCGCGAATACCTCGAGATCCGAATCGGCAAAGAGCGCGAAGGTGATCTCGCGGAGGCTCGTATTCGGGGCCTCGAGCGCTGCGGCCGCCGTCCTGATCGCAAGAGGGGCGGCCAGCTCGATGGGGAATCCGTAGATCCCAGTGCTGATCGCCGGCGCCGCCACGGTTGCGCAGGCGTGCTCTGCCGCGAGCCCAAAGGCGCTCCGGTATGCGGACTCGAGCAGCTCGGGCTCACGGTGGTCGCCATCGCGCCAGCGCGGGCCGACCGCGTGGATGACGTACCGGGCCGGGAGGCGGCCGCCACCGGTGATCACCGCCGATCCTGTCGGGCAGCCCTGGTACCGCTCGCGCAGCTCACGCATGAGCCCCGGTCCTGCGGCGCGGTGGATCGCGCCGTCCACGCCGCCACCACCGGCGAGCGAGGCGTTGGCGGCGTTGATCACCGCGTCGACTGCGATGGTGGTGATGTCGGCGCGGACAAGGAGGACACGGCCACCACCGACGGTGCGGACGAGCCGGTCAGATTCCATCCGAGCGCGCCAACGCCAGGCAGACGTTGTGCCCGCCAAACCCGTACGACGTGCTCAGCGCGAAGTCGATGCGCGCGTCGCGACCGTGATTCGGCACGTAGTCGAGGTCGCATTCCGGGTCCGGCTCGTCGAGGTTGACCGTCGGCGGCACGAATTGGTCACGAATGGCCAGAATTGTGATCACCGCCTCGACGGCGCCCGCCGCGCCGAGCAGGTGTCCGTGCATCGACTTGGTCGACGACATCGGGATGGTGCTTGCCTGAGGCCCGAAAGCCGCTTTCACAGCACGGGTTTCCGCCGCATCGTTCATCTGCGTCGAGGTCCCGTGCGCATTGATGTAATCGACCTCGTCCGGCTCGCGACCGGCGCGCTTGAGCGAGCGCAGGATGCAGCGACGTGCGCCGTCACCCTGCTCGTCCGGCTGCGTGATGTGGAACGCATCGGCGGTCGCGCCATATCCCGCGACCTCACCGTAGATGTGCGCGCCGCGCGCCACCGCATGGCCCCACTCCTCGATCACGAACATCCCCGCACCCTCGCCCATCACGAAGCCGTCGCGGTCTTTGTCAAACGGTCGCGAGGCGCGATCGGGCTCGTCGTTGCGCGTCGAAAGGGCCTGCATGGCATCGAACGCGGCGATGCTGATGTTGGTGATCGATGCCTCGGTGCCGCCGGTGATGATCGCCGTTGCCTCGCCGCGCCGGATCCACTCGGCCGCCTCACCGATCGCATGGCCCGACGACGAGCAGGCGCTGACGATCGCGTAGTTGACGCCCTTGGCCCCGCAGTCGATGGCGATCGCACCCGCCGGCATGTCGATGATCATCGAAGGCACGGTGAATGGGGAAACGCGGCGCGGGCCCTGGTTGTAGAGGGCCAGGACGTTCCGCTCGATGACCTCGATGCCGCCGACCCCGGAGGCGACGAGCACGCCGACATCCTCCGCGATCGGCGCGATCTCCAGGCCCGAGTTCCTCCAGCGCCTGGCGCGCGGCAAAGAGCGCGAGCTGTGTGCAGCGGCTGGTGCGGCGCGCCTCCTTCTTGCCGAGCACCGCCTCAGGGTCGAATCCCTTGACCTGTCCGGCGATCTGGGTGGTGAGATGCGACGCGTCGAACGCTGTGATCGGGCCGATGCCTCCCTGGCCCCGGCGACACGCCTGCCAGGTCGACTCCGCATCGAGGCCGAGCGGGGTAACGGCCCCAATACCGGTGATCGCCACGCGCGGGCTGCCGTTGCTGCCCCTCATACCTCCGCCTCCGCGGTCTCGAGGGACGGCGCCCCCTGGGAGTGGTAGCCGCCGTCGACGTGGATCATTTCGCCGGTGATGGCGCGCGAGAGATCGCTCAACAGGAAGGCAGTCGTGTCTGCCACAGGCCCGCTGTCGGAGCTGTCCCACCCGAGCGGCGAGTGGGTCCCCCAGGACGCTTTGAGAGTTCTCGAATCCTGGGATCGACCGGGCGGCGATGGTCTCGAGCGGCCCCGCCGAGATGGTGTTGACCCGGATCCCGCGCGGACCGAGCTCGCGTGCGAGATACCGCACGATTGCCTCGAGCGCCGCTTTCGCCGGACCCATCCAGTCATACACCGGCCATGCAACGCGTGCGTCGAAGGTGAGCGTGACGATCGATCCACCGGTTACCGGCATCAACGGCGCGAACGCCGCCGCCAGCGTCTGCAACGAGTAGCTGCTCACGTGAAATGCGGTGCTGACCGAGCTCCACGGAGCTTCGAGAAAGCCGCCACCGAGGCAATCGGGGGGCGCAAAGCCGATGGCATGAACGAGCCCGTCGACGCCGCCCCAGAGACCCCGCACGTGCTCGGCAACCGCCTGCACCTGGGGCACATCGGTGACGTCCATCTCGAGGACCTCGGGCGCCGGCTTGAGCCGCTGCGCGCTCTTGCGGGTGAGACTCATCGCCCTCCCGAACGAGGTGAGCACCACCTCTGCGCCGGCGGCCTGGGCGGCGGCGGCGATGGCAAAGGCGATGCTTTTGGGGGTCAGAACACCGGTGACCACGATTCGTTTGCCGCGGAGCAGACCATGTGCCGGGGTTGTTGGATTCTCGGTACTCACAGGCGTCGTACCTTATAAGGCTCGGCTGGGGATGCGCAGTTACGCGGCAACGATTTCGAGCATGGCCGCGTGCCATGCGGGCGTGCCCGCAAGGATGTCACCGCTCACAAAGACCGCGTCCGCGTCGCCGGTCCAGTCGGTGACCACCCCGCCCGCCTCGCGAACCAGCAGCGCGCCGGCTGCGATGTCCCAGAGACCGAGGCCGAGCTCGAAGTAGCCGTCGAACGAACCGGCGGCAACGTAAGCGAGATCGAGGCTCGCGGCGCCCGCGCGGCGAAGATCCTCGAACCGCTCGAGCGCGGCCGTCATGACGGGCAGATAGCGCGGGAGCCGCTCCTTGCGGCGGAACGGAAAGCCGGTGGCGACGACGCCGGCTCCTGGGTGCGTCGAGACCGCCAGACGGTTGCCGTTGCCGTCAACGGCACCCGCGCCCTCAGCGGCACTCCAGCTCTCGCCGAGCAGTGGCGCGGCGACGGCACCGACAACCGGACGGCCATCCTCGACAAGCGCGACGCTGACCCCGACGACCGGGTACCGCCGCACGAAGTTGGTGGTGCCGTCGACCGGGTCGATCACCCACATCCGCTCGCGAGGCGTCCCGCCGGATTCTTCCGCGAGGATCGCGATGTCCGGCGCACCGGCTCGGAGGATTCGGATTGCCGCCTGCTCCGCGGAACGGTCCACCTCAGTGACGTAGTCGCCGGGGCTCTTGACCTCGGCGGTCAGCGTCCCCCGATCGGCATGCGCTCTGATGACCAGCTCTCCGGCGGCCGCGGCGGCAGCGACTGCAAGGTCACGCAGGGTGTCGCGCTGGAGCACCCGTCGAGGGTACCCGGCGCGGACGGGCGGGCTTGCGCTTTGGCGCCCGAGGCGCCGGAGCCGTCCGCGAGAAGAGCGCCGGGTCCAGGCCTCCCTCACGGAGGAGCGCCTCCATGGCATCGGCCTCGCAGGGGCGGGCGAGGTGAAATCCCTGTGCCATCCCGCAGCCGAGCTCGTTGAGCCGCTTCACCTGGAGCGGCAGTTCGACCCCTTCGGCGACCAGCGCGAGACGGAGTGCCTCACCGTGGCGGACGACCGTCCTTGCCAGCTCGCCGCTCGAGTTGGGGTCGCCGAGCTCGGCCACCAGCGGACGGGCGATCTTCAGGATGTCGATCGGCAGGCGCCGAAGGTACGCGAGCGAGGTGTACCCGGTGCCGACGTCGTCGATGGCAACGTGGACGCCTGCCCGCTGCAACGCGTCGAAGGTCGTGATCGCCCCGTGAAGATCCTCGAGAACCGCGTTCTCGGTGACCTCGAGGATCAGGCACGCCGGATCGACATCGATCCGGGCGAGGCACCGGGTCACGCGTTCGACGAGCGCCCCGCGACTCAACTCGCCCGCGGCCACGTTCACGGAGATGGCCAGCTCGGGGGTGGCCGGATAGGCGGTCTGCCAGCGCCGGAGCTGCTCGCACGCGGTGCGGATCACGTACTCCTCGATGCGGTCGATCAGCCCGCATTCCACCGCAACCGGCAGGAAATGGAGGGGCGCGATCAGACCCCGCACCGGGTGCTGCCAGCGCACCAGGGCCTCCGCCCCGAGAATCTTGCCCGTGCGCAGCTCGACGATCGGCTGGTAGTGGAGCACGAACTCTCCCTTGTTCAGCGCTGATTCGAGCTCCTCCGCGAGATCGGGGTCCGCCGAACCGGACCCGGCACCACCGTGGATGCGGTAGGTACCGGAGCCTGCCTCGCGTGCGTCCTGGGCAGCCGCGGTCGCGTGGCGCAGCAGGACGGCGGCGCTCCCGTCCTCGGGGCTCGCGCAGGCGAGACCAACCGATGCACGCACCGCCACCGCGAGGCCGTCGTTCACCACCGGGGCCGCGAGTGCCTCAACCACGCGTTGGGCGATCAGCTCGGCTTCACGAGGGTGGAGCACCTCCGGCAGCAGCAAAGCGAATTCATCACCGCCGAGCCGTGCGGCGGTGTCGGTGCGCCGCAGGCACTCGTGCAGGCGATGCGCGACCTCGATGAGCACTGCGTCCCCGATGGCATGGCCGTGCTCGGCGTTGATCCGCCGGAAGTCCTCGAGGTCGACGGAGATAACGCTCACGACGTGGCGCTCCGGGTCGCGCTCGAGGAGCGCCCGCTCGATGCGGTCGATGAACAGCACCCTGTTGGCGAGTTGCGTGAGCGGGTCGTGGAAGGCGCGATCGGCGAGCTCACTCTGGAGTGCGGCGAGCCGGACGAGCGCATCGTGGAGTCGGCTGCGCTCGACGGTGAGCGCGACCAGGTTCGCAAGGTCCTGGAGGTGCTGATCATCGGAACGGGATGCACCGTGATTCGACGTGTTCATCCCGAGTGCCATGTATCCCACCGTGCGCCCCTCATGGCGGAGCGTCACCGAAACGCCTCGCGAGATCCCGAGACGGATGCAGAGACGCGCAACCCACGGGTCTGACGCCGCCTCGGCGATGTGCACGACACCATAGACCGGTGGCGTCAGTGCGCCGTCCTCGTCGTCCTCGAGGTCGGTCGACCGCATGACATCGATCGGCTCGCCACCGCGGACGGTGGTCCGAAACGCGGCCGCGGTGCCCGTCTCCGGAATGAGGGTCAGCTCGGCGCAGTCAGCACCGAACCGCTCACACGCGCGCCGGAGAATGTCCACCGACGCGGCGTCGAGATCTCGGGATTCGAGCAGCGCGATCGACGCGGTGTGCAGGAAACCGAGGCGCGTCCTCTCGCGACGCACCGCCATCCACGAGATGCCCGCGGCCGCGAGGGCGACCAGCGCGAGCACCGGGACGGCGAGCCAGTAGGGCATCCGCTACCCGAGCAACCTGAGCGGCATGACCTTCTCCGCGGTGTCGGACACTGACTCGAGCCGGGAACGATCGATGCCTCCGTGGCGCAGCAACTGCTCGACCTCGACAGCGGGCAGCGGGTGACAGAGGTGATAGCCCTGACCGGCAAGGCACCCGAGGCTGAGCAGGCGGGTCACCTGCGATGCGGCCTCGATGCCCTCGGCGATGACGTGCAGCTGGAGCGCATCGGCAATGGTGACGATGGCGCGCGTGAAGTCCTCATCCGCTCCGCCGGCCAGGTCGTCGACGAATGGCTTCGCGATCTTGAGGATGTCGACCGGCAGCCGGCGCAGGTAGCTCAGGGACGAGTAGCCGGTGCCGAAGTCATCGATGGCCACACGAATGCCGGCATTGCGCAACGCTTCGAGCTTGGCGATGACAAGCGCCGTGTCCTCGACGAACATGGACTCGGTCAGCTCCAGGATCAACGTGTCCGGGGCGAGCCCCAACTCGGCAACGATGGCGAGCACGTCCTCGACGAAAGTGGGCGCATTCAACTGGACGACGGAGACGTTGACGCACA
Source organism: Candidatus Dormiibacterota bacterium (assembly GCA_963830305.1). Lineage (GTDB taxonomy): Bacteria > Chloroflexota > Dormibacteria > Aeolococcales > Aeolococcaceae > Palsa-851. The sequence continues at coordinate 173,368 of CAWHLW010000001.1, read as the reverse complement.
CTGCAAGTGGCGTCGACTGCAGCTTCTGGAGCTGGAGCGTGGTGGCGCACGCAGTGCGCAGAACGAATTCGCCGAGCTGCATGATCAGGCCGCTTTCCTCGGCGACTCCGATGAACTCGCCCGGTGCGACGATCCCGCGCAGCGGATGGTGCCAGCGCACGAGCGCCTCCACCGCGGTGATCTCACCGGTGATGAGGTTGACGACGGGCTGGTAGTGGAGGATGAACTGGTTGAGCTCCATCGCACGCTCGAGCTCGCCGCGGAGCTTGCGCCGGTGGACGACATCGCTCTCCATACCGGGTGTGAACAGCACGTAGCGATTTCGACCGGCACCTTTGGCAACGTACATGGCCACATCGGCGTGGCGCATCAGGCTCGCTGCGTTTGCGTCGATGCTGTCTGCAACTGCGATGCCGAGGGACGCGCGCACGATCACCGATGTACCCGAGACAGTGAACGGCTCGCGGAGCACATCGAGGACGCGGCGCGCGACATGCTCGGCCTCGATGGCGCTGTCGACTCCCTCGATGAGCAGCGCGAACTCGTCACCCCCGAGGCGTGCAGCGGTGTCCGGGCGGCGCAGGCACGCGCGAATCCGCGCGGCCACCTCGACCAGCAGCGCGTCGCCGGCGGCGTGGCCGAGCGTGTCGTTGACACCTTTGAAATCGTCGATGTCGAGGAAGATGACGGCCACGCTGGCGGCGCCCTCTGCCTTGCGGCGCAACGCCTGGTCGATCTGCTGTCCGAAGAGCGACCGGTTGGCGAGGTCGGTCAGCGAGTCGTGGTACGCCTGGTGGGTCAGCTGCTCCTGGAGCTCGGTCAGACGCGCGATCGACCGCTCCATACGGCTGTTCTCGAGGATGGCCGTCGTTCTCGTGGCCAGCGTGCGGAAGAGGCGCAGGTCGCGCGCGTCGAAGGTGCGGGCGTCAAGGTGGCCGCCGACCATGAGGCTGCCGATCATTCGCGACTCACCGCGGAGCAGCGCCACCATCGCCTCGTTGACGTTTCGGCGGCTGAGCATCTCGGAGCTCGGATCGCCGGGCTCGCCGGCACGAACGATCACCCCTGCGGTCTCCGCCTCGAGCACGTCGTCGAGCTCCCCGAGTCCGAGCGCAACCATGACCTCGTCGGGCTGGCCGTGGCGCACGGTGGTGCGGAACGCCTTCTCGGCCGGCTGTGACGGGAACACGGTGAGCTGCGCGATCTCCGCGTGGAAGATGTCCCGTGCCCGGTTGAGGAGGAGCACGATCGACGGCTCGAGCTCACGGCCGGCGAGGGCGTCCACGGCGCCGATCAGGAACTCGGCTGCCTCGTGGTCGTAGCGCTCGCGAACCCAGGCGCGGTGGGTCATGAGCACGGTGAAGGTGACGACCGCCAGCGGCACGAGGGCATATCGATCCACCGGGATCAGGCGCACCGCGATCAGTCCGATGCACATCGCCGCCGCGGCCGCCACATATGCGGCGCGGAGGTGATTGATGACGGCGATCCACGAGGCGCGTTCGCGAGGCCGGAACACCACGCTCTCCGAGATCGCTCGTCTGGCCACCACGATGGCAGTCGCCAAGATGGCGCCAAAAGCGCTCCGAACCACGGTGGTCGGCGTCCCCGCGATCAGGTGGAAGATCCAGATGCCGATCGGCGCGAACACCGCGAAGCGAGCGATCTCGAACACGGTCTGCGTGAAGGCCCAGGGTCGCCGGGTTGCGGCAGCGAGAGCGACCCCAAGTGCGTAGCCGCCGAGGAGGGCGAGCGGCGTGGCGTGAAAGAGCGCCACGACGAACGGTGCCGCGGCCAGGGTGATTGCCTGAGTACCGCGCCGTGGGGTGTCCATCGACGCCAGACGAGCAGCGATAAAGAATGCAATCGCGTATGCCCACCAGGGCAGGCTCGGCTGCGAAAAGACGGGAACGGCCGCGGCGTACACCACCCACAGCACGATCGCGATCAGGAGCAGGGCGGCATCGAGCGCCCATAGGCGCGCGTCGTTACGCGATCGCCGGTTCCAGCCGACGCTGAGGCGTCGTCGCACGGGCGCCATCACTTCTCGGAAAACTCCGCCTTATGCACCACCGCCGGGATCGTATGGCCACGGGAGCCCACAGTCTCGTCAGCTTCAGTGACGGCTTCGTTACTGTTTGCTCATATGGGCGCGCCGATTGCGGTCGGGACCTGCAATTGGGCCGATCACACCGACTTCTATCCTCCTGAGCTCGAGCATGGGCGCCGCCAGCGGGACAAGCTGTCCTACTACGCGGAGTTCTTCCCGATCGTCGAGATCGACACGACCTTCTACGGCATTCCCCGTCCCCAGGTGGTCGAGGGATGGGTCGAGCGGACCCCCGAGCAATTCCGCTTCAACATCAAGGCGTACCGCAGCCTCACCGGCCATGAGCGGGTCAACCGGATCCCGCGCAAGCCCACGCCGGATGAGGAGCGCGACTTCATGGCCGCGCTCGAACCGCTGCGCTCCAGCGGGAAGCTGGTGGCGGTCCACTACCAGTTCCCGCCATGGTTCATCAATAGACCTGAGGCGCGCGAGTGGCTCCTCGCGGCTCGAGACCGTCATCCCGACGATCTCCTGGCGATCGAGTTCCGGCACCGGTCGTGGTTCGACCACGACGCCTGGCCGGCGACCGAGGACCTGCTGCGGGAGCTCGAGTGCGTCTACGTCGGCGTGGACGCTCCCCAGATCGGATCCGCGACCGCGCCACCGCTGCTGGCGATCACCTCATCGCGGCTGTGCATCGCGCGTTTTCATGGCCGCAATCGCGAGACCTGGTATACGAGCGGACCCACAAGCGGCGACCGGTTCAACTACCTGTACACGCCCAAGGAGCTCGAGGAGTGGATTCCCGCGATGCGGGCGGCGAGTGATTCCGGGGTACCGCTCCACGTGCTGCTGAACAACAACCGGAGCAACTACGCCGTCGTCAACGCCTTTGATTTCGGGGCGATGCTCGGGCTCGGATTGCCCCGCCCACCGGAACCGGTCATCAAGACCCTTCGGGAACGCGACGGGCGAGTTCCCGAGTGGGTCGAGACGTCACCTCCCGTGGTCCCGTCACCGCCCTCCGAGGTCGAGAAGCCGCCGGACCGGGAAAGCGGGAACCAGCTGACCCTCTCGCTCTGAGGCACCCATTTGGGGGACAATGGTTGGGGCGGTGAGGCGTATGCCTGCCGGGATGTATTGGAGGTTGTTTGCGATGGCTATGGCGTCCTCTCGACGCAACGACCGTGGTCGCCGTCCGGCGGCCAGCGGTGTTGTCATGCGCAACGAAGCCGCCACCCACGAGGTTGAGGTCTCCCGAGCCCTCAATCAGTGGGCGGTGACGGTAACCTCGCTGGCCGACAACCGCATGATCACGCAGGACTTCTTCTCGCGACGCTGGGAAGCAGTCGCGCGGGCCGAGGACTTCGTTCGCCTGCTGAACAGGTCGGAACCACCTCCAGGCTGGTAGGGGCTCAGGCGCCCTCCAGCGCGAGGAGCCAGCGCTTCCGAGGCAACCCGCCGCCGTATCCGCCGATGGCGCCGCCCGTGCGAACCACGCGGTGACACGGGACCACGACCGGGATGGGGTTGGATCCCAGCGCGTTGCCCACCGCTCGGGCGCCGCGTGGTGTGCCGACCTCGAGGGCGACCTCCCCGTAGCTCGCCACCGAGCCGTAGGGGATCCGGGCGGTCCGGTGCAGGACCTTGCGGGCGAAATCGCCCACCAGCGACCAGTCCAGGGGCACCTCGAAGTCCTGCAACTCGCCGGCGAAGTACCTGTCGAGCTCGCGGCGCACGGGGTCGAGCCGGCGCGGCGCCTCGAGGATGCGCGGTGACAGCTGCATCGCGACCTCGCCGAGCACCTCATCGCGGTTCTCGTCCTCGAAGGCGATCCGAACCAGCCCCTTCGGCGTAGCCATGAGCAGCAGGGTGCCCAACGGGCTGTCCATGGTCGCGACCGCAACATCGACGAGCCCCTTGGCGTCCGCGCCCTGGAGGAATCGGTTGGTCAAGGCGGGTGTGACGGTCATTGGAGCTCCTTCCTGAGTTTCTTCAATCCCTCGTGCACGCTCTGACGCGCCGAGTCCTGGGTGGTCGACATCGCCGCCGCGATCTCCGGATAGCTCTTGTCTCCCGCGAACCGGAGCACGACGGCCTTGCGCTGCTTGCCGGGCAGGCCACGAACCTGGTCCCAGAGCTCGTCATCGGTCTCGGCGCTCGCTTCGACCGCGGCGCCCGGGTCGGGATCGGCGACCGGCACAGGCCGGCGGGCGCGGGCGCGGTGGGCGTCGATGGCCTTGCGCCGTGCGATCGTCAGCAACCAGCCGCGCAGGTTCGACGCATCCCTGATGCGGGGATACGCGCGAAGCGCGCTGAGCATCGTCTCCTGGAAGCAGTCCTCCGCCTCGGACACACCGACGGATGCGTTGAGGAAGGAGAGCACCGCGGTCGCGTGCTCATCGAACACGAACTGGAACGGGGGCAGCGCAGTCGACTTCACCGTGCTCACTGCATACCAAACGCAGGTCCCGGCGCTACTGTGAGCCGGTCAGCCGGGAGGCGCTTCCTCGGCGGCAACGTCTGCCCGGGGTTCGACGGGAGCCTCTGTGGGGAAGGCCACGGCGGCTTCCGACACATCGCCCTCGCGCCAGATGGTGAGCATCATGGTGTCGCCGGGCTGACGCAAGGCCACCGCGCGGCGAAACTGGTCCGCGCCTCCGTTGACCGTGTACGGGCCGATGCCGGTGATCACGTCGCCGGGCAGGATCCCCGCGATCTCGGCGGGTGAGCCGGGCTTGACCTGACCCACCTCGACGCCGTACGTCGCGGGGAGGTGTTTGGCGCTGGCGATCTCACTGGTGACCGTCCGCACCGATGCCCCGAACGACACGTGCTGCTCCTCGCTGTCCTCGCGCGGCAGGAAGCGGGCCAGTTGTACGGGATCGTGACCGACGAGCAGGCGCTCGCCGACCTGAACCACCGGGACCACGACCCGGCCCAGGCGTCCGAACAGGATCGCCGTCGCCGACGGGTCGCTGAGGACGTCGCGCTTCATGTACTTGACGCCTCGCTGATCGAGGTAGCGAAGCGTCGCTTCGGACGCTGGATCGCCGGGGCGGACGAAGACCGTGACTGCGTCGCTCACGTTCCTTCAGGCCTCGGGTGCGTCACCAGCCGGGGCTGGCGCGACGGTCGGCTCCTGCTCCGGCGGCGCGCCGTCGTTCTCGCCTGTCTGGCCGGCCGGCTGTCCGATCCCCGCACCGCGGCCGCGTCCGCGCCGGCGGCGACGCCGGCGTCGTCGTTGCGCGCCTTCCTGGGGCTGGCCCTCGCCGGTTGGCTGCGCCGGAGCGCCGGGTTCCGCGCCCTGCTCGGCTGTTCCGGCGGTCGCCGGAACGGGACCACCGCGCCTCCCGCGCCGGCGACGGCGACGACGCTTGGCGGCGCGCTCCGGATCTCCCTCTTCGCCACCCTCGCCTCCCGCGGGCTGTCCTGATGGACGCTGCTCGCCGCGCCGCGGCTTGGGTTGCGACACCAGCTCGAGGGCGCTGAGCCAGCCCCCGGTGGAGCGCGAGGCTTCGACGAGCATTCCATACATCGACTCGTCTCCGCTGCGAAGCGTAGCGCTGTCGCCGATGCAGGCCACCAGTCGCTTGGCTCGGGAGATGGCGACGTTGAGGCGGTTCGGCACTCGGAGGAAGCCGATCCGCCCGCGTTCGTTCGAGCGCACCAGCGAGATGACCACGATGTCCTCCTCGCGTCCCTCGAACGAGTCGACGGTGTCGATCTTCACGGTGCGCTTGAAGCGCCGGCGGCCGAGTGCCTGGCGGAGCCGTTCCACCTGCTCGGCGTACATCGCGATGACAGCCATGCTCAACTCGCGTGGGGCGCGCTCATCGAGCAGCCGCACCACCTGTGCAGCGACGCGGACCTCAGCCTCGTTGCGCAGCGCGCCACCCGGCCCGCGCCGCTCGCGGCCGCCGCGCATTCCCTCGGTGTCGACGAAGTGCAGCGCAACGGGAAACGGCTTACGCGTGATGTAGTCGTACTCCAGAACCTCCGGTGCGTTCTCGAGCTGGTTGTCGTACGACGCCGCAGACACGTATGCGGCGATGTCCGGATGCATGCGGTGCTGGATGGTGAGCAGGCACTGCGCATCGGCAGGAAGCCCACCGTCCCAGCACTGCTCGAAGAGGCTGCGGTTGACGAGGTCCTCGAGTGCGGGGTCGGTCTCGACGATGCCGTAGAGCGCGTCGTCCTCGACCGGGGGCAGCTGCTTGTGGTCTCCCACCAGCGCCAGGCTGCGACCGAGGCGCAGCGCCGGGAGCGCCTCGTCAGCGCGTGCCTTGTTGGCCTCGTCGAGGATGACGATGTCGAAGTTCATGTCGGTGATGCCCGACGTCGCCGCGGTCGCGCAGGTGGCGAAGTAGCAGTTGGCCTCGAGGAGGCGCGGGTCATCCTCGTCGTCGCAACGGAACTTGTCGACCGCGGGATGCACGCGCTCGGCGCGAGCCACCCGGACGGCGCGCATTCCCGGTGTGCCCGCAAGGCGTTCCAGCGCGTTGTCCACGGCGAGGTTGCTGTGCGACGTCACCAGGATCCGCTCGTCCGGATTGGCGGCGAGGCGGCGCTTGACTGCTTCGACGATCACCGTCGTCTTGCCGGTTCCAGGAGGTCCTTGAATGAACACTGCCTGGCCGGCGCTCAACCGGCTGAGCAATCCGACCGCGCGGTTCTGTGGCTTGTTCGGGCGCATCCCGGTGGTGAGCCAGGAGCCTTCCGCATCCGATTCGTCCTTGGGTGCGACGATCGTTTCCGGGCTGACCAAGAGTTGCGCGAGCAATCCAACACCGAAGTCCTTGGTGGCGATTGCCGCAAGCACCGACCGTTTGGCCTGGTAGAGGGCCTTGTTGAATGACGGCGCGATGTATCCCTCGCTGCCGGAGTGCTCGAAGGTGCGGGTGACGATCTCCACAACGTGACGCTGGTGGTCGATACGGGCGACCCGGCCGACGAAATTGGTCTCGTCGTCGGGTTCGATGAGCACCGCGGCGTCCGGCGTCAGGTTGATCGGCTCACCGGCGGGGATCTGGAACTCGACCTTGCCCACCTCGGGGGACTTGCGGTCGGCGTCGGTGAACTCCCGGCCGCACGACGGGCAGCGCTCATGGCTTTCGGGCCGCCACAGCGCCCGGCATGCCTTGCAACGCCAGAACTCACGCGCGCCGTTGAATCGCGTGCGCTGCGACTGCGCGCGCTGCTTTTCGGCTCGCTCGAGACTGTCGACGAGCTTGAGCGTTGCGTAAAGCTGCTCCGACCGCGCCGCATGCTGTGTCGAGATCCGCCAGTCGAGCAGGCGGAACGTGTCGCTGACCACGCCGTTGGCGGCGGTCACGATCGGCTCGCGGGTGGTGATGGTGAGGAGCTTGGCGCCCTCGGGCTGGCCGCCGGTGGGCCGGATGGACAGGACGCGCAGCCCGAGGTGGTCGCGAGTGCCGTCATCGCCGGCCTGAGCCACGCATTGCAGCACAAGGTCGGGAAGGTCGAGGCGCAACTGGATCGGGTCCTCGTCGCCGAACGACACGGAGACGTGACCGACCTCACCGATGCGCTCGGCAAAAACAGTGCGCGGATCGGCGCCGGGCTGCGAGCCGTTCGCCCATGCTTCCAGGACGACCATGGCATCGCTGCCGTCGGGCACGATGAGGTGCAGACGATCGAGCGCGAGGTCTGGGGCTATCAGCGGACTGTCAACCTCGGATGCGCGGTGGCCCTGTCCACCGGCGCAATTACTGGACTTCGGGACGGCCTCGGGCGGAGCTCTTTGACGCGGGGCGACGATCCGATCGACGTCAACCGCGGGGATGCGCGAGGCCTCCCGTCTGCGAATGACTATACCCGATCCCAGCGCGGATGCAACCTTCGCGGTTCCCAACCGCATGTCCACTACGATCACTGTATGGGCGATACATCTCAGCCAGGGGTTGACCTGAGCGGCATCCATCACGAGCTCGACAAGCTCAAATCCCAGCTGTGCCGGTGCCAGCACCAGGGCACCTGCATGGCCTGCAAGGGGTTCGAGGTGATCCGCCAGCAGGTTCAGGTGGTGGCCGCGGCGGCGTCACAGCCGGTGCTCATGCAGGTGGCGCAGGAAGTGCAGATGGAACAGCTCATGGGCCAGTTGGGCGGCCTCCAGGAAAAGCTTTCCGAGGACCCTCAGCTCCAGGAGTTGATGGCGCGCATGTTCGAGCGCGTCCAGGACGACCTCGGCGGACCCGAGCAGTTCCAGCAGATGTTCGGGAGCTTGTTCGGCGGGATGGGCGGTCTCGGCGGCATGAACCCTGACGCCACCGACGCTCCTCCGGACGATCGTCAAATCCCTCTCGACGATCGCCCCAGCCCGCCGAAAGACAAACCAACTCCGCCCGACGACCGGCCCACCCCTCCGAAGGAGTAGCCGAGCGGTGTCCACGGCCCGGCTTCGCCGTTCAGTTCTTGCCGTTCCCGGCAGTAACCCGCGGATGATGGAGAAGGCCGCGGCGAGCGCTGCCGATGAGGTGTTCCTCGACCTCGAGGACGCGTGCGCCCCGCTCGAGAAACCGGCGGCGCGCGCCAAGGTGGTCGAGGCCTTGCGCACGCACGACTGGCACGGCAAGACGCGCGTGGTGCGCATCAACCAGGTGACGAGCCAGTTTGCGTTCGAAGACCTGCGCGAGGTGATCAGCGGTGCCGGCGATGCCCTCGATTGCATCATGGTGCCGAAGGTGCGCAATGCCGGGGATATTGCCTTTGTCGACCGGGCGCTGTTGCAGCTCGAGCAGGCACTGGGATACGCAGTCGGTCGCATCGGCATCGAGGCGCAGATCGAGGATGCGGAAGGCTTGATGCGCGCCGACGAGATTGCCTTCTCCAGCAGTCGTCTGGAAACGCTGACATTCGGGCCGGCTGACTTCTCCGCGTCGATGCAATTGCCATCGCTGTCGGTGCGCAACGACTCGAGCTACCCGGGCGACGTCTTTCACTACGTGTTGTTCAAGCTCGCCGTTGCTGCGCGAGCCGCCGGTATCCAGGTCATCGACGGGCCGTATCTCGCGATCCACGACGTGGACGGATACAGGGCTGCCGCGTCGCGCGCCGCTGCACTGGGCTACGACGGGAAATGGGTGCTGCATCCGGTGCAGATCGAGCCTGCCAACGAGACGTTCACGCCCGCGCAGGCCGACTTCGACAAAGCCGCACGCATCCTCGAGGCATACCGGCAGGCGACCGAGGTCGAACGCAAGGGCGCGGTCATGCTCGGCGACGAGATGATCGACGAAGCATCGCGGAAGATTGCAGTGCAGTTCTATGCACGGGGTGTCGCAGCGGGCTTGACGCCGTCGCCTGCGCACGGCGAGGAGTCCGCGGCGGGCTGACATGGGAGCCATCGGCACCGGACGGCTCATCGCGTTCGTTCCGACGACCGACCTCCCGCGCGCTCGTGCGTTCTATACCGAGATACTCGGTCTACCCATGTCTGAGGAGAGCCCGTTTGCGTGCGTGTTCGACGCCAACGGGACCATGCTCCGGCTGACACCGGTGCGTAAGCTCTCGAAGGTTCGCTACACGGTCCTGGGGTGGGGCGTCGCTGACATCGATGCGACTGTCGGAGAACTTGCGGCAGCCGGTGTCGGTTTCGTTCGCTACCGAGGTATGGATCTCGACGACGCGGGCATCTGGACTTCGCCGAGTGGCGACCGCGTCGCGTGGTTCGAGGATCCCGACGGCAACCTCCTCTCGGTGACCCAGTTCGTGGCGTGACGCCGCGGTCCGCAGTGATAGGCTGACTATCACATTTAGGCCTGTAGGGGTGTCCGCATGTCCAGCCGTCTGTCCTCGCCTCCACCGCCTCCGGCGTGGCTCGAGACCGGTGATCCACATCCCCCGCCCGATCCCGCGTCGGGCCCTGACGACGCCTCGAGCGTCCCCTGGCCGTGGCGGTTGTATGCCGCGCTGACGGCCTATCTCGGCCTGCCGGTGATCGCCGGGTGGATCGTCGCGGCGGTGCTGGCGGTGATGTTCCTGCCGGACTTCGGCGCCGCTTCCGGTTTTGGCCTGATCCAGCTCGTCCCGACCAACACTCCGGCATTGCGCGCCCAGGAGACCGAACAGCAACTCTTCGGGTCGTCGCTGGCGGACAGCCCGGCACTGGTGGTCGAGCATGCTGCGCGCGGCCTTCCGCCGGCAACACTGGTCAACATCGCCCGCCAGGCCCAGTCCGTGGACGGCTCGCACCCGGCATCGGCGCCGGCGAACCAACCCAGCTTCGCGCTGCCGCTGGTCAATGTCCCCGGGCTGGTCTCCGCTTCGCGGACGCCAGGCACGACGACTGTCACGTTTCTCTTCTTCCCGTCGACTGCGCAATCCGGCGACATCAGTGCCGGGGCGGCGCGCTACGCGACGGCGGCTCCGCGGTCGCCGGGGGCGTCGGTTGGGGTCACGGGACCGGTGCCGGCCCAGATCAGCGAGGGGAACTTGATCGAGAACGCGCTGGTGCTGCTCGAGGTCGTGACGGTCGCGGTGATCGCCGTGCTCGTCGGCGTGCTCTTTCGTTCGCCGGTCGCTCCACTGGTGCCGCTCGCCGGTGCGGGCATCGCCTATCTGATAACGCGCCACATCCTCGGCTGGGGAGCGCACCTGCTGAATATCCAAATTCCCTCGCAGCTGTCCCCGATCATGATCGTGCTGATCCTGGGTGTGGTCACCGACTACTCCGTGTTCACTCTGACGGGGATGCGTGGCCGCTTGGCCGCCGGAGAACGCCGTACCACCGCGCTGCGCCACGCATCGTCGCGGGTGGTGCCACTCGTGATCGCAGCCGCGCTCACGGTGGCGGCGGGCACGATCGCGCTGGTCGGAGCGGACCTCGACTTCTTCCATGCGGTCGGTCCTGGGATGGCAGTGGCGGTGATCATCTCCGGGCTCGTGTCGATCTCGTTCGTCCCGGCGCTGACCGGCGTCCTCGGCAGAGTCGCGTTCTGGCCGTCTCTTCCGCGGCGCACCGAGGATCCGCCCAAGCGTGAAATCGAAAAGGGCGGCGCGAGACGGATCCTCGCGAGCCTCATCAGCAAGCGCTGGGCTGCCGCCATCACCGCAGTGGTGTCTGCGGCGGTGCTGGTGGTCGCGGCCTCCGGGCTCATTCACGCCCGCCTCGGCACGAACGTGATCAGCGGCCTTCCGGCCAGCAGCGAGCCGCGTCAGGCGGCTGATGCCGCCGCTGCCGGATTCGGCCCTGGCATCGTCGGTCCGACGACGCTGGTTCTCGAGGGTTCAGGGATTGCTGCGCAGCAGGCGTCGTTGACGCGCCTCGAGCAGTCAGTGAAGCGCAGCCCCGGCGTGAGCGCGGTCGTCGGCCCTGGCGAGCTCCCCCTGAACGTCGGGGCATCGCTGTTCGCCACGTCGAACCGGGCCGCCGTCCGAATCGTGATGGTGCTTCGCGACGACCCGTACGACGCGGCGGCGATCGCGACATTCACCGCGCTGCAGCGGCGAATGCCCGCGCTCCTTTCCGCGGCGGGGCTGCACGGAACGACAGCGCTCTGGTCGGGTGCGACCCCCGCCGCCGCGGATGGCGTGGCCGCCACCGACACTGATATCTGGCGTGTGGCACTGCTCGCGGCGCTGCTCATGAGCGTCGTCCTCATGCTCTATTTCCGGGCGGTGGCGGCACCGCTGCTGCTCATCGCGTCGAGTGCGCTCGGACTCGCGGCGTCCCTCGGCGTCTTCGTCGATGTGTTCCAGGGCCCGGCCGGGTACCCGGATATCACCTCCTACGTCCCTGTGACGGCCGGAGTCCTGCTGGTTTCACTCGGGGCCGACTACAGCGTGTTCGTCATGGGGCGGATCTGGGAGGAGGCGCGCGGTCGCGACATGGCGGCAGCGGTTGAGGCGGCGCTGCCGCGCGCGTCCCGCGCCGTGTCGATGGCGGCGGTGACTCTTGCGGCGAGCTTCGCCGTCCTGGCGCTCGTGCCCGTTCAGCCCTTCCGTGAGTTCGCGTTCATCATGGCTGTTGGGGTGCTCATCGACGCTTTCCTGGTGCGCTCGTTACTGCTCCCTGCGCTGCTCGTCCTGGTGGGACCGCGCGCTTTCTGGCCCCACCGGATTGCGGAACAGCGTCCGTCTCGGACGGCTGGAGGGTGAGGCGGCGACCCAACTACCCCAGCTGGTCGCGGCGACGTGTCAGGGATGCGGTCTCGGCGGCGTTGCCCGCCAGCTCGATGGCTTTGTCGTACGCCGCGCGCGCCTCCTGACTGCGGCCCAGCCGGCGCAGCAGGTCGGCGCGGGTCGCATGGTAGGAGTGGTAGCCGGCCAGCTTGTCCTCGAGACGGTCGACGGTTGCCAGCGCAACCTCCGGGCCGTCAAGCTCGGCGACGGCGATGGCCCGGTTGAGGGCGACGATCGGCGAGGGGTCGAGGCGGACGAGCTGGTCGTAGAGTGCGACGACCTGGTACCAGTCGGTGTCGCGTACGCGGCGAGCGGAGGTGTGCACGGCATTGATCGCTGCGAGGATCTGGTAGCGACCCGGAGCCACCCCGGCGCCCAGGCGCTCGCGCACCAGCCGATGTCCCTCGGCAATCATCGCCGCATCCCACGCCCCACGATCCTGCTCGCCGAGGTCGACCAGTTCGCCGCTCGTCGAAACCCGGGCGGCGCGGCGCCTCGATGAGGAGCATCGTCGCCAGCAGCCCGGCCACCTCGCCGTCGTCCGGCATGAGGGCTCGGATCAGGCGAGTGAGCCGGATCGCCTCGGCGGTCAGATCGTGACGGACGGGATCGGTTTCCGGGCCGGTCGCCAGGTAGCCCTCGTTGAAGACGAGGTAGAGGACGGCGAGCACGCCGGAGACGCGTGCCGGGAGATCCTCCGCAGACGGCACCCGTTACGGGATGCCTGCCGCTTTGATCTTGACCTTCGCCCGGGTGATCCGCCGCTCGATGGTGGTCTCCTGCACCAGGAAGGCACGGGCGATCTCGGGCACCGTCAGACCGCCGACCATGCGCAGCGTCAGCGCCATTCGGCTCTCCATCGCGAGCGCCGGATGACAGCAGGTGAAGATCAGCCGGAGCCGCTCGTCCTCGATGATCCCGAGAGGCCCAAGCGCGTCGTCGTCGATCAGCATCTGAGCGTCCTTCTGCTTGTCCTGGCGCTTGTTCTCGCGCCGGATCCGGTCGATGGCCTTGCGCTTGGCGGTAGTGGTCAGCCAGGCGCCGGGGTTGGGGGGTACACCGTCGGCCGGCCACCGCTCGACGGCGGTCGCGAACGCTTCGGCCGCCGCCTCTTCAGCGATGTCGAGGTCACCGAAACGCCCGGTCAGGGCGGCGACCACCCGAGCCCACTCCTCGTGGTGGGCGTGGGTGATCGCCTCCTGGACGTCGATCACGGTGCGGCGAAGCACGGCCGTAGCTCGACCTTCCTGTTGCAGCTCTTCGACCCCTCGGCGGCGAGCTTGAGCGCCACGTCGAGGTCGGGGGCCTCGATGATCCAGAAGCCGGCGAGGTATTCCTTCGACTCGATGAACGGCCCGTCGGTGAACACTGCCTCCCCACCCCGGTTGTCGATGACGGTGGCGGCGCTGGGCGACGCGAGGCCGGCGGCGAAGACCCAGTTGCCAGCGGCTTTAAGGCGGTCGTTGTATGCGTCGATGGCAGCATCCTCAGCCGGGGTTGCGGTGCCGTTGTTGGGATCGATCTCGGAGTTGGGTGTGTCGTCGATCACGGAAACCAGGTATTCCATCTCGGTTCATCTCCTGTGGTTCGCCAATCATTTCGGGTGCCGCTCCTGGGCGGCCGTTCACCCCTTCTACGAACAGCGCTGCCCCGATCCGACACCGCGTCCCGGATTCTTTCGAGGATCTTCTGCACGCCGGTGGCGACCGATCAGTGCATTGGCTCGAGTGGATCCTTCCCGGTAGTCGTGAACCTGCCGAGGCGGTCCTCGGCGATATCGACCGCGCGCGCGTCGATATCCGCGCCGACGAAGGCACAGCCGCCGAGCAACGCCGCTATACCGGATGACCCGCTTCCGCAGAACGGATCGCACACGACAAAGCCCGGCTCGGCGCTCGCCTGCACCATGTACTCGAAGAGCTTGACCGGCTTCTGGGTTGGATACGTCGCGCGGTGGAGTCGAGGGACGGCCCACACATCCGGCAGGTCTCGCCGGGAGAGTTTCCGGCGGCCCTTGCTGGCAAAGACGATCTGTTCGTGGCGGCGACGGAAGTAATGGCCCATGCCGAGGTGCACCTTGTCCCAGACCACCACGCCCTTGACGTCGAAGAACTCGCGAACAAGCGCACCGAGGGAAAGCATGGAAAAGCTGTCGAACATGATGTAGACATGGCGGTCCTGCCGCAGCACCCGATGACATTCGCGAAGAAAGACCGCGTACGACTCGGGATCATCCGAGAACTCGTGAAACCAGCGTTCGTTGTCCGGCTTCCCGTAATGGCCGACGATACGTCCGTGCCCGAGGCGGAGATGACGATTCATCCCCGAGTATGCGGGATCGGTAACGATCAAATCGACTGATTCGGCAGGGAGCCCGCGCAGAAAGTCGATGCAATCCTGCCTTCGAATGTCGAATCGTCCGGGCGCGGGAATGGACGGCACCGCGCTCGCTGCGGCGGACTCGGTGCCGGCGATGCGGGCGATCATCGCGCGAACGGCCGTTCGCTCATCGCGGCAACTGTAACAGTGGGACGGTCGTATCGACCGCCGACTACACTGCCGCCGGGCATGGCAGATGGCTTCGAGCGGCAGGTGCGCGCGCGCGACGAGTATCAGCGCCGCAATCCGTCCTGGATGGACAGCGTCAGTCGGTATCGAGCGCTGATCGGAAACGTGTCGACTCCGGGGGGCCGCATCCTCGACCTCGGGTGCGGGCGCAACGGCCTGCACGGCGACGATCTCTCCTGCGCACCCGGTGCGAGCGTGTTCGGCGTGGATCCGGACCCATCGGCGCTCGAAGCGAACCGGGTGATCGAGCACCGTGTCGTCGGCTCAGGTGAGGATCTGCCCTTTGCCGCCGGGGCCTTCGACATCGTCGCCTCCGCGTGGGTGCTCGAGCACCTCGATCTTCCAGGTCTCGTTTTCTCAGAGGTGCACCGTGTGCTCGCGCCCGGCGGCAGCTTCATCTTTCTCACCCCGAACGCCTGGAACTACAACGCCTGGATGATCAGGGCGATCCCCCACCGCTGGCACGCCGGCATCACCCGGCGTCTCTACGGACGCGGCGAAGGGGACGCCTACCCGGTGCGCTACCGGGCCAACAGCAGCGCCCGCCTGCATCGCCTGCTCAATGCAGCCGGATTCGCACAAACAGATCTGGCCTACAACGGCGACCCCTCGTATATCGCGTTCAACCGGCCGCTGCTCGAGGCGTCGTTCGGCATCGAACGGGTCCTCGCCGCACCACGACTGCGCGGCGCGCAGGTGCATATCCTCGGCGTCGCCCGCGCATGAGAGCCGATCCGGGCGACTAGACTCAGATCGTGTCCATCGACATGACCACCGAACAGCGCGAGATCGTCGGCATGGTCCGCGACTTCGTGGAGCGCGAGGTTCTCCCGGTCGCGCACGACCTGGACCACGACGATACCTATCCGGAAAAGATCGTCGCGCAGATGAAGCAGCTCGGCTTCTTCGGCTTTGCGATCCCCGAGGCCTACGGAGGAACCGGCCTCGACTATGCGACGTACGCCATGGTGTGCGAGGAGATCGCCCGGGGGTGGATGTCGATCACCGGCATCATCAACACGCACTTCATCGTCAGCTTCCTCATCGACAATTTCGGGACCGACGAACAGAAGCAGCGATTTCTGCCGCGGATGGCCACGGGCGAATTTCATGGCGGCTTCTCGATGAGTGAGCCCAACTGCGGCTCCGACGTGCAGGCGATTCAGACTCGCGCAATCCGCGACAACGGCGAGTACGTCATCAACGGCACCAAGATGTGGGCCACCAACGGCGAGCACTCCACAGTCGTCGCGACCCTCGTGAAGACAGATCCCGATGCCTCACCGCCGCACCGAGGGATGTCCTGCATCCTCGCCGAGAAGCAATACCCCGGGTTCACGTCGTCACGACGCATCGAGAAGCTCGGGTACAAAGGCGTCGAGACCACGGAACTGGTTTTCGAGAACAACCGGCAACCCGCCGCCAACCTGCTCGGCGACGTCGAGGGACAGGGGTTCAAGCAGATGATGGCGGCGATCGAGGTTGGCCGTGTCAACGTCGCGGCGCGCGGCGTTGGCGTTGCGCAGCGAGCGTTCGAGCTGTCGATCGCCTACGCGCAGCAGCGACAGGCCTTCGGCGTGCCGATCGCACAGCACGAGGCCATTCAGTTCAAGCTCGCCGACATGGCCACCAAGATCCAGGCCGCGCGGCTGCTCACCAACTACGCCGCGCGCAAGAAGGACGCGGGTGAGCGCGCCGACGTCGAATGCGGGATGGCAAAGCTCTTCGCCAGCGAGACGTGCTTCGAAGTGGTCAGCGAAGCGATGCGCGTGCATGGCGGTTATGGGTTCTCGAAGGAATACGACGTCGAACGTCTCTACCGCGACGCGCCGCTGCTCATCATCGGTGAGGGCACCAACGAGATTCAGCGACTGATCATTGCCAAGGGATTGCTCGAGCGCTACCGCATCAGCGGGTGATCACGCGCAGCCCGGGGACGTCCGCAAGGCGCTGCCGCATCACCTCGACGGCTGCGGGCTGATCGTCGACGAGCAGGAACCGCCGCCCCGATTCAGCAGCAGCGGCGCCGGTCGTGCCGCTGCCCGCGCACCAGTCCACGACGAGATCACCCGGACGCGAGGACGCGGCCACGATGCGGCGCACGATGCCCAGCGGTTTCTGGGTTGGATACCCGGTGCGCTCCCGAGACGATGTCGGCACGATGGTGTGCCACCACACATCGGTGGGCAGCTTCCCGCGCGCGGCGCGCTCCGGTGTCTGGAGTTGCGGCGCCATGTACGGCTCGCGCGCGACCTCCGATGCGTCGAAGTGATATGTGCGCGGTTCCTTCACGTACACGAGGATCACGTCGTGCTTTGCCGGCCATCGCCGCGTCGTTCGCGCGCCGTAGTCATACGCCCACACGATCTCGTTGAGAAAGCACTCGCGCCCAAAGATGTCGTCGAGCAGCACCTTGCAGTAGTGCGACTCGCGCGGGTCGATGTGGAAATACAGACTCCCCTGCGGCGCGAGGATCCGCCGCGTCTCCTCGAGCCTCGGGCGAAGCCACCCGATGTAATCATCAAAGCGGTCGCCGTAGCGGGCGCCATCCTGCCGCTCCACACGATAGTGCCGACCGGCAAATCCAAGCCGCGACGCCGTCGGGTCGGCAGTGGCGCTCGTCTTGACCGCCTTGCGTGCTCCGCCGGTGTTGAAGGGCGGATCGACGTACACGAGTCCCGCACAGCCATCGGGCAGGGACTGGAGCACCTCGAGCGCTTCGCCCTGGACGATCGTGGCGGTCGCATCTGACACATCGGGACGGAGTTGCTTCGCAGCCACGTAGAGTAGGTTGCACCATGGACACACGGGCACTCGGCGCAGCCACCGTGCTCGACGCTGCGGGTAAGCCTGTTCACCTCGCTGACCAATGGGCCGATCGCCCCGCCGTGATCGTGTGGCTGAGACATTTCGGCTGCGTCTTCTGCCGCGAGCAGGTTGGCCAGATCCGCAGGGCACGCGGCGATATCGAGTCACGCGGCGCCGGAATCGTGTTCATCGGCAACGGCACTCCCCGCGCCGCGGCATGGTTCCAGCAGCGGTACGCGCCTGACTCAAGGGTGCTCACCGACCCCGATCTCGTCTCCTACAAGGCGATCGGCGCGCACTCAGGTCTTGCGTCCACCCTCGGTCCGGCCGCTTGGACGGCGGGCATCCGCGCATTCCGTTCGGGAGCCCGGCAGTCCACGACCAAAGGTCATCCGTACCAGCAGGGTGGCCTCGTGGTGATCGCGCCGGGAAACCAGGTCCTGTATCAGCACATCAGCCGCGCCGCCGGGGACCATGCGCCGGTTGCTGATGTGCTCGCCGCGCTCGACGCCACCATGGCGCCCGTCGTCGGGGCCTGACCAGCATGCAGTTCGGCCGTTACTACGAGGAATTCGACGTCGGAGCGACGTACAAACACTGGCCCGGCAAGACGATCACCGAAGCCGACGACCATCTCTTCTGCCTGCTCACCATGAACCACCATCCGCTCCATACCGACGCTCACTACGCGGAGACCAAGACAGAGTTCGGGCGCAACGTCGTCGTGGGGAATCTCGTGTACAGCCTCGCGCTCGGTATGAGCGTCGCCGACATCAGCGGCAAGGCGATTGCCAATCTCGAGGTCGAGTTGCTCAAGCACGAGAACCCAACCTTCCATGGCGACACGATCTACGCCGAGACCACCGTGCTCGAGAAACGTGAGTCGGCGAGCAAGCCTGACCGCGGCATCGTCACCGTCGAGACGCGAGCCTTCAATCAACGAGGCCAGCGCGTTTGCATCTTCAAGCGCCGCGTGATGGTGCCCAAGCGCGAGGCTGGCGAGCTGCAGCCGGCGGACATCCCGGCCGGCGGGAGTTGACGTGGGCGCGGGGAGCGCCGAGGCCGCCGCTCGTTACAGCGTTCGGCCGCTTTTGCCCGGGCCCGCCGATGCGCTGCGCGATGCGGTGCTGCGGCTCGGTCTGCCGCCTGAGCGGCTCACCGTCCTTGCGCAGCGCGGTGCTGTGGAGGCGCTCGCGATTCGCGGCCTGAGCTCAGACCAGATCCGGGTCCTCGAACGGCTCGTGGCCGAAGGCGGCGGCGAGGTGCTCAGCAACGCGAATGGCGACCGCGCCGTGCTGCTCATGCCGCTGATGACGGCGGGAATGCTGCCGATGGAGCTCGCGGCCTGGAGCGACAACGCCGGCGAGGTCGGGGCGGCCATCGCCGAGGTGATGATGGCGCGCGGGGCTCCGCCGCCACCGCTCGAGCTCCCCGGACGTCGCCTCGAGTTTGGCAAGCGAACCCTGGTGATGGGAATCGTCAACGTCACGCCCGATTCCTTCTCCGGAGACGGAGTTGGAGACGACGTCGCCAAGGCGGTGGACCTGGCTGAGGCGCTCGCCGCCGAGGGCGCGGACATCGTCGACGTCGGCGGTGAGAGCACCAGACCGTCGAAGACGCGCGAGGAGGTCTCGGCGGATGTCGAGATGGCGCGTGTGCTGCCGGTCATCAGTGCACTGGCGGGACGGCTCCCCGTCCCGATCAGCATCGACACGCGCAAGGCGAAGGTTGCCGCCGCGGCACTCGATGCCGGGGCGGTCATCGTCAATGACGTCTGGGGATTGCGCGGCGATCCGGGGATGGCTGCAGTCATCGCCGCACATCCCAACAGTGGGGTGGTCGCCATGCACAACCAGCACGGGACCGAATACGGCGACCTGATGGAGGACGTCTGCCTCGGCCTGCGCGAGAGCCTGGCCATCGCCGAGCGTGCCGGTATCCCGTCGTCGCAGCTCATCATCGACCCCGGCTTCGGGTTCGCCAAGACCCCGGCGCACAACCTCGAGCTGGTCCGGCGGCTCGGGGAGTTGCTGGGCATGGGTCATGCCGTGCTGATCGGTCCGTCGCGAAAGTCGACGACCGGTTTGCTCATCGGCGAGAAGGAGCAGACGCACCGCCTCGAACCGAGCCTGGCGCTCGCGGTGCTGTCGGTACAAGCGGGCGCTCACATGATTCGGGTCCACGATGTCGCCGAAACGGTCCGCGCGCTGCGCGCCGCGGATGCGGTGGTTCGTGGCACTCCTGAGGCGTTGCGCGACCTGCCGATTCCCGGCCCGACCGGATGAGCGACGGCACTGACTCGACCGACACCGCGTGGGTGTCCCTGGGCAGCAACATCGGGCACCGCGGCAGGAATCTCGAACGGCTCCGCGAAGCGCTCACCAGCGACGGCATCTCGATCGCCGCGACGTCCCCGGAGATCCTCACGCGCCCAGTGGGCGTGACCGCGCAAGGCGACTTTCACAATCAGGTCGTCCGTCTTCTGAGCCCAGTCCCATGGTCACCCGAGCGTTGGCTCCAGCATGTTCAAGCCGCAGAAGTCGCTGCCGGACGTCGGACAACATATCGCTGGGGCCCTCGGATCGCCGACGCCGACATCCTGTTGCTTGGCGAACACGGGGAGATTCACGTTGAAGACCCGGGGCTGACCGTCCCGCATCCCGAAATTGAGGCCCGTCCATTCGAGATCGCGCTGCTAGCGGAAGCCGGCTTCACTCCGGCACTCGGCGGGAGGGCATGAACGGAGGAGGGCCGTCTCGGAGCCGGGGTTAACACCCCGGCGAGAGCGAGGGGCGGAACGGCGAAGGCGTTCCGACCCCGTGCCCCCCGCAGTTCATGCCCTCCCCCCGAGCGCGCTCAGATGGGCAGGCGGTCAGCAAGCTGCGGGACGAGTTTCAGCGCCGCGTCGATCTGCTTGGCGAGTGTCGCGAGATCGGGCTGCTTCTCGAAGTCGAGGAACCACGAGTGCTCGGCGGTGAACTTCTCCACCAGCGTCGTCGTCCCGAGCACCGCGATGCCGACGTGCACGCTCGGCTTGTCGTCCTCCGAGAAGGCCTTCCCCAGCAGGTTCTGCACGGTTTCCACCCAGCCTCCGACCTCGTCGAGATCGTGGAGCTCGTATCCCCCATCACCGAGGACGAACTCCGCTTCGACGTCGACAAATGCCTGCGGCGTGATCTGCTGGTGCGGGCAGTCCTGCGCCTCGTCGTCATCGTGGTAGAGCTCGCAATCGGCCCCGGGACCATATGCAGAGATGAACGTGAGCAGCGCGTCCCACGTGTAGCTCACGTGTACGTGGTAACGCGGCGGGGGATCCCCTGTGAGGCGGACGGTGCACTCGAAGCGGCGCTCTCCGAGGCCGGGCTCGAGGTGGTGGCGAACGTCCTCGATGCTGAGGCCGACAGCGTCGATGGACTCGAGCAAGTCGGAGGCGAACTCCTCATAGGACGGGAACGTCGGACGGTCTGCTCCTGCCGGCTCAGAACCCGCCTGGCCGGCGCCGGGATGCTCCGACATCGGTCAGCGCCCCGGGCGGAGGTGGCGAACCGTCCACCGAAGAAGGTTGGCGCCAAGCACGACCACGAAGAGCAGTGCGATGGCTATGACCAGGGGCAGCTCGACGTTTGGTGTGGAGTACGTGTACGTGGCCAGGAACGCCGCCACGAAAAGGGCCACCGCGATGATCGAGAGGGCGCCGACCGTCATCGCCGACACCGGGTCGGTGTGGCGGTTCTGGACGGCGGGCTCGCGAGGATCGAGCATGGGAGGCGTTCGCACCATGCCGAGTGTACTTTGCGGCCACCTCACATCCGCGAGGATCGTCAGCGTCTGAGCCCTGCGAAGCGGTACCCGATGCCCGGGACGGCCAGGATGTGGCGTGGTTGCGCCGGGTCGGGCTCGATCTTGCGCCGGAGATTGCGCACGTGGACATCGATGACCCTCGTCTCGATGGGGTGCTCGTAGCCCCAGACCGCGCTCAGGATCCTTTCGCGGGAGAGCACCTTGCCGGCGTTCGACGCGAGGTACGAGAGGAGATCGAACTCGGTATGGGTGAGCACGATGTCCTGGTCCGAACGGGTTACGCGGCGCTCCGCGGTGTCGATGACGAGGTCGCGGAAGACGAGCCGACCGTCGGCCGGTTTGTCGTCGCCACGCAGCTCCTTGGCCCGGCGCAGCTGCGCGCCGATCCGCGCCAGCAACTCCCGGGCCCGGAACGGCTTGGCGACGTAGTCGTCGGCGCCGATCTCGAGCCCGAGGACGACGTCGATCTCATCGTGCTTGGCGCTGAGGATGATCACGGGCATGCGGTAGCCCGCGCGACGGATCTCGCGGCAGACGTCGAAGCCCGACAGATCGGGCAGCACAACATCAAGAACGACGATGTCCGGGTGGAAGACTTCGAGCCGGGCTAACGCCTCGCTCGCGCGCTCAGCCTCCTGGACGGTGTAGCCCTCGGTCTCGCAGGTGAGGCGCACGGCTCTGCGTACGAGCGCGTCGTCATCGACCACGAGCACCCGCACTTGCTGTCCATCCACGCCAATTCCTCGAAGTGAGCTCGCGTCATTCTGGAGTATCGAACCTCGTTCGGAACGGTGAAGGGTTGCTACTATACGGGCCGACTCCAATTCGGGCCGCCTCCTCCGGGACGGTCTTCCTTCACAAAACTGGAGACCCGCACTCGTGCAGACCCAGGGTTCCCTTCGTGACGGCGGGCTCGCGACGCTGCTGCAGTCGATGCAAGCAGAGCGAGCCACCGGCACCCTGACCATCGACAACGGGGGCGACAGCGCGTCGCTGTACTTCCTCTTCGGCCACCTGTTCCACGCCAGTGGTCCCGGTGGGCAGGGCGAGGAGGTCGTGATCGACGCGCTTGGCTGGGAGGAAGGTTCCTACCAGTTCGATCCGCGCGCAAAGCTCCCCGCCGAGGAGACCATCAAAGCTTCCCCGGCCGAGTTGATCGCGGCGGCCGAGAGCCGCACGCCGGCCGCCACCACATCGACCGGAGCCTCCACGTGGCCTGATGCCACACCGGCCTACTCGGCACCCGACACGTATTCGCCGGCGCCGGCGCCAAGCCTCCCCGAGCCGATCGAGGAGCCCGCGTACGCGGTCGCGGCGACCCCGACAGCGGAGCCTGCCGCCGAGACGTATACGCCGGCCCCCGCCGAACCTGAGCCCGCCCCGGCGGCGGAGTTCACACCGGTTCCGGCGACCCCGGCACCCGAGCCTGTCTCGTACGCGCCGGCACCAGAACCGGTGTCCTACACGTCGCCCGCGCCGGCCACAAGCGCGCCCGCGGCATCACCGGACCGTCCTGTCGGGCCTGCGCCGGGCGGAGCGGCAGCGAGCGCGCCTCAGGTTCGCGTTTACCCGCTTCCCTCGGGACGCGCTCATTACGAAGGCTTGAAGAGTGCCTTCGTCGACTTCCCGCGGCTGCTGCGCACGCTGCGGTCCGATCGCCACACCGGGTACGTGAACCTGAGCGGCAACGGATACAGCGGCGTGATCCTCCTCAACGAC
The DNA here is from genome assembly GCA_963830305.1 of Candidatus Dormiibacterota bacterium. Classification (GTDB taxonomy): domain Bacteria; phylum Chloroflexota; class Dormibacteria; order Aeolococcales; family Aeolococcaceae; genus Palsa-851. The sequence continues at coordinate 150,279 of CAWHLW010000001.1, read as the reverse complement.
GGGCAGGCACTCCAGGCGCTGTGCAGCAATGGCACGGCCGTTCAGGGCGAGGCCGCCTTCCTGCAGATCCGCCGCCACATGGATGCCGGCGACGGCGTCATCGATGTCATCGAGCTCGAGGGCGAGACGGTGACCGCGCTCGCGCAGCTGTTCACGTCGCCGTACCTGTACAGCGGCTTGCTTGGGCGCTTCGTCAACCTGGAGGCGCTGCTCGAATATCTCGCCGAGGAGAAGGTGAGCGGGTCGGTGGTGGTGCAAACGCCGAACGAGGCGGGGATCATCCTGCTTCGCGATGGCGACATCCTCGGCACCTACACCGAGTCCCAGCGATCCCTCGACAAGGCCACCACGGCGGTGGCTGCCCTGGCCACCGACCGCCAGTCGGTCATCGAAGTCAAGGGCGGGGACGGCGAAATCGCAGCCATCGACGTCGACGCCGCGCTCAACCGCGCGTACTAGCCCGGCCGGGCGCCCCCGCCGGCTCGCCTCCGGCGCACGCTGGGCGCTGGCGGCGCTGATCACAGCATCGCTTTCCGGTTGCTTCAGCAGCCCCCCGCAGATCATTCAGCTCACGCCCAACCGCGGGGCCGTCGGTGTGCCCGCCGACGCCCCGATCACCGTCGAATTTGATCGCCCGGTGGTCACCGCGTCGGTCAGAGGCCGGTTCTCGGTGAACCGCCAGATTCCCTCCTGCGATCTCGATGCCGCGTTCGGAGCCGGACCCCTTGCGCCCTGCCGCATCGTCTGGCTGTCCGGGAACACAGGCTTCACCCTCGTCCATCCCCAGGCAATCTTCGCGCCGAGCACGTCGTATACGTTCACCCTCGCCGCGGGGATCGCCGACCCCAGCGGGGTCGCGAACTCGGTCGACCACCACTGGACGATCACGACCGGCCCGGCGCCGGTGATCCGCTCGATCCAGCCACCGGACGGAGCGAAGGGAGTGCCGGTCGACACCTCGATCGCTGTGACCTTCTCGACCGCCATGGCCGCCTCCACCACCGATGCGGCGATCACGCTCGATCCAGCCGTCCCCGGCACCCGAGTGGTTCGAAACACCCGGGATCCGAGCCGCTTTGTGCTCCTGCCGGGGGCGATCCTCCAGGCAGGGGTCACCTACCGGGTGATGGTTGCCACAAGCGCCACCGATGCCGACTTTCAGCCGCTGGTGGCCGCTGCCACCTCGACGTTCACCACAGGCGGCCTGTCCTCAGGTCCGCACGTGGTGGTGCTCGCCGCGGACCCTGGCGAGGGTGCGACGACGGTCCTCGTATCGCCGCTGGCGCCCGCCGCTCCCGGCGAGCCGATCTCGACGGAGGCAGTGCTCATCGCGCCACGCTGCCCGCATCCCGCCGGGTGCGGCACCGCCGCCTACGAAGCGCCGCTCTACACATACGCCGGAGCGACCCTGGCGCCGAGTGGAGGCTTCATGGCGGTGGTCGAGGTCAACACGACGGTGAGCGCGGCCTCGCCGGTGCTCCTCGTGATCGTTCCCGCAACCGGAACGGTGGTGGCCAGCTTCGCCAACTCGTCGTTGCCGTCGTGGTCGCCCGACGGTTCGACGCTGGCGTTCTCCCGAGCCGGCAGGATTTCCTTCTTCAAGCCGGCGACGGGAACGCTGACCAACCTGCCGGCCGGCGATCCGCTGGTCACACCGGCCGTCTGGAGCCCGCTCGGTGAGCAGCTGGTCCTCGACGTTGCAGGCACCTCCGACGTCGAGCATCTCGAGCTCGCCAACTCCGTGGTGCTCGCCCGGTACCCCATCCCAGGCGTGACCGGAGCGTCGAGCGACCCGGCGATATCACCAGACGGTTCCCAGCTCGCATTCCTGCGATCCGCGTCCGGCGTCCAGGGAACATGGATCGAGGGCATCGGTCAGTCCTCCACCGCACCGCGATTGCTCGACCCCCTGCTCCAGCCGGTTGGCTTCACGGCCACTGGGACTCTGCTCGGGATCCGCCGGCCCGTGGTAGGCGCGCCGACCCTCGTGCTCGTCAGTGTTGCCGGTGATGAGCAGATACCGATCACCTCAGGACCGGCGCCCGGCTCGCTCGCAACCGTCGTGGTCACGACTTCCGGCCGGCAACTCGTGTATCTGAACGCCGATGCCACCGGCACCGTCCAGGCGTACGTCGAGAACGCCGACGGCACCAATGTCCAGGTCATCACCGATTTCACGCCCGGCACCCTGGTGGCCGCCGCGGTGACGGTCAGCTGATGAGCAGGCTGCTCTTCCTGATCGCCGATACCGGCGGTGGCCACCGCGCCGCGGCGACCGCAGTGGAACGCCAGCTCGACGCAGCGCGGCCCGGCGAGTTCGAGATCACGATTCTCGACCCGTTCACCAGCGCCAAGCCAAAGGTGATCGGGGGTACCGCCGGCCTCTACGGGCCGATCACGCGGCATGCTCGCTGGCTCTGGGGTGGCCTCTTTCACGGGACCAACAGCCGCGCCGCCGTGGCGCTGCTCGAGACGACGGTGCTTCGCTCGGTGACCACCGCGATCGCCGGCGCGATCGAGCGCATCGATCCCGACTGTGTCATCTCCTTCCACCCGCTGCTCAACCACATCAGCGTCCGTGCGGTGCAAAGCCGCGCTCGCCGTATCCCCGTGATCACTGTGATCACCGATCTCGTCGACATCCACGTCGCATGGGAGTGCCCGGACGTGGATGCGGTGGTGGTCCCGTCCCCAGGCGGCCTCGATCATTGCCGCCGGGCGGGCATCCCGGCGTCGCGGTGCTACGACTTCGGCCTCGCCGTCGACCGGCGGTTCACCGACCTTCCCAGCGATCCGGGCGCGATCGCCGCGATCCGCGAGCGACTGGGGTTGCGCGCCGATGCCTTCGTGGTGCTCGTCTGCGGGGGCGCCGACGGATCCGGCGGACTCGTCAAGCACGCTCGGGCGATCGCCGCAGGGCCATCTGATGTCGATGTGGTGGTGATCTGCGGGCGCAATCAGCGCGCCCGGTCTGCGCTCGCCGGGCTGTATACCAACGCAGGGCGTCCGGTTCGCGTGCTCGGCTACGTGTCAAACATGGCCGAGTGGATGCGCGCAAGTGACGTCGTGGTGAGCAAAGCGGGTCCGGGGACCATCGCCGAAGCGCTCTGCTGCGGGCTGCCCCTGCTGCTGGTGTGGTATCTGCCCGGCCAGGAGCGGGGTAATGTGGAGTGGGTCGTGGACATTGGAGCGGGGCGCTACGTTCCGAGGGACGAGCAGCTGGTCGACGCTGTGGCTGAGCTCTCCATGCCCGGCTCCCAGGCGCTCGCCACCATGCGCACCGCCGTGACGGCGGCCGCGCGGCCCGATGCCACCCGGCGTATCGCCGAGTTGATCGCATCGATGGCCGGAACAGTGGCGTGAGCGTCGAAACGCAGGCAGTGGACTTCGCCTCGGAGCCGGCCGGTGCGGGAGCGCCGCGCTGCGCGATCGTCCGGCTGCGAGTGCACTGCTTCCGCAACTATCCGGAGGCGACCGCGCGCCTCGGCCCGGGACTCAATGTCATTCATGGCCAAAACGCGCAGGGCAAGACCAATCTCCTCGAGGCAATCGCGACGCTGGCCCTGACCCGCTCACCGCGGACCACCAGCAGCGGCGATCTCCTGCTCTGGAACGAGGACGCCGCGCTTGCCGAGGCGGATGTCGCGCGTCCTCCCGCAGACGTCACGCTGTCCCTTCGCTTTCAGCGAGATCGCTCCACCGGCCGCGTGTCGCGGGTGACCGCAGTCGATGGAAAGCCACGTCCCGCACGCGCGATCCTCGGAGTGTGCCCGGTCGTGCTCTTCTGGCCCGAGGATCTCGCGCTCGTGCGCGGCGGCCCCGACGGCCGCCGGCGGTTTCTCGACGTCATCCTGGCGCAGACCGATCCGCAGTCGGTCGCCCACATGTCGCGATATCGCCACGTGCTCGAGCAGCGAAATGCCCTGCTGCATCAGCTCCGGCTCGGCGGCGGTGCTCGCGAACTCACTGAACAGCTTCACGAGTGAGCTCGCACACCACGGCGCGTGGCTCGGTGTGGCCCGGTCCCGGCTCGTCGAGTTGCTGGCGCCGCTTGCGGCGCTGTCGCTCCATGACCTCAGCGGTGAGCGTGAGCGCATCTCGCTTCGGTACGCGCCCGTGCACGTCGCGTCGATGCCGGACAGCGTGGAGACCGCTGAGCAGCTGCTCCTCGACACGCTGCGCGACCGCGCGGGCGAGGAGATCGCCCGCGGCATGACCCTGGCCGGCCCGCACCGCGACGACGTCGCGTTCGACCTCGACGGACGCGCCGCGCGCGGCACGGCTTCGCAGGGTCAGCAGCGCAGCATCGTCCTCGCCTGCAAGCTCGCCGAGGTCCGCTACCTGCAGGACACGGCGGGGGTTGCGCCGGTCATCCTTCTCGACGACGTGCTCAGCGAACTCGACCCCGAGCGACGCGGACGTCTGCTCGCATTGCTCGCGGAGGGTCGCCACCAGGTGCTGGTCACCACCACCGAGCCCCTCACCGAGGTGGCCGGCTTTGCCGATGTGCTCCATTTCACGGTGCGCAGCGGCGTCGTCACCCAGGACGAGCGCCCGTGACCGAACAGCGGCTCTCCGATCTCATCGACCCTGCGCTGCGCGGCCTTGGAGTCCGCGTCCAGGTTCGTGAGGAGCGCCTGCGCCTCGCACTCGCAGACGTCGTCGGTGATGGCCTCGCAGCGCTCTGCCGCGCCGAGCGACTCGATCGTGGAGTCCTCGTCATCGCCACGGCCAACAGCGCCCTCGCACATCAACTGCAGATGGACGCGCCCCGAGTTATCGATGCGCTGAATCAGCGCGTTGGACAGAACCTCGTGCGCCGCATCCGATTCAAGGCAATGTAGACCAGGCGGGTCAGGCCACCCGCACCGGCATGATGATGCAGAGGTAGTCGTCTCTTCCCACGGGGCGAATCACTCCCGGCTGGAGCGCGCCGTTGAACGACAGCTGCACCTCGTCGGAGTCGAGCGCCGACAGTGCGTCGAGCATGTACCTCGCGTTGAATGCGATCTGCACGTCGTCGCCCTGCACAGTCGCCGTCAAGGGCGCCTCGTCGTCACCGACCTCCGCAGTCTGGGCAAGCAGCGTGAGCGTGCCGTCGCCGATGCGCAGACGCACCGGATTTGCCGCGTCACGCGCGAGCACCGCGGCGGTCTTCGCCTCGCGCAGCAATGACGCCGTCGACAGGCTCACCGTCGTCGTCGATTCGCCCGGAATCACCTGGTTGTAGTTGGGATATGTGCCCTCGATGAGCCGCGACGAGATCTCGACGTCCTTGAGGGTGAAGAACACCTGGTTGCGTGCATGCGCGAAGGCGATGCCCACCGTTGGACGGTTCGGATTGACCGCTCGCGCCACTTCCGAAAGGTGTCGCGATGGGACGATCACCGACGTGACCGGCGGGGTTCCGTTCACGGTGACGTCGATGGTCTTCACGGCAAGCCGGTGCCGATCGGTAGCTGCGAGCGTGAGACGGTTCCCATCGATCTGGAGCAGCACGCCGGTGAGCACCGGTGAAGCTTCGTCGGAGCTCGCCGCCATCACCGTCTGCGTGATCGCGTTCTGCAGCGTTACCGAGTTCGACCTCAATGGACGTCTCAGCGTCGCGCGCCGGCAGTGGCGGGAATTCCACCGCGTCGATGCCATGGACGTTTGCACGATGCACACCACCGGTGAGCTTCAGCACTTGTGTGGTGGGTTCCAGTTCCATCGTGCACGGCGCATCACCGAGCGACGACACGAACTCGCTCAGCAGACGCGCGGGCACGGTGATCCGGCCCTCCTCGAGCACCGTGGCCGGCACCACGACGGTGATGGTCAGGTCGAGGTTTGTGGCAGTGACGCGCAGACCATCAACGCCGGTCTCGAGCAGCACGTTGCTGAGCACGGGCAGTGTTGATCTCGGCGATACCGCGCGGGAGACGAGCCCGAGTGCACCACTGAGGGTGGAGGACGAGACGGTCGCTTTCATGGACGGTTCCTCTCTGGGGGCTGCGTTATCACCAAACTCAATGAGTATGACCTGCAGAGTCTAGATACCAGTAGACGATGTAGTAGTGGGGACATGGGGGACAACCCGGAATGCGATCTCATCCGAGCTCCGCGGGCGTTGCGTGCCTGTGCGCAAGTGGCACCGGTTGTCCACCAGTTGTGCACCGTCGGAGGAGTTGCGCACTTTGTCCACATGCCGTCCCCGGGTCCGGCAACAGGGTTGTCAACGGTTGTGGAGTTGCTCGCGAATCGCGCGCACCTCACCCTGGAGGCGGACGTCCTCGCGCATCAACTCGGTGATCTTCTCGATGGCGTGCAGCGCAGTGGTGTGATCCCGCCCGCCGAACGCGGTGCCGATAATCGGGAGGGATGACTCGGTCTCCTCACGGATCAGGTACATCGCGACCTGACGTGGGAACACGATGTTCTTGTCGCGTCGCTTGCCCTTCATCTCCTCGACCGAGATGGCGTAATGCGCGGCAACGGCCAGCTGGATGGTCTCGATGCTCACCGGAGTCGAGTTCCTGGACGGGGATCACGTCACTGAGGATCTGCTGCGCGGTTTCCAGGGTGATCTGCTGGCCGTTGATCGACGCGTGCGCGAGCACGCGAATGAGGGCGCCCTCGAGCTCGCGAATGTTCTTCTGGATCCGGTGCGCGATGAACGAGCACACCTCGTCCGGGACGAGCTTGCTGTAGGGGCCGAGCTTGGTGGTGAGAATTGCCAGCCTGGTCTCGAAATCAGGCGGCTGGATGTCCGCCATGAGCCCACCCTCGAACCGGCTGCGGAGCCGATCCTCGAGCGTGGGAATGTCCTTGGGCGGGCGGTCACTGCTCACGACGATCTGCTTCTGGAATTCCTGCAACGCGTTGAACGTGTGGAAGAACTCCTCACGGGTGTGGTCCTTGCCGGCCAGGAACTGGATGTCGTCGATGAGCAGGACGTCGACGCCGCGATAGCGCATCCGGAACTCGGCCGGCCGGTTCTCAACAATCGAGGCCACCATCTCGTTCATGAACTTCTCGGAGGTGACGTAGGCGACCTTCGCATTGCGGTGCGTCTCGCGGACGGCGTGACCGATGGCGTGCATGAGGTGGGTCTTGCCAAGACCTACTCCGCCGTAGAGGAAGAGCGGGTTGTACGCCTTGCCCGGTGCTTCGGCGACGGCGCGGCACGCGGCATGCGCGAACCGGCTCGAGTTGCCGACCACGAAGGTGCTGAAGGTAAAAGCAGGGTTAAGGCGCGAATCGTTCGCGCCGTCCTCGGGTTCGCTCACCTGCGCGTACGTCGGATCCGGAACCTGCGCGGGCTCAGGTGGCGGCAACGCCTCCGGATCAACCGTGATGATCACCTCGCAGTCGCGGCCGAGCACGCCGGAGAGGGTCTCGCGGATCAGCGGGACGTAACGCTCGCTGACCCAGTCGCGGGCGAACATCGTGGGCACACCCACGGTGAACGTGTGTCCATCGGAGTCCACGAGCACGGCGTTGGCGAGCCACGCCTCGTACCCGGGACGGACCACCTGGAAGCGAAGCTCTTCCTGGGCGACCTGCCAGAGCTGCTGTGGGTCCATGCTCGCGGTCGAGTTGCCACTCTCCAGGACAGGCTCGACGCGTGGCGCCTGATCACCGACGACTCCGACACCGACTGTTCGATCCACTCGTTCCTCGCCTTGGCCTGCCGATCACAGCGCAGTTATCCACAACTTGTGCACATCAGTGGATAAATGCATGGCCGCTGGTGGCCGGGGGGCTTGGTGAGACGTATGGAAGGGCTTCCCGCTCCCGCTGCAGCCTGCGGAGTTTAACAATGCGCAGCCCGGGTCACAAGCGGAGCGAGCGCACCACGGCCCGGTGATCTCGTGACGGCAAGTCTCGCCGATGAAGGGCGGTCGACCGCTGCCTTGGTATACTCGCGACGCAACCCCGTCGGGCTCAGCGGTGCCCAGAGCGCCCCCGACGCGATCAGTGTCTCGGAGAGACGGCCATCAAGCGGACGTACCAGCCCAAGAAGAAGTACCGGCGTAAGACGCACGGCTTTCGCATACGCATGGCGACGCCGGGCGGACGTCAGGTGCTCAAGGCACGCCGTCGGAAGGGCCGCAAGCGCCTGAACTCCGGCTCCCACGCGATGAACCCGCGGCATCGCCTTCCCGGGCGACGCCGGATTGCGGCGGTGCGCGAGTCCGGGAGCGAGGCACGTTCGGGTGCCGTTCGTATCCGTGCTCTTCCTGGTGAATCTCCCGTTTCGCGCGTGGCCTTCGCGGTGCCCGGCGCCAGCGACGCTGTGAGCCGGAATCGCGCTCGCAGACGGCTGCGTGCGGCGATCGCCCCGATCCTCGTGGAGCACCCCGGGCTCGACATGGTCGTGAGCCTTCCGGGGCGTGCCACCGAGATGCCGTTCACGAGCCTGCGGAGCGCCCTGTCGGCAGCACTCACATCGGCCGCGGCCCGGTCGGGCCTCCAGGGAACCCGGACGTGAGACGCGCCAGCCTGGTATTCATCCGGGTGTACCAGGTGACCATCGGGCCGCTCTTCGGGATGATGAGCTCCTGCCGTTACGAGCCCACCTGCTCGCACTACGGCTACGAGGCGATTCAGCGTTTCGGTGCGCGGCGTGGCTGGTGGCTTGCGGTCCGTCGCATCTCCCGCTGTCACCCGTTCCATGAGGGTGGCATCGACCCGGTGCCGGAGACCTACATCAGCTGGCGCGCGGCACGGCGAGTGCACCGTGAAGCGAGCCAGCATGGAAGCGCTGCGTGATCGCCGCTACCACGACGACGTCGTCGGGCGGGTTCAATCCGCTCTCGATCTTCTCGATCCTGCAGTACCCGTTCATCTGGGTCCTGCAGGAGCTCGTCAAGGCGTTCACTGCCGTCGGGCCGCTGAAGTTCATTGGGGCGTTCGGATTGAGCGTCATGGTGCTCACCATCGCGATTCGCGCCGTGCTCTTCCCCGTCTTCGGGTGGCAGTTGCGCACCTCACGGCGCATTCAGGCCGAGCAGCGCCTGGTCGCACCGCAGCTCCAGGAGTTGCGCAAGAAGTACAAGAAAGAGCCGCAACGGCTGAGCCAGGAGATGAACGCGCTCTACAAGGAGCACGGCATCAGCCCGTTCTCGAGCCTCACAGGATGCATCCCCGCGCTCGTGCAGATGCCGGTGCTCATCGGGCTCTATCAGTCGATCCGACATTTCACCAACCCCGGCGTCCTTGCCTCCAGCGACAAGGGATTTCTCTGGATTCATGACGTGACCCAGTCCGTTCAACAGGCGTGCTGCAGCGGGCACAACGGGCTGGCGGGATTGCTCACGTCCCCGCAGCTGTTGATCCTGCCGCTGCTCGCCGGCGCCTTTACGTTTGCGCAGTCGCGGATGATGATGCCGCCGCCGCGTCCGGACATGTCCGACCAGGAACGTTCGATGGCGGGCGTCACCAAGCAGATGTCGTTCATCTTCCCGGTGATGATCTTCATCTTCAGCTTCCTGTTCCCGCAGGGACTGGCGATCTACTGGGCCACCGGCACCATGTTCATGGTCGCGCAGCAGTATCACCTGCTCGGCTGGAACGGCCTGGCGGTCCCCTCCTGGTTCCCGGGCGCCAATCGGGTCACGGCGCTGACGATTCCCCGCACACAGGTCAAGACCGGCGCGGGCGCGGGCGCCGGCAAGAAAACGACAATTGTGGTCGCACCTGGCAAGAACGGGACGCGCAACGGGACCAAGCCGGCGAGCGCCAACGGCACGAAGACCGAGACCTCTGAGGAAGAGCCTCCGGTCCGATCCCAGAGCGCCACCGCGCGCACGATGGCGCGACCAAACAGACCGAATAGACGGAGGCGGCGCCGCTGAGCGCGGCGTCTTGGGAGAAGTGGTGAGCGAGAGCAGGGTTACCGCGGTCGAGGCAGAGACCGAGGATGGGGTCGAGGCGCGCGGAGCGACCATCGAGGAGGCTGTCAGCGTCGCGCTCGGGCAGCTCGGGGCCAACCGCGAGCAGGTGGAGGTGCAGGTCCTCTCGCCGGAGAGCAGATCGCTTCCGGGTGAGCGCCTGTCCACAGGCGAGCGCCGCGTGCGCGTCTACCGGATCGACGAGCACGCCGCGAACGCGCGGGCGCTGCTCGAGGAGTTGCTGACGCGGATGGAAGTCCCCTGCCGGGTCAGCGTTCGCCGAGGGACCGGGACGGTCAGCTCGTCATCGGGCGGACCGGTGATCCTCGACATCGCCGGCGACGACCTCGGCCTGCTCATCGGCTGGCGCGGCGAGACGCTCCGCTCACTGCAGACCGCGCTCAACCTCATGCTCGGCGAGGAGGGTGTGGAGACGCGCCGGGTCATCCTCGACGTGGAGCGTTACCGGGCTCGCCGCGAGGACCAGGTGCGCGAGCTCGCCCTGCGCCTCGCGCTCCGCGTCAAGCGGACCGGGGAGGCATACACGCTCGACCCGATGCACGCCTACGAGCGCCGGGTCATCCACATGACCCTCGCCGACGATCCCGACGTGACCACGGAAAGCACAGGCAGAGAGCCGGCGCGCAAGGTGGTCATCAATCCGACCGGTCCCGCGCAGGGCGGACCGCCGGAGCGCTTTGAGGGAGCCCATCAGGGCCGGTCATCCGGGCGGTCGTACTGACCGAATTCGGCGTCACATCGCTGTCCGGCGGGACGAGGCTGACAGCCGTTCCGCTCCCCGGCCGGGCCTCGGTGGCCATCGCGTTCATGGTTGGCGTGGGGTCGCGCTACGAGACGGAATCGGAGAGCGGGATCAGCCACTTCGTCGAGCACATGGTGTTCAAGGGTGGCAAGCAGTTTCCCACCGCCCGCGACGTCAGCGAGGCCATCGAGGGCGTTGGCGGCGTGCTCAATGCCGCCACCGATCGTGAGGCGACCGTGTTCTGGACCCGCGTGCCGGTCGCGAAGCTCGGGCTTGCTGTTTCCGTGCTCAGCGACATGCTCCTCACCCCTGCCCTGGACCCCGACGAGGTGGTCAAGGAGCGTCAGGTGGTGATCGAAGAGCTGCGCATGTACCAGGACAACCCGCAGGACTACGTGCAGATCGCGTTCGACGCGCTGATGTGGCCGGACCACCCGCTTGGCTGGGATGTCGCAGGGCGCGAGGAAACCGTGCTCTCCTTCACCGCCGACGACTGCCGCCGCCACCTCGAGGCCCACCTGCTGCCGTCGACACTCGTGGTGAGCGTCGCCGGTGGCTTCGAGACCGAGGACACGACGAGGCTGATCGATGACGCCCTCGGGCCGTGGGCCGCAGCTCGAACGGGTGAGCCCGCTCCGCCCGCGCGCGCAACGCCGCCTTCGGGTTCCCCGCTCCGGGTCATCCGGCGGAGCGCGGAGCAGGCCAACCTGCTCGTGGGCGCGCGGGCCCCTTCATACAACGACCCCGATCGCCACGTGGCCGAGATTCTCAACGTGATTCTCGGCGAGGGCATGTCGAGCCGTCTCTTCCTCGAGCTTCGCGAACGCCGCGGGCTCGTCTACGACGTGCACTCGTTCATGAGCCGCATGGCGGACACCGGTGTGCTCGGGATCGGCCTTGCATGCGAGCCGCGTCAGGCGGCGACGGCGCTCGAGGCCGCAGTTGTCGAGTTGCGCAAGCTCGCCGACGAACCGGTCGGCGATGCTGAGCTCACGAAGGCACGCGAGTACGCGAAAGGGCGGCTCCTGCTCCAGCTCGAGAGCACGTCGGCGCTCTGCGAGTATGCGGGCCAGCAACTCCTGCTCCAGGGCAGGATCGTCGAACCTGAGGAATTGGTGGCGCGTCTGGAGTTGGTGGCCGCCGCGCAGGTCGCCGAGCTCGCCGGCCGCGTGCTCGGCGCCGGGCTCCGTGCCGCGGTGGTCGGACCGTTTCGCAGCGAGTCCCGCTTCGAGAAGGCGATCGCGGTCTGATGTCCAAGTGTCAGACTTGCGCGCCGTGAGCGTCGAACGAACCCTCGTCCTGGTCAAGCCCGATGGCGTGCAACGCCGTCTCATCGGCGAGGTGATCACGCGCTTCGAGCGCCGTGGACTGCACCTGGTCGCGCTGAAGCTGATGCGCATCGATCGCGTGCTCGCAGAACGCCACTACGCGGAGCACCAGGGCAAGCCGTTCTTCGCTGGGCTCGTCGAGTTCATCACCTCGGCGCCGGTGGTTGCGATGGTGTGGGAGGGCGACGATGCGGTCGCGCAGGTGCGTTCGATGATGGGCGCCACCAATCCCTCGGCGGCCGCGCCGGGAAGCATCCGCGGCGACCTTGCAGTCAGTATTGGCAATAACGTGGTCCACGGCAGCGATTCGCCGGGCCGTGGTGCGGAGGAGGTCGCGCTCTTCTTCGAGCCCGCTGAGCTCGTCGAGTGGAGTGGCGTCGACGCAACCTGGGTGAACGGCTGAGCCCATTGGCTCAGCGGACGCGGAGAAACCGCCGCCGCGCTTAGTCGAGAGGGTCGCTGCTGACCTGCTCGGTGCGCGCCGCTGCCAGTCTGCGCATCCGGCGGCGCCTCCAGCGCCATGATTCGAACCCGGCAATCACGAGCGCCGGCAGCGCGACTGCGGCGCTGGTGACCGGTTCCAGCGAGGGCCCGGTGCCGAGTTCCTCCGAAATGATCGAGCGGCCAGATGCGCAGGATCGCTTTGGCGAGGATGTTCTTGCGCGGGACAAAGCCGAACACTCGCGAGTTGCTCGAGAAGTTGCGGTTGTCGCCCATCACGAAGTACTCCCCGGCCGGGATGGTGACGGGCTGCGGGGTCGAGGTTGCCATTCCGGTTGACGTGCAGCAGTACTTGAGCGTCGTCCACGCCTGCGGGAGGTATGGCTCTTTCAGCATCTGGAACGGCCCCTTTCCGTCGGGCTTGATGAGCACCTCGGTGGGGTTGTGATCCCCGTCGATCTCGATGACGTCGCCCGGAAGCCCGATCACCCGCTTGATGAAGTCCTGGGAGGGATCCGTCGGCGGGATGAGGATGACGATGTCACCGCGCTGCGGATTGCCACCGAAGTCGTAGGAGATCTTGCTGGCGAGGAGCAGGTCCTGGTTGATCAGCGTGTTCTGCATGCTCTCGCCGTCGACGCGGACGGTCTGGAGCGCAAACGCGATCGCCACGTACAGGATCACCGCGATGAGGAGCACCTCGATGGTGTCTCGGAGCCATGATCCTCGCCACCAGGGACTTCTCGTGGTCGTCGCTTCCGGGGGAGGGAGTACCTGAGCCACTCGGGCCGATTATGAGGGGAACCGCGGGGGACACCACTTCTATGGCCGGGACGCGCTGCTCCATCATGGGTATGTGACAACGGGGGTTCGTCGCCTCAGCGCGGTGCTGATCGCGATATTCGCGGCGCTGGTGATCCCGCTCGCTGCCTCGGCACATGCGCTTCTCGTCGCGTCGTCGCCCCCCGCCGGCTCCCATCTCGGCACGACCCCAGGGGCGGTGACGCTTGAATTCGATCAGCCCCTCAACGCCGCGCTCTCCCTTGCCTCGGTGATCGATCCGACCGGGCGTGTATGGCCCGGTCAGATCGACGGCGCCCAGGAGATACGGATACCGCTGGCAACCAACGCCGACGGCGTCTACAAGGTCGACTGGACGACGGTGAGCGCCATCGACGGCCACCACGTGTCGAGCAGCTTCACCTTCGACGTCGGTGTCGCGGGACCGGACTCGACGGTGGCGGCTGCGAACTCGGTTCCGGGTCCCGCGCCGTCCGACATCGCGATCGGTGCGATCAAGTGGATCGAGGCGCTTGCGCTGCTCTTCCTGGCGGGGCAACTGCTGATCAGCCGCCTGGCACGCCGCTCGCCGCCACTCGCGTGGGTCAACCCCGGGTTCCGTGCGTCGAGCATCGCGCTCTCAGCCGGGCTCGTCGCCGTCTGGGCGGAGGCGACGGTCGGGTCAGGCGGGCACAGCCTCAGCGCGTACCTGGCGTTCTTCAACGGGCTCTCCGGGGCCGCCCTGATCGCCCGCCTCGGCTTCGAGGTGCTGACCCTGGTCGCCGTGATCCTGCGCTCGAGGACGGTGCCGATATGGCTTGCAGGAGCGCTGGTGATGCTCGCGGCCGGCGGTCACGCGTCAGGCGTGAATCCCGTGTGGTACGGAATCAGCCTCGACGCGGTGCACCTGCTTGCGGCCGGGCTCTGGGCAGGAGGCATCGCGGCGCTCGCGCTGGTGCATCCTCCAGGCGGCTGGCGGTCCAGCGAAGGGCGCGTGCTGCTCGCGAGGTTCACGCCGGTCGCGCTTGCGGCCTTCGGCGTTACCGTGGTGGCAGGCGGGCTGGAGGCGATCACCCAGCTCGGGTCAATCCAGGCGCTGTTCGGCACCGCATACGGACGAGTGCTGCTCGTGAAGATGGCCCTGATCGCGCTGATGCTGCCGCTGTCGGCAATGGCGTGGCGTCTCAAACGGCCGCACCTGCGCATCGAAGCCGCCCTCGCGGTGGGCGTCATCGCCGCGGCAGCGCTGCTCTCGTCCTTTCCAACACCGCCCACGGCTGCCGCGCGGCAGACGGCCGAGGACGCTGCGGCAACTCCGAACGCCGGCCTCCCCACTGGTGACGAGCTCACCATGGCGGGGGCCGCGGGGACCGTCCTGGTCGGCTTGAGCCTCTCACCTGGAATGCCCGGGGTGAATCGCGCCACCGTCTATCTCCTCCCGGCCTCGGGAACCGCGGCGGCACAGGGCCTCGCCGCGAATATCGCGGTGAACGGTGTCTACAAGGCGCTGGTGCCGTGCGGTGATACGTGCCGCTCCGCGAACGTCGACATCAAGCAGGGCGACGCAGTGTGGGTCGACGTGTTGAACTCCGGCGGCGGCGAGGCGCAGTTCACCATCCCCGAGCTCCCCGCTCCCTCCGGCGGCGCCCTGCTGAAGCAACTCGAAACGGCGATGACAGGTCTCTCCGCATTTCAGGTCAGCGAGGTCCTCAACACGGGCTCAGGGGTCTGGCACAACACGTTCTCGGCGGACGCACCCGACCGTTCCGAGTGGATCGTCAATCAGACGAGCCGGACCGTCTGGATCGGGAGCACCTTCTACACGCAGGAGGGTCCGGGTCAGCCCTGGCACCAGGAGCAATCCACAACCAGGAACAGCGTGTTGTCGTCGTACGCGTGGGACTATTACAGACCGCTCACGAATGCGCACGTGATCGGGCAAGAGACGCTCGACGGTGTCCCCACGACGATGGTCGCCAGCTTTGGGAATGCCATCGCAACGCCGATCTGGTTCACGTTCTGGATCGACGACTCCGGGCGTGTTCGCCAGGTGGCGATGGACGCGCCGGAGCACTTCATGACCGACACCTACACGAGCTACAACAAACCGGTGGAGATCGTCCCGCCGACCGCGTGAGCGCACCGTGCGGGATCCCGCCCCACGCTGCCAGAATGTGAGCGAACCACAACTGCGGACCAGGTCCATACACGAGGCATGAGATGGCGCTCCTGACCCAGACCCCCTACAAGGCAAGGACGTTCGACCTCTCCGGACTGACCGGCATCTCCGACAACACCCTCGAGGTCCACTTCGGACTTTATGCCGGTTATGTCAAAAACACGAACCTCCTCAACGAGCAGCTGGTCACGATGCAGCAGGCGGGCCAAGGGCTTTCTTCGAACCCGGCGTACTCGGAGATCACGCGGCGACTCGGCTTCGAGTACAACGGAATGGTCCTGCACGAGTGGTACTTCGGAAATCTCACCAAGGCGAGTGGCGGCGGCATCTCGTCGTCGTCCGCGCTGGGCCGCGCACTCGGCGAATCATTCGGCGACATCGACACGTGGCGCAAGGACTTCACCGCAATCGGTGGGATGCGTGGTGTCGGCTGGGCGGTGACCTTTCTTGACACTGCCACCGGACGGTTGAGCAACCACTGGATCACGCTGCACGAGGACGGCAACATCGCCGGCTTCAGGCCGATCGTGGTCATGGATGTCTGGGAGCACGCGTTCCTGCTCGACTACAAGCCGGCCGATCGTCCGAAGTACATCGAGGCCTTCCTCGCCAACTTCGACGCCGATGCGGCCGAGGCGCGTCTCACCGGGGCAGCAGACCGACCCGTCGGCTGAGCCCTGGTCCGGGGTGTCTTAGAGCGGCGGTCCGCCGAGCTTGCGATACAGCGCGTCCAGGTCGTCGTCCTCGGCCCAGTCGATGACGATCCTGCCGCCGCCACCCTTGCGGCGCTGGAGGCGGACCGGCACGCCGAGTGCGTGCTCGAGTCCCCGCCGCAGCGCGACATCGTCAGGAGTGGCCGCCTCCGGGGTCGGCGCGGTCCGCGGGCGGGCCCGCGTGGAGGCCCGCGTGAGCCGCTCCTGGACCGCGCGTTCCGTTTCGCGGACATTCAGTCCATCGGCGATCACGAGCGTGGCCACGGCGTCCTGATCTGCCGCGAGCGGCAGGACGAGCAGCGCCCGTGCGTGCGAAGCCGTGAGCCGCGCGTCTGCGACCGCCTCCTGGACGGGAGCCGGCAGGTCGAGGAGGCGGATCGCGTTGGAGATGCCCGAACGGCTGCGTCCCAGCCGCAGCGCGATCGCCTCGTGGGTGAGACCGAAGGCGTCTGACAGGCGGGCGTAGGCGGCGGCCTCCTCCATCGGATTCAGATCCGTTCGAAGCAAGTTCTCGGTGAGCGCCATCTCGAGCTGGTGGCGGCTCGACTCCGCTGCCGGACGGACGATCGCCGGGATGCTCGACACCCCCGCCAGCTGAGCCGCTCGTAAACGCCGCTCGCCGGCCACCAGGCTGTACGTGCCGCCTTCGCGCTGAACCACGATCGGATGCAGCAGTCCGTGCAGGCGAATCGAATCTCCGAGGGCGGCGAGGGCGTCGGGTTCGAAGGCGCGGCGGGGCTGTTCCGGGTTCGGGGTGACGGTCCGCGGGTCCAGGCTGATCAGCGGCGACCCTTCCTCGTCTTCTGCTTCGTTCGTGAGGAGCGCGTCGAGGCCCCGGCCGAGGCCGCGCCGCCGGAAGGAGCGGGGCGGCGACGGATCGGTCACACGGGGCTCGGGATGCCCGCACCGGTCAGCACCGCGCCGTGGATGCGCGCGTCGAGGTTCGCGCTGAGTTCCCGGTAGGCGATGGCACCGCGGCAGGTGGGGTCGTAGAGGGTGATCGGCATGCCGTGGCTCGGCGCCTCGCTCAGGCGCACGTTGCGGGGGATGAGCGGGGTGAGCAACTGGTCGCCGAAGCGCGCCCGAACCTCGTCGACCACCTGGTGCGCGAGCGCAAGCCGGGCGTCGAAGAGGGTCATGACGATGCCGGCGATCTCCAGGTTGGGATTGAGCTCCTTACGGAGCAGCGCAAGGGTGTGCATGAGCAAGCCCAGCCCCTCGAGGGCATAGAACTCGCACTGGATCGGGATGAGCAAGGCATCGGCCGCCACCACCGCGTTGATGGCCAGGAGCCCAAGGCTGGGTGGCGAATCAATCAAGACATAGTCATCGTCGGAGGTCAGTGCCTCGAGGGCGTACTGGAGGCGGCGCTCCCGGCGCGCGAGATCGACCAGTTCGATCTCAGAGCCTGCCAGTGCGATATCCGACGGAACGACGTCGAGGCCGGGGACCGCCGTATGCAGGCGTGCTTCGGCGAGCGACCTTCCCATCACGATCACGTCGTAGATGCTGGTTTCCACGCGAGCCCGGTCCACGCCCAGCCCGGAGGTGGCGTTGGCCTGGGGATCGATGTCGATCAGAAGCACCTTGCGGCCCAACTCGGCGAGCGCAGCGCCCACGCTGACGGCCGTGGTGGTCTTTCCGACACCGCCCTTCTGGTTGGCGACCGCGAGAATGCTAGGTGGCACGGTTAGCGGCTGATTATGGCTGGATCGTCCCGGCCATCAGCGGGACACCGAGTTATCCCGGGTTTCCCCAGGCCAAGCACCAGGCCCCGGCGCCCTTCCCGAGTTGCAGATCCCATCATTCGGACCCAGGTTGTGGAAAACTCCCAGCGCGCGATCTCGGGCGTGATCGCGCTGTTCCACACACAACTTGACGGTGAAACAGCAACCGGACTAACGTGCGCCTTGTGGACGCTCAGAACGACCTCTCGGTCGGGTTCCTCCTCGGCCTTCTGGTCGGCGAAGGCCACTTCGGTGGTGATGGCCGGCAGCCCCAGGTCACCCTGCGGATGCACGTCCGCCACGAGGAGATGTTCGAGTGGCTGAAGCGAACGTATCCCGGGAGCGCCCTCTACGGTCCCTACCACCACGGCGGCCGTTCCTACTACCAGTGGTCGGCCCGCGGGAGGTATCTCCGAGAACAGCTCGCCCCGCTCGTGCAGCGCCACCGTGAGCTCCTGGACGCCTACACGGCGGCACGGTTCGACACCATGTGTGAGCGCTACTCGATCGATCTGGGCGGGCCGGCCATCGCGCCGGGCCCCTGAGCGCACCCCGCTACAATCCGGGGGCGATGCTGGCTCCCTCCGCGCACACCTGGCGCCTTCTCTCGGCGGCCCCGCCACGCGAGGTGTTCGCGATCATGGAGCAGATGATCGGCACGACGCCGTATCGCTTCGAGGTCATGGGAGACAGCGAGGCGCGAATCGTCGAGCATCGCCGCCGCGGTCTGTTCGGGCAGTGGGGTCGCCCGAAGGTCCGTATCCGCTGGGTTCGGTGCCGTGCCATCAGCAGTACCGAGGGAACCCAGGTCGAGATCGAAGCCAGTTCCGGCGGGGGCTTGATCTCCAAGGCGATGGGCAAGGCCGATCGCGGCCCGAGTACGCGGGCGCTCCAGGTGGTCCGCCTGCTCACCGCCGGCGCGGCGGACTCGCGCACCGTCTACAGGGACCGCCGCATCCCGCCCGGTCCAGTGACGCTGGTCGCCTCCTGGGCCGGCACGCCATATCGTCTGTTCACCGAGCCCCGGCACGATGCACCGCGTGGCCGCGAGATCCTCACCGCCTCCGAAGTCGTGGCGCTCGATGAGCGCAGCGGTCAGTTCGTCCGGGTCCGCGTTGCCGGCGCCGACGAAGGCTGGGTCGAAAGCGACCAGATCGTCCCGTCGCCGGCCGTCTCGACCCGTGCGGCACAGGTCGAGACGGCGCGTTTCACCTAATGAAGCCGGTGATTGGCTCAGGCCGCGGCCGGGCCGCGGTTAGCGCAAATGCGTGGAGAGACCGCCGAGTGCGACGGTTTGCGCCTCTCTCCGAGTGGTGACCAGGCTCCCTGCGGTCAGCTCTCCACCACTGCGCTGGTCGGGAAGGAGGGTGTACTCGAAGAATCTGTCATGGGCTAGGTTCCTCCTTTTGCCTGAGTGCCACGGCACCGCGTCCGCATGCGTCGTTTTTAAGGCGGGGCGGGTCCGGGCCGAGAGACGCTCACCAAGTGTATCCCGGTTCGGGCGCGTGGCGTGACCGACTCGGATCGGATGCCCAGCCGTGCGATTGACCTGAGCCTCGGCGCGTCGGTGCACACCTCCGACGGACACCACGTCGGAACGCTGGAACGGGTTGTGGTCGACGCCGAGAGTTGGGATCCCCACGCCCTGATCGTGCGTGAGACCAACCGGTTCTCGGGGCGGAGCCTCGCACCGGGGGCCGGGATGATGGTTGCAGAGGTGATCGTGCCGCTCGGCGCCATCGCCGAAGCCGGGCCCGATCGCATCCAGCTCAAGCTCGACCGGCGCGCGACCCGTGCCCTGCCTCCGTATCTCAGCTACCAGTACAAGCCCCTTGCACGTGGTGACGGTCTGCGCTTTGCCGCAGCGCTCGCCGGCGGCTCCCTCGGCGTGGGTCCGATGTTTCCATTGCTGGCAGAAACTGCCGACAAGCCCGACGGCGACATCGAGATCCGGCGAGGCGAGAACGTGATGATCGGGCACGGCGGCGAGAAGCTCGGGACCGTACGAGACGTGCTCTTTGACGATGGCGAGCTCGTGGGAGTTGTGGTGCACGCCAACGGGTTCTTCGGGCACGACATGGTGGTGCAGATCCGTTTCCTGGATCGGAGCGACGACATGGCGCTCTTCGTGCGCATGACCCAGGAGGACGTCAAGCACCTCGCAGAGGCACACCCCGAGACCTGAATCCAGGCACAGGATCAGAGCGGCAGGCGACCCATGAAGCCCGTGTCGCGAGGGTGCCAGAAGCCGATCCGCTCCTCGCCGAGGCGCCAGCACAGATAGACCGGCTCCCCGTCGCGGACCGCCGCAAAGTCGACAAGTCCGGTGTCGGGATCACGCAGGATCACGCCGAGCTGTTCGATCTCCATCGCAAGGCGCTGCGCCTCGTGGAACGGTCCCGAAGCCTTCATCGCCGCAGCGGCCGAGCCGTTGGACGCCACCGCCGTGTACTCGTGTCCTGCCGTCTCCTCGACGGCCGCGCGCTGCGCGGCCACCAGCGCGTTGAGCAACTCCGTGAGCCCGGGCAGCAGCTCGGTCGCCTCGTCGTGCGTGAAGACCCGCTCCATTCAGCACACGATGCCAGACACCTGCGCCGGCGTGGAGATCAGTAGATGCCGAGTTCGAGCTGCGCCTCTTCCGAGGCCATCGTCCGCGGATCCCAGGGCGGTGCCCACACCAGGTTGATGTGCACGTCACGCACGCCGGGGAGTGGCGCGCAGACCGCGTGCGCCTGGGTTTCGATGATGGGACCCATCGGGCAGTACGGGGTCGTCAGCGTCATGTCGATGGTCAGCAGACCGTCATCGTCGATATTGGTGCCGTAGATGAGGCCGAGCGAGACGATGTCGATGCCGATCTCCGGGTCGTACACCTCGCTGAGCGCCGCCCGAATCAGGGCGTCAGAGGCTTTGGCCTCCTTCTGGCCCGAGGCCGGTTCGGCCGTCGAAAGCGGTTCGGTTGTGCTCATTTCTCGGTCCTTGTTGCTGAAGCCGGCGCGACGGCGGTTGCGGAGAGCCCCTCGAGGAGCGCGTTCCAGACGAGCGTTGCGCACTTGACCCGAACCGGGTAGGCACGCACGCCACGGAGGGCCTCGAGATCGCCGATGTCGTCGCCGTCAGCTGACGGCGCACCATCGCCGGTCAGCATCGCGCGGAAGCGTTCCGCAAGCGAAGCCGCTCCTTCCACGCTCATGCCGGTCACCGCCTCGCAGAGCATGCTGGCCGACGCCTGGCTGATCGAGCACCCGCGTCCGATAAAACCGATCGCCGCGACCGTTCCGTTGTCGAGCCGGTAGCTGAGGTCGATCTCGTCGCCGCACAGCGGGTTGTTCGCCTCGATGACGCGGTCCGCGGGATCGACCGGATGATGATGGCGGGGATTGCGGTAGTGGTCGAGGATGATCTCGCGGTAGAGGTCGTCATCGACGGGCGCGGAACCGAGTGCCATACAACCATCGTAGTCCAACGGTTCGCGCCCAAAACCTGAGAATGGAGCACATGGCTCGCATCGACGTCCTCGCGCGCACTGGAAAGCGCAGGGCAGACCCCGCGTTCTGGCTGCTGGTTGGCCAGCTGATCATGTTCACAGGGGTCGCCGCGGTGTTTCCCATCGCGCCGCTGTACGTCGCCCACCGCGGCGGCAACTCAGTTGCGGTGGCCGTCTTCATCGCCGGGCCGCTCGTCGCCAACACGCTCGTCCAGGTGCCGGCGGGTCGCCTCTGCGATCGCTGGGGCCGCAAGCCGTTTCTCATCGGTCCGCGACTCGTCTACGCGTTCCTTTCCCTGTTCCTGTTCTTCAACATCGGGACCCTCCCGGTGCTCACCGCGATCCGCATCGGGATGGGCGCCTGCGCGGGCGCCTACGTCCCCGCGCTGCGAGCGGCGCTCACCGACCTCAGCGCGCCCGAGCAGCGAGCGCAGCGCTTCTCGCAGCTCCAGGCGTACGAGATGGTGGGTCTGCTAGTGGGCCCGCTGGTTGGCGGCGCGGCCGCGCTCTGGCGCGATTCAGCCGTCTTCGGGATCACCGGTCTCTCCATGTTCATCGGCCTCGGGCCGATGCTCCGGGTGCCCGAGACCCGCGCCGAGCACACGACCACGGTGGTCACCAAGGGGCGTTTCCGCTGGTGGCGCATCCGTGGGATCGTGGTGCCGATCGTGGCGCTCTTCACGGTCGGCACCATCTGGTCGATGTACGATGTCGTCTGGCCCCAGTACCTCGCGGCCCGCGGCCAGGATCCCCTGATCATCGGGCTCTCGGTGAGCCTGTTCGCGCTCCCGATCCTGTTGCTGGCACGCGCCGGTGGCCGCCTCGCGGACCGCGCGGACCGGCGCAATCTGGTGACCGCCGGGCTCTGCGTCGTGGCGGCATGCGCGGCGACGTACCCATTCCTCCAGATCCTCGCCGTGATCCTCACGGTGGGGGCCATCGAAGCGGTGGCCACGGTGATACTCGAGCCGAGTCTGTTCGCGGTCATCGGCGACAGCACCCCGGAGGCCGTGCGCGGACGGGCAATGGGTATCGGCGGCCTGTACCAGTTCAGCGGCATGGCATTCGGCGCGGCGGTGCTCGGCTCCCTGTACGGCCTCAACGCGGGACTGCCCTTCTGGTGCGGGAGCGGCATCCTGCTCGGCGGCGCCCTCGTCTGCGCCACCTGGCTACCGGGACGGCCGCCCACCTCGGCACACACAACCCAGCCGACCGCATTTCAGATTCTCGAACGTGAGCAAGCGTAAGGCCGCCGGCCGCGTGCCCACGGCGGCACCACGCATCCTGCTCGGTCACGGCGCATCGGGGACCGCGGAGTCGATGAGACCCTGGGTGACCGAGCTCGCCAAACACGGGGTTGACGCAACCGCCCTCAACCTCCCCAAGTCCAACAACGACCGCGCCATCGATGTGTTTCGCGGCGCGCTCGCCGAACAGGCCGGTGCCGCCATCGGCGGGCACTCGTACGGTGGCCGGATGGCGAGCCTCCTCGCCGCCCAACAGGCTGTGAGTGCCCTCGTACTGCTCAGCTATCCCCTGCACCGCCCCGGCCATCCCGATGAACTTCGCACGGCGCACTGGCCGCACATCGAATGTCCCGTTCTTCTGCTCTCGGGCGATCGCGACCCGTTCGCCACCATCGACCTCCTGCGCCGCGAGGTGCAGTCGCTACGGGACGCAGAACTGGTGATCTATCCGGGTCAGCGCCACGGGTTGCTCCCGGTTCGCGTCGACGCCGCTGCGCGAATCGCGGCGTTCCTGGTCAGCCGGACCTAGACGCGAAAGACCCGGCGCACCTCGCCGAGCCCCTCACCGAGGGCGTCGATCTCTTCGTGCGTCGTGTAGAGGTACACGGATGCGCGCGCCATCGAGGGCACGTCGTAGCGCGCCATCAGCGGCTGCGCGCAATGGTGGCCGGCGCGAACCGCGATGCCGCGGCGATCCAGGATCGTGCCCACGTCGTGAGCATGCACGTCGGCGAGGTTGAAGCTCACCACGCCGCCCCGCGCCTCGAGATCGCGCGGCCCGAAGATGGTGATATCGCCAACTTCGTCCAGAACATCCAGGAGGTGGCGGATCAGCGAGAGCTCGTGCGCGTGGATGCGATCGCGGCCGACGGCCTCGATGTAGTCGCATGCGGCCGAGAGGCCCACGGCGCCGGCGACGTCGGGCGTCCCCGCTTCGAACTTGTGGGGCACGGTGTTCCATGTGCTCCGCTCGAGCGTGACCCTGCTGATCATGCTGCCGCCGCCGAGGAAGGGAGGCATGCGCTCGAGCAGTTCCGGCCGGGCCCAGAGCACGCCGATGCCCATCGGCCCGCACATCTTGTGACCGCTGAACGCGATGAAGTCGCAGTCGAGGTTGCGTGCCGAGAACGCCATGTGCGGCACCGACTGGGCGGCATCGAGGCACACCAACGCGCCCGCGGCGTGGGCGCGTTCGGTGATCATGCGGATGTCGTTCACGGTACCGAGCACGTTCGACTGATGCCCGATGGCGACCAGACGCGTCGGTGCTGCGAGCAGCTCGTCGAGCGTGCTCAGGTCGAGACGTCCCTCGTCGTCGATATCGATCGCCGCAAGTTGCAGGCCGCGGCGTTCCGCCGCAAGCTGCCAGGGGACAAGGTTGCTGTGGTGCTCCATCACCGTGACCACGATGCGATCGCCCGGCTGGAGCAGCTGCGTGGCGTGCGACGACGCGACCAGGTTGATCGCCTCGGTGGTGTTGCGAACGAAGACGAGCCCATCGGACGGCGCATCGATGAAGTCCGCCACTCGCACTCGTGCCCGCTCGAAGGCGTCCGTCGCGTCATTGCCGAGCGTGTGCACGCCGCGATGGACATTGGCGTTGCTGGTGGCGTAGTACGAGTTGATGGCCTCGACGACCGCGTACGGCTTCTGCGACGTCGCCGCCGAGTCGAGGTAAACCAGTGGATTGGTGCCGATCCTGCGCTGAAGGATCGGAAAGTCAGCCCTGATGCGAGCGACGTCGAATGCCGGCTCGGTGGCGACCGATGCGCTCATTGCGCCGTGACCTCGTCTGCGAGTGCGACCCGGAGCAGCCCGTCATCGGTGATCTCGACGCGATGGACGCGGACCGGCTCGACCGCGGGCAGCGAGAGCGGATCCCCAGTGCGCAGATCGAAGCTGGATCCGTGCAGTGGGCACTCGATGACGCAGCGATCGACGTCGAGATCGCCCTCGCTCAATGACGCTTCGGCATGGCTGCACGTGTCGTCGAGCGCGTAGAACGTGCCGTCGACGTTGAAGATCGCCACCGGGGTGTCGTCGATTTCCACCCGAGCCGCGCATCCCGGGGGGATGTCGCTGGTCCGTGCGACGTCGACCCAGCCGTTGCTCATGACGTCTCGGCCGCGACCCCGGTCACGGATCCGCCGGCGATCTCGGCGTCGAGCAGTGTCCCGGCGAGCTCCGCGAATCCGCGATGCGGAATTCGGTCGAGGACGTCGTCCATGAAGCCGCGCACGATCAGCGCGCTCGCCTCCTCGGGCGGCACGCCGCGCGCCATGAGGTAGAAGCGCTGATCGGCGTCAACGTGTCCCGCGGTGGCGCCGTGTCCGCACTTCACGTCGTTGGCGCGAATCTCGAGCCGCGGGATGGAGTTCGGCTTTGGCCCCCTGGCTCAGCAGGAGGTTGCGGTTGGCCACGTAGCCGTCGGCGTGAACCGCCGTCGGCGCGACATCGATCATGCCGCCGTACACCGAGCGCGCGCGGTCGCGGACGGCCACCTTGAGCAACAGGTTGCTGCGCGTCTCCGGGCCGATATGCGCCTGGAGCGACTGATGGTCGAAGTGCTGCGTGCCGTCACCAAAGCAGATGCCGAGAATGTCGGCCTCGCTTCCGACGCCCTCGAGCAACACCTCCCACCACACCTTTTGGAGACGAGCGCCGAGGGTCACACCCATGAAGCGGAGCTTCGCATTGGCGTCGAGCACGGTCCGCTGCAGGCCGACGTGCCAGACGCCCTCACCCCATTGCTGCACGGTGTTGTAGTCGAGTCGCGCGTCGCGGCCCACAGAGAGAATCACCATCGCGTCGCTGAGCAGTGCCGCCGGCCCTGACGCCGAGGCGTAGGCGTCGATAACGGTGAGCGCCGCACCCTCGTCGAGGACGACAACGGTGGACGGGAAGACCGCATGCCCATCGCCGCCCGCGGGATGCGCGATCCAGACGGGGACGAGCGCCTCGACGCCCCGGGGCACATACACGAAGACGCCGCCGCGCCAGAGCGCGTTCCACAGCGCGACGAACTTCGATTCATCGGCGCGAACCGAGGAGAACGCGCGCTGCACCAGCTCGGCGTGCACCGTCGCCGCCTCCGCGAGGGTGCTGACGATGATGCCCTGCGCCTGGAGCGTGTCAGCTCCCTCGATCGGCTGCGCAACCGGGGAGTCGATCACGAAAGCCGCCGTGGGCGCTGCTGCGTCGTGTTGCGCGCGCATCGCATCCACCACAGCGGCGTCGACACGATCGATTGGCGTGAAACGCTCCGGATGCAGCGCCGAGATGTCCGTGCGGCGCCAGTCCTCATCGCGCTGCGAGGAGGGCATGGGGAGCGCCTCGTAGGCATCCCACGCGATGCGGCGGCGCGCCGCGAGCCACGCCGGTGATGCGTCCGCCCGCGCTGCCGCGACCTCTTGCCCGAGCGTCCCTGCGGGCGAATCGGCCAGCGGGATGGTCACCCGATCGCGCCCTCCATGGAGAGCGCGAGCAGACGGTTGAGCTCGACCGCGTACTCCATCGGCAGCTCCTTGACGAAGGGTTCGAAGAATCCGTTGACGATCAGGGCCGTTGCGTCCTGCTCGGGAATCCCGCGCGAGGTCAGGTAGAAGATCTGATCCTCCCCGACCTTGCTGACGCTCGCCTCGTGACCGATGGTCACGTCCGGGTTGTCGATGTCCATGTACGGATAGGTGTCGCTCCGGGACTCCTCGTCGAGGAGGAGCGCGTCACAGCGGACGCTCACCTTGACGTTGTGCGCCTTGGGAAGAACCTTGATGTGACCCCGGTACGACGTGCGCCCGCTGCCCTTGCTGATCGAGCGGGACACGATGTTGCTCGTGGTGTTCGGGGCCACGTGGATCGCCTTGCTGCCCGCGTCCTGGTGCTGGCCGTTGCCGGCGAATGCGGCGCTCATCACCTCGGCGTGCGCACCCTCACCCATGAGGTACACGGATGGGTACTTCATGGTGACCTTGGAGCCCAGGTTGCCGTCGATCCACTCGACGGTCGCGTTCTCGTTGGCGATGGCGCGCTTGGTCACCAGGTTGTAGACGTTGTCCGACCAGTTCTGGATCGTCGTGTAGCGGATCTTGGCGCCCTTGTGGGCCACCAGCTCCACCACCGCGCTGTGCAGTGAATCGCTCGAGTAGTTGGGCGCCGTGCAGCCCTCGATGTAATGGACCGAGGAACCCTCGTCGGCGATGATCAGAGTCCGCTCGAACTGCCCCATGTTGTCGCTGTTGATCCGGAAGTAGGCCTGGAGCGGGATGTCCACCTTGACGCCCTTGGGGACGTAGACGAACGATCCGCCCGACCACACGGCACTGTTGAGCGCCGCGAACTTGTTGTCATTCGGCGGGATGACGGTGCCGAAGTACTTGCGGAAGAGCTCTTCGTGCTCGCGCAGACCGGTGTCGCAGTCGCTGAAGAGCACGCCCTGCTTCTCGAGGTCCTCGCGAATGCTGTGGTAGACGACCTCGGAGTCGTACTGCGCGCTCACGCCGGCGAGGAACTGGCGTTCCGCCTGCGGGATCCCGAGGCGATCGAAGGTGTTCTTGATCGAATCGGGGACGTCGTCCCACGACCGGCTCATCTCCTCGACGGGCTTGACGTAGTAGTAGATATTTTCGAAGTCGAGTCCGGAGAGATCCGCGCCCCACGTGGGCATCGGCCGCTTACGGAAATGGTCGAGAGCCTTGAGGCGGAACTTCAGCATCCACTCGGGCTCGTTCTTGTGCTGGGAGATCGAGGCCACGACCTCGGGGGAAAGGCCCTTCGCGGTGCGGAAAACGGACACGTCGACGTCCGAGAAGCCGAACTGGTAGTCCTTGGTCAGCTCTTTCGCTTGAATCGCCATCGACGGGTCTCCTACGCGGTGGCGGCCGCGGCCGTCCCGAGAATTGGTTCGTAGCCCTCGCGCTCGATCTGACGCGCCAGGTCCGCCCCGCCGGAGGTGACCACGCGCCCGTCGTGAAGGACGTGCACGCGATCCGGGTGAAGGTGTTCGAGGATCCGCGGGTAGTGGGTGATCACGAGCACACCCATGTCAGGCCCGCAGAGGCGCATGACGCCGTCCGCGACGGTGCGCAGCGCGTCGACGTCGAGGCCCGAGTCGGTCTCGTCGAGAATCGCGAGTTTGGGGCGCAGCATGGCCAGCTGCAGGATCTCCATGCGCTTCTTCTCGCCACCCGAGAACCCGTCGTTGATGTAGCGGGACCGGAAGCTCTCGTCGATCTTGAGCTCCTTCATCTCGGTGCTGAGACGGTTGAGGAACTCACGTGCCGGCATCTCCTTCTCCTGGGCACGAAGCGCCGCGCGGAGGAAGTTCACGGTGCTGACACCGGGGATCGCCGTTGGGTACTGGAAGCAGAGAAAGAGGCCGAGGCGCGCCCGGGCGTCCGCCGTGAGCGGCAGGAGATCGTGGCCGTCGAAGCTCACCGACCCCCCGGTGACCGAGTACTTGGGGTGCCCCATGAGGGTGTATGCGAGCGTGCTCTTGCCCGATCCGTTCGGACCCATGAGCGCATGGATCTCACCCTGCGCGACCTGCAGGTCGACACCCTTGAGGATCTCCTTGCCCTCCACCGAAGCGTGGAGGCCGGAGATCGAAAGGACCGCCTTGCTCATGGGCACGGCTCCGCGGATGCAGGTGCCATCGAGTCGATCAGCGACTGATCGGCCACGAGCTCGGCGAGGGTGGTCTGGCTGAGGACGGCGTCAATGCTCTGCTTGAGGCGCATCCAGAGCCCGCGTGACGCGCACTCGCCCTCCCGCTGACAGGTGCCGGTGACGTAGCCGTGGGACACGCATTCCACGGGCGACACCTCACCCTCGATCACGGTCACGACGTCGAGGACGCTGATCTGCTCGGCCGGCCGGGTGAGCGAATAGCCGCCGTGCACTCCACGGGTGCTCTCCACGAGGCCGCCGCGACGGAGCTGCGAGGCGAGCTGCTCCAGGTAGGCGAGCGGCAGGTGCTCGACACGCGCCACCTCGGCGATGCTGAGAGGACCGGCGCCGTACGCCTTGGCGAACTCGGTCATCATGCGCAGGCCGTAATGAGCCTTGGAGCTCACCCGCATCGAAAACGAGGCGGCGGGCGGTGCGTTGGGATCGGTGGTGTGCCGGTGCGAGCCACCCCGCGCCGTATTCGAAAGAATCCCGACTGTCATGGTCAGAATTATACCCGACGCGCCGCTCATTCGAGAGGGGGCCGGCCATCGCTGAGATATTCTCGGCAGGCGCTGATGCCATTTTCCCAAGTTCGCTTCACGATCCTCCTCGCGGTCGCGGGCGCCCTGGTCGCCTGCGGGGGATCGAGCAGCCCGACCTCCCCGACCCCCACCCCGCTCACCCAGGCCCAGATCCAGACCCGCTACACGGCGGCGGCGACGCACTACAACCAGGGCGAGGCGCAGATCGCCGCGACCGAGAACACCTCCTGTGATGCCTCCAGCGCCACCGTGTCGCTGGGCGCCTGCCAGTCCGCGCTCAGCTCCCAGCGCCAGCTCACGATCACCTACGACAACGCGTTGCGAGCGATCCCGTTCAGTGCGCCTGCCACGACCGACGCGGCCCATCTCCTCGGCGACGACGCGGCCATTGAGAAGCTCCTCGAGCAGGCTGCGACGGCGCCCGCGATCACCGTGATCGCAACCCTCCAGGAGCAGGTGATCCCGCTGCTCGCCACTGCTGCAACCGACGCCACATCGCTGCGGATGGCGATCGGTCTGCCGGCTCCAGCGTGACGACCCTCTTCCTCACGTGCGGCCTGCAAGGGTCGGGGAAGACGACCCTTGCGAAACGCCTGGAGATACAGCACTCGGCCCTCCGGCTCACCGCGGATGAGTGGCTCCATGAACTCCACCCGGAGGTCTCAGGCGTTGAGCTTGACGAGCTCCGGAACCCAGTCGAGCGGGTTCAGTGGAGCGTCGCAACGCGCGCGCTTGCCCTGGGCTGCAACGTGATTCTTGACTGGGGCCTCTGGTCTCGTGAAGAGCGTGACCGCTACCGGCTGGAGGCGCGCGAGCTTGGAGCGCAGGTCGTCCTCTGCTTGGTGGATGCGACGCGAGAAGAATTGATGGAACGTCTCGCGCGGCGCAACGCCGATGCGCGGGCAGGAACCTTTCACATCAGCGAATCGCGTCTCGACCAGTCGATCGCGTTGTTCGAACGGCCCACGCAAGAAGAAATCTCGCTGTTCGACGCCGACGGCGTGTGAGAACTCAGATCCGCACGGCTGCCGCGCCGGCACCCGCTCGGATTCTCTCGACCGCTCGGGCGATCACCGAGGCCGCCGCGTCCATGTCCTGAGACGTCGTCGATCGACCGGTGGTGCATCGGAGTGCCCCGGCGGCGAGCGCGTCCGGATAGCCCATCGCACGAAGCACGTGTGACGGGAGCGGCGCGCCACTCGCGCAGGCTGAGCCGGCTGACGCCTCGACGCCGTCCATGTCCAGCGCAGCGAGCAGCACGTCGCTGCGGACGCCGGGGAGCGCGAAGGTCGCGAATCCGGGCGCCTTGACGGACGCCTCGGCCGTGACAATCGCATCCGGCACCTGGTCACGGACAACTGCGACGAGCCGGTCGCACAACGCCACCTGGCGTGGGGTTTCCTCGCCGCGCACCCGCTCGCCAAGTTCCGCGGCCGCAGCGAAGCCGACGATCCCGGCCACGTTCTCGGTGGCGCTGCGCCGGTTGCGCTCGTGCCCGCCACCGGTGTTCTGGGCCGCGAGTGCCACCCCGTGGCGGACCCAGAGCGCGCCCACTCCCTTGGGGCCGTAGATCTTGTGGGCGGAGAGCGAGAGCAGGTCGACGCCAAGTGCGCCGGGATCGAGCGGCAGGCGCCCGAATGCCTGCACCGCGTCCGTATGCACCAGGGTTCGCGGGTTGCGTCGATGCACGGCGTCGGCGATGGCGGCGATGTCTTGAACCACCCCCGTCTCGTTATTGACGGACATGACTGAAACCAGCACGGTCTCGGGGGTCACCGCCGCGGCAACCGATTCGGGGCTCACGCGACAGTCGGCGTCGCAGCCTGCGATGGTGAGCGTCGCCAGACCCGTTGCCTCGAGATGACGCGCGGTCTCGAGGATGGCGTCGTGCTCGATGGCGCTCACCACCAGGTGGCGTCCATTCTCGGCCCCCCACCGCTCGAGAACACCGCGCATCGCAAGGTTGTCTGCCTCGGTGCCGGATCCGGTGAAGACGATCTCTCGTTGTGCGCAACCGAGCACCGCAGCGATCCGATCACGGGCGGCATCGACGGCCGAACGTGCCGCCCGGCCGGACGCATGCACCGATGACGGGTTCCCCTGCGTTGTCGTCAAGTACGGCAACATCTCTTCGAGCACCTGGGGCGCCAGGGGGGTGGTCGCTGCGTGGTCCAGATGGATGCGAATCACGCGGATGTCGGAAACGTCGCCGCGATCGCCGCCCGGACGCGCTCGATCACAGCGTCGGTGAAGGCGGTGGTGGACGCCTGGCCGCCGAGGTCGGAGGTGGAGATTCCGGCCCGCAACGTGTCGAAGACAGCCTCACGGATCACCGTCGACGCGATACGGCAGTGCGGAACCGGCACAAAGCCGAGCAGAGCGGCAGCCGCCAGGATCATCGCCATCGGGTTGGCGACGTTCTTCCCCTCGAGGCTCGGGGCAGTCCCGTGCGGCGCCTCGGCCATCACCACCGACGGTACCAGCGGATCGTCGCCGAACCCGAGCAGCAGCGACTCGGCGCCCGCGATGCTGCCGAACAAGGGAAGCACCAGGTCGCTGAGACAGTCACCGTCGCGGTTCAACGTCGGGATCACGAGCGCGTCGGCGGTGCGACTGAAGAGCAGCGCATACGTGGCATCGATCAACTGCGGCTCGTAGTCGACCTCGGCGTGGCGCCCCGAAGCGGCGTCGAGCTCCTCCTTGAACATGCCCTCGTAGATCCTCGACACGGTGAATTTGGGGCCGCCGAAAACCCGCGCGCCGGTGCGCGCCGCATGTGTGAAGGCGAACTCCGCAACCGCGCGGCAGGTCGCGCGCGAGATGTGCTCGGTGCGGTATGCGACCTCATCGTCGGCGCTCCCCTCGCGCCACTCCCTGGCGTTGTATGCGTCGTCGACCGCCATGCGCACGATGCTGATGGGCGCGCTCACGCCCGCGATTCCGGCCACCCCGGGAATCCGCCGCCCAGTGCGCAGGATGACGCGGCCCCCGACCCGCTCCCGGAGCAACGCGTTCGGGCTGCCGACGTCGTTGCGATCCGTCGGCGTGACCGTCGCCGCCTTCAGCCCGAACCCGGCCACGCGCATCGCGTCGGCCGCCTCGGCGACCACAACGTTTGCTGTCGCGCGCCGGTTCGCGAGCGAAAGGTCGAATGTCTCCAGCTCGAGCTCCACCCCGATGACCTCGGGAGTGATTACGCGCAGCGCCTCGTCGAGCAGCTCCTGCCCGGTCTGGTCTCCGCGGAGAACGACAATCGTGGTCACCGCCAAAGCGTACGTCTCCACCCGGACGCGGCGACCGGCCGGCGCGATGGCATCATCGCCGCGTGCCGAACTCAGTGACGTCGCGAGACGACGAGGAGGAACGCCGCCCAGGCGCGGTGCTGTTCGTGTACACGTGGGATCTCGCGCTGGCGATCCTCGCCCTCTTCGGTGCACTCGCGCCCTTTGCCGGGGGTGTGGAGACCGGCTCGGGCAAGACCGCGAGCCTGCCCCTGGCGGCACAGGTGATCGAGGCGGTGTCCTCAGCCTCGTACGCGGCGACGTTGATCATCGTCGCCGCGCTCCTGACCCGGAAGCGCGCCTGGGTGCGCCAGACACAGATCGGAACGCTCGGCACCGCGATTGGGCTGGCGGCAGTTTCGGTGCTGGTCGGCGCAATCGTCGGCAACGGCGTCGACGCCCCGGCGCTGATCGTCACGCTGATCTTCGTGCTCCTCGACGCGCTGGCGATCGTGATCATGACCGAGCGACGAGTGGTGGGCTTTTACAGTCAGGCCGCAAGCGTCCCGTTCTACGTGTGGGCGACCCTGGGACTCTGGGTCGCCGGCAGCGTGATGACCATCATCATCGACGCGATCGCGCACTGACGCTGCGGCTCAGATGTAGGTGAGCAGGTCCTCGACGATCTCCACCAGCTCGTCGTTGCGCACCGGTTTCATCATCACCGCTGCGGCGCCGAGCTGCTGGGCGCGCTCGCGGGCGCCGACGTCGCCCGCCGCAGTGAGGATGACGACTCCGGCACGCGGATGCTCCGGCGCAAAGCGGATCGCCTGAAAAAGCTCCAGCCCGTCGGTGTCGAGAGTCGCGTCCAGGATGAGCACGTCCGGCTCGAACGCCTTCAACTCTGCACGCACCTCGCGGACCGCTTTCGACCAGTGCACATCGTGCCCCAGCAAGGTGAATCGATTGATGACCTGCTGGGCGACGGCGGCCTCATCCTCGGCAATCAGGATGCGGACGCGGGCTGGCGGCATCACCGCGCATCGTAGGGAAACGACCCGTCCGCCTGCCCGCTTTCATCGCGATCATCCAGCCGCGTACACTGGCGTCGGCGATGCCGCTGCCACCCCACGTCCTGATCGGCACACAACGTCCCCGCCGGGGCCGTTTCGACGGTAGCCGCTTCATCCGCTGGCTGCACCGTCCAGACCGACACCCCGGCGCAGCGGCAGCACTTCCAGTCGCTGAGCCACAGGCGCCGCGTGTCACGCAGACGGACGCGGCAACCCGTGCGTTCTGGGCCGGCAGTGAGACCGCCAACAACACCTCGAGGCGTGCAGCCGCGTTGGTCGACGCCCACGAACGTGGCCGTGCCCCACTCGGCAGCCGCCCGCCCGGGAACCCCGCTTTCAGCGAGGCGCTCTTCGTGGAGCTGATGCGTGCCAATCAGTATCGCCGCGCCTTCTCGCTGCTCAGCGAGGACTGCCAGCTCAGCTGGGGATCACCGGAAGCGTTTGCCGAGGCGCAGGGTGCCTCCGCCATGCGCCGGCTGCACGGCGTGAGCGTCAAGGAGGTTCGCTACCTGCCGGAGTGGACCGAGACCTCGCGCGGCAAGACGTATCACGACGTTGCCGAGCTCGACGTGGAGTACGAAGTCGGAGACCCGGAGCCGGTCGCGCGGATCCGCCGGGTGGTGCATCTGATCCCCGGCGGTGGCCGCTGGCGATCGATTTGCTACCCCGTGTAACAGCAGTCAACCGAACTTCGCAGGCTCAGCCGCGCGTGGGACAATCCGCGGATGCACGCCGCAGCCTCGCGCTCGCAGCCCGGTCCGATGGAGCGGACGTGCCTGGAAATCGCCCGCGTCGAGCGTGAGGCGGCCTTCCGCCGCGAGCGCATCTCGCGCACCCGGCTGCGCGTCCGCGAGGCTGACGTGCTCATCGACCTCATCGAGGAATGCCGTCTCAGGTCCTTCCGCCTGATCCCCGCATCGTTGTGGAGCGCGGTGGTCCGCGCCGTCGGGGCCGTCGACCCCGGACTGCGCGACCGTCTCGGCATCGATCGTGATCCGGACCACGTCGCCGACATCCTCTTCGAGGCCCAGGAGGTGCTCCTCATGCGCGCCCTGGAGTCGCGGCGCCCGAGGCTGGCTCCGATCATCCCGCTCTTCGGCGGCCGGAACCGTACCGCGGCTGCGGGCTGAACGCAGTCCCCACGTGACCTGGGAGGTCGCGGTCGCCGGCACGCTGCACAGCGACGACGTGACCACCCCCGCCGGCAGGCGTGACGTCCTTGGCGGCTCCGCGGTGTATTTCCCCCTTGCGGCGGCGCGCTACGCACCGGTCCACATCAACGGGATCGTCGGATCCGACACGGCAGCCGAGTATCGCCGCATCCTCGCCAACCCCAACATCGACCTCGAGGGCATGGTGGTGAGCGACACGCCGACGTTTCGATGGCACGCGGTGCACGACTTCGAGCGCTGGGTCACCTCTCACGAGTCCGCCGAACCCGGGGCCGACGCGGAATGGCAGCCCGTGCTGACCGAGTCTTCGCGCCGCGCCGAGGTGTTCTTCGTCGGGAGCATGGACCCGGGCTTGCAGCGGGCCGTCATCGATCAATCCGGCGCAGGGCTGATCGGCGCCGACTCGATGACGGTCTTCATCGACGACCGGCGGAACGAGGTGAGGTTGGTTGTTGAGCGGGTGGACGTGCTCTTTCTCAACGCCGCCGAGCTGGCGGCGCTGACGGGCTCGTCCGGCTGGCGCGAGGCGGCAGCCGGGCTCTGCGGTGCCGGCCGGCTCCGCGCCGTGGTGGTGAAACGCGGACCCGCTGGCGCCGCATGCGTCACCGCCGGAGGCATCGTTGAACTTCTTGCCGCCCCGGTTGCCGAGGTGGTCGATCCGACCGGTGCCGGAGACGCGCTCGCAGGCGGCTTCCTGGGGTATCTCGCCCATCTCGAACGCGCGGACGAGGCGGTGTTCGCTGACGCGCTCGCCGAGGGCGTGAAGTGCGCGGCGGACGCCATCGTGGAGTTCGGGACCCGTGGGCTTCTCCGGACGGGCGCCGTATGATCGCGGGCTAATGGCTCAGCGGCCGCGCGACCTCGGGACCCCGATCGACCGCAACCTTGCGCTCGAGCTGGTCCGGGTCACCGAGGGAGCGGCGATGGCCGCGGCGCGGCACATGGGCCGCAACCAGAAGGAGATCGCCGACCAGGCCGCCGTGGATTCGATGCGCCGGAGCCTCGGTTTCGTCGACATGGACGGGGTCGTCGTCATCGGCGAGGGTGAGAAGGACGAGGCGCCGATGCTTTACATCGGGGAGCAGGTCGGCAACGGCAATCCGCCCGAGGTCGACGTGGCCGTCGACCCGATCGACGGCACCCGCCTGGTCGCCCGCGGCATCCCCGGAGGCATCGCCACCGTCGCCCTGGCCGAGCGGGGGTCGATGTTCCACACCCACCTCCACTACATGGAGAAGCTGATCGTCGGCCCGGCCGCCGCCAAGGTGATCGACATCACCGCCCCGGTGGCGCAGAACCTCAAACGCATCGCAAGGGCAGAGGATCGCCGCGTCGCGGACCTGACCGTGGTGGTGCTCGATCGTGAGCGCCACGAAGGCCTGCTCGAGGAGATCCGCTCTGCGGGTGCGAGGGTGAAGCTGATCATGGACGGCGACGTGGCCGCCGGCCTGATGGCCGCGATGGAGCACCGCACCGGCATCGACGCGCTCATGGGAATTGGGGGCGCTCCCGAGGCCGTGCTTGCCGCATGCGGCATCAAGTGCATCGGGGGTGGCATGCAGGCGCGGATCTGGGTCGGGGAGAGCGAGCGGGGGGTCCAGGAGCGCGAGGGCAAGCACGCCGGGGACGTCCTCGAGCTTGACGACCTCGTCGCCGGCGACAACGTCTTCTTCGCAGCGACGGGGATCACCAGCGGTGAGCTCCTCGAGGGCGTTCGCTTCCTCGGGGAGGATCGCTGTCACACCCAGAGCCTCGTGATGCGTTCGTACTCGGGAACCGCCCGCTACATCGAGGCGGAGCACAACCTGGCGAAGTTGCGCCGCCGCCGCGACCCGGTCGAGCTGGCATCGAAGGGAGAGGCCCGGCCGGCTCCAGGCGGCTGAAAACCCCTTCCATCAAGGGCACGTTCGAGCCGAAGTGCCAGAATCGGATGGCGGTATGAAGGTACGAATCCGCCCGAGCACGAACCTGATGCGCTGGTTCACGCCGGGGCTTCACGTCAAACGCTGGCTGCTCCTCCTTTTCGTGGCGATCGTGATGATCAGCCTCGCGGCGGGCTACATCCTGCGCGACCTCTACAGCGCGCCCTTCATCTTCCCGTCGTGGGTTGGGGACCTCACCCTCCAGTTCCTGCCGCGTCTCGTCCGTGCCCTGCTCTTCGCGCTTGTGGGCGTCGGCCTCATCGCTCTCAGCTTCTACAAGCTCGGCCAGTCGATCCTCGGGCCATTCCTTCCCGGCCACGGCAGCACCGATCGAGGGCTCGCGGAGCAGCTCTTCAAGTTCCGCTCTCTGGCCAAGGGTCCGCGCCTCGTCGCGATCGGCGGTGGCACCGGCCTTTCCGCACTGCTCAGAGGCGTGAAGAAGTACACGGGCAACATCGTCGCGATCGTCACGGTGGCCGACGACGGTGGTTCGAGCGGGCGTCTCCGCGAGGAATACCGGGTACTCCCGCCGGGCGACATCCGGCAGTGCCTCACCGCGCTCGCCGAGACCGAACCGCTGATGACCGAGCTCTTCCAGTACCGCTTCGGTGGTGAGGGTGCCCTCGCCGGCCACTCGTTCGGCAACCTCTTCATCACCGCGATGGCCGAGATCACCGGAGACTTCGAGCACGCCATCCGCGAATCCGGCCGGGTTCTCGCTGTGCGCGGTCAGATCGTTCCGTCAACGCTCCACGACGTGGTCCTGTGCGCCACTGCCGGCAGCGAGGTGCGTGTCGGTGAATCCAAGGTGCCATACGGCGTCGACCACATCGACCGCGTGTTCCTCGAGCCTGCCGACGCTCAGATCAACCCCGAGGCGGAGAACGCGATCCTCGCGGCGGAACTGATCATCGTCGGTCCCGGCTCGCTGTACACATCGATCCTGCCCAACCTCTTGATCGAGGGAATGGTGGAGGCGCTGCGCGCGAGCCCCGCGGTGAAGGTCTACGTCTGCAACATCGCGGGTCAGCCCGGCGAGACAATGGGCTTCTCGGTGAGCGAGCATCTCAAGACCATCGAGGACCACGTGGGTGTGACCCTGTTCGACTACGTGATCGTCAACAGCAACACCGGACTCCCGCTGCCTCCGTCGGCAGTGGAAGCAGGCGTGACCCGGGTCGGATTCGACCGCGACCAGGCGACGCTCCAGCCCGTGAACTACATCCTCGCGGATGTCGCCTCGCCACTGATCTCGACCCACCACGATCCCGAGAAGCTCTCCAAGGTGATCATGAAGAGGATCTGGCGCTAGCGGGCAGGGATCAGTACAGCAGGTCGTGCCGGACGCGATACGCCCACTGGTGCGCGGCGCGCTCCGCGACGGCATTCCACGCCGCGAAACGACGAGGACGGATGGGCAGATCCCATGTGCCGACGTACTCGGTGATCCGCTCGCTGAACCCGGACTTGAATCGATACAACCCGTAGAGTGGGTGAGCGGGAGTGAGCTCGGCGGCGGGCGGGACGGCCACCAGGTCATAGGCTTCGACGCCGCGCAGCTTGAGCCAGCGCATCACCTCCCACTGGAGAAGATGCGGCGCCATCACGGCGGCGTGCTCTTTCGTGGAACCGCCGTCCTTGTACCAGGCCTTCCTGCCGAGGTACGTGGCGAAGACTCCGGCCAGCACCTGGCCGTCGAGCGATGCGAAGAACAACTGGCCCTGCCCGGCTGCGGCGTGCAGGTGCCAGTACTGCGAGAAGTACGCCTTGCTTCGCAGGGTGAACCCGGCGCGATCGCGGGTGGACGCCATGAGCGCGTACATGGTGTCGATGCTCGTGTCGTCGAGGGGCACCGGCGAGACGGTCACGCCGCGGCGCTCTGCGAGGCGGATGTTGTATCGGGTCTTCGGCTTGAACGACGCGAGCATCGCGTCCTCGTCCGGGCGGAGGTCGACGATGATGGTGGCTCTGCTGATCTGCACGTCGTGACGCGACTTCACGAGCCCCATGTCGCGCAGCGCCGAGACGGCGGCAGCGCTCTGCTCGATCTCAGGTTCCACCTTGATCGCGAAGGCGGATCCGGCGGTCGTGCGAAGACCGTCGAGCAGCGCGGGCAATTGCACGACGCCGGCAGCGCCTGGACCCTTGGGAACATATCCGAGAGCACCGAGCCCGGCGACCGAATGGCGCAGCACGAGGACGGCGACCTCAGGACCCACCTCCGACAGGAGATAGCGCGGCGCCCACCGGTGCGCGCGTTTGAACTCGCCCCACGCGCGGGTCTGAAGAATCTGGCCACCATCGGGATTCCTGACGACGAATTCGTCCCAGCGTCCAAGCTCCTGCGCTGTTGCGGGTCTCATCGGCGCGCGCGGACGGCGGTGCGATACAGCCCGTAGCGCAAGGATCGAACGCCCAGGTCCCACGTGCCGGCGCGCTCGACGGCGATGCCGCCAAAGGCGCGTTTGAACTGCGAGAACCCGTCCCATGGATGGGGAGCAACTCCGGAAGCGTTCTCACGACCGGGGCTGATGCCCCAGAAATCGAACCGCTTCGCACCCATCTCGCGCGCGTCGAGGATCATCTGCCACACCAACGGCGCGGCAGCCTGGAGCTTGCGACCGGTCTCGGGATCGGACACCGCGTGCGCGTAGTAGCGAGTGCCCGCGAAGTCAAAGCAGAGCGCGGCCGCCACCGGAGCGCCGGCAGCTTCCGCGATGTAGAGCGCGGCCGCGTTTTCCGGCATCAGCGTGCGAGCCACGGCCCGGTGATATGCCTGCGCCTGGCCGCGAAATCGTCCTGCCGCCGCAGTGCGCTCCTGAAGCGCGAGGAAGACCTCGATATCTTCGGGATCGGTGCTCATCCTGAAGCTGAGCCCCCGTCGCGGGGCAGCGTTGATCGCCCCTCGATGTCCCGCGCTCAGGCCGCGCCGCAGCGCCGTTTCATCGGGTGTGAGATCGAGAATCCACGTCCAGCGCGGCTGAATCGCCCTGCTCGGGTCAGCGCCCGCCGCGATCAATGCAGGCAACGCCGGATCTCCGGCCGGTTCAGCGCGGACGAAATCGAGGGAACGCTCGCGAGCGGCCTCGACCGCCTGAGCCAGCGCAGTTGCCATTGCATCCGTGGTCGCCGCCGTTGGACCGTGCGGGAGGTACACGTAGCGAGGAAAGTGACCGCCGCGGATCGCGCCCGCCCACATCCACTGCTCGTCGCGGGCCCAGACGACGTCATGGCCGAGCGCGGTCTGGACACGCTGCCACAAGGTGCTCTGCAGGAAATGGCCGCCCATGCGCTGCAGCGCGAAGTCCCACTCCGCAGCTGCGACGCCGGCGTGCGCCGACGACACGTTGTGCGACGCTAGCACAGCAACCGACACGATCGATGTTGAGAAAGCATGTCGGTTTTCCTTACAATCGCGCCCGTTTCCCCGTCAGACTCTTGGAGAGAACGAATGGCCACAGTCGTCACACGCGATGTGCTCGCAAAGCAACTCGCAGATCGTGCAGAAATCACCGTCACCGCCGCACGCGATGAGGTGCGCTGGTTCTTCGACACGATCGCGCAGTCGTTGGAAAAGGGCGACGAGGTTCGCATCCACGGCTTCGGCAACTTCAAGACCGCGCAGCGCGCAGCGCGCCTCGGTCGCAACCCGCGCACCGGCGAGGCGGTCAAGGTTCCGGCCCGCCGCGTGGTGCGTTTCTCGGCCAGCACCTCGCTCTCGAGCGCGGTGAAGGGCGCTCGCGGGACACGCCGAGCCAAGGCCTGATCCGTCAGACCGCGTGAGATGACGCCGCCCGAGCGGCGTCGTCGTGGGTAGGCACGCACGCATGCTACGGGCAGTGGCGCGTATACAAGCCTGATGGCAGGGACGCGGCGCACGTCGTGGGTGTGGATCGTGTTCACGGCCGTGATCGGCGCGATGCTGATCACGGCAGCCACGGTGGTCGTCGTGCGCCTCACTGCGCCTGAGCCGGCGACGGTGAGCGTCCATGCACCGGCGACGCTGCTCGTGGATGGGAAGGCACCACCGCCGATCCCGGTTCCGGCACAGGGGAGTTTCGCGCTGGCGACCAGCCTGGACGGGATGGTCGCGAATCGCGATGCCACCGCTGTCCGGCCGATCGGTTCGGTGGCGAAGGCCATGACCGCGCTGGTCGTGCTGGCGGCCCATCCTCTGGAACTGAACGCATCGGGTCCGTCGATCACGATGACCAACACGGACGTCCAGCTGTACCGGCAGGCAGTTGCCCAGGGCGGTTCGAACCTGCGAGTCCGTGCTGGGGAAGTCTTCACCGAGCGCAACCTGCTCCTGGCGCTGCTGCTGCCTTCAGCCGACAACATCGCCGAGTTGCTCGCGCTCTGGGTCTCGGGCAACCGGTCGGTCTTCATCGCGCGTCTCAACGCAACCGCCGCCGCAATGGGTATGCACCACACGCACTTCGCCGATCCGAGCGGCCTGAGCAACAGGACGGTGTCCACAGCGGCGGATCTGGTCCAGCTCGCGAAAGCTGTCATCGCCAATCCCGCCCTCGCGAGCGTGGTGGGCACTGCCACCGCCGAGCTCCCCGACGGGACTGTCCTCAAGAATCTCGACATCCTTCTCTCGCAGCAGGACGGATGGCTGGGCATCAAGACCGGCTGGACCGGTGCCGCAGGCGGATGCCTGCTGTTTGCCGACCAGACGTTCTACGAGACCGGACAGGTCATCACCGTGTGGGGCGCGGTGCTCGGCCAGCCGCCGGACAGCGATGCCGACCCGGCACACCCCGAGCTCGGTGAGGCATTTGCATCGGCGCAGAGCGCGGTCGTCGCAGCGATTGCGACCTATGCGTCTGTCGATCTTGCAGCATCTCCGCCGCAGGTGAGCGGATCGGTCTCGACGAGATGGGGCTCCATCACGCTGGTGCAGATCGACAACCATGCACCCGTTTTCGCGTTTGTCCGCGCCGGAGCGGTGCTTCGCCTCCACCTGAGCGTCCTTTCGCCACGAGCGCCGCTCAGCTCCGGGTCCACTGTTGCGGAGCTCACCGGCGTGCTGAACGCCAAAACGTCGGTCACCTGGAAGGTGATCAGCAATTCGGCGATCGCCGAACCTTCGATGTGGTGGAAGCTGTTCTCCGGCTGAGCCCCGTGCTACCAGGCGGAGTCGGTTCGTTCCGCGGCGTCGTGCAGGGCTGCGAGGACTTCCGCGTCGTGCCCGGCGAGATCCGGTGCCACCCGCAGGCTCTCCACGCGTTCCTTCGCAGTGACCATCTCCAGTTCGTGCAGCCCGAGGTTCGACTTCGTGGTCAGGTGGCCCTTGTATGCGGCGAGCGGCGTCCGCCACTTCTGGCGGAGTGCATGGGGCGACAACTCCCCGGACTTGATTGCCAACCCGGCGCCACCGCGTGCGGGAAAGAGCCGGAAGCGAAACGCGTTGCGCCCCGCCTTGGCGCACTGCTCGCAGCGACCGTAGCGCTCGTCCGGGATCTCCGGTCGCTTCATGCAGACGCGGCACATGCACCGAGGATAACGTGAGCGATATGCCGGACGAGATCACGCTGCACACCGACAGGCTGCTGCTCAGACCCTGGCGCGCCTCGGACCGCGCACCGTTCGCTGCCCTCAATGCCGATCCCCGCGTCATGAAATGGTTCCTGGCGCCGCTCAGCAAAACCGAGTCGGACGCCTTTGTCGATCGGATCGAGGAGCACTTCCGGGTACACGGCTGGGGACTCTGGGCAGTGGACGTTGCCGGCGCCGATCCTTTCATCGGCTTCGTCGGGTTGAACCCGGCCGACACCACGCTGGGATATCCGTCAGTCGAAATCGGCTGGCGGCTCGCGGCCGCGCACTGGGGCCATGGTTATGCGCCAGAGGCGGCGCGCGAAGCGCTCAAATTCGGGTTCGAAAACCTCGGGCTCGATGAGATCGTGTCCTTCACGTCTGTCGGCAATGCGAAGTCGCGTCGCGTCATGACCAAGATCGGCATGACGCGCAACCCGGATGACGACTTTGATCATCCTCGCGTTCCAAAGACGTCGCCGCTGTCGCGGCACGTTCTCTATCGGATCAGCGCCGGAGCATTCTCAGAGGTCGACTGACGGTGGCCGCCGGTTTGACACGGCCGCATGCAGCACCTAACATGACCGCTCGTTCGTTCAATCGCGCAGAGGAGCGCTACTGGTGACAGCTACGCAGTGCATCGGGACCGGGCTCACACCCGCCGTGGGACGAGTCCGCCCGTCCGGGGTCGCTCCTTGAGTAGCTGAGCATCGAACAGCTCTGCTCACAGGGATCGTGCGGCCCGGCCGGCACGGTCCTTTTTGTTTGTCCAGGTGAGAAACATCAACGTGAGCAGGAGAAATCGGTGTCCAGGGTAGGTGACGGCGGTCTCGCCGTCGAAGTGACAAAGCTGGTGAAGTCGTTCCGGCGGGAGCGACGTGGCCGGCCGTGGAAGCGGCGCGAGCAATCCAACCGGTACAAGCGCGCCGTCGACTCCGTCGATCTGCGTGTCAGCGACGGTGAGATGGTGGCCATCGTCGGCCTCAACGGCAGCGGCAAGTCGACATTGCTGCGCGTCCTGGCAACGCTGACCATCCCCGATGAGGGGACGGCGCGGGTCTTCGGTCATGACGTGGTCGATGACGGGCACGAGGTGCGCCGGCACGTGAACAGGGTCTCCGTCGAGGCGAGCTTCTTCAAAGAGATGAGCCCGTGGGAGAACCTCTCCTACGCGACACGTCTCTACGGCCAGGGCGGCAAGGGCACCCGCGACGCGGCAGTCGCCGCGCTCACGCGCCTTGGTCTTCCCCGCGACACGGTCGACAAGCCGATGAAGCAACTGTCGCGCGGACAGCAGCAGAAGGTTGCCATCGCGCGCAGCTTGCTGACGAGCCCATCGCTGTTGCTCATGGACGAGCCGACCACGGGTCTCGATCCGCGTTCGAAGCGCGAGGTGCAGGGCTTCGTACGTGACATTCGCGCGCAGTCCGGCGTCACCGTGCTGCTGAGCACGCACGACCTCGAGGAGGCGGAGCGGCTCTGCGACCGCGTGGTCATTCTCGACCGCGGCCGTATTCTCGCCGAGGGATCGCCGGCGGAGCTGCGCGCGCAGCACAGCCTGAGCGGCGACGGCGCCTCGCTGGAAGACGTCTTCCTCCGACTCACCGGCAAGACATTTGACGACGACAGTGAAGCCGAGCAGGAGGAGGAGTCATGACTACGCAGATTCGCGATGTCGAAATGCCGTCTCCCGGTCTGCGCTTCGAGGCGAACGCGTTCCTCGGGTTCTTCGAGCGCCAGCGGAACCTCTACAAGCGCTACTGGATCTGGGAGGTCGTCTGGCTGGTCTACAGCATCGTGAGCACGCTCAGCATCGGCTACCTGGCGTCAGGGCTCGGGTCATTCAGCGGGACGAACGCTCATGTCGACATCGCCCGCGCGCAGCTGTACCTGCTGATCGGCTCCTTGCTCTGGAGCTACCTGTCGCTGATGTTCTTCG
The DNA here is from genome assembly GCA_963830305.1 of Candidatus Dormiibacterota bacterium. GTDB lineage: Bacteria > Chloroflexota > Dormibacteria > Aeolococcales > Aeolococcaceae > Palsa-851. The sequence continues at coordinate 106,659 of CAWHLW010000001.1, read as the reverse complement.
ACGTGTCGTTCGCCATCGCCTGGGAGCGCTGGGAGGGAACCATCGAGTACACGTTCATGGCGCCGGTGAGGCGGATCACCCATCTCCTCGGCATCTGCTCGTTCGCGATCATCTACGCGCTCCTGCGCAGCGTGATCATCATGATCGCGATCGCGCTGGCCTTCCACCTCGATCTGTCCCATGCGGACGTCGGCTCGGCGTTGCTGGTGCTCGCGGCGGCGACGTTCCCGGTGCTCGGTCTCGGGATCTTCACCTCGATCCTGCCACTCCTCTCGCCCGAGAAGGGCGAGCAGATGGCCGTTGCGGTCCAGGGTGTGCTGCTGCTCGTCTCGGGCGTGTACTACCCGATCACAGTGCTCCCCACCGTTCTGCGCGTCATGGGTCAGGCGTCGCCGCTCACCTACACACTGAGTGGCATTCGCTCCGCGCTGCTCGACCACGCGGGGATCGGCTCGCTGCTCGGGACCGTTCTCGTCTTGCTCGTCATGGGTGCTGTGCTCATTCCCTCCGGTGTGCTCGTTTTCGCCCGGGCGGAACGGCGTGCCAAGCGGTTGGGCCTGCTCAAGCGCAACGGTTAGAGATCGAGGTGATGGCTGTACGCGGGGAACACGCCAACGCTCCCGCCGGTCATCCCTCCCTCGAGCTCGCCGTCGCGGGTGAAGCCGAGGCGGTCCGCCACGGCGAGGCTGCGGCGGTTCTCCATGCCGGCGTGGAGGAGGATGCGGTGTGCGCCGAGGGTCTCCCGCGCCCAGTCGATCACGGCTTGCGCGGCCTCGGTCACGTAGCCCTGCCCGGTGGAATCGGTGGCAAGCCAGTAGTGGATCTCGTATTCGACGTCGCTCTCGCGAATGAGCCCGACCACCCCGATCGCCACGCCGTGGTCGACGATCGCGAACGCGGGCGACCCGGCTTCCCACTCCGGAGCCGCTCGCTCGGCGTAGTCAGACTGCGCGTCAGGGGAGAGGTCGACCGCCCACGGCATCCACGGAAGCAGCTCCGCGCGCGATGCGATTGACGCCTGGAAGAGGTCGGCGTCGTGGGCGTGTGATACCGGTTCCAGGACCAGGCGGGCGGTGTGTATGGGCAGGCGCGGAGCGTGGCTCATAGCCGACGGTGTAGCAGATGCCGAGACCCGCCACCACACCGGCGAGCCTCGTTGCGTTGACGAACACACTCACAGGTGGGTATATTTGTCCGTGTGAATGTCGAGGTGAGGGCTGTCGGCCTGCGGGCGATGCGCGACAAGCATCATCTGACCCAGCGTGAGCTTGCCCGCCGTCTCGGGGTGACCCAGAACTACATCCCAGCGCTCGAGGCGGGGACGCGCAACCCTGGTCCAAAGCTGCGTCAGTCGTTGATGCAGCTCTTCGCGTGCGATTTCGAGGATCTCTTCCAGGTCGTGATGGTCAACCCGGTCGACCACCACGAGCAGGTGCTGCGACCCGAGGGCGGCGTTCGCGGGGTCTGAGGCGCGGCGTTCCGCGTCCGCCGGAAGGAGCCCCGCCGTCGCCGATGGCATGCCTCCGTACAATCGCGCCGTGCCCGTCGCGCCGGATCTGCTCGTTCTCGAAGGTATGTCGTTCTACGGCTACCACGGCGAGACCCAGGCCGAGCGCACCCTTGGGAATCGGTTTCACGTTGACGTCGAGATCCGCATGGACCTCGCCACGGCGGGCCGCACCGACGACATCAACGACACTCTCGACTACTCGCGAGCGTTTTCCCTGGTGCGCGAGGTGGTCGAAGAGCAGCAGTACAGCCTCATCGAGGCGATCGCTGCGCGTATCGCCGAAACCCTGCTCGCGGAGCCACACGTCGACAGCATCAAAGTCCGTGTGGGCAAGCAGCCACCGATCGCCGGCGCGATCGACCGCTGTTCGGTGATCATCGAGCGAGTCGCGAGCCAGACAAGAGCCCAGGCGGGAGTGCACGAGTGACCGCGACCATCGTCGACGGCAAGGCTGTCGCCGCGGAACTTCGGGAGGAGCTTGCCGCCCAGGTGACCGCGATGACGAGGGATGGCATCGCTCCGCCGTCACTTTCGGTCGTCCTCTGCGGCGACGACCCGGCCTCGGCGATCTATGTCCGCAACAAGGGTCGCGCCGCGGAGCGCGCCGGGGTGCGGTTCACCCTGCACCGTCCACCGGCGGAAACCACGACCGACGAACTGGTCGCGCTCGTCCGGGCGATCGACGCCGATAGGAGCGTCGACGGAATCCTCGTGCAACTGCCGCTCCCGGCACAGATCGACGCCGACACCGTCATGGCGTGCATCTCTCCGGAGAAGGACGCCGACGGCTTCCACCCGTACAACTTCGGCCGCCTCGCTGAGGGGCACCCCGCGGTCGTCGCACCCGGGACGCCGCTTGGGTGCATGGAACTCCTCCGCCGGAGTGGCATGACCGTCCGCGGCAGCCGAGCCGTGGTGGTCGGGCGCAGCGCGATCGTTGGACGTCCCCTCGCCCTGATGCTGGTCAACGCTGATGCCACCGTGACGATCTGCCATTCGAGAACTCGGGACCTGCCGTCGGTCTGCAAGGAGGCCGATATCCTCGTGGCGGCCATCGGGCGGCCGCGCATGATCGATGCCTCGTACGTCAAGCCGGGCGCATTCGTGATCGATGTCGGAACGACCCCGCAGGATGGCGTCGTGGTTGGCGATGTCGACCGCGAGTCCGTGGAACCGGTTGCGGGCTGGCTCACCCCGGTGCCGGGTGGAGTCGGGCCAATGACCATCGCAATGTTGCTGCGCAACACCCTCGCTCTGGCGCGAGCGCGGCGCTCGCTCGTCCAGGTCTGACGCCGATGCCGTCTATGCGGATCCGCTGGAGCGAGCAGGAAGCGCGCAAGCCGTACGCGCGGCCTTTCATGGTCACGTTCACCGCCGACGACGGCACTGACGTCGGCAGCGTCGCGCTCAACGGTGCCGACCTTCTCTACTACACCCAGTTTCAGACAGCGGTGCTCGCGCTCGCGGGAGAGCTCTTCGTCGACACTGCCGTCGAGGCGTCGGCTGATCCGCAACGCGCGTGGCTCGACCGGATCGCCGGACTCATGCCGGCCGTCACTTTGACCGGGATCACCCCACGATCGACCTTCGACGACAACCAGGGGCGAGTCTTTCGCATGGTCATCGCGGCTGAAGGCGGCCGCGCTGCGATCGTCGACGCGTCAGGGCTCCTCGAGTACCAGGAGCTGCAGGCCGTGCTCGCCCACCAGACTGGCGGCCTCTACCGCAACCTCGACGTCGAGGCGATCGACGACCCGGCAGAGCGGCGGCGAAACTGGATCGGAGCCCTGCGCCTGCTCGTCAGCCGGCCCGATCCCGGTGAGGCGATGAACGAGGCCTGGCACTGGGCGTGAGCGTGACGACGTACGCCCGCGCCGTGGCGGCCCTCGATTCGGTCGCCTGGCGCGGCATCATGCCCGGGCTCGAGCGCACGCGCGCGCTGCTCGCGTCGCTCGGCAATCCGCATGTTGGTTTGCGCGGTGTGCTGGTGGCTGGCACCAACGGCAAGGGCTCCGTCTGCGCGACGGTGGACTCGGTGTGCCGGGCCGCCGGGTACCGATCGGTCCTGATCACCAGCCCGCACTTGATCTCCTACACCGAACGGATCGTTCGCGACGGATCCCCGGTCACCGAAACCGAGTTCGGGGCGCTGGTTGCCCGCGTGTGGGAAGCCGCCGAGGCTCTCCCTGAGGAGCTCCAGCCGACGGGGTTCGAAGTCCTCACCGCCGCCGGCATCCTCGCTGCACGCGAGGCGGATGCCGAGGTCCTCGTCTGCGAGGTGGGACTCGGCGGCCGGCTCGACAGCACCAATGTGCTCGACCTCGGCGTGTCGGTGGTCACCAATGTTGCGCTGGATCACCAGGACCTGCTTGGCGAGACGATCCCCGAGATCGCGCGCGAGAAGGCGGCGATCATCAAGCCGGGGAACCTTGTGGTGACCGGCGCGACCGAGCCCGCGCTCACCGAGGTGCGCGCGAGAGCGGATCAGGTCGGCGCCGCCCTGACCGTGGTGGGCGTGGACGTACCGTTCACCGGCGACTCAGCGGGGATGCGTGGCGTCGTCGTCGACACGGTGTTCGACGGTCGCGGCATCGCGGTGCGCGCTCCGCTCCGCGGCAGGTTTCAGGTCGCCAACGTCGCCACCGCGGTGGCGGTCTGCGACGCTCTACGCGCCACCGGCATCGCCATCAGCACGGACGATGTCGTCCGCGGCTGCGCGACGGTGCGCTGGCCGGGCCGCATGGACTGGGTCGACGGGGAGCCACCGCTGCTGATCGACGGTGCCCACAACCCGGCCGGCATGGTCGCAATGGTCGCCTCGGCTCGTGAGTTGATCGGCGACCGGCACTGCGTCGCGGTGTTCGCCGCGATGCGCAACAAGGACGTCCAGTCGATGGCCGCCGGGCTCAGCGAGCTCACACACGAGATCGTGGTCACGGCCCCAGCGGTTGAACGGGCGACGCCGCCGGATGACCTCGCCCGGCTCTTCGATCCGCCCGCGCAGGTGGTCGCCGGCGTACGTGCGGCGCTGGATCGCGCCCGGCGGCTCGCCGGACGCGAAGGCGTCGTCGTGGTGTGCGGGTCCCTCTACCTCGCGGGTGAGGTGCTCGACCTACTCCGCGTCTGAGCGGTTCAGACGGCGGTGAGAACGGCCTGGAGCTTGGCCTCGAGCGACTGCTTCGGCTGGTAGCCGACGATGCGCTCCTCGGCCTTGCCGCCCTTGAAGATCATCAGCGTCGGGATGCTCATGATCCCGAACATTCCAGGGGTGATCGGGTTGGCGTCGACGTCAACCTTGGCGACTTTCACCTGACCCTCGTACTGGGTGGCGAATTCCTCAACGATCGGGGCGATCATCTTGCAAGGGGTGCACCACGAGGCCCAGAAGTCCACCAGAACGGGCAGATCCGAGTCCAGCACCTCTTCCTTGAAGGTGGTGTCGGTAACAGTAACGGGGTGGGACATGTGGGTCTCCTGGTTGTGGGGCAGCCGCTGATCCATCGTACTCAACTGGCGGCGTCAGTCGAAGCGGTTTTCTTTGTGGGGGTTGACGAAGTGTCAGCCGCGGGTGTTTTGGTCTCGGACTTCGACGCGGTGTCGGTCTTCGCGCCATTGGAGGAGCTCTTCGACTCACCGCCACTGTCCGAGGTGATCGACGAGGACGAGGCACCGCGGCTATCGGTCTTGTAGAAGCCCGAGCCCTTGAAGACGATGCCCGCCGGGAAGAACTGACGCGTCGCTGCGGCGTCGCATTTTGGACAGGGAGCTCCCGGGTGGTCGCGCATGGACTGCCACACCTCGAACTCAGTCGAGCACTGTGGGCAGCGATATCCGTACGTTGGCAATCAAAGGTTCCCTGTTCGCGGTTGAACGCTTCAACTGTACCCGCTGATTGCCTCGGCTCAAACACGCCCAGGTCACAGCCAGGTCAGACCTCGAAAAGTACCAGCCCTGTGGGCACCTTCGGGTAGAAGTACGTCGACTTCTGGGGCATGGTCTCGCCGGCAGCGGCCACGGCGATGACGTCATCAGCGCTCACCGGCGAGACGCCGAACGCGAGGATCGCTTCGCCGCTGCGCACCGCACCGTCCAATCCGGCCGGGTCGCGGGTATATGCCAGTGCTCCGCCGCTGATCATCTCGCGTGATACGCCGGCCGGCCCGAGCACCTCGGTTTCGAGGATCGTGACGTCGAGACGGTCGCGAGGCGACCCACTGACACCCCTCGGACGCCGGAGCACGGCCGCCCCATCGTGCGCGACCACCGCGAACGCGTGGTGCGTCTCCCGCATCGATGTGGCCGCGGCGAGGGCCGCCCGCCCGTCCGCGGCCGGCAGCATGTCGTAGACATCGTCGAGCCGCGTCCAGAGATCGTCCAGGCTGAACGCGATGCCGGCGCCCGGGCGCACGAGCCGATGGGTGGGCATGATGGCGATCCCGGGGTCGTCTGCCGCCGCGAGGTAGACGAGCGCGCGATCGAAGGGCGCATCGAGGGGTGCGTCAGGCTCTGCAGCGCGACGCTCGGCCGCATACACGGTGGCGGTTTCGTAGCGATGATGACCGTCGGCGACGTAGAGCTTTGCGCCGCGCAGCGCGTTCGCAATCGCCGCGACGTCCTTCGCATCGTCGACACGCCAGAGCAGCAACTTCTCCGAGGCGATCTCGCCATCGATGCGCCCACCGAGCAATGCATCGCCCGTCGCGAGTCTGTCGAGTGTCGCCCCGATGCCGGGGGCGTCCGTCCAGACAGCAAAGACCGGGCTCGTCTGTGCGCGAGTGGCGCGCATGAGCGCGAGACGGTCGGCCTTGGGTCCGCGCATGGTGCGCTCGTGGGGACGCAGGTCCGACGACTCCCACGGAGTCGCAGCCACCGTGGCGAGCAACCCGCGCCGTCGCCGCTGGGTGCCGTCCGGGTGCTGAAACTGATGGTCGACGACGTAGAAGCTCGCCGGACGGTCGCGCACGAGGACCCCGAGGTCGCGCCAGGATGTCAGAAACGCCGCTGCCCGCGTGTACTGGTCGTCGACACCCTCGATGTCCTGCGGGTATGAGACGCCGCAGTCGATTCGGACGATGTTGCGCAGGTCGCGGCCGTACAGCACATCGCGCTGCGCGTCGCTGATCACGTCGTAGGGCGGCGCCAGCACGCCGCCGAGCTTCACGTGCTCGGGGTTGTAGCGCGTGCCCTCGAAGGGCTCAACGACGGCCATGGGTCCGCTGCCTCCGGGACGCGGCGTCAGCCCTTCAGAGCCGCACCTGGCGGAGTTGGTCGAGCATGGCCGTCTCGCGTACCTCCTCGAGCAGCGCGCCGCCGACGGGATCGTCGATCTCCATCAGCATCACGGCGTGACCGCGGGGCCGGTCGCGCCCGAGCTCGATGCCGGCGATGTTGACGTCGTTGCGTGCCAGCAGTGTCGAGATGGCCGCGATCACGCCGGGGCGATCCTGGTGAGTGACCACGAGGAACGTGCCCGCGGGCTGCATGTCGACGCGAAAGTCGTTGATGCGCGTGATCCGCGGGCCGTCGTCGAACTGGGTGCCGGCGATGCGCAGCGTCTGCTCGCCGACCACCTCAACCAGGAGCGATCCTTCGGGGTCGGCGCTGCGGGTGGTGTGGCGTTCGTCGACGTCCACGCCCATCGACGTGGCCACGACCTTCGCGTTGACCGGGTTGACGCGCGTCTCCGTGAAGTGCGCGAAGAGCCCGCGCAGCACGTGCGCGGTGATGATCGATGTGTCGATGCCTGCCAGGTCCCCCGAGTAGGTGCACACGATATGGCGCAGCTTGCGTCCGTCGAGCTGTGCTGCAAGCGAGCCGATCTTCTCCGCAAGGACGAGGTACGGCTGCAGCCGGGCCAGCTCCTCGGGCAGCACCGTCGGCGCGTTGACCGCGTAGCGCGGCGTGCCACCCGCGAGATATTCCACGATCTGATCGGCGACGTCGAAAGCGACGTTCACCTGCGCCTCGCGCGTGCTCGCACCGAGGTGCGGGGTCACCACCACCTGCTCGAGCTGGAGCAGCGGATTCGCCGGGTCCGGCGGCTCCTTGGTGAACACGTCGATGGCGGCACCTGCGATGTGGCCGTCGCGGATCGCATCGGCGAGCGCCTGCTCATCGATGATTCCGCCGCGGGCGACGTTGATCAGGCGCGCGCCCTTGCGCATCCGCTTGAGCTCCGCTGCGCCGATCACGCCGCGGGTCGCGTCGGTGAGCGGCACGTGGACCGTGAGGAAGTCTGTTTCTGTCAGCAACGTCTCGAAGTCGCAGAGCTCGACTCCGATCTGGAGCGCACGGTCCGCAGTCACCAGCGGATCGTGAGCCAGCACGCGCATGCGCAGACCGTCGCGCGCGATGCGGGCCACCTCGGATCCGATCTTGCCCAGTCCGAGCACGCCGAGGGTCTTCTCGCGCAGCTCGATACCCATGAACTTCGAACGCTCCCAGAGGCCGGCATGGAGCGAGCGGTCGGCGGCGGCGAGGTTGCGCGCCAGCGCGAGCATCATCGCGATCACGTGCTCGGTTGCCGCGATGGTGTTGCCGGTGGGCGCATTGAGAACGAGGACGCCATGCCGGGTCGCCGCCTCGATGTCGATGTTGTCGACGCCAACACCGGCGCGTCCGACCACGCGCAGCTTGGGTGCGGCGGCGAACACCTCGGCGGTGACCTTGGTCTCGCTGCGAACCACGAGCGCGTCGTAGTCGCCGATGCGCTCACGGAGCACGCTCGGCTCCAGCCCCGTCATGACGTCAACCTCGCCCGCGGCGCGCAAACGCGTGACGCCGTCCTCAGCGATCGGATCAGCAACGAGGATGCGGGTCACGGTGCCGGTGGCCGTCGGTGGCGCCGCGGTGACGCTCACCCGACGGTGACGGGTTCCGCCGGCGCGACCGCCCCGCGCGCTTCGGATTGTGCCGCCGCGATGGCGAGCCCACCACGCGTCCGCAGGCCCGTATCGATCAGCCCCGCCTCGAGCAGCGCGAGGATCGTGTAGGCATCGGCGTCGTCGATGAAACCGAGGTGACCGATCCGGAAGATCTTGCCCTGCAACGATTCCTGCCCACCTGCCAGCACCAGGCCGTGCTTGGTGCGCAAGGTCGTCAGCAGGTTCTTCAACGCCTCAGGCGAGTCGGCAGGACTGTGCACTGCGGTGACCGTGTCGCTGCGATGACCGTCGGCGGCAAGCAACTTCATGCCCATCGCCTCGATACCGGCGCGGATCATCCGCCCGACGCGAGCGTGCCGTGCCCAGACATTGTCGATGCCCTCTTCGCGCAGCATCGCCAGGCCTTCCTGGAGGGCGAACATCACCGAGATGGCCGGCGTGGTGGCCGTCTGATTCTTGTCCTGTGACTTCTTCTCGCGTCCGAAATCGAGATAGAAGCGCGGGCACTTGGCCGTTTCCGAGCGCTCAAACGCCGCTGCGCCGACCGCGATCATCGCAATGCCGGGAGGAGCCATCCAACCCTTCTGCGATCCCGTCACCAGGACGTCGATGCCAAGAGCGTCCGTTTCGAGCGGAAGGCACCCGGCACCGCTCACGCTGTCGACCGCGAGCATCTTGCCGCGGCTCTTGACCACCCCGGCAATTGCCGCCAGGTCGTTGGTGACTCCCGTCGACGTCTCGTTGTGCGTCACGAAAACAGTGGTGATCTCGGGGTGCTCGGCGAGCGTGCGCTCGACGTCCTCGGGGTCGATGGGCTCGCCGAGAGGGACGGTGAGCCGCACCACGTCGGCGCCGTAGGTCTCGCCGATCTTCGCCCAGCGCTCGCCAAACGAGCCCATGACGCAGAAGAGCGCCTGCTCTCCGGGGCTGAGGAGGTTCACAGCGGCGGCCTCCAGGCCACCGGTGCCACTGCACGGGTACAGGAGGATGTCGTTGTCCGTGCGCAGCGCCCAGCGCAGCCCACCGATGACGTCATCCATCACCGCGGCGAACTCCGGGCCGCGGTGGTTGATCATGGGACGGCTCGCGGAGCGGACCACGCGAGCGGGGAGCGGGGTCGGACCGGGAACGCGGAGTTGTGGTTCACCCATGGGCCGAAGTCTAGCGAGTGCCGGGTTGGGGACCGCCCTCGTTGCTCAGAGCGGAATGTCGTCGTACACCGATTCACTCCGCTGGTACGCCTGCTCAGGTCGCACGTCGGTTCTCACCCGGCGCCGCCGTCGACGCCTGCGAATCGTCGCGCGCCGCACCCACATCAGCCCACCGATCAGACGGACCACCAACGCGATCAGGAGGACGAGGAATCGGCCGACCGCGTCACGAAACAGGAGCACGAGACCGACGAAGCAGATGGCGACAAACCACGCGATGACTGGACCGAACTGGAACCCACTGGTCCCCGGGAGGGCCGCGGACGTGGGAGCGAGCGATCCGGGGGCCACCGACGTATGGCTGCTTCGCCAGACCCGGATGGCGTCGCGCCTGGCGATGATCGCCGGCATGAATGCCTCGACACCGTTGCGGACGCCAGCGGCCACGTCCTGGCGGAACGAAGCGGTCGCCATCAATGCGGCGTTGGTGCTGTTGCTCAGATATCCCATCTCGACGGTCGCCACAGGCACGGGGTTGCGTACCCAGGCGGCATCGCCGAGCAGGATGCCGTCGTCAGCCAGCCCGTCATCGCTGAGCTGAGCTGCGAGCGCGTCGCTGAGCGTTTGCGCAAAGTCCGCGCTGCGCTCACTCGGATACAGCACCAGGGAACCAGCAGTCGCCGCGTTGGTCGAGGTGGCGGCATGGATGCTCACCACGAGAGCCGAGTGATGTTCTGTCGAGACCCTTTCGCGAGCTGCGGCAGAGACGTACACGTCGGAGCTTCGGGTCATCACCACGTCGACGAGGTCGCCACGCAGCAGGACCGCGAGTCGTTTGCCGACGTCGAGGTCGACATCCTTCTCAAGCAGCCCGTTGGTCCCGATCGCGCCGGGGTCGAACGGGATGTTCGGATGCGCCGTGGTGGGCTGGCCGCCGGCGCCCGGGTCGACCGTGATCACGATCGGAGCGGGAGCCTTCGCGGCCACCGCGAGGGCGCGGGGTGCTGGGCCGAGGACACCCGCGGCAATCGCGGCGACCGGGGCGATGGCAAGGATGTGGAGAAAACGAGCCCGGTGATGGCGCATGCGCCTGCGGCCCAGTATAGGTGCGGCGTGTCAGCAAAACCGCTATGACATGCGTTGGGATGGGTGTGATTGCAGCGGCGAGCGTCGTACCGGCGGGCGAGGCATTGCCCGATCGGACCTTCGAGACCGTTGCCGTAGCGGACGCCAGGCGGCTCTACTCGCTCGCGCTGTCGATCCTTCGAGACGAGGGCGAGGCTGAGGATGCGGTTCAGGAAACGCTGCTCAAGGCCTGGCGGTCCTGGGAGTCGGTGGCGCTGATGGAGCGGCCGGGCGGCTGGCTCACCCGGGTCTGCGTGAACCACTGCATCAGCCGGCGGCGCCATCTGCGCTCGCGTGGGTGGCCCCCGATGGCGCTCATCGAGCACGCGATCTCACGCGACGCGACTGCCGCGGGGGACCACCTCGACGTGGATCGGGCGTACCGACGGCTCTCCCTGCGACAGCGGGCAGCGATCACGCTCAACTACCGGCACGGCTACTCGGTCGAGGAGTGCGCCGTCTTCATGGGCTGCCGGCCCGGAACCGTGCGAACCCACCTCGCGCGCGGTCTTGCGGCGTTGCGAAAGGAGCTCGGCGATGGTTGACATGGATCCCGGCCTCGACACGAAGCTGCGCGCTTTCTTCGAGCACATCGAGGAGTCCCCTCCACCATCGGGGCTGACGGACATCGACCTCGCGGCGCCAGATCGCGGGCGGCGGCCAATGTACAACCTGCTGGCCGGGCTGACTGCTGCAGCGGTCGTCGTGGTGTGTGTTGCCGTGTTTGCCATCGAGCTGAGCAGTCGAGTCAACCCGGCACCCCGGCCGGCTGCAAGCGCGCCGCCGTTGCCCAGGTTCACGGTCCATGCGGACTCGCGTGTCATCGTGCCGGTGACATACGGCAAAGGCTCAGTCACTCTCCGTGCGTTTACGCTCGCACCTGGCGAGAGCATTTATGTTCAGGTCGCCTGCAAGTCCGGCACGACTGCGGACACGGTGCAGGTGGGGCAAAACCAACGTTTCGGCTCGGAGATCGCCGGATGCTCCTCGTCCACGGGCGGACACGGCGAGTGGTTTGAGACGCACCAAGGAGGCCCGAGTGGCCTCTCAGTGACGACGTATGTCACCGCCGGCCCCGCGGTCAGTTGGGAACTGCTGATCACCGATGGACCGCCGCCGGTACTGCCGCCCCCCGGCGGCCGGGCATTGCGGCCCATTGCGTATGGCAGGGGTTCGGGCAGCGTGCCCGTGTTCACCGCCGCCAAGACCTACTCCATCGCGATCGACTGCTCCGGCGCCGGATCGTTGACGATCTCGTCCAGCCGATCGCAGGAAGCAACGATCGCCTGCGCACAGTACGCCCAGTTCTCCTTCACGCCGTCTGACCAGGTCCCAGGGCGGCCGGTTTCACTGTCCGTCGTCGCTCCCTCAGGTGTGGGATGGGAGGTCGAAGTCTTCGAAGACGGCGGACCGGCACCCGGCACGTGCGCCACATTGCGCGATGGAGGGGGTCTCAATCCGACCCCCTGCGTCGCGTCGAGCTCTTAGCGGATCTCCGCGAACGGCAACAGGGCGATGTGCCGCGCCCGCTTGAGCGCAACCGTCAGCGAACGCTGATGGCGAGCGCACGTGCCCGTCATCCGCCGCGGCAGGATCTTGCCCCGCTCCGAGAGGTAGCGCCGCAGACGCGTGACCTCTTTGTAGTCGATGAAGTCGATGTGTTCCAGGCAGAAGCTGCAGACCTTGCGACGGCGGCGATCGAAATCAGGCATGGCTCTCCAACCTAGAACGGAATGTCATCAGGGTCGACGTCACCGCCAGCCGGAACGGAGACAGGCACAGCGCTGCCTGAGTCGCCGGCGGGCGCGCCACCTTCCTGACGTCCGGCGCTGTCGAGGAACTGCACGTCGTTGGCGTTGACCTCGGTCTTGTAACGCTTCTGGCCGCTCTGCGCGTCGTCCCACGAGCGCGTCTGCAGCCGTCCCTCGACGTAGATGAGCCGGCCCTTCTGCAGGTACTGCGCCGTGGTTTCGGCGAGCTTGCGGGTGCCCTGGTTCCAGACCACCACGTCGTGGTAATCCGTGAACTCCTTGCGCTCACCGGTCGCCGGATCGCTTCCGTAGCGGTTGGTCGCGAGCGCGAGGTTGCAGACCGCGGTACCACTCGGCGTGTATCGAAGCTCGGGGTCGCGTGTGAGCCTGCCGATGAGCATCACGCGATTGAGGGAACCCGCCATCACAAATCTCCTTCGTCGTCATCGATTGCCGAGGGAACGTCGTCTGTCTCCAGATCGTCGTCCCCGCCCACGGACCCTGCTGCGACAGTATCCGCGTCCGCGCCGTCGTTTTCAGCTTCGGGCTCGATGGGACCCTGGACCTCCTCGATCTCGGCCTCGGGCTCCGGCATCGGACCCTCGTGGACGACGATGAGATGGCGGAAGACCGTGTCGTGGATCCGGAGCGCGCGCTCGATCTCGGCGACCTTGGAGCCGTCGAGGTGGAACACCACCAGGACGTAGTGGCCCTCGCGAATGCGCTGGACCTCATACGCCAGACGGCGTTTGCCCCAGAGCGTGGTCTTGACAACCTCGCCGCCCTGCGACTCGATCAGGGCGCGCACCGACTTGACGGCGACGCGCACCGCGTCATCCTCCAGCTCCGGCCGGACGATGTACATCAGCTCGTAGTCACGCACCATGCGTGGCACCTCCTTTCCTCTGGGCTTACGACGCCCGGGGTGCTGCGGCTGCCGAGGTGGTCAGGCAGTCGCGATCCGGGCGCAGGAAAGCGTTCTGTGGAAACGCCCTCAAGTGAGAGCGTTCGCAGTGTAGCAGGACGCGATCTCAGCCCAGCTGAAACGTCTTCGGCAGGGTGGTGAGGTTGCGGCAGCCGGTCTCGGTGACCACGACCAGGTCCTCGATCCGGATGCCACCCAGGCGCGGGTCGTACAGCCCGGGCTCCACGGTGATCACGTCGCCAACCTCGAGGATGACGTCCGCCTCACTGATCCGTGGAAACTCGTGGATCTCGAGCCCCAACCCGTGGCCCGTCCCGTGAATGAAACGCGCGTCACTCTGGATATCCCGATATGCCTTGGGGAGCGAGCCATAGCCGTGCCGCTTGAAGACCTCGCAGCACGCGAAGTGAACATCACGTCCGTTCACGCCGGGTCGGACCGTGTCGAGACCTGCCTGCTGCGCCTCGAGCACTGCGTCCCACATGCGCATCACTTCGGGAGGGGGCGTTCCCCGAACGACGGTGCGAGTCATGTCCCCCCAGTAGCGGGTCGTCTTGTCGAACGGGTAGATATCGAGCACGATCGGGAGCCCGGCGCGGATGACATCGCTCGCTGTCCGGTGCGGATCGGCTGACTCGGGGCCGCCGCAGCAGATCGAGTCGACGGTGCTGTTCCCGTTTTCGAGCAGGTGGCTCTCGACGGTGTAGATGAGGTCGGCGCTCGTCATCGCACGCCCCTCGTACATCAGCAGCCCGTCACGGATCTCGGCGGCCGCGATCACATCGATGGCCTTCTGGAGCGCCGCCATCCCGACGTTCTCTGTGGATGTGATCCACTCGACCTCCTGGGGCGTCTTGATCCGGCGCCGCTCCTGATAGATGTCATTCCGCGGATGCACATCAACGTCACTCTGACGCAGGTGGTCGGCCAGCACCGCGGGGAAGTCGGCATCGACGTCGACCGCGCTCAGTGCGTGCTCGCGACACACGGCCTCCACGAGCGCCGCCCAACCGTCGTACTCATTGCCGCCAGGCCGAGGTGGTGCGATGTCCAGCTCGATCGTGCTGCGCACCTCGCCGACCGAGGCCTCCTTGCGGGCGCGACCCTCCTCGAGGGCGCTCGTCCAGAGCACGGTGTCACTGCCGCCCCGATCAACGACGACCACCGGGTCGGGCACCAGGAATCCGGTGCGGTACAGGATGTCGGGGTGGTGATATGTCTCACCAAAGAGCAGTACCGGACGGTCGTCACTCATGTAGCGGAGGGTATCAGTCAGGTGTCACGCTCTCGCCGTGAGCGAGGTGCCCGAGCCAGGCAGGCGTTCGGACGGCATCGGATGGTTCGTGGCCGGTTATGCCGGTGTGCTGGGTTTCCTCGTGCTCGAGACATCCGCTCGTCAGCGGGGTGCGGCGTCGAGCCTGAAGGCGTCGCGCGATGATCGCGGGACCACGCGAATGATCGTCGCCGCGTACGCGACGGCGGCGGTGGCGGCGCCGCTGGTACGACTGATGCGGCCGCCGCAACTTCCCCGCGCGGCGGCGCCGATGGGCCTCGGCCTCGAGGTGGCCGGGCTCGGCTTGCGTGCGTGGTCGATGCGCACACTTGGTGGTTCGTACACGCGGACGCTCCGAGTTGGCGGTGCGCAGCAAGTGGTTGACCGCGGTCCGTATCGATTCGTGCGCCACCCCGGGTACGCCGGATCGCTCATGATCTGGACAGGATTTGCACTAACGTCGCGGAGCCTTCGGGTGGTCGAGGTGGTGGGCGGACTGCTGAGCGTCGCGTATCACCGGCGAGTTGGTGCTGAGGAAGCATTGTTGCGTCGCGAGCTCCGTGGCTATGACGCGTACAGCAAGCGCACCAAGCGGCTGATCCCGTTCGTGTGGTGATCGCCGCAGCTGGGCCTAAGCGCGCGCGCCGCCGGCGGTGACCGCCCTCAGCTCGTCGAACGACTCACGGATGAGCAGCGGAAACTCCCGATGCTCCATCTCATTGATCCACGCGGTAAACGCTGCGCTGAAGATCGCGATTCCCGTGTCCGCGGTCAGCGACGCGGCTGTTTCTGACACGCCGCGCCGGCGCAATGCGCCGGCGACTGCCGCAGCGAGCAGGGACATCTTGATCACCTCGCGCTCGCGCAACTCGGTGTTCGCCGCGATCACAGCCTGACGCTGCAGGGCGAATTCGCGCCGCTCCTGGAGCATCGCGGCGGCCGCCTCGAACGCGACGACGACCACGTCGAGAGGGTCGGCATTCTCAGGCGCACCGTCCACCGTGCTGACGAGGAGTTCTCGTAGCGCACCGGCTCCCCCGAACAGGACCTCGCGCTTGTCGGCGAAGTACCGGAAGAACGTTCGCTCGGTCAACCCTGCCCGTGCGGTGATCTCGGCGACGGTGGTGTTCTCGAAGCCGCGCTCGCCAAAGAGATCGAGCGCCGCCCGCTCGAGCCTGCCCCGGCTGTCCGGCTCCCAACGTCCCATTGGACCATTCTAGTGGTTGCTGATGACAGTGACTGACATGCGTGGTAGAGTGATGACAGTAACTGACATCAAACCATCCTCCTACGAGAGTGGTCCGTCAAGGAGGTCTTCTCATGCGTGTCTTCATCACCGGAGCATCTGGCTGGATCGGCTCCGCCGTCGTTGCCGAACTCATCGCGACGGATCATGAGGTCACGGGCCTCGCTCGCTCGGACAGCTCGGCCGCCGTGCTCACTGCCTCAGGGGCCGAGGTGATCCGCGGCGATCTCGACGACCTCGGAATCCTGAGCGCTTCAGCGGGAGCCGCGGACGCTGTCATCCACCTCGCCTTCAAACACGACATCGCCTTCTCTGGCGGCTTCCAAGCGGCCGCAGATGCTGATCGCCATGCCGTGGCGACCTTCGGAGAGATCCTTGCCGGCTCCGATCGAGCGCTGGTCATCGCCTCCGGGGCCCTCGGGCTCGCGCCTGGGCGCGTGGCCACCGAACGAGATGGACACGACCTCAGCGAGGCGATCACTGCACGGAGCAGCGGCCCGGAGACTCGGCGGGCCACAGCCGAGTTCGTGCTCTCGCTCGCTTCTCGCGGCGTCCGCACATCCGTCATCCGGCTGTCTCCGACGAACCACGGCGACGGAGATAACGGCTTCATGGCAACGATCGTCCGCATCGCCCGTGACAAGGGTGCTTCGGGATACGTCGGCGATGGGAGCAATCGCTGGCCCGCGGTGCACCGGCTCGATTCGGCGCATCTTTTCCGACTTGCGGTGGAGAGCGCCCCGGCGGGATCCACGCTCCACGGGGTCGCCGAAGAGGGTGTGCAGTTCCGCGATATCGCCGAGGTCATCGGCAGGCATCTCGATGTGCCTGTCGTGTCGATAGCTCCCGAAAAGGCACTCGAACACTTCGCGCCGCTGGGTGCATTCGTCGGGATCGACAGCCCGGCGTCCAGCACGCTCACCCGCGAACTCATGGGGTGGGAACCGACCCGCCCCGGCCTTATCGCGGACCTCGATGAGGGCCACTACTTCGGTTCCTGACGCGAGGAAGCTCCGTCCTGGCACTAGACTGTCCTGCTACTTGACAGTCTACCAGCAGTGGCGTACGCTGCCGGCATGCCGACAAGTGCGATGAGCGATCGTCCCTGGTACGCCGATGTCCCGGTGCCGCAGCTGATGCGCGTAGCACGCGATGTGTATCGGGAGGCGGCACGCCGTGCACTGGAAGACGCAGGGTGCGACGACATTCCACACAACGGCGCGTTCGTGCTCGCCGGACTGGACCGCAGCGCGCCGGAGCCGGCCTTCAGCGCCCAGGCCGATGTCGTCGGCTCGCTGGGCTTGAGCAAGCAAGCCGCCAGCCAGCTGATCGATACCCTCGTGCTTCGCGAATATCTCGAGCGCCGCAACGATCCGGTCGACCGCCGGCGGATGGAGGTCCGGTTGACCGATCGCGGTCGTACCGCGGCGATCGCGATTCAGACGGCGATCGATGCGATCGAGGCTGCGCTTGCGCAGCTGATCACCGACGAGGAGCTCTGCGGGCTGCGAGCCGGCCTCGCGGCGTACCGGTTGATCCGTGAGCGGTCAGGCGACTGAGCAGCTGACAGGCCGCGACTTCGCCGTCCCCGGTCGCTGATCACCCTGCGTCAACCCTCAACTCTCGCGAGCACAGTCATAGCTCCCATGAAGGACCGTGGTGGTCAGCGGGGGACTCGAACCCTCGACCTCGCGGATGTGAACCGCGCGCTCTAACCAGCTGAGCTAGCTGACCCCGCCCAGAAGTCTAGGTCAGGCACCGACCAGCTTCGTGTAGCCGGCTTCGTCGAGCAGGTCACCGCCGTCGTCAGTGGCGCCTTCGAGCCGGAGCATCCAGCCCTCGCCGTACGGATCGGAGTTCACCAGCTCCGGGCGCTCGGTGAGGGCGGCGTTCACCTCGGCCACCGTCCCACCCACGGGTGAGTAGAGATCCGAGGCCGCCTTGACCGACTCGATGGCGCCGAACTTGGCGCCCGCCTTCACCTCGGTGCCGACGGCAGGGAGCTCGAGAAAGATCACGTCGCCGAGTTGTGCCTGGGCGTGATCGCTGATCCCGACTGTCGCATTCGAGCCCTCGACGCGGACCCACTCGTGAGTGGCGGTGAACCGATAGTTGGAGAGGTCGGCCACGTTCAGGTTCCCTTGGGGCGGCGGTAGAAGGGCAGCGGCACCACCGTTGCCGCGGCGGCGGTGCCTCTGATGTCGACGGAGAGCTCGGCGTCCGCGGGGACGGCGCCGTCCAATGATGCAGTCGCGATCGAGTGATCGAGCGTGAAGCTGTACGTCCCGCTGGTGACGACACCCGCCTCCTTACCATCGGCGAGTACGTGCTGACCATGGCGGGCGATGGCCCGACCCTGGAGCTCGATGCCGACGAAACGGTGCGGAGGATGCGCGGGATCGAGTTCGAGCAGCGCCGGCTTGCCGATGAACTCTCCTTTCTGGAGCTTCACCGTCCATCCGAGCGCGCAGCTGTACGGGTCGGTCTGGTCGTCCATGTCCTGGCCGTAGAGACGAAGCCCGGCCTCGAGACGCAGCGTGTCGCGCGCTCCCAGCCCGCACGGGATCAGACCTTCGGGACGGCCTGCCTCGAGGAGCGAATCCCAGAGACTGGGGGCGTCGGCTGCAGCGACGTACAGCTCGAAGCCGTCCTCGCCCGTGTAGCCGGTGCGCGAAACCGATGCGGGAACACCGGCCACTGTGCTGTCCCTGCAGTGGAACGGGCGAAGCGCCGCCACGTCGTCGGGGCAGAGCGTGCTCACCAGCTCCACGGCGCGGGGTCCTTGCACGGCGAGCAGCGCGACGCTGTCGCCGATGTCCTCGAATTCGCACTCCGCGCTGTGCTCACCCATCCACGCAACGTCCTTGGGGCGGCAGGCGGCATTGATCACCACCATGTAGCCGTGCGCCTCCCGGTAGACGACGACGTCGTCGACGATCCCGCCCTCCTCGTTGCACATCACGCCGTAGAGGGCACCACCCACCTCGAGGCGGGCGACGTCGTTGGTGACCAGGCGCTGGACCACGTTGAGCGCCGCGTCGCCGCTGAATCGCACCTCACCCATGTGCGAGAGGTCGAAGAGACCGCAGCGAGTCCGAACGGCGATGTGCTCCTCGCGTATGGTCGTGTACTGCAGCGGCATGTCGAAGCCGCCGAACTCGACCATGCGTGCCCCCAACGCGATGTGCCTGTCGTGAAGCGGAGTTCGCAGGGCCATGGGCTCGCGAGTGTAGTACGTTCCCAGACCGCTTCAAATG
Organism: Candidatus Dormiibacterota bacterium; assembly: GCA_963830305.1. GTDB lineage: Bacteria > Chloroflexota > Dormibacteria > Aeolococcales > Aeolococcaceae > Palsa-851. The sequence continues at coordinate 87,537 of CAWHLW010000001.1, read as the reverse complement.
ATCATTGCCCTCACCGTCGTGGCGGCCCTGGTGGTCGTCGTCATCACCGCTCTGCTGGTCGCGCGCCATCGCACCTTCGGCGTGTCCTTACCCCGGGTGAGGGGCAGCCTCGGTCTCACCGGGCTGCTCGCGGAGGTCACTGTCGGTCGCGATCGCTGGGGCGTTCCGCACGTCAACGCCACCTCGATGGAGGATGCCGCTTTCGCGATGGGCGTGGTCCATGCGCAGGACCGCCTCTGGCAGATGGAGGTGACCCGGCGCGTGGCCACCGGCCGGATCAGCGAGCTGATCGGGACTGACGGAGTCAACATCGATCGCTTCGTCCGCCGGGTCGGGCTGCAGCGGGTCGCGCGAGAGGAGGAGCTCCGGCTCGCTCCCGAGGCGCGGCGAATGCTCAAGGCCTACGCGGCCGGCGTGAACGGCATCGCTCAGTCGGGCAGGGCGCTGCCGCTCGAATACCGGCTCCTCGGCGTCACCCCGGAGCCGTGGGAACCGATGCACAGCCTTGCCGCTTTCAAGCTGCTGGCGCTCGGCCTGAGCATGAACTGGGATACCGAGCTGCAGCGTCTCGAGCTCCTCCGAGCGATCGGCCCCGAGCACGCGGCCCGGCTCGACATCGTCTACCCGGACGCGAATCCGACCATCCTCGCCAGCACGGTCCGAGCGGCGGGAGGCGACACTCGATTGCAACTGCTGACCATGTTCCGCGAGGCCGCGCGCTGGATCCCGACTGCCGGCGGGATGAGCAACTCCTGGGTGGTGTCGGGGGAGCGGACGACGACCGGGCGGCCGATCCTCTGCAACGACCCTCACCTGGTTCCCGGCGTGCCGTCGATCTGGTACGCCGCGCACGTCCAGGCCGGGGATGATTTCGAGGCGACCGGCGTGACGATGCCTGGGATGCCGTTCGTGATCATCGGGCACAACAAGCGCATCGCCTGGGGCCTCACCAACTCCTTCGCGGATTGTCAGGACCTGGTCATCGAGGAGTTCGACTTGCCGGCGGCCGACCGGTTCCGCACCGAGCGCGGATTCGAGCCCACTCGCCGGCTGCGCGAGATCATCCACGTCAAGAACTCGTCCGACGTGCTCGAGGAGGTCGTGGTCACCCGCCACGGTCCGGTGGTCGAGCGCATCGAGGACCCGGAGCGCTCCATCTGGCGAGGGCTCGCCCTGCAGTGGACCGCGCTGCAGCCGGGTGGGGCTGCCGACGGCCTCCTCCGTCTCCAGCGCGCGGGCGACTGGAAGAGCTTCAAGGAGGCATTCACGGCCTTCGACGCACCCTCCCAGAACGTCGTCTATGCAGACGTCGACGGTCACATCGGGTACCTCCTCACCGGCCGCATCCCCGTTCGCCGGGCCAAGCCGAGCGGACTCCCCGTCCAGGGCTGGACCGGCAACGCCGTGTGGACGCGGTTCCTGACCATCGACGAGGTGCCCCAGCTCTTCGATCCTCCCGAGCATCAGATCATCACTGCCAACAACCGCATCGCCGGCGACAACTTCCCCTTCTACATCGGCAGCGACTACATGTCGGGCTACCGCGCCCTCCGCATCGGCGAGCTGCTCAGCGAGCGGGTGGTGGATCTCCCCTACATGGCGCGAGCTCAGATGGACCTGGTCTGTCCCCCGGCACGCCAGGTGGTCCGTCTGCTGGCGGCCATGCACTGCGACACCCCGGGGGCTGAGTTGGCGCGCCATCGCCTGGCGCAGTGGGATGCCGTCATGGACCCGCGTCGTGTCGAGCCGACCATCTACGAGGCGTTCATGGCCCGCCTCGCCGAGCACTCGCTGAGCCCCGTCTGCGGGAACGCATGGCGCATCCTGGCTGGTGTCGATCTGTCGCACCCGGTCTTCCAGTACCCGGGCAACCTGGTCGGCCGGCTCACACCGTCGCTCATCGAACGCTGGGAGCTCGGCGACGACGGTCTCTTCGAGGGGCTCACCACCTGGGCCGAGGTGGTGACCAGGTCGCTCGACGACGCGATGACCGATCTTCGAACTCGCTTCGGGCGGGGCTCACGGCACTGGATGTGGGGCCGCGTCCACAGGCTCGAGCTCATCCACGCGTTTGGGCGCCGCCGCGGACTTGCGCGGTTCTTCAATGCCCCGTCGATCAGGGTTGGGGGCAACACGGACACCGTGCTTGCGACGTCGGCGGTTCCAGGAGAGCCGTTCGAGACCCGTCTCTCCGCCCCGTCGTGGCGCCAGGTCATCGACGTGGGCAAATGGGACGCGAGCGGGGGCATCCACCTTCCCGGGCAGTCAGGGCAACCGGGATCCCGTCACTACCGCGATCTGTCCCGCCGCTGGCGCACCAACAGGCAGTTCCCGCTGTATTGGAGTCCTCAGGAGGTGCGCCGCCACGCCCGGACCAGGCTCGTCCTCAATCCACGCGCGCCGGAGGCCGGGGGGCGAACATAGTGGCGTGAGCCACTCCGACCAGCGCGGGATCATTCGCGGCTGCTGCCTCGGCCTGCTCGTGCTGCTGATCGTGTTAGGTGGCTCGGTGTACCTCGCCGATCGCGCGATGGCGGCGCCGACCCTCGGCGCCGCGCCGGCTGGTCCATCGCATGGCTCCACCGAGACGGCGATCGCGCTCGCGCTCGGCACCGAGATGGCCGCGCAGCTCATCCAGAGCCCACACGGCGTCGTCGTCTTGAGCGAGCAGGACCTCACCGTGCTCGCCATCGCCAACAATCCGCACCCGGGCGCCTTTCGCGATCTTCAGGTCCGCATCCGCAATGGCCTTGTGGTGGTCTCCGCGCAGGTCTCGGCCGGGCCGTTCACGCCCACCGCCGTCGCGCACATCCGTGTCTCGCTCAAGCCCAGCCCGAACGGACCGGCGATCGCTGCTCAGGTTCCCGAGGTGGACATCGGCATGCTCGGCATCCCGGGCTTCGCCACCCCGGACCTTGCGGCGCAGATCGACGACGCCCTGTCCCTCGACCGGCTGTTTGCGATTGATCCACGGTTGAGCGTGCTGCGCTCCGATATCGAGTGCGTTGCCGTTGTCCCGGGCGGTTTGGCGGTCGGGGTGCACGATCCCGGCGCCGCTCCGGTCGCCTCCTCGTGCGTGGCTTAGGGGACGGTCACCGCGAGCACGAAGGCGGCATGGCTCTGGACCTGCGGGTAATTCCCGAGGGGCGTTCGATCTGCGGGATCGGCAACCTCGCCGAAGAGCCCGAGTGATCCGCGGGTCGCAAGCGCGGCTTCGAAAAACCGCGAGCCGTCGCGCCCCACTGCGGTGAGCGCCCCCGCGAGCCAGTAGGTCGGAAACACGAAGGGCGCGCATGGGTCCGCAAGCGTGTCCGCCTCGGCCTCGTGGCGATCGACCAGACCGCCGCGGTCGAGCCGCTCGATGATCAGGTCGAGGGTGGGGCCGATCCGTGCTGCCACAAAGTTCAGGCCACCGAGCAGCGCAGCCTGCGCAAGCGCGGCATCGGCACCGCCGCCATCGAGGCGGATCTCGAGGGCACCGCCGGTCAATCCGATGTCGGCGGCGATTGCCGACGCAGTCCGCCGCCAGGCGCCCGCGTCACCCGACACCGCCCGTTGATCCACGAGCGCGGCGGCTCCCTCGAGGCCACTCGCTGCCGTTACCAGTGAGTGGGTGTAGCGCGCCGGCGCGCCCCGGATCTCCCAGATCCCATGGTCGGGCTCGCGCCAGTGCTCGACCAGCCAGCCGGCGAGGATCGGCACTGCGGCGCCGAGCTCATCCGGCAACGCGGACAGCCGAGCCAGCGAAGATGCCAGCTCAATCACCTCGCCGGGCACGTCGAGCTGTGCCTGCGTCGCTGCTGCGTTGCCGATCCTGACGGGGCGGGCGCCGCCGTAACCGGCAAGCTCCATCACCTCGGTCTCGACAGGCGGTGGGCTGCCGTCGAGTTGCACCATCGGCACCGGTCCTGATTCGCACACGACGTTAGCGATGAAGGCCGCGAGCGACCGGGCCGGATCGACAAGACCGAGTTGGAGCATGGCGAGCGCCGCCAGTGACGAGTTGCGAAGCCAGCAGTATCGGTAATCCCACGTCCGCGACGACCCCGGCCATTGCGGGAGCGATGTTGTTGCAGCCGCCACGATGCCGCCATCGCTCCTGCGCAGTCCGACGAGCACTGCCGCCGATGTTGCGAGCAGATCGTCGGTGCCCGGCAGCTGGAGTGACGTGGCGGCAACCGGTATGGTTCGCCGCCACTCAGCCAGCGTCGAATCGAGCGCGGCCGCAGGAGGTCGCGCTTCCACGTTGCCGAGCGTGATCGTTGCCGGAACGCCAGGTTGGACGCTGAAGTGGCAGGCCGCGCCATGCAGCGCCGGTTCCCAATCAGACTGCGCGTGCACCGCGACGCGTGCGACGCCGACCAGTTCCAGCGTCACGCCGTGCGTCCGCAGCGATGCCGGAGTCCCAGGCCATGCAGGGAGGTTGACCGTCGCGACAACGCCGACTGCGCTCCGCTGCGCGCGCATGCTGCGAACGAGCAGCGGACCATCGCCCAGCGCGAGCGCGTCTTCCACGGTCAACAGCGCGTCGCCGACCTGCCAGACCGTCTCGAGCACGAGCGAGCGGGCGTGGTAGCGGCGCGACACCACCCGCGCATCCGGGCGCGCGGGCCGCAGCGAGAAGCCGCCACCTCGCGCATCGTCGAGTATCGAGAACAAGAGTGGGGTCGAATCGATCCAGGGCCAGCAGAGCCATGCCAGGTTGCCCTCGGGATCGATGAGCGCCGCGGTCCTCGAATCCGCGAGCAACGCGTGCTCGCCGATCGGATGCTGCATGCGAGTCTCCTACCTACGCGTCCGGCGGTTGGATCACACTAGCGACGTCAGTGGACCTCAGGGAGTGAAGCAGTGTTCGGGCGCATGAAGAACCCCGTCGACGGGACGGCGACGCTGGTCAGTTACACCGAGACCGATCACGGGCACCGCTCCCCGCGCGTGCACGCCAAGGTGTTGCTGCATGCGCTGGGCATGGAGCCGCAGTCGGTCGACGTCAGCGTGCGCATTCCCCGTGCCGAGCTGCCGCTCGCAGTCGGCGAGGTGTGGAACGTGCAGTTCGATAGCTCGCAACCTTCGCACGTGAAATTCGCGTGGGCCGTCAGTGACGAGCTCGACAGCAACTCGCAGCGAGAGGTGAACACGGAGTTGATGGCCGACGAGGTGCAGGTCCTGAAGGCATCACGGCGCCGCGCACAGAAGTAACGAACCACAAGACTTCGTGCATGCGGATCGTCCCGATGACCAAGGCGTACGCGGCGGACATCGTGACGTGGCATTACGCCCCGCCGTACGAAACCTACGACATGACCGTCGAGGATCCAGCGAAGCTCGTCGACGCCTCGAGCTGCTACTTCGCTCTGGCCGACGGCGACAATCTGATCGGTTACCGAACGTTCGGATCCGAAGGCCAGGTACCGGGCGGTGCGTATGACGATTCCGCGCTCGACACGGGGGGCGGGTTGCGACCCGAGCTCACCGGCAAAGGGCTCGGCCGCGAGGCCATCAGCACGGGACTGTCCTTCGGCCGCCAGCAGTTCGCGCCACCTGCGTTTCGGGTCACGGTTGCAACATTCAACATCCGTGCCCAACGCGTGGTGACGTCGTTGGGCTTCCACAACATTGGCCGCTTCCAGGCGACCAGCGACGGTCGCAGCTATGAAATCCTGATCAAAGGTGCGTCGGATAGCGTCCGACAGTGAAGTGCCTCAGACGGGCGTGATCGGCGGAATCGTGTCGGCAATGCTGGCGATCTTCTCGGCCCAGTTGGGGTCGCTCGCGTAATCGACGTTCATGCCGCGCAGCGTCGGCCCGTGATAGAACTGGCCGCCCACGGTGAGGTAGTTGACCTCGATGAACTGTGCGACGTACTGAATGCAGGCGTCGAAGCTCGTGAACGTCATCGCGTCCCCGTAGGGATTCGCGTCATCAGCGCCGAAGCCGAAGAGGTTGAACTTGTTCTGCGCAATCGCGCTGGTTCCCCAGGCGGATTCGAGAATCGCATGGGCGACGAAGTAACGCGCGCTCACGTGATACGTGGTTTCGGCCTGCATGAAGCTCGCTCCGAGTCCGGCAAGCGCCGATCCGGCCAGGAACTGATTGAGACTCGCCGCCGTCTCGCCGCTCGGCAGCGTCAGGTTGGTGTCGATGGTGAACAGCGGACCGGGAATCGCCTGGTACACGGCGTCCCGCGCACGCGCCGCGGCAAGTGCTGCGACCGCAGCTGCCAGCGCCTTCTGCGCCTGCGAGACCTGGGCGTGCGCGGTGATGTCCGCCTGCAGCAGGGTCTGCGTCTGCACCTTGATGATCGCCTGCTCGGTCCGAGCCTGCTCTTCCTCAGCGGCGAGCTGCGTGAGAGCCGCGGTGTGCTCCGCGAGCGTGTTGCTTGCCTTCTGCTCCTCGTTGCCGATTCGGTCCACGAGCTGCTGGCTCGCCGATGAGATCTCGTTCACCTGGACATCGCGCTGAATCGCGGCCGCGATCGTGTTCGCGGAGATGATGTACGCGAGCATCGCCTGGGAGCCGCCATTCTCATACGACTGGCGAAGGTAAGCCGCAAGGTGGCCTTGATCGACAGCGAGCTCGGCATGCACCGTCTTCAACGTGGCCGTATCCGTTGCGATGGTGACCTGGAGCCCGCTGATCTCAGTATTGATCTGCGCGAGATGTTCGTTCGCGGCCGCCAAGGTAGCCCGCGCCATCGCCAGCGCCGTATCAGCGTTGCCGGCCGCATCCTTCGCGTTCTGCGCGTCCTTCTTTGCGGCAGCAGCCGCGGCCTGCGCCTGAGTAAGCGTCGGTGGAGTTGGCGATGGCCCTGCCGCAGCCGGTGCCGCAATCAACGTCAGCGCCAGCGCAAAGACAGCCGCAACCGCGAGCCGGTGATGGGCGAACGAAAACCTGGGGAGACGCATCGCGGCCAGTCTCCCATCGGGTACACCGGCCTCCTCCCCATGTCATCGCGCCGTGACCGGCCGTGACGAGCGCGTGACACGACCGCCGAGAGAACGTCTGATCGAGCGCCGCGGCGCCGGACACGACGTCGGCCCTGGCCGCCGTTCCGCGTATCGCGCCACGCTGTCTCAACGGACAGGAGATCATCCGGGCCGATGCTCAGCTTGTCCGCGCCCTCGTTCGCGCAAGCAGATTGTCGCGCTCTCTCGGTCGCGGCCGAATTCGCTGCGGCCCGGACGATCTCCTGTCCGGAGGACACCTAGTGCCCCGGCGCGGCCAGGGCCGACGTCGTGTCCGTCGCCGCGACGATTAGGAGGCTTTGCGCTCGAGCAGACGGCGCCGGACTTCGTCGGGCGCCGCGATCTCGACCATGGACCGAGGCCCGCAGCCGGGACAGATCCGGTGCCCGCCGACCGATTCGCCGTCGGCGCCGTAGTACAGCACCGAGAGCATCTCGCCCTTGCACCAAGGGCACCGGTCGGAGGTTTCCGGGTTCGTCTCCATCGCTCCACTGCATGATCGCATGGACACGCCTGCTCGGGGAGGCAATGGAGCCACCGTCACCGAGCCGCCATGCTCCGGATCGGGCGTTAGGCTCGGCGCCATGAGCACGGTTCCTTCAGGCGACATGAACGCGACGCTGAACGCGTATCTCGACGAGCTCGAGCGCTGGTCGGCACGGCTCAATCTCACGTCGATCCCACGCGACCAGATGTGGTCACGCAACGTCGTCGAGGTCGAGGAGTTGCTCGCCGTCGCCGAGCCGGAGCCAGAAAGCACGGTGGTCGACATTGGCTCCGGCGGCGGCGTCCCGGGAATCGTGACCGCCATCCTGCGGCCGGATCTCTCGGTGACGCTCATTGATTCAGATCGGCGCAAGGCCGGATTCCTCATCCATGTGGCCGGCTTCCTCGAACTCTCAGGCGTTGTCGTTGAGGCGATTCGCGCCGAGGACGCGGGCCGACGCACGGATCTGCGCGAGCGCTTCGACCTGGCGACGTCCCGGGCGACAGCGCCGCCGCCCGTGCTCTTAGAGCTGGCGTTGCCGCTGGTGCGAACGGATGGAGCACTCTGCGCGCTGGTCGCGAATGCGCCTGGTGCACTCTCGGGATGTGTCGCTGCAGCGTCAGCGTGCGGTGGAGGGACCCCGGATGCTCCGGCCACGGGGGTGCTCCGAGTCCGAAAGATCGCGCCCACGCCAGACCGGTATCCGCGACGGCCCGGGATTCCGAGCCGTCATCCGATCAGCTGAATCGCCGCCGGATCGCCGCCGATACCACTGCCCGTTCGTTCCACGGGGTCGCGCCCGACGCGGTCTCGAGCGTTTTCTCGTGTCCCTTGCCGGCGAAGAGGACGGTGTCGCCCGGGGCCGCCTGCTCGATCGCGTAGGCGATCGCCTCCGCGCGGTCCGGGATGACGAACACGGTGCGGCCGCGCTCGCCGCCCGCGGCGACCGCTCCTGCGGCGATCTGCTCGAGGATGAGCGCACGGTCCTCGCCGCGGGGGTCCTCGTCGGTGATCACGCTGACGTCGGCGAGCCGGGCCGCCACCGATCCCATGGCCGGTCGCTTCTCCAGGTCACGCTCGCCCGCCGAGCCGAAGACGGCCCAGAGCCGCCCCGCAGTCGTCGGGCGCAACTCGCGAAGCACGGTCTCGAGGGCGTCGGTGGTGTGCGCGTAGTCCACCACCGCGGTAAACGGCTGGCCCAGCTCGACCAGCTCCATGCGGCCGGTGACCGCGCCCGCCGTCTCGAGTTCGCGCACCGCGCTGCCCAGATCGGCACCGGTTGCGCAGGCGGCGGCCAGCGCGGCCAGCGCGTTGCGGACGTTGAAGCTCCCCGCCAGACCGAGGCGGATCGGCACATCGCCCCATGGAGTGCGCGCCCTGAAGCGCACCGACGTGGACTCGGCAACGATGTCCTCGGCGCCGAGGTCCGCCGCGATCTCGGGGAGATCCGTGTAGGTCAGCCGGGTGGTCACCGGGATCGCAGCGAGATGCGGAAAGCCGAATGGATCCCCGGCGTCGAGCACGGCGATGCCGTCGGGCCGCGTCGAGACGCGCTCGAGCAGGCGTGCCTTGGCTGCCAGGTAGCGGTTGCGGCTGCCGTGGAGCTCGAGGTGCTCCGTGGTGATCCGGGTGAAGACCGCGGCACGGAACTCCACATCGTCGGCTCGGTGCATCTCCAGCGCGTGTGATGAGGTCTCGAGAGCGACGTGCGTGCAGCCGGCGTCGCGGATGCGGGCGAGCTCGGCCTGCAACTCGGGCGCTTCCGGCGTGGTCTGCCGGGATGGGTTGGAAGCAACCTCGTCCCCGGTCCGCCGGTCGACCGTGGTGATCGACGCCGCGCTGATCCCGGCGGCTCGCCATGCATGCCAGAGCAGCGTCGCGGTGGTCGTCTTCCCGTCTGTCCCGGTGATACCGGCGACGCAGAGGCTCCGGCTCGGGTGATCGTTGAACGCGGCTGCCAGTGCAGATAGAGCCAGTCGGGAATTGCCGACCGCGATAAACGGAATGGGGGCGTCGATGGCGTCCTCGGGGGGACGGTCCGACACCACCGCCACCGCCCCCCGCCGGATTGCGTCACCGATGAAGCGATGGCCGTCGGCGCGATGACCTGCGATGGCCACGAAGAGACTCCCCGGGGTGACCGACCGCGAGTTGGATTCGATCGCACCGATCTCGAGCGCGGCCGAGGACGAGGGAAGCGCCGCCTCGATGCCGGCCGCATCGAGCAGGGTCGCAAGCGGGCGCGCCGCACGCGTCGGATGCACCGTCGCAGTCTATGGTAGGGTCGCTCCGATCATGGCTGGAAAGAAACAGAAGCGGGCTGGCAGCGCGCCGGTCTCGCTCGCGGATGCGCTCACCGCCACACGTGCGGCGCGGCGACGGGTCCTGGCGCTGGCGGCCCGGCTCGAGGAGACGGAACGGACCATTCTCGCCGCCATGGCACCGGCCCCTGCGCCCGTTGCGACCTCCACGCCGGCGAAGCGACCGGTCGGCAGGCCCCCAAAGGCAGCAGCTGCCTCTGCGCCTGCAAAGCGGGCCGTTGGAAGGCCGAGGACTCGGGCGGCTGCCGCAGGCACCGCGGCGACCCGCAGCGCCACCGGACGCAAGCGGGTCGGCCGTCCCCCGAAGGCCTGAGCAGAATCCAGACCTGCTAGGTCAGGTTTCGTTGGCTTTTGGGTAGACTGGCTGCATGGCCAAGTCTTCTCGCGACCTCCTCGACGCCGCACGCCGCACCGTCCCGGAGGTCTCCCCCCAGCAGGTTCGCGCCGCTGCTGGATCCCGGACCCTCATCGACGTTCGTGAGCGCAGCGAGTTCGACGAGGGCTACATCCCCGGCGCGATGCATCTGAGCAAGGGATTCATCGAAACCCGCATCGAGGATTCCGTTCCCAAGCGTGATACCCCGATCACCCTCTACTGCGCGGCTGGGGTTCGCTCCCTGCTCGCCGCTCGCGCCCTCCAGGAGCTCGGCTACAGCGATGTCCAGTCGATGGCGGGGGGCTACGGCGCGTGGAAGCAAGCCGGTTTCGATTTCATCGTTCCCCGCGTGCTGACCGCACAACAGCAGCAGCGCTACAGCCGTCATCTGCTCATCCCCGAGATCGGGGCTGAAGGCCAGGCCAAGCTGCTCGACGCGCGGGTGCTGCTCATCGGAGCAGGCGGGCTCGGCAGCCCGGCAGCGCTCTATCTCGCGGCCGCAGGCGTGGGGACCATCGGCTTCGTCGATTTCGACACCGTCGACCGCAGCAACCTGCAGCGCCAGATCCTCCACACCGAGGATCGGATCGGGATGCTCAAGACGGCCTCGGCTCGGATCGCGCTCACGGCGCTCAACAGCGACGTCCGCGTCGTCGAGCACAACGTTGTCCTCAGCGGCGAGAACGCGCGCGAGATCTTCGACCAGTACGACATCATCGTCAACGGGTGCGACAACTTCCCCACGCGGTACCTCGCCAACGATGTGGCCATCTTTGCCAAAAAGCCGATGGTCGATGGCGGCATCTTCCGCTTCGAAGGACAGGTCACGACGGTCGTGCCCTTCCAGTCGCCCTGCTATCGCTGCCGGTATCCTTCGCCGCCACCGCCGGAGGAGGCTCCCTCGTGCGCCGAAGCCGGCGTGCTCGGTGTGCTTCCCGGGATCGTGGGCGTGCTGCAGGCGACCGAGGTCATCAAGCTGATCACCGGCGCCGGCGACCTGCTCACCGGACGGTTGCTCCACATCGACGCTCTGGCCATGAAGTTCCGTGAGTTCCGGGTGCCGCGCGACCCGCAATGCCCGGTCTGTGGTGAGAATCCCACCATCACCGAACCGATCGACTACGAAGGCTTCTGCGCCGCTCCCGCACACCTCGCCACAGAAGCGGTTGGCGTTCTCGCCTAAACCACCAACAGGGGATCAGTCCGGCGCTTGCGGCGCCGCGGTTCCGCCCGCGTCCAGGTGTTCGGCTTCGCTGATGAGCATCACCGGGATGCCCTTGTCGACTCGATAGCGCAGGTGGCAGGCGTCGCAGCGCAGTGACTCCGCCTCGACCATCAGCGGCCCCCGGCAACGCGGGCAGGCGAGGATGTCGAGGAGATCCTTGGGGAGCTGGCTCATGACGACATTGTCGCCGGGATGAGGAAGGCCGCGAGCTCATCGCTGACGGCGCGGGGGAGCTCGAGGTTGCTGAGGTGACCACAGTCGAGCTCGACGGAGCGGGCGCCCGGAATACTGTCAGCCATGGCAAGAACTTCGGGTGCTGGGATGATCGCATCCTGGGTACCGGCGATGACAAGACTGGGGACGCTGATGGATGAGAGCAGCGGGGTGCTGTCCGGACGGGCCGCCATCGCCCGCTGGGCAAACGCGATCCCGGCCGGCGTGCATCGCCGGATCCGTCCACGCACGGGGTCGACGATGTGTGCCTCGGCCTGCGCTCCGGGACTGAGCAGGCGGGCGACCATCGGCTCGACGATGGATTCGACGGAGTGTTCACGCTCCACCTGTTCGGCCATTGCGAGGCGGTCATCGCGCGGACCGGGGGCGTCAGCGGTTGCCCGCGTGTTGCAGAGCACCAGCGCGCGAATCCGTTCCGGCGCGAGGCGCCAGAGGGCGAAGGCCAGGTAGCCTCCCATGGAGAGGCCTACCACCGCGACGCGGTCGATGTGCAGGGAGTTGAGCGCCGCGATCACCGCCCCGGCGAATCCATCGAGGGTTGGCTCGCCGTCAGGCGGAGGAGGCGATGCGCCGCAGCCCCACAGGTCGACGCGAACGCAGCGCATGCCGTCCGACAGCGCGGCGACCTGGTGATCCCACTGCGAGGCATCCAGGGTGAACGCATGGAGGAACAGCACGGCTTCGCCAGTTCCCGAGTTGTGGATGGCCGGCAGCATGTCCTCGCGGACTTTAGGCTTCGGCGCCGACCACGAGCGCTGGGAAATCCTCATCGAGCGTCGCAGGCTCGATGTGGGTGCGCGCGTGCTTCTCGACGTCGCGCAACTTGAGGATCTCGCTGGGCGTGATCAACGTGACCGCGACACCGGCTCGCCCGGCGCGACCCGTCCTCCCCACGCGGTGGAGGTACTCGTCAGGGGTGAGCGGCACGTCGTAGTTGATCACGTGCGAGATGTCGTCGATGTCGAGGCCGCGGGCTGCGACATTGGTCGCGATCAGGTACTTGACGTGCGAGGCGCGGAATTGCTGCATCGCCCGGTCGCGCTCGCGCTGCGTGAGGTCGCCGTGCAGGAGTCCGACCTGGTAGCCGCGACTTCCGAGTTGCGCCTGGAGCACGTCGGCGGTTCGCTTGGTCTCCACGAAGATCAGCGCCATGATGACATCGGGCTGGTCGAGGATCTGTGCGAGCGCATCCGTCTTGTCCGCCCATGTCGTCTGCACATAGAGCTGACGCACCTCGGCGGGAATCTCAGGCCTGGTGCTGATCTCCACCGTTTCGGGGTCGTGCATGTGACGCAGAGCGAGCCGGCGAACCCACTCCGGCATGGTTGCGCTGAAGAGCAGCGTCTGACGTTGCGGCGGGCATTGACGAAGGATTCGCTCGACGTCCGGCGCGAACCCCATGTCGAGCATCCGGTCGGCTTCGTCGAGCACACAGACGCGGACGTTCGCGAGGGTGAGGGAACGGCGTTGGATGTGATCGCCGAGCCGCCCCGGGGTCGCCACCACGATGTGCGCACCCTGGCGCAGCTCCTCCATCTGGCGGCCGATCGAGTTGCCGCCGTAGATCGCGACGCTGCGCAACTCGTGCCGCTTGCCGAGCCGGGTCAGCTCGTCATGGACCTGGACGGCCAGCTCTCGCGTCGGGCAGAGCACCAGCGCCTGCACGGGGCCGTCACGGGGATCAAGTCGCTCGATGATCGGGATACCGAAGGCGGCCGTCTTGCCGCTCCCGGTCTGCGCCTGTCCGATGACGTCGCGTCCGGCCATCGCAAAGGGGAGCGATCCGGCCTGAATCGGAGTCGCCATGGTGTAGCCGAGCTCGGCAACCGTGTTCTGCATGGCAACGCTCAAGGCGAGCTCGCTGAAGCTGACCGGTTCGGGGATGATTGTGCTCAAGACCTCATCGACCGGCGCCGGAGCGACGGGACGGGGCCTTGCGGCGAGCGGTCTACCAAACCGCGCGCGAGAAGACGAACGCAAGACAGTGTGAGTTTACCCCGGATTGGCGAGTTCACGCCTGCGTAAGATCGAGGTGATGCAGTTGATCCGCGTCAGCGCGCCCCGCGTCGGATGACTCCGCTTCCGGATATCGGCGCGGCGCGGTCTCTTTCCGCGGCATTCGTCCCGCGCGTGGTGGTCCTCGATCTCGACGGCACGACCATCGACTACCAGCAGGACCTCCATCCCAGGGTGCGCGACGCGGTGCGCGCAGTGGCATCGCGCTTGCCGGTGATCGTGGCCACCGGACGCATGTACCGCTCAGCTCTGTACTGGGCGGAGGAGCTGCTCGTGCACGAGCCGCTGGTCTGCTATCAGGGCGCGATGGTCCGCGAGATGCCACGGCAGAACGGCACTCCGGGCGAGACGATCTTCGAGCAACCGCTGCGCGCGGTCCCCGCGCGCCGAGCGCTGCACATCGCTCGCGAGCAGGACTGGCACTACCAAGCGTATCAGCACGATGAGCTGCTCTGCGAGCGAGATCGTCCCGAGGCACGCCTCTACTCGCACATCAGCGGCGTGCAGTTTCGGGTCGTCCCCGACCTCGAACCGCTGCTCGAACACGGGACGACAAAGGCGGCGTGCGTCATCGAGGATCCTGTCGAGGTGGATCGGGCCACCGCCTTGATGACCAGGGAGCTCGCCGGTGACGCTCGCATCACCCGCTCGAACCCGGAGTTCGTCGAGATCCTCGATCCCGAGGTCAGCAAGGCGGTGGCATGCGAGATCGTCTGCTCGCGCCTCGGGTTCTCGCTCGCGGACGCGCTGGCCATCGGCGACGCCCCCAACGACGTCGAGATGCTGCTTTCGGCGGGATATGCGGTGGCGGTGTCGACCTCGCGCCCGGAGGTGCTCGCGGCTGCAGATGCCACCTGCGCCCCGCCTCAGGACGCTGGAGTCGCAGACGTCCTCGAGGCCTTTGCGCTGCTGTGATCGTCCGTGAGCGCGGACGGACCCGGAGTACGCGCGACCGGTGTGCTCGCCAACGCAGCGGGCGGCGGCCATCGCGGTGCCGAGGCAGCGTGATCACGCCGAGGTGGTCGTGAACCCTCCACCGCTCTTCTTGCCGAGTTGTCCGCGCGCAACCAGGTCGCGGAGCAATCCGACCGGCTCCCAACGCTCGTCGCCCGTCTGACGAAAACCCTCGTCCAGGATCGCCTCCACCACGTCGAGCCCCACCAGATCGGAGAGCTCGAACGGTCCCATCGGCCACCCGAGCGCGTTGCGCACTGCGAGATCGCACTCCTCGACGGAGATGTAACCGCCCTCCACGAGCCGCATCGCCTCCTGGATGGCAATGAAGAGGATGCGGTTGGCGATGAAGCCGTACTCCTCGCGAGCCAGCCGTACCGGCGTCTTGCCGATCGCCCGCGCGAAGTCCATGGCGCGGATGATCGTGTCCTCCGATGTGTGCGGCCCGGGCACGACCTCCACGAGGGTCATGAGCAGCGCCGGGTTGAAGAAGTGGATGTTGAGGAAGCGTTCGGAGCGGGCCACCGACTCCTCGAGCAACGACGACGCCAGGGTTGACGAGTTCGTGCCGATGATGGCGGTATCATCTGCATGCTCGCAGATGCGCACGTAGACCTCGCGCTTGATGTCGCGATCCTCGGCGACCGACTCGATGATGGTTTCCGCGCCGGCGACGGCACCGAAGTCCGACGAGAGGGTGACCCGGGCGAGTGCTGTCTCACATGCGTCGCCGTCGAGCTTTCCCTTCTCGACACGGCGCCGGAGCAGGCCCGCGCAGGACGCGCTGGCGCTGCGGAGCCGGTCATCGCTGCGGCTGATCAGACGGACGGCGTACCCGTGCAGCGCCGCTTGATGGGCGATCTGGCCGCCCATCGCGCCCGCGCCCACCACCGCGAGCGTGGGCTCGGCGGGCAGCTCAGCCTCCGACCGGTCCGGCATCGCGCCCGGGGTGGGTCATCGCTTCCGGGTCCAGCAGTCGCGTCAACTCGCTCTCGTCGAGACCGCTCCGCTCGCGCGCGACCTCGCGCACCGTCCGCCCGGTGTTGTACGCCTCCTTGGCGATCGCCGCGGCGGCGTCGTAGCCGATCACCGGGGCAAGCGCGGTGCAGAGCATGAGGCCGCGCTCGACCAGGGCAGGTCCGTTCTCGGTGGCGGTGATGCCGTCGACGCAGTTGATCGCCAGGTTGCGCGCCGATGCGGCCAGCAGCGACGCCGACTGCAGGAGGTCGTACGCGGCGACCGGCATCATCACGTTGAGCTCGAGGAGCGACCCCGCCGCCGCGCAGAACGCGACGGTCGCATCGTTCCCGATCACCTGCGCGGCCACCATGGTCACCGACTCGCAGATGACCGGGTTCACCTTGCCGGGCATGATCGACGAACCGGGCTGCACCGCCGGGATGGCAATTTCTGCGATGCCCGCGCGCGGTCCACATCCGAGCAGGCGAAGGTCGTTGGCGATCTTGAACATCGACACGGCGACGGCACGGAGCGCCCCGCTCGCCGAGACCACGGCATCGAGGGTCGACTGCCCGCTGAAGTGGTTGCCGGTTTCTCGGAAGGGGATCCCGAGATCGGCCGCGATGAGCGCGATCACCTTGGGCGGGAAGTCGGGGTGCGTGCCCACGCCGGTCCCCACGGCGGTTCCGCCAAGCGGCAGCTCGGCAAGGGTGGTGATCGCCTCTTCGCAGCGCAACCTGGCCCGTTCCATCTGCCCCGCGTAGCCCAGGAACTCCTGGCCGAGGCGGATCGGTGTCGCGTCCTGAAGATGCGTCCGTCCGGTTTTGATCACCGCCCAGAACTCGCCGGACTTGCGCCGGAGCGAGTCCTCGAGGACCTGCAGCGCGGGAATGACGTCCTCGCGCAACGAGACCGCGGCTGCAACCTGGATCGCACTCGGGAACACGTCGTTGCTCGACTGCCCGATGTTGACGTGGTCGTTGGGGTGCACCGGGCTCCGCGACCCGCGTACGCCGCCGAGCAATTCGATGGCGCGGTTCGCGATCACCTCGTTGGCATTCATGTTCGTCGAGGTCCCACTGCCGGTCTGGAACACGTCGACGATGAACTCGCCGTCGAGGGCTCCGTCGATGACGTCCTGGGCGGCTCGAATGATCGCGCCGGCGAGGTTCTCGTCGAGCAACCCGAGCTCGCGGTTGACGAGCGCCGACTGCTGTTTGATGAGCCCGATGGCGCGTATGAAGCCGCGCGGCAGACGCAGGTCGCTGATCGGGAAGTTGACCTTGGCGCGCATGGTGTTGGCGCCGTAGTAAGCGTCCGCCGGGACGTCGAACTCACCCATGGAGTCGCGTTCGCGGCGGGTCGCGCTGGTGCTCATGCACTTGTCTCCTCTCGATACAGCGGAATGGTCATGTCGAACTCGGCGCCGCTCCCCGGGACGCTCCGAGCCGCCACGGACCCGCCATGCCGCTCGGCGACCGTGCGCACGATGTAGAGGCCGAGTCCGCTCCCCGGCACCTTGCGCTGACGTTCGGCAACCGATCGGAAGTATTTGTCGAACAGGTGCCCGGTGTCGGCGACCGGGAAGCCGGCTCCGTGGTCGCGCACCGTGAAGCGCACGGCGTCGCCCTCGCGCACGGCAAGCACCTCGATCGGTGATCCTGTCGGCCCGTGCTTGACCGCGTTGCCGAGCAGGTTGGTGAGTGCGAGGATGAGCCGGCGCCGGTCGCCCTTGATGGTCATGCCGCGCTCGCATTCACTGCTGATGGGCGATTCGCGCAGCTTCGCTTCCATGGCGACGTGCTCGATGGCCTCGGCCACCACGTCCTCCGCGTCCATCACCTCGAGCGCCAGGTGGTCGTCAGGATCCTCGAGCCGCGCCAGCTCTGCGAGAGCGTTGACCATCCGCACCATCATCTCGGTGCTTGCCGTGATCCCCTCGATGGCCACGATCGCCGTTTCGGGAAGCGCCCCGAGCATGCCCGCGCTGAGCAGCTGCCCGTAGCTGTTGAGGATCGTGAGCGGGCGCCGCAACTCGTGCATGGTGATCGAGAGCGACGTCCCCCGCGCCGACGATTCCGACGTCGCGCTGGACAGCCGGCGCTCGAGGGTCGCAACCGACGACGCGGCGAGGCGCTGTCCAACCGCCTCGATGTCGTCGGCGGTGGTGGTCGCGAGCTCCAGTGTCTCCTCGGCGTCGACCCGCTCCTCACGGACGGCCTCGGCTGTCGCCTGGCGCAGCGCGGTGAGATTGGCGAGGGCCTTCTCCAGGCGGCGCTCGATGCCGGTTTCCGCGTCGAGATGGTGGTACGCGATCAGCGGACGGAAATCGTCAGCGGTCAGGGCGACGAGGACGGCGTTGACGAACTGGCGTGGTCCCCGAGCGCGGTCCGGAGGCTCGCCGGGATTAGCCGGTGAGACCTGCCTCGCCCACAGATCGGCGATCCGCGCCGCGTGGGTCGCCAGGAAATCGCTGAACTGCCTGGTCACGCCGCTGAAGTCTAGGCGCACCAGGCGTCAATTCAGCGAGCGCAGCATCCTCGATGGCTGCGACCTCCACTGCGAGCTGCACCGGCGAGCGGCTGCTCCGGCGGTGACGAGACCAGAGCACCGCGCCAAGCACGGCGAACGGGATCATCTGAAGGTCGATGAGCACTGAGATCGCGCCGGCGTGCGCGACCGAGACGCCCGAGTGCGAAAGCAATGCGATGAGGACGCCTTCGCGAAGGCCCAGGCCGTTGATGCTGAAGGGGGCCAGCGCGACCAGGAGGGTGATCGGGATGCAGACCGCGAGCACGGTCCAGCTCAGATCCACGCCGATCGCGCGAGCGGCCACGCTCAAGGCGAGGAGGTTGAAGCCCCATCCCGCAGCGCCGACCAGCAGCGATTGGGCAACGGCATGGGGGTGGCGCCGGTAGCCGGCGAACGCATCGCTGAACGAACGGACGCCCCGGCTCATCGCTCCGGAGACGCGGGCGAGCAGACGGTGGGGCACGAGGCGGTCGGCGCTCAGCGCCAGCAACCAGATGACCACGACAGTCGCGGCAAGCGCGGCGATCACGATCACGACCCCGGTACCGAGCAGCGCACGGAGCAGGATCGCTGCAGCAATCCCCCAGCAGGTCATCCCGAGCATGCCCGCGAGACGGCTGCCTGCGAGCGACGCGAGCACGTTCCCGTGGCCGACCTGGCGGCCCATCTCGACGGTGCGCATCGCGTCGCCGCCGACGCCGGCGGGAAGCATCTGCGTAAAGAAAAGACCCTGGAGGTACGTGGAGCTCAGACGGCGCCAGCTCAACACCGAGCCCGGTCCGGCGCCGGCAGGTGCGTTGGCGGTGCGCAGCAGCACTCCCCACTCGACGACGCTCGCGGCGACCGCGAGCATGGTCAGTCCGAGGGCGGCGGCGATCCAGAGCGGATCGGCGTGGGCCAGGCTCGCGACCGCCTGAGGCAGGTTGATGGTCCGCGCAAGGATGATCAGACCGACCACCGTTCCGCTGACCCGGGTCCACGGGGATCCCATCACGGCACGGAAGACGCGCACGGCCGGTCTCATCCGCACCATTGAAACAGGGTTGGACCGGTGATTACTTGCCGTATGTCCGGAACGTGACACGCCGGCGGTTCCCCGCGACGCCTTCCGCAGGCGGCGCGTCACTCTGCTGCCAGATACGGCTCTCTGAAGGCGGTCTGCTCGGGGATGAACACCAGCGGGAGATCGTCCACCGGCCCGTTGCGGTTCTTGGCGACGATCAGCTCGGTCTTGCCCTTGTCGATCTCGCGGTTGTGCATCCCCTCGCGGTAGAGAAAGAGCACGACATCCGCGTCCTGCTCGATCGAGCCGCTGTCGCGCAGGTCGCTCAGCTGCGGACGTTTGTTCTCACGCTGCTCGGCGGCGCGAGACAGCTGGGACAGGGCGAGCACCGGGACGTCGAGCTCCTTCGCGATGGCCTTGAGTCCCGAGGAGATGTCCGACACCTCCTGGACGCGGGAATCCCGCCTGCCGCCCTGCATCAGCTGCAGGTAGTCGATGACGATCAGCTGGATCTTGTGCTGGGACTTCATCCGCCGGGCCCGGGCTCGCAAGGTGTTGATCGCCAGGCCCGGCGAGTCGTCGATCCAGAGGTCCGCGTGGGTGAGGGTGTCCATCGCCTTGGCGATCTTCTGAAAGGCCATCGAGTCCGCTTGGCCGGTGCGGAGCATGTAGGAGTCGACGTGCGCCTCGCTGCAGATGAGCCGCTGTACGAGCGATTGGCGTGACATCTCGAGCGAGAAGACCACCACAGGCCGGCCCGCGAGCACCGCCGCGTTGCGAGCGATGTTGAGCGCGAATGACGTCTTGCCCACGGCGGGTCGCGCGGCCAGGATGATGAGCTCGCCGGGCTGCAACCCCTGGGTCAGCATGTCGAGCTTGGAGAAGTTGGTCGGCACGCCGGTGACGAGCTGCTTGTGCTCGATGCGCTTCTCGAGGACGTCCCACCACTCGCGCACCACCGGCGCGATGTTGCGCATCTCCGAGCCGCGGCTCTCCTGACCGATTTTGAAGACTTCCTGCTCCGCCTGGTCGATGGCCTCGGCCACTGGAGTCGTGTTGTCGAACCCAAGACGGCTCACCTTGGCGCCCGCCTCGATGAGCCGGCGCCGGAGCGCGTGCGCGATGACGATGTCCGCGTAGTGCTTGACACTCGCGGAACTCGGCACCACCAGGGTCAGCTCGGCGATGTAATCCATCCCGCCTGCGCGCCCGATTCCCGGGCCGCGCTCGAGCTGATCGCGCAACGTGACCGTGTCGATGGCTTCGCCGCGATCGTCGAGCGCCAGCGCGGCGCGAAACAGCACCGCATGCCGCTCAGCGTAGAAATCCTCGGGCACCAGCACGTCGCGCACGATCGCCAGCGCCTCACGATCGATGAGGATGCTGCCGAGCACCGATTGCTCCGCCTCGTTGTCATGGGGCGGGACACGCATCGGCGCCGCTCCCGCCGCGCCCACGCGTCCCACCAACTCGGCCTGCGGGAGAGAGGTCATTGGGCCGCGACGACGACCTTGAGTGTCTCCGTGACGTCAGGGTGGAGCTCGATGGTGGCCTCATGCGGGCCGAGCGAGCGGATCGGTGGATCGATCTCGATCTTCCGCTTGTCGATGTCGATCCCGGCCTCACGCTTCAGTTGCTTGGCGACGTCGGCGGTGGTGACGGTACCGAAGAGGCGGCCGGCTTCCCCGGCCTTTGCGTAGACGGTCACGGTCAGCTTGCGGAGTCGCTGCGCCGTCTCCCTCGCGTCGATAAGCGCCTTCTCCACCCGACGGCGGGTGGCCTCCTCGCGGCGACGGATCTGGTCGACGGTGTTCTGATCCGCGATGACGGCGAGGTGTTTGGGGAACAGGAAGTTGCGCGCGTATCCGGGGGACACCTCGCGCACATCCCCTGGCTTGGCCGTTCCTGCCACTTCTTTCAAAAACAGAACCTTCACGAGATGGCTGCCTCCTGCTCGTCGGGACGCAGGCGCCGGTAGATCATCAGCGCGATCCGCTCTCCGTTGCGAACGTCGTCGTCGAAGCGGCTGCGCCGCTGGGTGATCAGCATCTCCTGCTCCGCGACGACGTGACGCGGACAGGCGGCGATGAAAGCGCGGGTCGCGAGCAGGCTCAGCGCAAGAACGTCGAGCTCACCGATGACCGGCAGCGACTCCGGCAGATCGACCACCGGCAGTGCGATCAGCGCCAACCCGCCACCGAACGCGAACTTCATGTACCCGGGCACACGCTGATCGAACATGAGGCAGTATGCGAGCCGCAGCGTGCGCGGCAGGTCGACGAAAAGGCGTTTGGCGCTGCGGAGCTTGCTCAACATCTCGAACCGCGCATTCTACTTTGTTGTCGTTGCGGCCGATCGGTGACCGTTCGGCGACTGCGTGTGCGCGCGAATGTCAGTCGTCACGCAGGACCTCGGTGTGCGCTTCGATCCAGGCGCGTGCGAGCGCGGGATCCGCGGGCGGAATCGTTCCATCGATGACGGCTTCGCGGATCGCGGCCTTGGCTCGACCCACCCAGGGTCCTGGTCCGCGGCCCGCCATTGCCATGAGCTCGTCCCCACTCAGCGGATCGGCCATCGCCGAGACTGCGCCTCCGGCGTCGAGGCGTTCCATGCGCTCGCCCAGCTCATCGAGCTCCTCGAGAGTCGGGTAGGCGGAGGCCGTGGTGTCAGCACGGGCGAGATCCAGCATCTTCGCGCGGAGCGGTCCGGCGTCCCGGATCAGCCTGCGCACCGCAGCGTCGCTGAAGGTCTCGCGGTCGTACTGGATCGGACGAAGGTGCAGGCGGACGAGCCGGCTGACGTCGCTGATCTCGTCATTGCTGAATCGCCACCGGGTCAGGATCGCCCGGGCCATCTCCGCGCCGATCTGGGGATGGTCGTAGAAGGTGTGCCGGCCGTCCTCAGCTATCGCGTGGGTCGGCGGCTTGGCGATGTCGTGCAGCAACGCGGCGGTGCGCGTCACGAGGTCGGCTGCGGCGGCATCGACCGTCGCCAGGGTGTGGCCGTAGACGTCATCGGTGTGGTACCCACCCTGCTCGATGCCGATGGCCGCGACGAGCTCGGGCAGGACGAGCGCGAGCAACCCCCCCTCGCGCAGCACTTCGATGCCGGCACTCGCGTGCGGCGCCACGAGCAGGCGGCGGAATTCGTCGCTGACCCGCTCTATCGAGAGGATCGATGTTCGCGCCGACTGGGCGCGCATCGCCTCGATCGTCCCTGGGGCGAGGGTGAACCCGAGCCGGGCGACGAACCGGGCGGCGCGAAACATGCGCAGCGGATCCTCCGCGAAGGTCTCGGCAGGATCGAGCGGGGTGCGCAGAATGCCGTCGACGAGGTCGCTGAGGCCCTTGCCGGTGATGTCGATCACATCGCCGTCGAGGCTCTGACAGAGCGCGTTGACGGTGAAGTCACGCCGCCAGACGTCCTCCTCGAGCGTGCCGGGGCGGACGTCGGGATTTCGCGACTCGGGGTCGTAGCGTTCGGCCCGAGCGCGGACGCCCTCCACGATCCAGGTGCCGCCGCGGATCTGCGCGGTCCCGAATCGTTCGAACCGCTCGGGCGGGTGCCAGCCGTATGTCGAGGCGACCGCCACGAGCAAGGGCATCGAGTCCATCCCGACGGTGACCAGGTCGATGTCCTTTCCCTGCATGCCACCGAGCAGGCGATCGCGGACGAACCCACCGACGAGATACGTCTCCACCTCGAGGGTGCGCGCCGCCGTTCCGATGGCCTCGAGGAGATCCTCGAGCTCCGGGGACTCCGGCCTCACCTCGCGGATGGTCGCAGTCACGAGGGTGCGGGGACGAGGCGCTGTGGCCTGCCGCGAAGCGTCGCCGCGGCCAGCACGGCCGCCAACGCGGCACAGAGACCGGCACCGAGAAAAACGGCGCGCAGCTCGGTCACGATCGCCGCGGTGACGTCGCGTTCGTATGCGGGGCAATTGAGCGGCGACGTCGGGCAGAGCACCGACGGCAAAGGAAACGACGTCGCCGTTGTGTAGAAGATGTGGAGGCTCACGGCGGTAAGGATGGAGATGCCCACGAGCATCCCGATCATGCGCGCCACGACCACGAGCGCCGACGCCAGCCCATGCATCTGTTCGCGCACCGAGGCGAGCATCGAGGCGTTGACCGGAGCGATCGCCAGGCCAAAACCCAGCCCGCAGGCAACCAGCACCGGGTCGCTCGGATGCAGCCAGGCCGGTCCGAACGGAACGCCGAGCGTCGTCGCCGTCCACCGGGTCATCAGCAGGAACGCTGTCGCGGTGATCGCCATTCCGGCTGCGGCCACGAGTTCGATTCCCGAGGCGCTGGGAAAGCCACCCACCGGCAATTGCGCCGATGGGCACGCCGACCAGGAGGCGGAGCAGCACCAGCGCCGCCCCAAGCTGGGAGTTGGGGTCCACCGTCGAACGGGCGAGCACTGGGATATCGAGCAGCGCTGCCATGAGGGCCGCGCCGACGGCGAGATTGGTCAGCAGCGCTCCATACGCGCCCGGTGACCGGAGCTCGGACGCAGCCACGAGCGGTTGCTGCGCTCGGCGCTCTCTGATCACGAAACAGGCGGTGGCCACCGCTCCGAGCGGGAGCAGCCACAGCGCCGCCGGCGAGATCGCCCCGGTGGAGGGATCCTCTGCGGAGAAGCTGACGATGATCGTCGAGAGCGCGATGCCGAGGAGGACGGCTCCCGGCCAGTCGACCGCCGCAGCGATCGATGGAAGCCGCCGCACGGCGATCAACGCGCGTGTGGATTGATGACCGAGGGCTTCCCAGAGGAGGAGACCCGCCGTCACTGCAATGGCCACGAGCGCGATCGGCGTCAGCCAGACTATGCCGCCGATGGCGGAATACGCAAGACCTATCGTGTCGTTGTCGCGAAGCGTCTCTGGCGATGCGATGGAGAGGCACCCGGCGATGAGCGCAATCGCCGCCAGGAACATGGAAACGCGATCGAGCCGAGGGCGCGAGAGGGGACGGCGGGGATCTCGGCGGAGGCTGAATAGTCCGGTTTGAAGCCGGAGCCGGGATCCTCGCCATCCCCGCCGCTCGCCAGAGGCGCACGGATGTCTGTCGGTCCCGAGGCAGCGAACAGTCCGAGCGCGAGCGCAATGGCGATCGGGATGTTCAACCAGAAGATCGTCTGCCAGGAGGCGAACGTGAGGATCAGCCCGCCGTAGAGCGGACCGAGGACGCTGCCCAGCTCCTGGACTCCGCCGATGACGCCCAGCGGCACGCTCCGGCGTTCCGCCGGCCACAGATCTGCCACCAATGCGAGCGTCACCGGCACGAGGCCGCCGCCACCGAGGCCCTGGAGTGCCCGGCCCGCGACCACCGATCCGAGATCCGTCGCCGAGGCGGTGACCAGTGACCCAGCGGCGAACACCGCGAGACACAGGATCAACAGCGGCCGGCGGCCGTACAGATCGGAGAGCCGGCCCAGGAGCGGCATCACCACGATGTACCCGAGCAGAAAGCCACTGACAATCGGCGTCGCGGCCTGAAGCTGGTCGATGCCGATGCCGACGCTGACCATGATCGCCGGCAGGGCGAGCACGATCACGTACGTGTCCATGGCGGCCACGAGCACCGAGGCCGCCGCGATGGCGAGCGTCCAGCGCCGGCGCGTGTTCACCCGTCTGCGGGCGGCGGCGTCACTGACACGTTCTCGCCATAGTTGGTGAGAACGAGCGTGTAGGTGGTGTCGGTGCCCTTGCTGATGAACGGCCCGCTGAGCACGACCCGCCGGAGCTGGTCGCTGCTGCTGTCGATGCCGAAGGTGGCCGCGACGCTCTTCGACGGATCAGCGCTGGTGAGCAAAGCGGCCACGGCCTTTCCCGGGAGTGAGCAGCCGATTTCGTGCAGCGCCTCGCCGTTGTATCGATCGTCGCTCTCGACCTGCGGCGACTGGCACTTGAGCAGCAGTGAGGAAAGGCCGTTGTTCGGGTCGATGAGCTGGGCAGGATCGGCAAAGCCGTAATCCGTGGGATCAGCGCTGGTGAACCCCGAGCTGGTGGGGAGCTTGACCGAGAACGTGCCTCCCACCGAGACGACCGGAACGTTCACCGCCAGGCCGAAGATTGACACCTGCAGCGTCCCAGACATGCTGTCCGGACGCTTCATGTCGCCGCTTCCCCCGGTGAGCTGCGCACCGGAGCTGGAGCCGCCGACGTTGGCGCCGGTGAGCACGAAGTGGAACGACGGTGTCCCGTCAAGGACGGTCTTGGTGGTCTTCAGCAGTGAGGTCGCGTTGAGCGACGGATTCCCACCGCCACACGCGGTCAGCAGCAGCACTGTGGTCGAGACCATGGCGAAGCGGCGCAAGCCCGCGATGAGGTTCCCTCCGAACCCGGTCAGGTATCGCGGGCGAGTATAGGTGTGCCGATACACTGCAACGCGTGAGTGGAGTGAACGCCGCGTCGGCCGAGATCGATGCGGCGCAGTTCTTCGCAATCGACATCCGCGTTGGGACGGTGCTGCGCTGCGAAACGTTCCCGGAGGCGCGGCGTCCCGCATACCGCCTGGTCATCGACTTCGGCGCTCTGGGGACGCTGCGGTCGTCGGCGCGTCTGACCGACCTCTACACCCCTGAGCAGCTCACCGGGAGGTCGGTGATCGCGGTCGTCAACCTGCCGCCCCGGCAGATCGGCCCGGTGCGCAGTGAGGTGCTCGTGCTCGGTGTGTACCAGGAGGGATCTGAACGGGTGGTGCTGCTCCGTCCCGATCAGCCGTGCAATCCCGGCGATCGGGTTGGCTGAGATGGCCAGATCCGTGGCAGCTTGAGACTCCGTTCGCTGATCGGCGAGCCCGGTGCGCGCCGGGTCAGTCCGATGCTGCTGCTCCTCGTCATCCTCGCGTTCTTCCTGGTGTTCACCGGGGTGTCATGCAACCAGGCCAACACCAGGAAAGCGCTGACATCGATCGATGCCAGTCAGGGAGTGACCGGGTCCCAGGCCGCCCAGGTGAACGCCTGCGTCAATTCGCTCAACGGGGTGAACATCCTCACCTATAGCGGCTGGCAGCTCGTGTTCGGGAAGAACCCGGTCGTCGGATCGATCCCCGCACCATGCAACCAGGCCAACGCAGCGGCCACCGATACCTCATCGGCGAATATCGGCCCGCAGGTCCTGGCGTTCCTGGCGCTGGCATGCGCCTTCCTGGGGCTGGTCGTCTCGATGCTCGGCGCCATTGGTCTCGTGGCAGCGCGGAGCAGGGCCCTGGTCACCACGATCTTCTCCGCGGGTGCGGGAGCGCTGCTCATCCTCGACCAGCTCCACGTCCACGACGCGCTGTTGTCGAAGATCTCATCGAGCGAGGGATCGAGCACACCCGGTCTGGATCCAACATCGCTCTTCACGGTGAACGCCGGAATCGGGCTGATCGCCGCGCTGGTGATCCTTGGAGTCGCCGTCGTCTACAACCTCGTTGCGCTCGTCGTGACCCCGGCTCTGCACGATGCCGCCACACCGGACGCTGACGACGTCTCCACGCCTGAAGAGCCGGCCCCGGAGGCAAACTCGCCGCCGCAAGAGCCGCAGGAAGAGCCGGCGCAGGAGGCCGAACCGCCGCCCTAGCGGTCAGCTCATTTGGTGCCGCCGAGAAAGGGGATGCCGTACGTCTCCGGCTCGGAGCCAACCGACGTCGACCAGACCTCCGCGATCTCGTCCGCGGTCCAGCCGCCGTCGCGATACGCGACCGAGATTTCCTTCGGGTGCGCCCACAGCGAGAGCTTGTCGCCACCGAGGCCGATGCACTGGCCGGTCACCTCTGACGCCGCGTCGGACGCGAGGAACACGAGCAGCGGCGCGACGTCGTCGGGCGTTCCCATGCCCATCTGCTTGCGCACTGTCGCAGGCAGTGGCTCGCCCTTCTCCGCCGCCTCGACCAGCGGTGCCATACCGGGAATCGTCGAGATCATCCGGGTGATCGCATTCGGAACGATCGCGTTGACGGTGATGTGGTGTTTCGCGCATTCCATTGCCCATGTGCGAGCGAATGCGGCGATCCCTGCCTTGGCCGCCGCGTAATTGGTCTGCCCGAAGTTGCCGCGCTGTCCCGCGATCGACGAAACCGCCACGATCCGTCCGCCGGTCCCCTGATCGCGCATCCGGCGAACCGCCGCACGCGCGCAGGTGAAGGTGCCGCGCAGATGCGTCTGGATCACGACGTCGAAATCGTCATCGCTCATGTTCCAGAGCACGCGGTCGCGAAGGATGCCCGCGTTGGTGCACATGATGTCGAGATGCCCGAAGGCGCTCACCGCGCCGGAGACGAGCTGGTCCGCGGCTTCGGCCGAACCAACCGCGCACACCTCGGCGATCACCCGGCCGCCGGCTTTGGCGATCTCGTCCGCGGTCGCCTCTGCGACGTCGCCGTCGACGTCGTTGACGACCACCGCGCATCCGGCATGAGCAAGCGCGAGCGCATACGAGCGGCCGATACCACGACCACTTCCGGTGACGACGGCGACCTTGCCTTCGAGATTCATGGCGCCAACTCTAGTGCCCGGCGTCGGGGACGCGCTCGGCGAAGTCGATCTCCACGTGCTCGCCACGAGGCTCGTATCCGGCCTGCCGGTAGATCGAGTTCGAGACAGGATTGTCTGCATCCGTGAAGAGCATGGCGCGGTCGATCCCGGGACGCTGCAGCGCTTCCGCGGTCACCTCGTAGGTGAGCCGGCGGGCATACCCGTGGTTGCGATGCTCGGGAGGCGTGTACACGGGTCCGACACGCAGGACCCCGGCTGCGTCGCGGTACCCAACCATGGACACGATGTCGCCATCCGCGATCCACAGGTCCACCTGTCCGCTCTGCACCATGCGGTCGGCCATCAGGTGGGCATTTGCCGGTACGGCGTGCTCGATCTCCGCGCTGAAGACCTGGAGCCACGCCGCGATCACGGGCACGTCGGCGGGTCGGCCGGGTCGTCGTCCGCCGGGCGGGACGGGGACGTCGACGAGCGAGCCGAGCACGTTGAGGAGAATCGTCCGGTCGCGTTCGATGCGGTCGTCGGTGATCTCCGTCCACGCGGCGGCAACCACGCGCGCCGACTCCGCCGGGCCGACAACACCGAGCGGACGCAGTCCCACCGCCGCCGCGCGCGTGACCGCGGCGCGCGCGAGCTCTGGCGCGGCATCCGGGGGGAGTGACGACACCAGGAGGTTGTACGGAGGAGTCCAGCTGGCTGCGCCGACCACCGTGTCCGAGTCGGTGATCCACCAGAAGCTGGGAGGACCGCTGTACGTGCTGGGCGCCGCGGCGCGCACGTTCTGGATGATGGTCAGCAGGACGTTGCGGGCGCAGGGGTCGGCCTTGAGAAACGGTTCCGCGGCCGCCGCATACTCCTCGACGTCACCCGTGATGTGGACATGGATCACCGCGCGATTGTGGCGTTCTCAGAGTGCCAGGCGCCCACCCGTGGCCACCTGCGCCACCACGTACAGCACCCACGGCACGCCCGCAAGCACGAGCAACGCGCCTCGTGCCTGTCCGCGCCAGAGCAGCGCCAGCAGGTAGACCGCGGTGATCAGCGTGAGCGTGGCGCTGATGAGACCGGCCGATCCCGGCTGCCATGTGGTGAAGACGATGCCGATCGCGGCGAGGACACAGGCCTGGAATGCGGCCGATCCGGCGACGTTGCCGAACGCGAGCATGTCGTCGTTGGTGCGCACCCAGAGCACGCTGTTGAGCGTTTCCGGAAGTTCGGTCGCGATGGGGACGACAACCAGTGCGAGGACGAGCTGCGGGATCTGGAGCGCTGACGCGGTCCGATCGAGCGCGCTGACGAACAATTGTGATCCGACCACGAGCAGCGCGATGGCAACGAGGAGTTGAAGCGTCACCAGCACGGGGTGCGGCTCGCCAGGACGCCAGCGCACGATGTGCAGCGGCTCGGGACTCTCGCCCGCCGCCGCGCTGCCGCGCAACGTCGCCACCACGTACACCGCATAGGCGACGAGCAGCAGCGCACCCACAGCGATCCGGGCGCCGTTCGGCAGTACGCTCGATATCACCGCAACGGTGAATGCCCCGACGAACACCCCGAGATCGCGGCGCGCCTGGCGCCGGTCGATCACCAGGCGGCGCGTGCCGCCACGGATCATCACCGCGATGCCGGTGGCGCCCGCGCCGAGCGTGAGCAGCAGAAACGGCGAGCCGAGCACCGCGCCGGTCGCCACCTTGTTGGCGCCCGGCGAATGCGTCGCCAGGGCGACGATCGGGACGACCGTCTCGGGGAGGGAGGTTCCGAGCGCGGCGAGCAGGCTGCCCGTCGCGCCGCTGCCGAGGTTGAGCAGGTAGCCCGCCCATTCAATCGCGTTGGTGAACAGCTCCGACGCGACGACGACGAGGATCAGGCTGGCGATGAACAGCAGGGCGGTGATCATCGCCGTCCCATCAACCGGTCGAACGGCGTATGCAACCACGCGGTCGCAAACCCGAGCACGTGGCGGATGGTCACTGGCTGCACACGATGCACCGGGCCGGCGCCGCCCGCGACATCGACCGCGTCGCGCACCCGTTCGCGAATCCACGGAAACACGGTTCGGGGCAACGCGTCAGGTGGTGCCATCCGAAGCGCCCACGACTCGATGCTTCGTCGCGGCGCACCACCGATGACCTGGCCGAGATAGACGACGTCACCGGCCGAGCGGAGTCCCCGCCACGAGTACACGCCGACGATGCCCGCAATGCGCACCTCGTAACCGGTCTCCTCCGCGGTCTCGCGTGCCGCGGTGACGGCGGGGTCCTCGCCGGGCTCGCAGTGACCGCCCGGGAGCTCCCATCCCGGCGGCCATGGCCGGAACTGGAGGAGCACTCGCCCGCGCTCCACGATCGCGACCTGCGCGCCCACGACCGGCCACTCCACGCCGTTGATGACGACGGTGCTCATGACAGCACGTGAAAAAGGTTGGGCAGTCCGATGAAGAACGGGTGCACCCCGGGCTCGATCAGATGCTCGAAGGCAAGCGACGCCGTCTCGGTCGACATCGCGGCCGCAATGTCGACGGCTCCGTGCGTCAGGGGCGGCGGCAGCAGGATGGCGAGTGCTGCGAGCACGTAGATCGCGTTGCGGTACTGCTCCATGTACAGGAACACTCGCGGGATCCGGCCGAACAGCAGCGCACGAAGCACGGCGTACCCATCAAGTCCGGGAATGGGGAGCGAGTTGAACACGAAGAGCGCGAGATTCACGACGAACCCCTGCATCAACACGCCGAGGAT
Organism: Candidatus Dormiibacterota bacterium; assembly: GCA_963830305.1. Taxonomy (GTDB): domain Bacteria; phylum Chloroflexota; class Dormibacteria; order Aeolococcales; family Aeolococcaceae; genus Palsa-851. The sequence goes on along the minus strand of CAWHLW010000001.1, from coordinate 57,245 downwards.
CACGCCTTCGAGGGTGAACTGCGCGAGCACGTCGTAATTGGACGCGTCGATGCCGGATCCCAGGAGCTCGACGCGGAGCGCTCCGGCAAAGATCGCCGCCATCACGAGGTGTGCGATCGGCCCCGACGCGGCAACCGCGGCGCGCTGCCGGCCCGTGCGCAGGAAGAGCGGATCGAGCGCGACGGGACGGCCCCATCCCACGCCGGCCACGAGCATCGCGAGGCATCCGAACGGGTCCAGGTTGCGACGCGGATCGAGCGTCATCCGTCCGTCGCGGCGGGGCGTCGGGTCGCCGCAGCGCAATGCGATCGCCGCGTGACTGAGCTCGTGGATCACCGATCCGAGCACGAACCCTGGCAGTGTGTAGAGGACGATTGCCAGGTAGGTACCGGGGCTGGTCACCCGGCGCCGGCTACTCGAGCTCGACCCGCGACGGCCGCCGCGAGCGCTCTGTTCCGCTCCGTGAGCGTCTCCGCCCTCGCGACGGTGACTCGGTGGGTTCCTCCGGCTGCTGCTGTGTGTGGTGCTCGATCATCGCCGCGAGTGCGAGCAACAGTTCGCGCTGGGCGATCAGCAGATGTCGCTGCGCCTCGGGCGGCACGATGTCGCTGAAGGAAGTTCCAAGCAGGCGCGTCGCCTCATCGACGAGCCCTTTGGCCTGTGCCCACAGCGCGTCGCTCATGGCTTGCGATCGGAGAAGGTCACCGACAGCATCCCCTCGTCGAGCCGTCCCTTGGTGACTCGCTTGCCGTTGAGCACGCGCGGGAGTGAGATCTCACGCTTGTACGGTCCGACGCTGACGAACAGCTCGCCCTCGCGATGCTTGATGTCCACGTCCTCCTTGCCGACGAATGGAAGGTGGAGCTGGAGCTCGTACGTGTTGCCAACCTTGCGGATGCGCTGCGGCACGGACTGATAGAAGATCTGCGACGGATCACGGTCGCCGTAGATGGACTCGCCCATCTCGGCGAGCGACTCGAGTCCGACGATCTCGTGGTCGAACAGCTTGGTGCGCAGCGTCGGGATTGGCGAGAAGGCGGTCTCCACCATCACCGAGTAGCGCTGCTGCGCTTCGCGCCAGGAGTTGAAGTACGTATCGGTGACCTCCGGCGGCAGCACACGGTTCACCACCACCAGGTCGGTCAGGTAATCGTAGAGGCTGAGATAGGTGAACGCGCGCTGCGCCTCCTTGACCACCATCTTCTCGAGGTTGAGCACGATGCGCGTGGTGCACACCTTCGGATCGCCGAGGATCTTCTTCATCCCCTCGAGGTCGATCAGGAGATCCTTGACGTTGCTGAAGATGTCGTCACTCGGCAGCGGGATGCTGATGAACGGCTGCATGACCGGGCGCGCGACCTTGTTCATCATCCGGTGGATCGGGAAGATGCGAGCCAGATACCACTTGGCCACGTCGGGAAACGCGAGCAGCTGCAGTGTCTCGCCGGTGGGCGCGCAATCCACGATGAGCACGTCGAACTTGCCCTCGCGCTTGTGCTTCTTGATCCACATGAGGCTCGCCACCTCCTCCATGCCCGGAGGTGATGCCATCTCCTCGGCGACGATGTCGTCGACGCCCTGTGACGCGAACAGTGAGGTCAGGTAGACGTGGATGCGGTCCCAGTGCTCCTCGAGCTCGTGGAGCGCGTTGACCTCCTGGCCCCAGAGATTCGGTGCCAGAAGGGTCGGTTGATCGCCGATCTCCTGGTCCACGCTGTCGCCGAGACTGTGCGCGGCGTCGGTGCTGATGACGAGCGTCTTGTACCCGAGGCTCGCGCATCTCACCGCGGTCGCGGCCGCGACAGTCGTCTTGCCGACGCCGCCCTTGCCTGTGTAGAGGATCACTCGCACGCGCGTGTCTCCGTGCTCACGGATTGATGCGCGTGACCACGACCGCTGCGATGAGGATGAGCACGATCATGAGCGAGGCCATGATCGCGACGCGACGGAGGTCGCGTGGCACATAGGGAACGCGGTCGAAGGGGATCGCTGCGTCATCGCTCTCGAGCGGCATGAACAGCGCGGCGGCGCTCACCTGGCCCCGTGGGGCGCGTGGCTGCGCTGCCGGGTTGACTCGCTGCACGCGGCGGCGAGCCGAACCGTCGGTGGCCGCGGCCACCATCTCCGGAGCCTCCATCTCTTCCACGGGCTCCGATTCGATTGCCACTTCGGTGCCCGCGAGTGGCAGGACTGTCTCCGGCAGCACCTGGGGCTGCACCGGGCGAGAGGCGACCGGCGCCGGTGCGGCCGGTCGTTGCGCGAGCGGCCTCGGAGCGGCAGCCGCCGGAGTTCCGGGGCGCCGTGTCGCGGCCCGCTGCTTCTGCTTACGAGTCTTCTTGGCCATGAATTGATCGAAGCGTATCAGGGGGGTGCGCACCCAACCCAAGCCACCGGGGCTCTGACGCCTCACTGAGCGTGGAAACAGGGCAGGCAGCGGGCCTCCGGATGAGAGGGGCCAGGATCCGTGCCATGGCCTGAGCGGTGAGAGAACCCGGCGCCCGCTGCCCGACGAGCCGAAAACGTAAGGGGTGCAGCCCTACATCTTGTGGCCTGGGCGGAAGGCTAGCACATCATGCGGGGGTATTCAATGAGGTATGTGGGGCTGCACATTCTTCGTACCTCCCGGGCTATGCCCGCTCCAGCGCGCGCCTGAATCCGGCGGCGAGCGCGTCGATCAGTTCGTCGCGGGTTACTTGGCGACCGAGCAGTTCGCGCACGCCGACGCCGCCCGAGGCGAGCACCGGCTCGGCGCGGAGGTAGGCCGCCGCACGCGGAGGCTCGAGCAGCACAGATCCGTGCTGCAGCACCGCGCCCCCGCGTCGTGCTTGCGCGCTGCCGACAAGCTTGCGTCCCTCGTCGTCGAGCAACTCGTGGGCGGCGGGCCGTGCGAAGCAGTCGGCAACAGCGGCGCCCTCGCGGGCGTCCCGGCGCAGGTTTGCGGGCAGCTCGCGCGGGACGGTGTGGACGCCGAGCATCTCCAGCCCGACCGCGACTGCGAGGTGGATCCGGGAGCAGGATTCGAGGACCCGTCCCCCGAAGACGGGATCGCTCGACCGGCACACGACCGCGTAGGTCACCTCCTGGTCATGGAGCACGGCTCGGCCGCCGCTTGGCCGGCGCACCACGTCGACGCCGTCCCGCGCGCACGCATCGAGATCGACGTCACCAATCGGCTGCATCCGTCCGAGGCTCAGGCACGCGGGCGCAAACCCGTAGAGGCGCACCGCACCCGGTATCTCGCCGTGGGCACAAGCCTCAAGCAGTGCCAGGTCGCGACGCATGTTCACGTCGCCCGGCGCCGGCTCATCGATGATCAGCTCGAGCCGCTGCCCGGTCGCGGCGCCAACGACGTCAGACATTGAAGAGCACGTGGATGACGTCGCCATCGCGCATCACGTAGTCGCGCCCCTCGAGTCGCTGCTTGCCACGTTCACGCAGTACCGCGTACGAACCCGCGTCGAGCAACTCCTCGGCGCTGGCCACCTGAGCGCGGACGAAACCGCGCGCGATGTCGGTGTGGACGCTTGCCGCCGCGTCGAGCGCGGTCTCGCCCTCACGCAGATTCCATGCGCGCACCTCGGTGTCCCCGGCGGTGAAGAACGTGATCAGGCGGAGGAGCCGGTATGCGCTGCGCGCCACCCGGAACAGACCCGGTTCCTCGAGGCCGAGGTCGTGCAGAAACGCTGCACGGTCGGCGGGGTCGAGCTCGGCGATGTCATTCTCGATACGCGCCGAGACGGCGATGGCGTCGCCGCCCGCGAGCCGCGCACGCTCGGCGACCTCCTCCGGGACCGGTTCGCCGGCCGCGGCTTCCGCGACGTTGACCACAACCATGAGCGGTTTGCCGGTGAGCAGCCAGAACTCGCGAAGCATCGACTGCTCTTCGAGCGTCAGCTTCATGGTGCGGACCGAGTTGCCCTGGTCGAGATGCTCCTGCACGCGATGCAGGAGCGCAATCAGCTCGGGTTCCTTCTCCTTTTGGAGCCGCGCGCTCTTCTCGGTGCGCTCCAGCCGTTTGGTCACCGTCTCGAGGTCGGCGAGTTGCAGCTCGAGCTCGAGCACGTCGATGTCGCGGATCGGGTCGACGCGGCCTTCCACATGCGTGACGTCGGGATCCTCAAAGGCGCGCACCACGAGCGCGGTCGCGTCGGCCTCACGGATGTTGCCGAGAAAACGGTTGCCGAGCCCCTCACCGCGACTCGCGCCGCGCACGAGGCCCGCGATATCGGTGAAGGTGACGGTGGCGGGGATCACCTTGGGGGGCTTGAAGAGCGCGGCAAGCCGGTCGAGGCGCGAATCCGGGACGGGCACGACCCCAGTGTTCGGTTCGATGGTGGTGAAGGGATAGTTGCCGACCGTCGCGCCGGCCTGGGTCATGGCGTTGAAGAGCGTCGACTTTCCGGCGTTTGGCAGTCCGACGATGCCAACACTGAGACTCAAATCCTTTCCAGCTCGAATGCGGCGTGCAGGGCGCGGACGGCGTCGCGGACCCGCGGACGGTCGATGATGCAGGTCACGTGGATCTCGCTGGTGGCGATCATCTGGATGTTGATCCCCGCGTCGGCGAGAGCTTGAAAGATCTTTGCGTAGATGCCGGGCGTTCCCCGCAGCCCGCTGCCGATCACTGTCACCTTGGCGATGCCCGCTGTTGCCGTGTATCCCTGTGCCTGCACGCTCTTCGCCACCGACGGGAGCATGCGACGTGCCTTGGGCAGGTGCGACTCGGCGATGGTGAAGCTCATATCGGTGGTGCCGTCGTGACTCACGTTCTGGAGCACGATGTCGATGTCGATCCCGGCATCGCCGAAGGGTCCGAACACCGAGGCGGCGACCCCGGGTTGGTCAGGCACGCGCAGGATCGTCACCTTTGCGACGTCGGTCTCATGCGCGATGGCGCGCACCTTCTGGCGTATCTCCATCTTGTTCTGCTTCGCGATGATTGTCCCCGGTTCGTCGTCGAACGTGGATCGAACGCGAATCTCCATCGAGTACGCCTCGCCGATCTCGACGGCACGGGGATGCATCACCCGCGCTCCGGCGGAGGCGAGCTCGAGCATCTCGTCGTAGTCGATGGCGGGGATCACCCGCGCGTTGGGAACGATCCGGGGGTCGGCGGTGTGCACGCCAGGAACGTCGGTGAAGATCTCGCAGTGATCGGCGCGGATGGCCACCGCGAGTGCGACCGCGGTGGTGTCGGAACCGCCGCGCCCCAGCGTGGTCACGTCCATGTCCTCGGTGGCGCCCTGGAACCCGGCCACCACGACGACGTTGCCGCGCTCGAGCTCGTCCAGCACTCGCTGCGGAACGATGTCGACGATGCGCGCGGTGCGGTGCGCGCTGCTGGTCCGGATGCCTGCCTGGGCGCCGGTCAGAGAGATCGCCGGGGTGCCTGCGGCGTGCAGCGCCATCGCCAGCAGTGGCGCCGTGATCGTCTCGCCGCTGCTGAGGAGCATGTCCATCTCGCGCGACGGCGGATCTGCGGTGATCCGATGGGCGAGGGCGATCAGCTCATCGGTGGTGTCGCCCATGGCGCTGACAACCACGACGACCTCGCTCCCGGCTCGCAGCGACTCGCGAATCCTACGGGCGACACGGCGCAGCTTCACCGGCGTCGCGACACTCGATCCGCCGTACTTCTGCACCACGCGCGTCATGGCGAGACGTCCACCCTGGTGCCGTAGTTGCGTGGTGGGAGCACCATCGTCTGGCCGGCGACACCGGCCTCAGCCCCAGCATCGGCCATGGCCTTTACGATCGACTCGGGTGCGAGTGGCGTCAGGGCGATGACCGAGGGTCCCGCTCCCGCGAGCGCCGCGCCGGAAGCACCGGCGTCGATGGCCGCGGCGACGATCTTCTCGGCCCCGGGCATGAGGGCGAACCGGGCGTCCTGGTGCCAGCGATCCTGCATGGCGATGCGGAGCCCGCTGTGATCGCCGGTCGCCAGCGCTCGCACCAGGAGCGCGCACCGGCTCGCATTGAAGATCGCGTCTGCCCTGCTGAAGCTGTTCGGGACCACCTGACGCGCGTCGTGAGTCCTGAACGCGACATCGGGAATGAAGAGCACTGCACGGAGCTCGTCGGAGACCGCCATCTGTGCCGCCGGCGCACCGGGTGCGCAGATGGCCAGGCCGCCGAGCAACGCTGCCGCAGCGTTGTCGCGGTGGCCCTCGAGTTCGGCGACGCGATCGAGCACCGCGTCCTCATCCCAGGGCGCCTGGTGCAGGGCGGTCGCCACGAGGATGCCGGTCAGGGCGGCGGCAGCGCTCGATCCCATGCCCCGTCCGATCGGGATCCGGTTCACGCAGGCGAAGTGCACGCCCGTTGCCGGAACTCCGAGCTCCGCGCATGCCTTCGTGTAGGCGGCCGTGACCAGGTTGTTCTCGGGGTCGTTGAGCTCCATCGGCGCATCCGGGCCGGCATCGATGCTCAACGCTCCTGGTCGCTGCTCGGCACGGATGTCGTTCTGCAGCTGGAGTGCGAGCGCGAGGATGTCGAACCCCGGGCCGAGGTTCGCGACGCTTGCAGGAACCGCGATGCGGACTCGCACAGCTCAGACCTCGATCGCGTGCGCGAGGGCGTCGGCATCGGCGGGAATCTCGAGGATGGGAGCCAGTGACGCCTCGACCGCTCCCGGGTCCTTCAAGCCGTTGCCGGTGAGCACGCAGACGGCGTGGGTCCCCGGGGCAACCGTTCCCTCGGCGACGGCGCGCTCGAGCACGGCAAGCGACGCGGCGGAAGCCGGCTCACAGAAGATTCCCTCGAGGCGTGCGATCCGGCGCTGCGCGTCGAGGATCGCCGGGTCGTCGACCAACTCGATCAGTCCCTCGGATTGATCGCGAGCATCGATCGCCCCCTGCCACGACGCCGGATTGCCGATGCGGATGGCAGTCGCCACCGTCTGGGGGTCGTCGACCGGGTGTCCCAGGACGAGCGGCGCCGCACCAGATGCCTGACCACCGAGCATCCGCGGCAGCCGCGTGGCGCGTCCGTCGCGATGCTCCTCGCGGAACCCTCGCCAGTACGCCGTGATGTTGCCTGCGTTGCCGACGGGGAGAGCCAGCACCTCGGGTGCGTCGCCGAGCTCGTCGACGATCTCGAAGGCAGCCGTCTTCTGCCCCTCGATGCGGTACGGATTCACGCTGTTGACCAGCGTGACCGGATGGTGGGCGCAGAGCTCACGAACCACTCGCAATGCGACGTCGAAACCGCCGTCGATGCTCACGACAGTCGCCCCGTGCACGCGCGCCTGGACGAGCTTGCCCGACGCGATGTGGCCTCGCGGCACCACCACGATGGTGCGCAACCCGAAGCGTCCGCCATATGCCGCTGCCGACGCGCTGGTGTTTCCCGTTGATGCGCAGATGATCGCCCTGCTTCCGGCCTGTAGTGCAGCGGCCACGGCGACCACCATGCCGCGGTCCTTGAACGAGCCCGTCGGGTTCAGTCCTTCGAGCTTGAAATGAAGCGACGCGAGGCCGAGCGACGGCCCGATGGACAGCGACTCCACGCAGGGCGTGTTGCCCTCGCCCAGCGTGATGTGCGGCGCTGAGGGGTCAAGCCCGAGGCGACCGGACCAGCGAGCGATGACGCCCTGGGCACGGGTGGTCACGTGCTCCGCCTATGCCTCGACCCGGTCGAGGGCGCCGAGAATCGCGTCGACGGAGGTCAGCGTATCGAGGGTCTCCAGCGCACGGTCATGGACGGCGCGTGGAGCCACACCCGTGAACACAACGAGTTCCGAGCCGGTCAGGTCGACGGCCGCGTCAACGGCGAGACCGCGGTCCTCGAGCGCCTGGAGCACCAGGGCGCGAGCCTCGGCTTCGGCGGACAGACGCAGCCGGACGTAGCCGGCCACCTCGACGTCCTCGTCGCCGAGCACAGGGGGCGTGGTGAGTGGCGCCGGTTGCATCACGAGCGCACCACGCTCGCGCACCGCGGTGACCAGGTCGCTCACCACTGCGCTTGCAGTGGAGGCTCCTCCGGCGCCGACCCCGCTGAGCATCACCGTCCCCGCGAGGTCGCTCGAGATGATGACAGCATTGTCAGCATCATCGACGTCACGGAGGAGGTGTCCCGGACCGACTGCAGTGGGGCGCACCCGAACGTGGATGGCATCAGTCGCCGCGCGCTCGGCGTGGGCAAGCAGTCGCACACGGTAGCCGAGCTGCGCGAGTGCTCCGACATCCGCCGCGGCGACATCGCGTATGCCGCGGCGATCCACGGCGTCCGATGTGATGTCGACGCCGAACGCGAGCCTGCTGAGGATCACCAGTTTGCTGACGGCATCCCAGCCGTCGACGTCGAGCGATGGGTCCGCCTCGGCAAATCCGCGGCGCTGCGCATCGGCGAGCGCGTTCGCGTAACTGACACCGGGCGTGCGCATCTGCGTGAGAATGACGTTGGTGGTCCCATTGACCACGCCGTCCAGTGCGTTGATGCGATCGCCGAGCAGGCTTCCCTGCAGCAGCGCGACGATCGGCAGCCCAGCGCCCACGCTGGCCTCGAAGTACAGGCGAGCACCGTGCTCGGCGCCCAGCGCGCTCAGTCGAGGACCCGAGGCCGCGATCACCGCCTTGTTGGCGGTCACCACCGTCTTGCCGGCCCGCAGCGACGCCTCGATCAGCCCGGTTGCGGGATCGAGCCCTCCGATCGCCTCGACGACGATCGACACGGCCGGGTCCGCAACCACCGCCTGGGGGTCTCCAACGAGACGCACGTTCTTCAGGTCGATGCCGCGAGACCGTGACACGTCGCGGACCGCGACGCAGCGCAATGCCGGAGTCGCTCTGGCACGCTCGCCGAGCAATTCCCATTGCTCCATGAGCCGCCTCGCGACCGCGCTGCCGACCGTGCCAAGCCCGAGCAGGCCAATACCGACCGTTTCCATTGCTGGGACAGTGTATTGGCGGCTAGATGATGTGGCGTCGCCAGGCCAGGAGCACCGCCGCTGCGCGATCCTTGCAGCCGAGCTTCTCGAGGATGTTGCTGACGTGCGTCTTCACCGTGTTCTCGCTGAGGAAGAGGAGCACCGCGATCTCCGCGTTGTTCTTGCCATCGGCCATCAGACGCAACACGTCGCGCTCGCGTCGCGTGATCGAGGGCATGTGCTCGGCAGCGTCGCTGACCAGTTGTGGATCAAGAAGGGACTCCCCCGCGGCCACCGCACGGATGGCGCCTGCGAGCTCCTCGCGAGTGGCGTCCTTGAGGAGATACCCGAGTGCGCCCGCCTTGAGTGAGGGAAAGATGTAGTCCTCATTGCGGTACGTGGTCAACACGATCACACGGGCCTCGGGATCGCGCGCCCGGATTTTGCGAAGGGCTTCGATGCCGTCCATCACCGGCATCTGCACGTCGAGGAGGATCACGTCGGGGTGGGTTCGGCGCGCCTGCTCGACGGCCTCCGCGCCGTCCGACGCCCTGCCCACCACCTTGATGTCCGGCTCGAGCTCGAGCATGGTGCAGAGACCGTCCCGGACGACGGGGTGGTCATCGGCGACGAGGACGCTGATCAAGCGCTGACCACCTCCACCACGGGCTCGGTGAACGGCAGCCTCGTCGTGACCGTCGTCCCGTGACCGGGCGTGCTCACAACCGTGAGGGTCCCACCGGCATTGCGAGCGCGCTCGGCCATGCCGTCAAGACCGAAACAGTCCTCGCGCGGCGTGCCGGCCGACGGATCGAAGCCGACGCCATCATCACGGACTGAGAGCACCAATTCCTGAGCGTGGGCCCGCAACTCGACGTCGACGTGTTCCGGATGTCCATGGCGGGCGGCATTGGAGAGCGCCTCCTGACCGATGCGCAGCAGCGCGACCTCGGCCGTCGGCGATAGCGGTGGATGCAGCGGCACGGCCCGGGCCTTGAAGCGCGCGGGGATACCGGTGCGCTCCTCCCAGGCTTCGACTTCGTGGCCGATCGCGGCAACCAGCCCGGTTGCCGAGAGGGGCGCCGGACGGAGATTCCACACCGAACGGCGCGCCTCCTGGAGCGCTCCCCGGGCGAGCTCCCGCGCCTTCTCCACGGACGTTTTGGCGCGACCCTCCGACCCCCGATTGAGGAGCGTGTCGGCGGCTTCGAGCTCCAGCACGATGCCGGTCAGCTGCTGGGCGAGCGTGTCGTGGATCTCGCGTGCCAGCCGGGTGCGCTCCTCGAGCACGGCGTGGTCGGTGAGCGCCTGCACGGGCAGGTACATGCGGCGGGACAGCAGCGTTGTGGCGATGAACGCGAGGCCCACCAGGAGGAGGAGCACGGGCAGCACCATCACGGGAAACAGGCGATGGACGCTGTCGTTGACACCGAGTGTCAGCGCGCTCAGGTTGGGCTCAAGCGCGCTCACCGGCACAGGGTTGGCGATGATCCAGTGACTGCTGTAGACGGGAGCCGTGAACACATCGGTGCTCGCCCTGTCGAGCGTTGCCGTGAGCGGGGAATGCGGGATCGCGCCGCTCGCCTCCATGTGCCGCAGCGAGCTCATGAAACGGGTCTGCGGAACCGTGAAGACATCACCGGGCGTCATGTCCGGAAACGCCACCGACGACTGTGGCGAGGCATAGACCACCGTGCCCGACGCGCTGATGATGAGTGGGTCGACGTTGCTGGAGGTCGAGCCGATCGCCGGCGTGATGAGCTTCGACAGGGAGACATCAACCCCGATCTGGATTGATAGCCCCTGGTACCAGGCGCTCACGCCTGTGAGCCCGTCCTCGATCAGTGGGTAGGGATCGGTCCAGAACGGCCCGTCAGTGCTCACTCCCGGAGCACCCGGCTGGACCCATTCGTTTGGCTGGTCCGCCGCGCTGGGGCCGCCTTCGGAGTTGGCCAGGACACTGAACCCGCTGCGCTCCTCGGGCTGCGAGAGCGCGTACCCGTTGTTGACGAGCACTGCTGAACTGCTCACCGGCGGATAGATGCGGATCGCCCCGGTCTTCTGGTTCTCGAACCACACCGAGTTGACTTCGGGGTTGTTCTTGAGCACCAGCTGCGCTTCTGCGGTCACCGCGGGGGATTCGCTGGCGCTGGCGAACTTGGCATCCGCGCCGGCATTGGCGGGGAGGGAGAGGTACGTGCTGTTGGGCGTCGGCTTCACCGAGGCCGATGCCTGGGTTGCATCGAGGCTTTTCACGAGTGTCGCGTTCAAGCCTTCCTGGACGACAATGTCGAGGGCGCCCATGGTCTTGTCGAGAGAGGCTGCCCGGCCGTCCAGCGCCGCATCGGTGCTGGCCTGCTGGTGCTGCAGGATTGCCGTCTCGGTGGCGTTGGCGGTACTCCTGGCAACGGTGTCGAGCTCGAAGACAGCCAGAACCGCGAAGGCGACCAGGGGCAGCAATGCCACTCCGACCATTCCCACGAGGAGGCGATTGCGAAATCGCCGTCTTGGGTCACGCCTTCGCGGAAGCCTCCCGCGGCCGATCCTCATGGCATGTCTCCAGATCCCGCCGTTGCTGCGTACATCCCCATCAGCCCGTCGACCACTCCGGTTCCACTATACGGGCGGGGCACAATGCACGCTCGTGCTTGTGGATCTCCCCCGAACCCAACCCTCTCGCCTGCGCCGGCGGCGCCTCGTGCCCTGGCCGGCGGCGCTCCTCGCGGTCGTGCTCGCAGGATGTACCTCGTCACCCTCATCGAAGTCGGCAACCGTCATTGCAGGCGGCACCGCTGCCAACGGTGGAACCCTGACCGTCGGCGTCTACGAGGCGCCCACGACCCTGCTCGACGACGGGATCTCCGGCCAGCTGCCTTTCGCGAACGTCATGGCGGCTCCGGTGGAGGAGGGCCTGCTCTGGTATCGGTCGACTGCGTCGACCGCGACCACATCGTCCGAGGCGGACTACTGGAGCCCTGACCTTGCGACCTCGGTCCCGACCGTTGCCGACGGCGGGGTCCAGACCAAGGGCTGCGCCGATACCGCGGCGGCGATGTGCGTGACCTGGCATCTGCGTCCGGGCGTCCGCTGGGACGATGGCAGCGCGTTCAGCGCGCACGACGTCTGTGACACCTTCGACTTTCACTGGCTCGACTACGGGGCGCTCGGGAAGCCGAGCCCGACGCCGCTCGCATCCACGACCGGGTGGAACCAGGTCATCAAGTGCACCGAGCTGGACACGGACACCGCGGTGGTCGATTTCAAGTCCCAGTACGGGCCGTATCTCGCGCTCGGCAGCGGCGTCGACGGGATCCTGCCCGCGGTGGTGCTCGACCCCGTCCTCGCCGCTCACGGCGACCTCGAGTCGACGACGACGAGCCTCGACCTCACCACAGGGTCGGGGAACTCCGCCGCGTTCAAGGGCAGCGCCACGCTTGGCACCGCACTCGACGGCACCGGACCGTTCGTGATGCAGAGCTACACACCGGGCTCACAGCTCGTACTGGTGCGCAATCCCGATTACTGGAATCAGTCAGGCCTCGCGCGCCTCGACAAGCTCGTGTTCCGCATCGAACCCGACCTTGCCACTGAGCAGAAGGACGTGAAGTCCGGGGCCATCGAGGTGGGGCTGAACCTCGGCCTCTCGGACCTGGCATCGCTCGACGCGGCGGTGCACGCGCACACGGCTCCGTTCACCGTCGACGCGGTGGCAGGTTCCGGCGCTGAGGTGCTGATGTTCAACCTCTGCCTGTCCAACGGCGGGTTGTGCGCCAACCCCTCTGCGTTGGAGAGCGAGGACACGGCAAATGGGACGATTCGCAAAGCGATCCTGCTCGGCATCGACCGAGCGGCGATCATCAAGGCGGTCGCGCCGGGTCTCACCACAATCCCGGAAGACTCGTGGATGAATCTCGGAGCGAGCTATCTCGACAGCGCGGGAGTCACGACGACGGCGTTCGACCCGACATCGGCGAATTCGATGCTCGATGCTGCCGGCGACACGCCCTCGAGCAAATGCGGAACCGCCCCGGATGGACAGGACTATCGCGCCGCCAAGGACGGCACCTGCCTGGTCATCAACATCGGCACCACGAGCGACGACTCGTTGAGGGTCACGGTCGAGTCCATGATCCGCACTGATCTGGCCAATATCGGCATCAACGTGCCGGCTGGGTTCGCGCCGAACGTACCTGCGGCCACGTTCTTCGGCTCGTTCTCCGATGCAGGCCCGCTGGCAACGCATGCATTCGACATGGCGCTTTTCACAGTGGGTCTGGGCATCCCCGGCGAGCCCGACACGTACTCCTCGACCTGGCACGGCGATTGTGGTGGGGCGTGTCTCGGTGAGGATGAGATTCCCTCCACGGCGAACAACGGTGTCGGCATGAACTACACCGGGCTGAGCGACTCGCAGCTCGAACTCGGACCTCGACCTGGCACGCGAAACGGCAGATCTGACTGCGCGTGCGCATGACTACGCACTCGCGGACCAGCAACTCGCGGTCCTGCTGCCCGCCATCCCGCTGTATCAGCAGGTGATCGTCAACACGTACTCGTCCAGCATGCACGGCGTCGTGCAGAACGACCTCATCCCTGATTTCGACACGGCCGCATGGTCCTGCACCGGAGGGACCTGCGCCGGTTAGCCCCGAAACGTTGATCGGCACTCTGGTCCCTATACTCGGCCCTCGTGCGTGACCTGAGCGAGCGAGCACTCGATGCAGCCTCGGCTGCGGGTGCGTCGTATGCCGACTGCCGGATCATCAACAGCACCGTGCAGCAACTCACCGTCAAGAACGGTGTGGTCGCGTCGGTGGAGATGTTCGAGGACGAGGGCATCGGCATCCGCGTGATCGCCGGCGGCGCCTGGGGGTTCGCCGGTGTCGACGACCTCAGCCCGGCGAGCATCGAGGAGACCGCCCGCCACGCCGTGAGCATCGCCAAGGCGTCATCGCGCGTCAACCGCATCCCGGTGCGGCTGGCCCCTGCCCCGGCGCTGGTCGGCGAGTTCCTGACGCCGGTCGTACGCGATCCCTTCGAGGTCTCTCTCGACGACAAGGTCGATCTGCTCATGCGAACCGACGAGGCGATGTCGCACCTTGCGCAGATCCGGGTCCGCGAGTGCTCGCTCGAGTTCGGCCGCGAGATCAAGCATTTCGCGAGCAGCGACGGTGCGCGGCTCGACCAGACCATCATCGAATCCGGTGGCGGCCTGGACGCCACCGCCACCAGCGACGACGAGGTGCAGACGCGAAGCTTCCCCAACAGCTTCGGCCGGCATCAGGTCCGCGCCGGGTGGGAGGCGATCGAGGCTTTCGACCTCCCCGGCAACGCCGGACGGATCGCCGAGGAGGCCGTGGCGCTGCTAACGGCTGCGCAGTGCCCGGCGGGAACGATGACCGTGATCCTCGACGCCACCCAGGCGGCGCTCCAGGTCCACGAGTTCGTGTGGACATCCAACCGAACTCGACCGCGTCCTCGGACACGAGGCCGCGTACGCCGGCACGTCCTTCCTGACCCCCGACCTGCTCGGGACCTTCCGATACGGCAGCGAGCAGGTGACCATGACCGCCGACTCGACGCGTGCGCCCGGGCTCGGCACCTTCGGCTGGGATGACGAGGGCGTGGCGGCGCAACGGTCGGTGCTCGTCGACCGGGGCCTTTTCACCGGCTACCTCTCGTCGCGCGAGACGGCGGCCGCGATCGGCCAGGTGAGCAACGGCTGCATGCGCGCCGACGGCTGGGCGCGATTGCCGATCATCCGCATGACCAACATCAACCTCGAACCGGGGACATCGAGCCTCGAGGAGATGATCGCGACCACCGAGCACGGCGTCTATCTCGAGACCAACCGGTCCTGGAGCATCGATGACCGCCGCCTCAACTTCCAGTTCGGCACGCAGAACGGCTGGGAGATCGTCGATGGCAAGCGCGTCCGGCTGGTGCGCAACCCCATCTACAGCGGACAGACGCCCGAGTTCTGGGGTTCCTGCGACGCGGTGGCCGGGCCCGCGGAGTGGCAGATGTTCGGCGTCGTGAACTGCGGCAAGGGACAGCCGTCGCAGCTGATGCACGTCGGACACGGCGCGGCGCCGTGCCGATTTCGCAACGTGCGAGTGGAGCCGGCGCGGTGAGCAGCCGCGAGGCGCTGCTCGAGCTGGGCGACCGCGCGCTGGCGTCGCTCTCCCACGGTGAAGCCGAGGTGATCATCAGCGATACCCGGAGCGAGCTGACCCGGTTCGCGGGCAACGAGATCCACCAGAGCGTCGCGGAGCGATTCCGTCACGTCAGGGTCCGCCTGATCGATGCTGGACGCACCGGCGTCGGCGAGGTCCGCGGTCACGACGACCACGCCATCACCCTTGCGTTTGCGGCCGCCGAGGACAGCAGGCGCGTGACCGCTGAGTCCGAGGTGTCGCCACTCCCGGCGGCCACACCCGGGGATGGCGACAGCCCGGTGGCGTTCGCGGAGGCGACGGCCGAGGCGACCCCGCAGAGTCGCGCCGAGCTCGTTGCAATCGTCACCGATGCGGCCGCTGCGCACCAAGTCAACGCGTACGGGGCGCTGAGCACCACCACGACCACCACTGCGATCGTGACGAGCGCCGGGCTGCGCCGATCTGCCACGGCCACGCAGGCGAGCCTGGTTTCGGTTGCCCGGGGCGATGACGGCGGCGGCTATGCGTCGCGCCACTCGGCGGACATCGACGCGCTCGATGTTCCCGGCCTCGCGGCCGAGGTGGTCGACACCTGCGAGCGCAACCAGGGCGCGACCGCGATCGGTCCCGGGGACTACGAGGTGATCCTCTCGCCCTACGCGGTGACCGACCTCCTCGAGCACCTGGCGTGGGGTGGATTCAGCGCGCTCGCCGTGCAGGAGCACAGAAGCTTCATGCGTTTCGGCGAAAAGCTGATGAGCGACATGATCACGATCCGTGACGACGCACGGACGTCTGAGATCTTCCCTTTCCCATTCGACGATGAAGGCGTTTCCACGCGTCCCGTCACGTTGATCGACCGCGGTGTCTGCGCAGCGGTGGTCTACGACACGCCCACCGCACGCCGCGACGATGTCGCCTCAACGGGGCACTCGCTCCCCCAGCCCAATACGTGGGGACCACTTGCGCGCCACGTCGCGATGGATGCGGGCGAGACTCCGTGGCGCAGCATGGCCGCAACGGTGTCTCGCGGTCTCTACATCACCAGGTTCTGGTATGTGCGTGACGTGCACCCGCTCCGAACCGTGATCACCGGGATGACCCGCGAGGGAACGTTCCTGATCGAGAACGGCAGCATCACTCGACCCGTCAAGGATCTCCGCTTCACGCAGAGCATCGTCGAGGCGCTCGCCAGCGTCGTGCAGGTGAGCCGTGAGCGGCGCCTCGAGCTCGGCGAGGGCGAGTCGGGCGTACTGTCACCGTGGTTGCACATCGGTCGTTTCAGCTTCACGTCGTAGACGGATCGGGAACCCTTGCCATGCCACGATCGCCGCTGATCGGTCTCACCCTGCGGGTGCTCTACGAGAAGGGCCTCCCCGCAGACCTCGCCCGCAATCGCGCCTACTTCGATGCGCTGGAAAGCGCGGGCGGGACGCCGATGGGAATCAGCTCATCACTCTCCGAGCCCCGGCTGCGCGAGCTCTTCGACCTGTGTGACGGCCTCTGCCTGCCCGGTGGTCCCGATGTCGAACCGACCCTCTACGGCGAGCAGACGCGCACCGACTGCGCGGTCGAGGTGGACAACGATCTCGACCGTGCCGAGCTGCTGCTCGCCGAGTGGGCGCTCGACGCGGACAAACCGGTCCTTGCGATCTGCCGGGGAGCGCAGGTGCTCAATGTCGCACTCGGCGGGACGCTGTGGCAGGACGTGGGCACGCAGGGCGCGACCGCGCACAACCATTCACAGGATGGTTCGCGTCAGGAGCTCACCCACAACATCGACGTTGCGCCAGACTCGCGGCTGCATGCGATCGCAGGCGCGACCCTCGTGGATGTCAACAGCATGCATCACCAGGCGTTGCGCGACCTGGGCCGCGACCTGGTGGTGACCGCGCGAGCCCACGACGGACTTGTTGAGGCGGTGGAGCATTCGGGTCGCAAGTTCGTGGTCGGACTGCAGTGTCACCCGGAGGAGCTGTACCTCGAGCGCGACTGGGCGCGCCGGCTCTTCGCGGACTTCATCGACGCCGCGCGTGCGTGAGGCCTGAGCCGGGCGGAGACCGGTTGCGGTGGCGCCTCTGGGTCGGCGCGATCGCGATCGTCGCGGCACTCGTCGTGGTGCGGAACCTCGTCGATCTCTCCGGTTCACCGCCGGGGCTGTATGTGGACGAGGCGTCGATCGGCTACAACGCCTGGACCATCGCCCACTTCGGCGTCGATGAGCACGGCATCCACTTCCCGCTTTTCTTCGAGGCATTTGGCGAATACAAGAACCCGGTCTACGTCTATGCGGTGGCCGCGCTGGTTCGCTTCCTTCCCCTGACCGTCGCTGTCGAGCGATTCCCGGCGGCGCTCTTCGGCCTTGCGGTGGTCGGGTTCCTCACCGCCGCCGCGTGGCGAATGACGGGCTCGCGGGTGATCACGTTGGGCGTACTCGCACTTACCGCGTTCACGCCGTGGCTTGTCATCGAGAGCAGGGTTGGCTTCGAGACGATCTCGTGGGTGGCGCTCCTGTCGGCGGCGCTCTGGTGTATTGCAGGGCGGCAGCCGACGGCTCGTCAGTTCGGGGCAGCCGGCATCTTTCTCGCATTCGGGATCTACGGCTACACCACGGCGCGTCTCGAGGTGCTGCTCATCGCGATCCCGCTTGCGATCTTCTGGTGGCTGGCGAGGACACCCGGGTGGTGGCGCGCGATGGTGCCGGTCGGCGCGGGATACGTGGTGCTCGGCATCTATGCGCTGCTCAACCCGGGCGCACTGACCGCGCGCTTTGCGGCGATCAGCATCTGGGCGGACGGCGCGCCGCTCAGTGTGGTCGTCGACCGGTTCCTCGCCAACTACCTTGCCTACTTCAGCCCGAGCTACCTCTTCACCCAGGGCGATGGCAATCCCCGTCAGAACACCGAGATCGGCGGGATGCTGCTCTGGGTGATGGCGCCGCTGCTGATCGCCGGCATCCTGGTGTGCTGGCAGCGGCGCCGGGAACCGTTCGTGCGCTTCCTGGTGGTGGGCATCGTGCTCGCCCCGATCGCGGCGGCGCTGACCAACAACGGCACACCGCATGCGCTCCGCTCATCGGGGATGTTGCCGTTTCTCATCATCCTTGCCGTGCTCGGGGCTGACGGCATCCGGGTTGCGCTCGTGGGCCGGCCCGGTGTCGCCGGGGTTGTCGCCGGGATCCTCACCGTCGGGCTGGTGGCTCAGGCGATCTACTTCACGGTCGACCTCTACGCGGCATATCCCAACCGCTCGGCCATCTATTTCGACACCGGCGAGATCGCTGCACTCACCACGGCACGCCACATCGCGAACGGGCATCAGATCTATCTGTCGGACAATCTCGATCCGCCATACATCGAGGCCTTCTTCGCGTATCTGCCGGCTCCGCCGCGAGAGCAGGAAACGGACGATGCAACCCCCGGTCTCGCGGCGATTGGAATGACGGTGGTCTCGGTCGGGGACCTGTACGAAGGCGCCCATCCCGCCGACGGAGACGTGCTGGTGCTGAGCGCTTTTGACACCGCGCCGCCCAGTGGCTGGGCGCTCGTCGCAAAGGAGCTGGGACCGGCGAATGCGCTCGATGCGTCCGCGCCGCGAGCGGTGGTGGAGACCGTCTACCGCTTCGACGGCTGACACGGCTCCCGCTGCTAAGGTGGGCTGCCCGAACAAATGACAGGTGGAACCATGACTGAGGTCGTGATCGTCGAAGCGGTGCGAACCCCGATGGGTCGGGGCAACCTGCGCACCGGTGATCTTCGTGACGTCCACCCCGTCATGCTCGCCGCCCACGTGCTGCGCGAGGTGACCGGCCGCGCGGCGATCGAACCAGCGATGGTGGATGACGTCGTCTTCGGCTGCGTCATGCAGACGGGCGAGCAGGCGGTGAACATCGCGCGCCAGGCCGTGCTCGCCGCGGGATTCCCGATCGAGGTCCCAGCAACCACCGTCGATCGCCAGTGCGGTTCGTCGCAGCAGGCGATTCACTTCGCCGCCAACCTCATCCAGTCGGGTGTGTGCGACATCACGATCGCCGCCGGAGTCGAGAGCATGAGCCGCGTTCCCATGGGCAGCACCATCTTTCAAGGCCCCGGGACGCCTTTTCCTCCCGAGCTCCTCGAGGTGTACAACCTCGCACCCCAGGGCCTGTCCGCGGAGATGATCGCGGAGATGTGGCACATCACCCGTGAGCAGGCGGACGACTTCGGGGCCCGATCCCAGCGCCGTGCCGGGGAGGCACAGGCGAACGGCCGGTTCGATCGCGAGATCGCGCCGGTGGTGGTGGGTGCCAACGGCGATGGCCGGGTCATCAGCCAGGACCAGGGCATTCGCCCGGACACCACCGCCGAGTCGCTTGCGGCCCTGCAGCCTGCCTTCAAAGCGGATGGGATCCTGCACGCCGGTAACAGCTCACAGATCACCGACGGCGCAGCTGCAGTCCTGCTCATGTCGCTGGAGCGGGCAATCGCGCTCGGGATCACGCCTCGCGCGCGGATTGCAGGACAGACTGTCGTCGGGGTCGACCCGGTGACCATGCTCACCGGCCCGATCCCCGCCACGACCAGGCTCCTCGAGCGGTCCGGCCTGAAGATCGATGACATCGACCTTTTCGAGGTCAACGAGGCGTTCGCGCCGGTCGTCCTTGCGTGGGCGCACGAGCACCACCCCGATATGGAGCGCGTGAACGTCAATGGCGGGGCGATCGCGCTCGGCCACCCTCTCGGGGCCAGCGGTGCCAGGCTGATGACCACCCTGCTCCACGAGCTCGAGCGGCGCGATGGTCGCTACGGGCTGCAGACGATGTGCTGTGGCGGTGGTCTCGGAACAGGGACCCTGATCGACCGCTCCATCTGATCTGGATGGCCCCGGATGGCGCCCCTGTGCCGGGTGGTGCGACACGTGGTGACGGGTTGGTCACACCCGTCGAGAGCGGCTGAAATGCCCGTGCTATATTCGGCCGCGTTCCCCTATGAGCCCAAAATGAGCCCAGCGACGAGTACCGCCATGAAGAAGGTCCTGATCATCGAGGACTATTACGCGCTCGCCGACATCGAATCTCTGCTCTGCACGATGGAGGGCTACGAGGTGAAGGTGGCGAAGAGCGGCGACGAAGGCCTTGCCGCCTTCGTGGACTTCCAGCCGGACCTGGTGCTGCTCGACCTCATGCTCCCCGGGGATCTTTCCGGGACCCAGGTGCTCGAACGGATCCGCTCCGACCACGGCAGCGACCCCAAGGTGCTGGTGGTCAGCGCTCTGGTCAATGCGTCCACGGCGCCGAAGCTCGAGGCTTACGGCAACGTCCAGACGCTCGCCAAGCCGTTCAAGATCAAGGAACTCGCGTCGCGCATCCAGTCGATGCTTGCCCCGTAAGGAGTTCTACACTCGGGGGGACGATGCGAGCAGAACCACCGCCCCCGCAGCGCGGCCGGCCAGAGCCGCAGCGCCAGTCGGCGCCGCCCCGTCCGCGCGGCCGGCGTTGCCCGTATCTCGAGCAGATCATCAAGGAAAGCGCGGGTCCGTTCGGTCTGCTCACCCGCTATAAAGCTGACTGCCACGTCGACCGCAGGACCCACAAGTTCACCGGTCGCCATCCCGTGCCACCGTGTGTCTCCGAACCGGAGTCGTGCGTGCTCTACCAGTCGGAGCACGGCGAAGAGGACGAGCGGATCCGCCGCTACACGGAGTAGTTGCGCTTTCCTGGATCCGGAGAAAAGGTTTAGTCCCGGACTCGATATTTATTGGGTGCCAGTCGCTGCGAGCACCGGCTCCGGCGCACCGGGTGCGTCGGCCTCGATCGCCGCCCCGCCGTAGACCGCGAAGTACCTTGCCTCCGGGTGGTGCATCACGATCGCGCCCGTCGACTGCTCCGGGACGAACTGGTAGCCCTCGGTGAGTGTCACGCCGATCTCGCTTGCGGGGACGATCTTCATCAGGATCTCGTGGTCTTCGAGGTCAGGGCAGGAGGGGTATCCCCACGAATATCGGCGGCCCTGATCCTCACCGAGGCGCAGCTCGCGACGGATTCGATGGTGCACGTATTCCGCTGTTGCCTCTGCCATCTGGGTTGCGAAGCCGTGGATCCGGAGCATGTCGTCGTAGGAGCCGTCGACCTGCAGGCGATTGGACAGCTCCGAAGCACCGGGGCCGGTGGTCACGACCTGAAGGGCGATGACGTCACGTTCCCCGTCCGCCGCTTCCTCGGCGGGACGGATGTAGTCGGCGAGGCAGAGCCGGTGCTGCTCGGACTGGCGAGGGAACGTGAACCGGCCGAGCTCGGCGTCGATGTCGCCCGGGTCATATACGACCACGGTGTCGCCGTCGGCCAGTGCCGGCCAGTACCCGTAGACGGCCTCGAGCTGGAGCCAGCCGTCGCGCACCGCTTCCTCCATGGAGCGCTGCAGTCGCGGCTCGAGCTCGCTGCGAAGCAGCTCCTCCCACTTGACGGGATCGCGAACGCCCCGGAACTGCCAGCTCATCTTGTACAGCGAGTTGCGATCGATGAACGGGTAGACGTCCCAGATGGGAATGTCGCGCAGCACGCGGGCTCCCCAGAACGGGACGGTCGGAATCGGTGCGTCGCGCCTCACCGTGCTGCGGAGTGCCGGCGCAGCCGCTCCTGCGGCGGCGGCGTTGCGGCGCTCGAGCTTCTCGTGCTCACGGACGCGGTGGACGCGCGCTTCCTCCAGCACGCGGGTCAGCAGTGCGTCATGCCGGTCTGGATCGAGGAGCTGATCGACGGTTTCCAGACCCTCGAAGGCATCCTTGCAATAGAAGACGCCGGGCTCGTACGCACGATCCTGGTCCAGATACAGGATTCGCCTGCCGAAGCCGCGGTTGATGGCCGCTCCACCGATGATCAGTGGATAGCTGAGGCCGCGCTCGTCGAGCTCCTTGATGCACGCGGGCATCTGCTTGCTCGTGCTCACCAGCAGAGCTGACAGACCGATCGCATCGGCGTCGACCTCGAGCGCCTTGTCGATGATGGTGTTGAGCGGCACCTGCTTGCCGAGGTCGAACACCGTGTACCCGTTGTTGCTCAGGATGGTGTTGACCAGGTTCTTGCCAATGTCGTGCACATCGCCGTACACGGTGGCGAGCACCACCTTGCCCTTGGTGTACCCCTCTCGCTTCTCGAGGTACTGCTCGAGGTGTGCGACCGCGCGCTTCATCACCTCGGCGCTCTGCAGGACGAACGGCAGGATCAGCTCGCCGGAGCCGAACCGGTCGCCGACATCCTTCATTGCCGGCAGGAGCACGGTGTTCAACACCGTCACCGCATCGAGGTCGCGCAGCGCGAGGTCGATCTGTTCCTCGATGCCGTCCTTGCGCCGATGGAGGATCTGCGCGTGGATGCGCTCCACGGTCGACATGCCCTCGTAGGGATCCGCCGTAT
This sequence comes from Candidatus Dormiibacterota bacterium, assembly GCA_963830305.1. Lineage (GTDB taxonomy): Bacteria > Chloroflexota > Dormibacteria > Aeolococcales > Aeolococcaceae > Palsa-851. Next base: position 34,831 of record CAWHLW010000001.1, on the reverse strand, counting down.
CTGGCAGGCCCGCGCTGCCTGACGACGCGCCGTCGTCGAAGTGAGCGATGAATCGCGTGAGCGCGTCGGGAGCGCTGTTGAAGACCAGCTCCTCCGCGAGCCGGCGAGCCTGGGGATCGATCTCTCCGTAAGGGACGACATGCGTCGGATTGATGATCGCGGCATCGAGTCCGGCCTCGACGCAGTGGTGCAGGAAGACGCTGTTGAGAATCGGTCGGGTATGAGGAGCGAGGCCGAACGAGACGTTGGACACACCGAGAACGGTGAGCACGCCGGGCAGCTCGCGCTTGATGGCGCGAATTCCCTCGATGGTCTCGCGAGCCGAGTCGATCCATTCCGCCTCGCCGGTGGCAAGTGTGAAGGTGAGCGCGTCAAAGATGAGCTGGTCCGGGCGCAGCGAGAACTCGTCGCGAGCGAGGTCGTGGATACGCCGCGCGATCTCGACCTTGCGGTCCGCGGTGCGCGCCATTCCCTGCTCGTCAATGGTGAGCGCGATCACGCACGCGCCGTGGTCGCGGACCGACGGCAGCACGGCGTCGCACCGGACGCGGCCGTTCTCGAGGTTGATGCTGTTGACGATGCCGCGGCCCGGATACACCTCGAGCGCCGCCCGGATGACGTCGGCGTCGGTACTGTCGATCACCAGCGGCGCGTCGATGCTCATCTGCAGCGTCTTGACGACAGTGCGCATCTGCTCCGCCTCATCGCTGCGCTCGGTGACGGCGACGCACAGGTCGAGCGCATGCGCGCCACCCTCCACCTGCGTCCTCGCGATGCCGAGGATGCCGTCGTAGTCGTCGGCGAGCAGCAGGCGTTTGACGGCGCGCGAACCCTGTGCGTTGACCCGCTCACCGATGAGCAGGGGTGCCGGCTGCTGGCGCAGCTCAATGGCGTGCATGCTGCTGGCGAGATGCGGTTCGACGTCGGGCGTGACGCTCGCACGTGTCACTGACCCGACGCGCGACACCAGCTCGCGAATGTGCTCGGGAGTCGAACCGCAACAACCACCCACCACGCTGACGCCGTACTCGCTGACGAAGCTCGCCAGCTCGGTGGCCATCGGTACCGGCTGCAACGGGTAGAAGGCTCCGCCGTCGACGTTGATCGGCAGGCCCGCGTTGGGGATGCACGCGACCGGCAGCGTGGTGTGCGAGGTGATGTAGCGGATGGGCTCGCGCATGTGCTCGGGCCCCGTCGAGCAGTTGAAGCCGACGACGTCGACGTGGAGCAACTCGAGGACTGCGAGCACCGCTGCCGCATCGGTACCGAGCAGCATGCGGCCGGTGACGTCGAGCGAGACGGTGGTCATGATCGCCACCGGACGCCGGGCTGCCGCAGCTGCCTCGCGCGCGCCGAAGATGGCGGCCTTGGTTTCGAGAATGTCCTGCTGCGTCTCGATGATGAGCACGTCGACGCCGCCCTCGATGAGCGAGGCGGCCTGTTCACGAAACACCGGCACCAGGTCGGCGAAGCCGAGACGGCTCATCGACGGATCGCTCGACGCTGGCAGGAACCCGGTCGGCCCCATGCTTCCGGCGACGAAACGGGGACGCCCGTCGGCGGCGTACTCGTCGGCCACCCTGCGTGCGAGGCGCGCGGCGGAGACGTTGAGGTCGATGGTCGCGTCGCCCTGGCCCCATTCCTCGAGGCGCGGGCGCGTCGCCTGGAACGTGCAGGTCTCGATGACGTCGCACCCCGCATCGAGGAACCCGCGATGCACTCGCTCGACGATCTGCGGCGCGTGGATGGCGAGGCCGTCCATCCAGCCCTCCAGCCTGGCCCCGCCGAAGTCGTCGATGCCGGGGTTCTCGGTCTGGAGGCTGGTGCCCATTGCGCCGTCGAACACGAGCACGCGCTCGCGCAGCGCGTCGAGGAACGGAGATCGAATGTTGGCCGCCATCGAGATCACGTTATCAGGGAACGGCTCCGTGATACGCTCGCGAATCGCCCGATCAGCTTTGAGGAGACCTGTTTGGCACGACGCCCACCCCGTCCTGGCGGTACCCGCAGGCGCGGCCCCGTCCGTCGACGGGACGTTGCCGACGGCACTCCGCAGGTCGAGGTCAAGGAAGAGACCATCGAGATGGACGCGACGGTTATCGAGCCGCTGCCCAACGCGATGTTCAAGGTGCGCTTGCAGACGGGTCAGGACGTGCTTGCGTACACGTCGGGAAAGATGCGCAAGTTCTACATCCGCATCCTGATCGGCGACCGCGTCCGCGTGGAGCTGAGCCCATACGACCTCTCGCGCGGGCGCATCACCTTCCGCTACAAGTAACCGGCGAGGACCGGCTGTGACGGCGATCTACGTAGTCGCCGCGCTCCTCGTGGTCGTGTTCCTCTTCGGCGCCTACCGGATGATGGGATCCGGCGCGAGCGTCGAAGAAGACCCCCGCGCGGTGCTCGTCGCGGTGCTGAGCACCGCAACCGAGGCCGCGCAGTCCCTTGACGGGACACCGGTCTCCGGCGATGGAGCCGGCTCGCCGCACGCTGTCAGGCGACGCCTCGACGGATGCGCGCAGGCGTTGGAGCGTATCGCCGGCATCCCCGTTGACGCCACCCTCGACGAGGCGCGAACCATGCTCGAGCTGGCAGTCGACGAGTTGACGTGGTCAGCGCGACTGGCGGAAGCACCCGGGTACGCAAGGGACGAGGCGCTGCGCACCGCCGGCACCAGTCTGCGCAGTCGCGGGGCGGCGAACCTCGAACATGCGCGATCGCAGCTCGACGGCTAGCCGGCCGTCCTGAAGAAGTCCACCGTCGACCGCACGCCGTCCTCGAAGCTGATCGCCGCGCTCCACCCCAGCCGCTCGCGCGTCCCGGCGGGATCCAGGCACGAGCGGTGCTGCTCGCCGGGCTTGGCGGGACCGTGCTCCGCGTCGACGCCCACCCCGGTCGCCTGGGCCAGCATGCCGTAGAGCGCGTTCACATCGGTCTCGATGCCGGTGCCGATGTTGTAGGTGCCGGAAGGTCCGTCGACGGCTGCCAGGTTGGCGCGCACCACGTCGTGCACGTGGACGTAGTCACGTGTCTGGGTTCCGTCGCCGTTGATGACCACCGGCATTCCGTGCACGAGCCGGGTCGCGAAGATGGCAACCACCCCGGCCTCACCATGCGGATCCTGGCGAGGTCCATACACGTTGGCGTAGCGGAGCGCAACGAACTCGAGGCCCGCCTGCCGGCTGAACGTTCCCCCGTAAGCCTCCGCGCACAGCTTCGCAGTCCCGTACGGCGACTCCGGTCTGCATGGATGATCCTCGGGTGTGGGGATGACCTCGGTATCGCCATAGATCGCGCCGCCACTCGACGCGAAGACAACGCGGCGAGCGCCCACGTCGACGGCAGCGCGGAGGACATTCACGGTCCCCACGACGTTGACGTCAGCGTCATGCAACGGGTCGCGCACCGACTCCCGGACGTCAATTTGCGCTGCCTCGTGGAAGACGATGTCGGGACGCGCCTCGGCAAACGCCGAGCCGAGCCTTGGCGATGTGATGTCCAGCTCCACGAACGTCGCTGCCGCGTTGACCTGCGCACGCCTGCCGCGCGACAGATCGTCGATCACCGTGACGGTATGGCCGGCGTCGAGGAGCGCGTCGGTGATGTGCGAGCCGATGAAGCCCGCGCCCCCGGTGACGAGCGCTCTCACCCCTGCGCCGCGACCCGCTGCGTCCTGGGCACGTGCACGTGGGTGACCACGAAGATGACAAAGCCGATCACCACCAGGCTGCCGTAGCTGATGCTCCGATCGAGCAGCGTGATCGACGCCGCGGCGGAGTTGGTCACACCGCCGACGGTGATGAGCACGCCGATCATGCCGGCCTCGACGAGCCCGAGACCGCCGGGAAGGAACGGAACCGTGGTGAGCAGCGCAGCGACCAGCGCGATCAACAGGAACTGCGAGGGGCCGAGGTGGACGCCGGCGAGGTGCAGCGAGAACACGACCAGTCCGAGCCGTGCGCCCTCGGCAGCCCAGACCATCACGGTGAGCCCGAGCAGGACGGGAAGGCGCGCGAACGAGTTGACGGTGCCCAGCCGGAGGCTCTCATAGCGATGAAAGACCGCTTCGGGAAGATGGCGGAGCACTCGCTGACCGCGTCCCGCGCGCATCACGAGGATCACCCCCACACCGGCGAGGCAGACGAGGACGCCGATGACCACATATGGAATGAGGATGCCCGGCGCCTTGGTGCGGAAGACCACCGCACCGGCCGCGAGCAGGAGTGCCATCAGGACGATGAGGTCGATGAGGCGCTCGGCGATGATCGTGCCCAGCGCCTTGCTCACCGGGACGTCCAGCTTCTGCTTGGCGAGGTACCCGCGGTAGATGTCGCCCATCTTCGCCGGCACCACGCAGTTGACGAAGAACGACGTGATGACGATGCCGACCAGTGATCGTGAAGGACGATCCGCGCCCGCGTTCTCGAGGAGCACGTGCCAGCGGATCGAGCGAAACACGAACGACGAGTAGTAGACGGCCATCGCCGCCAGGTACAGGATCGGGTTGGCGTGACGGATGTTGTCCCACGCCGCGGCCCAGTCGATCGGCGCACGCCACAACGCCACGCCGACGATGACGACGGCAATCGCGATGGACGCGAGCGTTCTCGGGGTGAGGAGGCGGCTTGTCAACGAAGGGGGTGCTCCGCTGACTTCGGGCTCGCCACGCACCAGCGTGGTGGTCACAGCGGCGACGGTAGCACGAGGTCCGGACCGGTCCTGCGCTATCGACAGACGCGCGACACGTCCGAGATCAGGCCGAACCCGGCGGGCGGCGCATCCGCGACAGCAACGGCCGTCGGGTCGGCACCGTGCCGCCTCCCGCGATCGTTCGCTCGCGCTCCGCGAGCACGCGCGCGAGCTGATCGAGCTCGGCGTGCTCGTCGCGCTCGCTTGCCGGACGGCTGTCCCACTGACGGATCTGGTAGACGCCCTTGAGCGCCGAGTACGGAACGGCGATGGTGCGGAGCTCGGTGCCCTCCGGCTCGACGATTCGCCAGACGCCGCCGTATCGACCGAGATGGGCATCTGAGCGGATCGATGCACGAAGCACCGGGCCGTCGATGAAGTGGAAAGCGGCGCGGTCCCAGCTCGCCACCTCGGCCTCGGGCGGAGCCGGTTCCGGATCGCCGACAAGGATCTGCCGGATCGCGCTCACCGGGAAGAGCGCCCGCTCGGCGTTCTGGTTGATGGATCGCAACTCCGCGTCGAGGATCGCGAGATCGAATGTGATCTCGGATGCCTCGGCGAGAACGACCTCACCGTCAAGGAAATTGATGACGACGACCGGCACCTGCAAAGTGTCACATTTCGATCACAAGTCCAACCGGGGGCGGCCGTAGCATCGTCGCGGAGGTGACTTGCTGAATCGACGCGCGCTCTTGATGTTGCTCGCCGGCGTGTCGCTGTCCTGGATCCTTTTGGGAGCTTTGGACGTTCCGGCCGCGGCGGCCGGTGTGGCCTGGCACGCCGAGAACTCAACGGCCTCCGCGAGCTCGCCCTCCTCAGCCGACCCGGGTCATGGTTGTCGCAGCCGGTCCGGCGATCCCGGCGGTGACAACCGGTGTTGCGAGCGACATTGCTGCGGCCCCTCGCCGTCTCCCCAGCCCACCACGACACCCGTGCCGGCGTCCGCGCCAACGCCGAGGCCGACGCCAAGCAGGACTCCGCCACCGACGCCGCGCCTGCATCCGAGGCCCGCTCCGGTGATCGCGACCCACCCCACGGATACGCCGAGACCGCAGCCCTCATCCGGGGCGACGATGAGCCCTGGGACCCAGAGCGGTTCGCGGCCGCCGGTTCTCGCGCCACCCGCACTGACGATTCCCGCTGTCAACCCGACGAGCGCACGCGCCCCGGGTCTGGAATTCGTGTCGGTGATCGCGCTCTCGACGGTCCTCATTGCCGCGACCGTTGCAGTGGCATCCCTCGTGCTGATCCGTCGATCCAGCTGAGGGCGATCGATGCGAGGGGTCCGACGAGCGAGTGGGGTCTGGCGCGGTGCGTCGTTCTCGCTGAAGTTCGCAGCGGTGATTCTCGTGGCCGGGGTGGCCATCGCCGTGGTGCCGATGATGCTCGCCGAAGCCAGCGCGCGCACCCAGGCTGAGAACGGCGCGGGGCAGCGCGCGTCGATCGCAGCGAATCTCCTCGACGGGCAGCGAGCGTCGCTGGCGAGCTTCATCGCGGGAGTCGGCCGTCAGCTCTCGACGGACCGCGACCTGGGCAACCCGCAGGATCTCAGCGCAACGCTCATTGAGGACACCTCGGTGATCGGAACCGACGACGTGCTCGGGGTGACCCGCGCGGGCGGCGATATCGTCGCGGTGCAGGGATCGATGCTGCTCCCGGCGACGGTGACGATCCCCATCGTCACCGCAGCGTCGGCTGGAACGACCACCGTCCAGTCCGGCGGCCAGGCGTGGCTGGTTGCCGCGTCGACCATCCCCGGCATCAACGCCACGGCGTTCGTCGCTCGCCCGGTCACCGCGGCATTCATCAACGCCATCGCGCGCAACATCGCGACGCCGGCGGATCCGATCGGCATCCTGCTGACCGACGGCGACCGCACCGTTGCGGCAACCGGCAGCGTGACGTCACTGACCCCGGCGCTCAGCAGTGCGATAGGGACGTCTGCGCCCGAGGTCGTGTCCATACAGTCCCGCGAGCTGGCGGTCGCATCGACGCCCATCGGCGCGGGGCTCAGGCTCGTCGTGGCGGCGCCCTTCATCGGTCCTCCGGTCGGATGGCAGTCGATCGTGGTGTTGTTCGCGGTGATCCTGATCGCGATGCTCTTCATCGTGGTCGTGGTGCAGATCGATCTGCGCCGGCCGCTCCAGCGACTCGATGCAGCCGTCGCAGCACTGGGAGCCGGTGACTTCGACCAGCCCGTTCATGTGGACTCGGTGGACGAGGTCGGCAGGCTCGGGGCCAGCTTCGAGGCGATGCGCACGCAGATTCGCTCAACGATGCGCATGACCGCGACGCGTGCCTCGGTCGCCATGGAGCTCAGCCTCGCGCAGCCGCTGGAGGGCGCGCTCGCCAACGTCTGCGCCGAGTTGCGGCGGGCGATCGACGTGGAGATATCGATGATCGTGGTGAGCGGCTCGGAGATGAGTGATCCGTTTGCCGTGGCCGATGGCATACGCGCGATCACAGTCGACGGCCTCCTCGAGGGTCGCGGACCACTCGGCGAGGGCTTTCGTCACGCCGGTCCCGGCGCGATGATGCTGGGCGCAACGGCCGCCGCGCCGGAGTCCCGGCTCGGCGCACGCGAGTTCTGCGTCGCTCCGCTCCGACTCGGCACCCACGTGCACGGCGTGCTTGCGGTTGCCGGTCAGAGCAGGACATTCACCGCAGGCGAATCGGACCTGGTCGCGTCAACAGCGGAGCAGATCTCGCTCGCCCTCGAGCGCTACCGATTCCTCGCCGTGGTGCAACGCCAGGCGAGCGTTGACGATCTCACGGGTCTCTACAACCATCGTTTCCTCATCGACTCGCTCGGCCAGCAGGCGGCGCTTGCCGAGCGCTTGGGTACTTCGCTCGCCATCCTGATGCTCGACATCGACCACTTCAAGGCACTGAACGACACCCATGGTCATCACGCCGGCGATCTGGCACTGATCACCTTCGCTCAGACGGTGCTCACCAACATCCGGCGCGCCGACCTGGCCGCACGGTATGGCGGTGAGGAGTTCGTGGTGCTCATGCCCAACACCTCCGCGCAGGAGGCGCTCGTGGTGGCTGAGAAGATCCGTGCCGCCGTTGCGACAACCGAGGTCGAGCTTCACGATCGTGTCGGTGTGCGTCTGACCGTGAGTGTCGGCGTCGCGGCGTACCCCGAGGACACCCAGAGCGCGGGTGACCTCTTCGGTCTGGCCGACGACGCCCTCTATGAGGCGAAGCGGATGGGTCGCGACCAGACGCGTCTGGCATCGCGAGCCGGGCGGTCGATGGTCCACGATGCACGGGTGACAGTCAGTGAGAGCAATGTCGTCCCCGGGCATCGTCGATCTCCGGAGTGACACGCTGACCGTTCCCGATGAGGGAATGCGCGTGGCGATGGCGCGCGCGGAGGTCGGTGATGATGTCTGGGGCGAGGATCCGACGGTGCGCCGGCTCGAGGAAGAGATGGCCCGCCGTCTCGGCAAGGAATCCGCCGTGTTCGTCCCAAGCGGCACCATGGGCAACCTGACATGCGTCGCCGCGCAGACGCGTCCGGGCGATGAGGTCATCGCGGACGCGCAGGCCCATGTCGTCGTCTACGAGGTCGGCGGCACCGCGATCGTCGCGGGCATCCAGCTCCGTGTTCTCGACAGCGCCGACGGCATCCCCGATGAGGATGCGATCGCAGCCGCGGTGCGCACTGCCGACATCCATCAGCCCGTCTCCACGCTGCTCTGCATCGAGAACACGCACAACCGAAGAGGTGGCGGCGCCGTCGACCCGGGCCGAGTTCGCGCCGCTGCGCATGTCGCCCACCGGCTGGGACTCCGGGTGCACTGCGACGGAGCACGGCTGTTCAATGCCGCAGTCGCGCTCGGCGTGTCGCCGGCCAAGCTCGTCGACGAGTGCGACACCGTCACGGTCTGCATCAGCAAGGGTCTCGGGGCTCCGGTGGGATCGATTGTGTCCGGCGATGTGCCGACGATCGAGAGCGCGCGACGCTGGCGGAAGCGTCTCGGCGGCGGCATGCGCCAAGCCGGAGTGATCGCGGCCGCGGGGCTCTATGCGCTCGAGCACAACGTCGACCGGCTCGCCGACGACCACGCTCACGCAGCGATCATCGCCGACGCGGTCATGGAGGTCTCGGGCGCGACGCTGCGCGAGCCCGCCGTGCCCACCAACATCGTCATGTTCGACACGATCGCGCCCGCCGAGACGGTCGTCGCCCGTCTCCGCGAGGACAGCGTGCTGGTGAGCAGCATGGGTCCGCACACCGTCCGGTGCGTGACCCACCTGAACGTTGACGCGGCAGGTGCGCACCGTGCGGCCGCAGCGCTGGCTCGCGTTCTCGAATAACTGATCCGGCTCATGTCGGCGCGGCAACCTGTCGGCGACTGGACAAGAAGAAGGCCCCCGGCACCGGCCGGAGGCCTTCTCGTTACGAAAGGTTGGAGAACTGAGTCTGTGGACTCAGCTCGGGGTCGTCGTGGCCGGTGCCGCAGCGGGCGGAGCGGCGACGGGCTTGGCGCGGCGCCGGGTTACCGGCTTGCGCGCTGTGGTCTTGCGAGCAGCCGCAGGCTTACGAGCCGTGGTCTTGCGAGCAGCCGCAGGCTTACGAGCCGTGGTCTTGCGCGCCGTGGTCTTGCGCGCCGTGGTCTTGCGCGCCGCCGGCTTACGAGCCGTGGTCTTGCGTGCTGTGGTCTTACGAGCCGTGGTCTTCCGCCGCGCGGTGGTCTTGCGAGCCGCCGGCTTGCGAGCGGTGGTCTTGCGCGCCGTGGTCTTCCGCCGCGCGGTGGTCTTGCGAGCCGTGGTCTTCCGTGCCGTGGTCTTCCGTGCCGTGGTCTTCTTCGCGCCGGCGCGCTTTGCGGTGCCCCGCTTCGCGGTGGCCCGCTTGGCCGTTGCGCGCTTTGCGGTTCCCCGCTTGGCGGTGGTCCGCTTCGCGGTCGCCCGCTTCGCGGTGCCGCGTTTTGCGGTTGCGCGTTTCGCGGTGGTGCGCTTGCTACCGCGGACTGCGGTCGACGCGCGCTTGGCTGCACCGCGGAGGCTCACTTCGAGCCGCGCGACAGTCTTCTCTAGGCCCGCAAGTCGCTTTTCCAGCTCGCCGACGGGCAATGCCTTCACGAGGTTCTGCACTGCCTTCACGAGATCGCCACCAGCGGCGGGTGCGCGACGGCGAGCTGTCGTCCCTACGCGCCTCACGGTGCGTTTGACGGCCTTCTCGACGCCGCCTCTCCTACGTCTGGTCCTGGCCATATCCTATGGGCCTCCTTGTTGTTTGTGACAGGAGGTGTCCAAAACCTCCGATCGTTCGGCCATAGCATGCTGGTTGTGATCGTGATTGTCAATGATTGTGCATCGCGTTGCTGCCAGGGCAGGCAACTACACGTCCAGTTGGAGTCCTAATCCGGGGTCTTCAGACCGACCTAAACGGGCACCTGTTGCGTATAGTGCGGCCTGCGCATGTCCGGGATCAATGAGCGCTCCGCCCTGAGCATTGCTCAGCGGCAGTTCGACGCAACCGCCGACGCCATCGGGCTCGACGACTCCCTGCGAGCGGTGCTGCGCGAGGTCAAGCGCGAGCTCGTCGTGCACTTCCCGGTGGAGATGGACGACGGCTCATTTCGCGTCTTCACAGGCTTTCGCGTGCAGCACAACATCGCCCGTGGACCGGCAAAGGGAGGATTGCGCTACCACCCGGCAATGACGCTCGACGACGCGCGAGCGCTGGCGATGTACATGACCTGGAAGACGGCAGTTGCCGACGTCCCGTTTGGCGGCGCAAAGGGTGGCGTGGTCTGCGATCCGAAGGCGCTCACCATCACCGAGCTCGAGCGCCTCACCCGCAGGTTCACCACTGAGATATCGCTCATCGTCGGTCCCGACCGCGACATCCCAGCACCGGACCTCGGTACCGGACCGCAGGTGATGGCGTGGATCATGGACACGCTGTCGATGCACGCGGGGTTCTCGGTCCCGGCGTCGGTGACCGGGAAGCCGCAGTCGATCGGTGGCTCCGAAGGTCGGTTCACCGGACCCGGTCGTGGACTGACCATGGTCACCGTGCTCGCCATGCGCGACGCGGCGATGGATCCGTCAGGTGCGCGCGTCGCCATCCAGGGATTCGGCAAGGTCGGCGGCGTGTGCGCCGAGCTGATGGCGGCCGAGGGTATGAACGTCGTCGCCGTGTCCGACAGCAGCTGTGGTCTCTACCGTCCCGAAGGACTCGACTTGACCGCGCTTCGCCACCTCAAGGAGGAGGGTGGGCATTTCACCGACTACGGGGGTGCGGAGCAGGTCGATCGCGAGCAGTTGCTGACGCTCGACGTCGACGTGCTCGTCCCCGCTGCGCTCGAGGCGCAGATCACCGAGCGCAACGCTGATCGCATCCGCGCCACCGTCATCGCCGAGGGCGCCAATGCGCCGCTGACCACCGAGGCGGATGCGATGCTCAACGAACGTGGGGTGCTCATCCTCCCCGACATCCTCGCCAACGCCGGCGGCGTGGTCGTCTCATATTTCGAATGGGTGCAGGACATCCAGGCGTACTTCTGGGGATCCGGCGAGGTGACGTCTCGGCTCCGCGAGGTGATGACCCGGAGCTATCAGCAGGTACGGGGTGAGGCGCAGTCCCACGATGTCACCTTGCGCAATGCCGCATTCCGTATCGCCGTGACCAAAGTCGCCGAGGCGACCAAGGTTCGCGGCATCTATCCATAACGGAGCGACCGCCGGACCCCGGCCAGGCCACCAAGCCTACCACCAGATGTGGTGGCTACCTTCCTGAGAGTCCACAAGATGGAGCGATCTCAAGGCCGGACTCCCCCCTGCCTCCTGTAGAATCTCCAGATGGAGTTCGAGTTGGGCAGAGGCAAGCGGGCCCGGCGCGCCTACGGGTTCGATGAGGTCGCCCTGGTCCCCGGACGCGTGACTGTCAATCCCGCCGAAATCGACGTCTCATTTGCAGTCAATGGGACCACCCTGGAGATCCCCTTTCTCGCCGCCGCCATGGATGGTGTCGTGGACACCCGGTTCGCAGCGGAGATGGGCCACCTCGGCGGTCTGGCAGTCCTGAACCTCGACGGCGTGCAAACCCGCTACGAGGACCCGGCGGAAGTGCTCGCGGCAATCGCCGAGACGCCGGCCGACCAGATCAATACGCTGCTGCAGAAGATCTACACAGCCCCCGTGCAGGACGGGCTGATCGGCTTGCGCATCGAGGAGATCACCCGTGCCGGCGTCGCGTGCGCGGTCTCCACAGTTCCGGCGCACGCCGAGCGCCGCGCGCCGATCGTCCAGGAGGCTGGGGCGCACATGCTGGTGGTGCAGGGAACAGTCCTCACCGCCCGGCACGTGAGCAAGTCGTACAAGCACCTCTCGTTCGCCGAATTGACCCACTCGGTCGACATCCCTGTGGTTGCCGGCAATTGTGTCGACTACGCCACCGCTCTCGAATTGATGGACACCGGCATCAAGGGCTTGCTCGTCGGCGTCGGCCCGGGAGCGGCGTGCACGACTTGCGCAGTGCTTGGCGTCGGCGTTCCGCAGGTCACCGCCACGAGCGACTGCGCGGCCGCCCGTGACGATCACTTCCGCCGCAGTGGCGAGCGCGTGGCCATCATCACCGATGGCGGGATGCGTCTCGGTGGCGACGTCGCCAAGGCCTTCGCTAGCGGCGCCGACGCGGTGATGATCGGGTCCATCTTCGCGTCCGCCGCTGAGGCCGCGGGTCACGGCAATCACTGGGGAATGGCGACACCGGATCCCAACCTTCCCCGCGGCACGCGCATTCGCACAGGCATCAAGGGCACGCTCCGCGAGATTCTCTTCGGACCGGCCCACGTCGATGACGGCAGCATGAACCTCGTCGGAGCGCTGAAGACCGCCATGGGTGTCTGCGGCGCACGGACGATCGCCGAGTTCCAGGAAACAGAGATGGTCATCGCCCCCTCGATCAAGACCGAGGGCAAGGTGCAACAGCGCGAGCAGCGCGTCGGCATGGGGGCCTGAGGAGCGGTGGCAGGACGGTGATGACTGTCGCGACCGACGCAGGCGCCGTCGCGCGCTCGTCTGCGCAGGTCGCCCAGGACACGATCCTCGTCCTCGACTTCGGGAGCCAGTACAGCCAGTTGATCGCGCGCCGTGTGCGCGAGGCCAAGGTGTATTGCGAGCTCGTTCCCGGCACCATCAGCGCCGAGGAGATTCGCCGCAGAGACCCGCGTGGCATCATCTTCAGCGGCGGTCCGGCATCGGTGTTCGAGCCCGGTGCGCCGCACCCGGACCCGGCGCTCTACGACCTCGACATTCCCATCCTCGGCATCTGCTACGGCATGCAGCTGCTTGCGGTGAACCTTGGGGGCGCAGTGGCGCCGGCCGAGCGTCGCGAGTACGGCCATGCGTCCGTGACCATCGACGAGGAAGCCGGGCTCTTCGCCAGGTTGCCGTCCGAGCTGGCGGCGTGGATGTCACACGGCGACGTCGTCACCGAGCTGCCCCCCGGTTTCCGGCCGATCGCGCATTCCCTCAACTCGGCCTGCGCCGCATTCGTCGGGCCGCACAGTCGCTACGGCATCCAGTTCCATCCGGAGGTGGCCCACACGCCACTCGGGCGCGATGTCCTGCGCAACTTCCTCTTCGACGTCTGCGGGTGCGCGGGCACGTGGCAAGCCGCCTCGTTCATCGACATGACCATCAACACGCTGCGTCATCAGATCGGCGACGGCAAGGTCATCTGCGCGCTGAGCGGGGGCGTCGACTCCGCCGTCGCCGCCACCCTCGTGCATCGTGCGGTCGGGGATCAGCTCACCTGCGTGTTCGTCGACAACGGCCTGCTCCGACGCGGCGAGGGCGACCGCGTCATCGACGTGATGCGCACCCAGCGGCACATCCATCTCGTCCACGTCGACGCCACCGGCCAGTTCCTCGACGCGCTCGCCGGAGTTGTCGATCCCGAGGAGAAGCGGCGCCGGATCGGCGCCACGTTCATCAGGGTGTTCGAAGAGCAGGCGACGCGCATGGGCAGCATCGACTTCCTGGCGCAGGGCACGCTGTACCCGGACGTCATCGAGTTCGACCTCGCACGACACGCACAACGCCACGAAGATCAAGACCCACCACAACGTCGGAGGCCTCCCCGAGAACCTCCGCTTCGAGCTGGTCGAGCCGCTCCGCTATCTCTTCAAAGATGAGGTGCGCAATGTCGGGCTGGCGCTCGGCCTTCCCGAGGACATGGTGTTCCGTCAACCGTTCCCGGGCCCCGGCCTCGCCATCCGGATCATCGGCGCGGTGACTCGTGAGGGCCTCGAGACGCTTCGCGCCGCGGACTGGGTGGTCATCGACGAGATCAAGCGCAGTGGCCTGTATCGGAAGGTGTGGCAATCGTTCGCCATCCTGACCCCGATCTCCTCAGTCGGCGTCATGGGCGACTACCGCACGTACGGCAATGTCGTCGCGGTCCGCATCGTCGAGAGCGAGGACGGGATGACCGCGGACTGGGCGCGAGTCCCGTATGACGTCCTCGGAGTGATCAGCCGGCGCATCGTCAATGAGGTGCCGGGCATCAACCGCGTCGTCTACGACATCTCGAGCAAACCGCCGTCGACCATCGAATGGGAATAAGGCGAGTCCTCATCGTCGGATCCGGGGGTCGCGAGCACGCGCTGGCGTGGGCGTGTTTGCGCGACGCGCCTGACCTGGAGCTGATCGTGGCGCCCGGCAACGGTGGCACCACGACGATCGCCGAGAACGTCGCGGTCGACGTGACCGATGCAGCGGCTGTCGCACGGCTCGCCGCCGAGCGCGACGTCGACCTCGTGGTCATCGGCCCCGACGCCGCGGCTGCAGCCGGCATCGCCGACGCCTGCACAGCGCGTGGCATCCTCGTCTTCGGACCGACTGCCGCAGCCGCGCGCATCGAGTTCGTCCAAGACCTTCGCGAAGCAGGTGATGGATGCGGCAGGCATACCGACTGCGCGCTGGGTCGCCGGCGACGCCGCCGGGCGCGCACAGCTCAGCGCGTTCGTCGCCGAGCTCGCCGGACGGTGCGTCGTCAAGGCCGACGGGCTTGCGCTCGGCAAGGGAGTCAAGGTGTGCGACGACGTCGCGGCGGCGGAGCACGCACTCGACGAATGTCTCGGTGCGCTGCGCTTCGGCGATGCTGGACGCCAGGTCGTCGTCGAGGAACTGCTCAGCGGCCCGGAGGTGAGCGTGTTCGGTCTCAGCGATGGTCGCAACGTGCGCACCCTGGTTCCCGCCCGCGACCACAAGCGCATCTTCGACGGCGATCGCGGCCCCAACACCGGAGGGATGGGTTCGATCGCTCCGCCGGCAGATGCCGCCTCGGACGCATTCATCGATGAGGTGACGCACAGCGTGCTTGATCCATGCATCGATGCGCTTCGCGCACGAGGAACTCCCTTTGTGGGGTGCCTGTACGCCGGTCTGATGCTCACCCCCGACGGCGTTCGCGTGCTTGAGTTCAACGCGCGCTTCGGCGATCCGGAAACCCAGGTGGTGTTGCCGCTGCTCGATGAGCCGTTCCTCGACGTGCTCGTCGCGTGCGCCCGTGGCGAGGTGCCGGCCGGTGTCGCGTCCGCGAAGCCTGGTGCCGCCGTTGGGGTTGTCGCCGCAGCTGCGGGCTACCCCGGCGACGTGCGCCGCGGCGATGTGATCACCGGGATCGACGCCATCGACGATGACGTTTACTGCTTCCATGCCGGGACGGCGCGAGACTCCGACGGCACGTTGCGGACCGCCGGCGGTCGCGTGCTCTGCGTGACCGCGACCGGTGCAGACATCGACGCCGCCCGGGCACGTGCGTATGGCAATCTTGCGCGCGTGCATTTCGACGGCATGCAGGCGCGCACCGACATCGGGCGACCGGTCACGGCCGGCGCGCGCTCATGACCGCACCCGTGCGCGTCGGCATCGTGGTGGGCAGCGAGTCCGACCTGCCGGTGATGAACACCTGCGGTGAAGTGCTCGACGGCTACGGGATCGGGTGGGAGATCGGCGTCATGTCGGCGCACCGCGCGGGCGACGTCGTTCGCGCCTACGCACTGGCCGCGCCGGATCGCGGATTGCGGGTGCTCATCGCCGGTGCCGGTGCTGCGGCACACCTCCCGGGTGTGCTCGCCTCGCTGACCACGCTGCCGGTGATCGGGGTTCCGCTCGCCGCGACGCCGCTCGCAGGCTTTGACTCGCTGCTCTCGATCGTGCAGATGCCGCCCGGCATTCCGGTGGCGACGGTCGCCGTTGGGCCGATGGGCGCGCGCAACGCGGGTCACCTCGCCGCCGAGATCATCGGCCTCTTCGACCCCGACGTTGCCGCTCGCATCAAGGAGGAGCGCGCGCGGATGCGGTCCAAGGTCCAGCTGCCCGAGGGATTCACCTTCGAGTAGCGGCTAGAATGGCCCGCTGTGCCCCGCCTCGAGTTGGTGGAGACGTCGCTCCGCCATGGGCAGCAGTCCCTGATGGTCAGCAGGCTGCGCCTCCGCCATGCTCTGCCGGTCGCCGAGACCCTCGATCACTGCGGCTTTGCCGCACTCGACGTCTTCGGAGGATCGACATTCGAGGCGTCACTGCGCTTTCTCGCTGAGGACCCATTCGAGCGGATCCGGGCGATCAGGGCCGCGGCGCCGATCACGCCGTTCCTCGCAGTCATCGGCGGTCAGTCCCTGGTCGGACACCGTCAGGTGCCGGACGATCTCGTCGACGCCTTCATCGAGACCTCCGCGGCCGCGGGGGTCGACATCTTTCGCTGCTACGACCCCCTGAACGACGTCCGCAACCTCGAGCGCTGCGCGATTGCGATCGCGGCTACCGGGAAGCAGGCGGAAGGGGTGATCGTCTACAACGAGGTGCCCGGGCGGGGCCTCGACGGGCTCGGTGACGTGGCACGCAGGCTCGTCGACGCCGGGTATCCCACCATCTGCCTGCACGATCCACTCGGAGTTCTCGGTGCATCCTTGGCCGCGAACGCCGTGAAGGTGATCCGCGAAGCGGCGGGCGTGCCGGTCGCGGTATCGATCTCCGCGCAGACGGGGATGTCCGCGCTCGCCTGCTATGCGGCCGCGGGAGTGGGAGCGTATCGAGCCGACTGCGCGCTGTCGCCCCTGGCCGGCGGCGCCTCGATGCCGGGAGCCGAGGCGCTGATCGCGGGGTTCGCGGGCACCGACGTCGACTGCGGCCTCGACCTCGAGCGCGTCGCCGCCGCAGCGCTCGTCCTCGAACAGGAGCTCGTGCACTACACAGACGTGATTGATCCTCTCGCGGCCCGCCTCGACACCTCGGCGCTGCGAGGACTGCTCCCGCCGTCGGCGATGGGACATGCGATGGCCGAGCTGCGCGAGCGCAACGCGCTCGGCCAGCTCGCGGAGGTGGAGGCGGATGTTGTTCAGGTTCGAAGTGAGCTCGGTTACCCGCCGCTGATCACGCCACTCACCGAGATCATGGCGACCCAGGCCGTGTACAACGTGGTCGAAGGCGACCGATACGCGACCATCAGCCAGGAGATCAAGGACTACTGCCTCGGCCTCTACGGCGAGCCGCCGGAACCGATCGACCGCGAGGTCCGGCGCCTGGTCAACGGGCGCGAGGAGCCGATCACGTGCCGGCCGGCCGACCTCCTCGAACCCGTGATGGATGCGACTCGCCGGGAGCTCATTCGCGAGGGATATCCCAAACCGGACACCGCCGCGATGGTCACGTACGCGCTCTTTCCGAATGCGTATCTGAATCTCGTCAGAGGCGACGCGGTTGCCGAGCGACTCGGCGACGAGCCCGACCTTCCGGCGCCGGCGGCGGACTCCGAGCCGGTGCCCGACAACGATGCCGCTGCGACCGAGCCGCAGGGCGACGAAGCGCAGGCGCTCCCGGTCCGCGAGCTCACCGTCGAGGTGGATGGTCAGAGCTACGCGGTACGCATCATCGGTGGCACAGATACGGGCGTCGCTGCGGCCGCCGTTCCCGACAAAGCGGCGGCACCGACGGTTCGTGAGGGGACCGTGGTTTCACCGATGCAGGGGCTGCTCCTCAAGGTCAATGTGAAGGTCGGCGACCACGTCGCGCTCGGCGACGTCGTGTGTGTGCTCGAGGCGATGAAGATGCAGAACGACATCACCGCGACGCGTGCGGGCACGGTCACCGAGGTGTACGTGACCGAGGGCGCAGTGGTGAGCCCGCGGGCTCCGTTGATCCAGATCGGCGCGTGAGCGCGGGCTGAATCGAGTCATGTTTGACAAGGTGCTGATCGCCAACCGTGGCGAGATCGCGCTCCGCATCATCCGCGGCTGCCGTGACCTCGGCGTGAGCACAGTTGCGGTGCACAGCGACGTCGATCGCACCGCCGCCTTCGTCCTGCTCGCCGATGAAGCGGTGGAGATCGGTCCCGCGCCGGCGGCGCAGTCCTACCTCGTGATCGACCGCATCATCGATGCAGCGCGCGCGACGGGTGCGCAGGCGATTCATCCCGGCTACGGCTTTCTCAGCGAGAACCAGCAACTCGCCCGCGCGTGCGTGGAGAACGGCATCGTGTTTGTCGGTCCGCCCCCCGATGCGATGGCGGCGATGGGCGAGAAGGTGCCCGCGCGGGAGCGCATGCGCAACTCCGGCGTGCCCGTGGTTCCAGGAACAGACGCCCTTGGCGATATCGAGGAAACCGTTGCTGCCGCAGCGAGGATTGGCTATCCGGTGCTCCTCAAGGCGAGCGCGGGCGGTGGTGGCATCGGCATGCGCGTTGCTCGCGATGAGGAGGAGCTGCGCGGCTCCTTCGACACCGCGAAGAGCACCGCGCAACGCGCTTTCGGCAACGACACGATCTTCCTCGAGCGCTATCTCGATCAGCCTCGCCACATCGAGATCCAGGTGCTCGCGGATACGCACGGCAACATCATTCACCTTGGCGAACGTGAGTGCTCAATCCAGCGCAGACACCAGAAGATCGTCGAGGAAGCGCCGTCGCCGGTGATCGACGCGGCGACCCGTGGGCGCATGGGCGACGCAGCGGTGACCGCAGCAAGGGCGGTCGGCTATGTCAATGCGGGTACCGTCGAATTCATCTATCGCAACGGTGAGTTCTTCTTCCTCGAGATGAACACGCGACTCCAGGTCGAGCATCCTGTGACCGAGCTCGTCTACGGCATCGATCTCGTTGCGGAGCAATTGCGCATCGCCGCCGGCGAGCGCCTGACGCTCACCCAGGAGCAGGTCATTCCGCGCGGGCACGCGGTGGAGTGCCGGGTCAACGCGGAGAACTATGCGCGCGGCTTTCTCCCGTCGCCGGGTCAGGTCACCGGGTACCACGAGCCGTCCGGCCCCGGTGTGCGCGTCGACAGCTCGCTGGTGAGCCCCGGCCTCGTCTCCCCGAACTACGACCCGATGATCGCCAAGCTCATCACCTACGCGCCGACGCGCGACATGGCGCTCGACCGCATGCGCCGCGCGCTGCTCGAGTACGTCATCACCGGCATCCACACGAACATTCCGTACCACCTTGCGGTGATCGCCGAGCCCGACTTTCGCGCCGGCGACTACAGCACCGCGTTCATCGAGGAGCATCCGGAACTGGTCGCGGCGGCTGACGAGTGGGCGAGGCGTCAGGAACCGTTGCGGCGAGTCGTGCGCGATCCGGCGCGCGCCGCGGCGATCGCGGCCGCAATCGCCGTCTCGGGGTAGCGGCGTGGGCCCGCGGTACGGGCGGCTGTATGCGAACGCGGTGCTCAGACCGCTGGCCGAACAGGTCACCGACGCGCTGGGCGTCACCCGCGGTGGAGCGGTCTGCGATCTGCTCTGTGACAGTGGCACCATGGGCATCGCGCTGGGCGCGGCGGTGGGACATGAGGGACACGTCATGCTCGTTGACATCGACGCGGGATTGCTGCCGGCCGCAGCGCACGAGGTGTCCGCAACCGGGTGCGCGGTCTCGATGCGCGTCGCGGACGCCGCCACATCGGACGGCCATCGGTATGACCGCGTCGCATCGCTGTGCACCTTCGGCTTCTGGGATGGCGCATCGCTGCTCGATGTGGCGCATGCGCTGACGCGTACCGGCGGACGAGCCGGCGTGCTCACGTGGGACGGCACGAGTCTTCCGCCGCACGAGGTCGCGCTCGCCGATGCGTTGCGCGATGTCGCCGGACTCCAATCGCAGTTCGTGATGCGCTGTCTTGGCGGTCCCGACGCGGACCAGACCCGGGGTTGGGACCCGGTCACGCTCAACGACGTCGTGCGCTTCGACGGCATCAACGCCTACTGGGCGGCGATGGTCGTCGAACGCCCGGTCGCGCGTGAGCTCGAACACCAACCCGCCGACGCTGCAGAGTCGATGCGCGCCGCGTGTCTGCGCTCACTGCAGCCGTGGACGGCCCCAGACGGCACGATGCGTATCCCCGTGCGCGCGACGCTCTGGTGCTCCCCGCCGGGAGAGCGCGCTTAGGAGCCGGCTTCGAACGTTGTCAGGAAGCCGTTCGCCAGCGACTGTCCCTCGACGTCGGCAAGCGATGTCGCGATCTCGAGGGTCAGCGTGCCACTCGGCGCGTTGGCAAGCGTCACAGTGGCAGTGCGCGTGTCGGGGTCGTACACGGCAGTCGAGTTGAGGATCACACCGGCCTGGTTCTCTACCGTGATCGCGCCGGAGACGGTGGCCTGCGTGAGGTCGCTGTCGAAAGTCACCAGCAGCGTGGTGACTCCACCAGCGGTGCTCGGGGTCACCTGCACGACGTGCGGACCCGCGGACTCGTTGCGCAGCGGGAAGATGGTTGCTGAGGTGACCACGTAGCTGCCCGAGGACTGCGCGATGAGCACCTGCTCGCTCGCGACCCGCGTTGTGGTGTGCCCCGCGTCCGGATCGACGATCAGCTCGATGCTCGCTTCGACCACACCCGCAGGCTCGAGGGATGTGCTGATGACGTAGGCCCTGCTGAGGTTCGGCGGCGTATTGGATGCGGCGTTGACCCCTGCGGCGCTGAGCGCGGCCAGGGTGCCGAGATCGGGCTGGCCGTTCTGTCCCACCTGAGCCTGGACGAAGCTCTGCAGGGTGGCGTTGGCCGCGTCAGGGATGCTCAGGCCGGCCCGGCTCGTGGGGGCGCCGGGCACGGGGGCCTGCTCGATGCTTGCACCCGCCGACGTGTTCGAGACAAAGGCGACATGATCGCCGCCCGGAGAAAGCGTGAGCTCGGAAATGTTCGAGATCGGCGTCACGGCAAGTGGCGTCCCACTCGGCAACTGCGCCACGACGAGCTGCGCGATGCCAGACGACGCATTGGTGCTGACATACGTGATCTCATCGGCCCTCAGGTCGAGCGCGACGTCGCTCGGACTGGCGTTCGAATCGGGCATCGACAGCGCAGCGGGCGCGTTCTGCGTGACCGATTCGGTGAAGAGGCGCTCAGGCTGTACCGATTCGTCAATCCAGGCGACGCTCGCGCCGTTGCCGCTGAACGCCACGTCGGTCGTCGCTCCCTGCAGGGTCTGCTCGGCACCGCTGTTGATGTTGAGGAGTGAGCCGCCGGTGCCCGTCGCGGGTGTGACATAGGCGTACGCGCCGCCGGTGGCGAGGGCGGTGATCACTCCGGAGCCGGAGGGAAGCGTGTAGAGCGAGTTGGTCGTATGGGACAGGTCGACGGAGTAGACGGTTGTCCCATCGGTGTAGATGATTCGATCATTCGACGCCCAGGTCAGCGCGGTGACCGGCGTGGCTGAGTTGGTGAGCCTGTCAGGCGCCGATCCGTCGCTCTGGCTGGTGATGATTCGCGAGCCGCCATTGCCGTCGTCCACCGCCATCGCCAGGTACCTGTCGTTGGGCGAGAACGCAGCCGCACTCGCCGACGGTCCGATCTGTGCAGCGGTGCCCGGCGTGGGGAACTCCACCAACGCTCCGGGAACCGGAGGCGCCCCGGAGAGCGCCCCTTCGGGTGTCGGCGTCGCGTTGGCGGCCGGTGTCGGTGTGGCGGTGGGCGACGGCGCCGTGGTCGCCGATGCTGGGATCACACCGACAGTACTGACCACTGAACCGTCCGGTGCGTAGAGCAATGACCCTCCGGTCCCGTTGGCACCCAGGACGACCGGGGTCAGCGAGGGCGGCGTTGCGGGCTGAGGAGTTGGTGTCGGCTTGGTCGCAAAGGTGATGTTGATCGGCGCCGCGGCGGATGCACCCGACGCAGCGACGAGGTAGGTCTTCTTGATGGTCACGGTGTACGGCGTGTTCGCCGAGAGGTGATACACGGGCGTGATCACGAGGTCGTTGTTCTTCCAGGAGACCGTGTACTTGACCGCCGGCTGGATGTGGACGTGGTTCTCGACGACCGCCTCGTTCATCGGCTGGTTGAACGAGACGGTGATCACCTGGTTCGGGCTGACCGAGTGCTGGGCGGTGAGCTGGGAGAACGCGGTCACCGTCTGATCCTTCGGACTGTTCGAGACAAAGGTGAGGACCGTCGCGGTGATCAGGGCCGCGCCGACCACCGCTCCACCCCAGGCGAACCCGGCTGGGCCGAGTCGCCACCAGCGGCGCACACCCCGAGCACTCCGGCCGCGCGATGCCTCGGCGACGAGCTGTGCCCGGAGGCGGTTCTGGAAGCGCGGATCCGCCTCGACGCGCGGACGCGATGCCCGCACCTGCTTGGCTGTCTCGAGGAGTTCGGGCTCGTCGTGGAACAGGTCCTCGAGCTCAGGGTCGAACCAACCTCCCATCCAGGACATCAGCTCTGCTCCTCGACCGCGACCACAACGCCCAGGCGCAGACGGACGCCGATCATCCCGCGATGGATGAGCAGCTTCACAGCTCCCTCGCTCTTCCCCAGGATCTCGCCGATCTGGGCGAGCTTCATGTCCTCGCCGAGCTTCAGGGTCATCGCGGCCCTCTGCTGCGGGGGGAGGTCATCGATCGCCGCCCAGACTCGCGCCGCCTCGGCGCTGTCCACGACCCGGTCGTCGACAGGGCGTGCGGGATCGGCGACAGCGATGGCGCTGTCGAGGTTCGAGGTCGGTTTACGGCTGCGGTAATGATCATTTATGGCGTTGACGCTGATCTGATAGAGCCACGCGCTGAACGGGTGGCCCGAGGGTTTGTATCGGCCGATTGCACGGAGTGCCTTGAAAAAGACCTCCGATGTAACGTCCTCGGCTGCCTCCTGGTCTCGGAGTTGGCTGAAGACGAACCGGTAGATCTGCCCGAAGTAGTGGTCGTACAGTTCCCCAAAGGCGTCGGCGTCCTGTTTGGCACGCTCGACAAGTTGGTCCTCATACGCCCGAGGTAGCGTCATCTCGGGATCACCGGGCGCACTCGATCATGCAACGGGGGCCGAGTTGGTCCGGTTACGTGCGCTGGCATAAAGTCGTCAGCCTCCCCGCGTGCCGGACCCCGGCGGGCCTTTGTCCCTTCCCGAATGACCCCGGACAGCAGTTCGCGGCGAGTCTCGACCGCGAGGCCGGGCAGGTCAGTGATTATGCCCGCCACTCGCCCGTCCGCAAGGTACGTGCGCAGCCGCTGGGGCCCGTCGACCGTCCAGACCAAGATCGGGAACCCCCGCGCCTGTCCCTCGGTGAGCAGCCCGGTGCCGGCGACCCGCCGGTTGCGTCGCCGGATCGGAGCCAGCCACTGGTGGACGGCCAGGAGATCGGCGCCGCAGCGTTCAGCGAGATCGAATGGCAACCCTTCGTAGCGCTGGGCGCGGCTCCTCAACCGGCCGGGCCCGAGCAGCAGGCCGCACCGCGCATCCGCGTCCAGACGCTTGATCGTGCTGATGACCGACTCCTCGAAGGACGTGTACAGAAGCCGGTCGCGTGGAAACCGTCTCGACGCCTCCTCGATCACCTCGGCCTCGTAGCCGGCCTCCTTGACCTCGATGTCGACGGCGATCCGGCCGGCGCACAGGTCGAGGACCTCTTCGAACCTGGGCGGCTCGTGGCGGCTCAGACGAAGGAGCCCAGAGTAGGTGAGCATCGCGAGGGGCACTCCCCGGCGCGACGCGTTGTGGTGCACGACGAGGACGCCGTCGGAGGTCCGGCGCACGTCCAGCTCCACCGCGTCCGCACCGAGCGCGATCGCCGCCTCGAACGCGGCAGGCGTGTTTTCGGGGGCTTCGCGTGAGGCGCCTCGGTGCGCGATCACGAGGGGGAGGGGGGTCCCGACGGTCACCCCGATAGAATGAACGTACGTGATCCCCCGGTACGCCCCGCAGCAGATCGCGAAGATCTTCAGTGACGCATCGCGATTGCAACGCTGGTTGGATGTCGAGCTGCTCGCATGCGAAGGGTGGGCGGAGATCGGCCGGATCCCGGTGGAAGCCCTGTCCACGCTCCAGGGAGCCACGATCGATGCCGAGCGCATCGCCCAGCTCGAGGCCGAACAGGGACACGACATCGCCGCGTTCGTCGCCGCGGTGCAGGAGACCGTCGGCGACGCCGGCCGATACTTTCACCTCGGGCTGACGTCGTCCGATGTCGTCGACACGGCCCTGGCGACGCAGCTTCGCGATGCGGCCGGCGTGATCGACGCCGACCTCGAGTCGCTGATCGGAGCGCTCATCGAGCAGGCGGAGCGCCACCGTCTCACCGTGATGATGGGGCGCACCCATGGCGTCCACGCCGAGCCGCTCACCTTCGGCATCAAGCTTGCCAACTTCTTCGACGAGGTCCGACGTTCCAGGGAGCGGCTGACGGCAGCGACGGCGGAGATCGCGGTGGGACAGATCACCGGAGCAGTCGGGACGCACGCCAGCGTTCCTCCCGAGGTGGAGGAGCACGTGTGCCAGGGTCTGCACCTCGCCACTGCGCCGGTGGCAACGCAGGTGCTCGCACGCGACCGGCACGCGTCGTTCATCACCGCGCTCGCGCTGCTCGGCGCGGTGCTCGAGCGTCTGGCAACCACCATCCGGCTGCTCCAGATCACCGAGGTCGATGAGGCTGAAGAGCCGTTCGGCCAGAGCCAGAAGGGCTCGTCGTCCATGCCCCACAAGCGCAATCCCATCCTCTGCGAGCGGATCTGCGGACTTGCGCGCGTACTCCGCGGCTACGCGATGACCTCGATGGAGGACGTTGCGCTCTGGCACGAACGCGATATCTCGCATTCGTCCGCAGAGCGCGTGATCCTTCCTGACGCGTGCGCGCTCGCCGACTACATCGTGCGCCTCTCGAGTCGCATCGTCGAGGGCCTTCGCGTCAAGCCCGAGCACATGGCGGCCAACATCGAGCTGCACGGCGGGGTGGTCTTCTCCCAACAGGTGCTCACCGCGCTCATCGTCGACGCGGAGTGGCCGCGTGAGCGTGCATACCGTGCGGTGCAGGCGCTCGCCGCGCGGGCGCGCGACGACGAGGGGTCGTTTCGTGACCTCGTGTCGGTCGACCCCGACATCTCCGAAGCGCTTGGCGAGCAGACCATCGCTCGGTGTTTCGACGTCGAGCCCTACCTGGCCAACATTGACGAGACGTACCGTCGCCTCGGTCTCTCGACCACAACATCGCAGCCGGCCACCACGGATGCTTCAACACCCGTGCTGGCTATTGAAGCCGGTCTTGCCGGCGGGAGGATGAGCTGATGCAAGTGATGAGCGCAGCCGATGTCGGTGACTTGAACCTGTTCCGGCGCGGCAAGGTTCGCGACACCTTCCAGCTCGCCGACGGAACGCTGTTGATGATCGCCACCGACCGGTTGAGCGTCTTCGACGTGGTCCTGCCGACGCCGATTCCAGGCAAGGGCAAGGTGCTCACCCAGATGTCGCGCTGGTGGTTCGCGCAGACCGGTGGGATCATGCCGAATCACCTGCTCCCCGACCTGGAGGAGGCGATTCCAGAGGCGGTACGCGACGACTGGCTGCCCCGCTCCATGCACGTCGCACGCGCGCAGCGCATCGACGTCGAGTGCGTGGTGCGCGGATTCATCAGCGGCTCCGGCTGGAAGGAATATCGCGACAAGGGCACGCTCGCCGGTGAGACGCTGCAAGCGGGACTTCGCGACTCCTCGCGTCTCCCCTCGCCGCGGTTCACTCCGGCGATCAAGAAGGACGACGGTCACGACATCAATATCTCGCGGACCGAGCTTCGTGCCCTCGTCGGTCAGGAGCTCGCGGACCAACTCGAGTCGGCGTCACTGCGACTCTTCGATTTCGCCACCGCCCGTTGCGAGAGCGTGGGCATCTACCTCGCCGACACGAAGTTCGAGTTTGGGTTCATCAACAGCAACCTCACCCTGATCGACGAGATCTTCACACCGGACTCCTCGCGTTTCTGGGAGATCTCGCAATGGCGCGAGGGCGAGCCGGCCGTCTCATTCGACAAGCAGTTCGTGCGCGATTACGTCGAGACCCTCGGATGGGACAAGACCGATCCGGGCCCCGCGCTCCCGGATGACGTCGTTCGGGGAACGACCAAGCGCTACGTCGAGGCCGCGAAGCGCATCTGCGGTATCGAGATCCCAGGAGTTATTGCCGAATGACCTTCGCGGTCGAAGTCGTGGTCGCCCTCAAGCCTGTGGTCAACGACCCCCAAGGCCTCGTTGTCCGCGACGGACTGCACCGCCTCGGGTTTCCCGAAGTGCGCGCCGTCCGAGTAGGCAAGCACCTGGAACTGGAAGTCGAAGGCGACGACGAAGCGAGCGTCCGCGCCAAGGTCGAGGCAATGTGCGAGCAGCTGCTGCGCAACACAGTGATCGAGGACTCCCGCATCGGCTCCATCAGCGTGCTAACGGGTAGTGCGATGTGAGTGGTGGGGAGGGCATGAGCGGAGGCGGGCCGTCTCGGAGCCCGGGCTACCCCCCCGTGCCCGCCGCAGCTCATGCCCTCCCCACCTTGCGGCGCAGGGGGTCCTGATGCGTTTCGGGATCGCAGTGTTTCCGGGGACTTGGTCTGATCGCGATTGCAAGCATGCGTTGGAGCTGGCCGGGCATGAGGCCGTGATCCTGTGGCACAAGGATCGGGATCTACAGAGCGCTGACTGCGTCATCCTGCCCGGCGGGTTCTCCTATGGCGACTATCTGCGCGCCGGAGCTGTCGCGCGCTTCGCCCCGTTGATGGAGTCCGTCATCGAGTTTGCGAATGCTGGAGGACTCGTCTGGGGCATCTGCAACGGCTTTCAGATTCTCTGCGAGGCGCATCTCCTTCCTGGTGCACTGACTCGCAACAGCTCTCTAGAGTTTCGGTGCGCACCGACCTGGTTGCGTGTCGAGACGAACGACAGCGCGTTCACTGCGGGCTGCACACGTGGCGAAGTCTTGCAGGTTCCGGTGTCGCACGGTGAAGGCCGATATGTGGCCGACGAATCGACGCTTGACACGCTCGAGCGCGAAGCCCGCGTAGCGTTTCGGTATGTACGGCGCGATGGATCGGCGGTGGAAGGTGAATCGCCAAACGGATCGATGCGTGACATCGCGGGCATCGTCAACGAGCGTCGGAATGTCCTCGGGATGATGCCGCATCCGGAGCGAGCCTGCGAGCCGATGCTGGGTTCGTCGGACGGGATGCGATTGTTCACGAGCGTCGCGAACTCGTTCAGCAGCAACGGTGCGACGGTCGCGGCGGTATCGTGACCAGCGTCGAGATTGCGGCGGCGAGCGACTCGGACCTGGCTGAGGTCGCGCTCACTCGCTCCGAGTACGTGCATCTTGTCGAGTCGCTCGGGCGTGAGCCGAACCGTCTCGAGCTCGGCATCGTCGGAGCGCTCTGGAGCGAGCACTGCAGCTACAAGACGAGCAAGCCATTGCTCGGGACGCTTCCCACCAAGGGACCGCGCGTGCTGCAGGGGCCAGGTGAGAATGCGGGAGCGATCGACATCGGCAACGGTCTCGCCTGCGTGTTCAAGATCGAGTTGCACAACCATCCAAGTGCGATCGAGCCGTACCAGGGCGCGGCGACGGGAGTTGGTGGCATTCTGCGCGACATCTTCACGATGGGAGCGCGTCCGGTCGCGCTGCTCGATTCGCTCCGGTTCGGTCCGCTCGATGAGCCCCATCAGCGCCATCTGTTCGACGGTGTCGTGGCTGGGATCGGTGGCTATGGCAACTGCATCGGCGTCCCCACCGTGGGCGGCGAACTCTACTTCGATGAGTTGTACCGCACCAACTGTCTCGTCAACGCGATGTGTGTCGGCATCGTGGAGCACGGCAAGCTGACCCGGGCGACCGCAAGCGGGCCTGGCAACCTCGTGCTGCTTGTCGGTGCCGACACCGGGCGAGATGGAATCCACGGCGCGAGCTTCGCGTCGGTTGTTCTCGATGCCGGGAGTGCGGCGCGGCGGCCCGCGGTGCAGGTCGGCAACCCGTTTCTCGAGAAGTGCCTCATGGAGGCGTGCCTCGAGCTGGCCGGCGATCCGCGCGTTGTCGCGATGCAGGATCTCGGCGCGGCGGGACTGTGCGGCAGCACCGCCGAGCTTGCCCATCGAGGCGGATGTGGCATCGAGGTGGATGTCGCGCGCGCTTCGCGCCGCGAGACCGGTATGACCCCGTACGAGGTGATGCTCAGCGAGTCGCAGGAGCGGATGCTCATCGTCGCCAAACCCGAGGACGTGCGTTCCCTGCAGGAGGTGTTCGAGCGCTGGGACCTGCATTCGGACGTGATCGCCGTGATCCTGCCCGAGCAGCGTTTCGTGGTTCGCGATGGGATCGACCAGGTCTGCGATCTGCCGCTGGATCTGGTCGTCGACGGTGCGCCTCTGCGCGGTGCCCCCGGACCGCCCCCGGACCGCCCGAAACCGGCCAACATGAACGCCGCGGCAGCGCCGTCGTGGACCGGAGACCAGGCGCTCCTCGCGCTGCTGGGCAGCCCCAATCTCGGCAGCCGCAAGGCTGTGTATCGTCGCTACGACCACCAGGTCGGCGACGCGACGGTGATCCTTCCCGGCGGCGACGCCGCCATGGTCCGCGTCGCCGGCACCACGTTGGGCCTGGCACTCGCCACTGACGGCAACTCGCGTTACACGGCACTCGATGCGCGTCAGGGAGCGATGATCGCCGTGTGTGAGGCGGCCCGCAATGTCGTCGCCACCGGCGCCAAACCGGCCGCGGTGACCAACTGCCTCAATTTCGCCAATCCCGAGCACGCTGATGTCTGGTGGGACCTATCCGACGCCATCGACGGCATCGGCGCCGCATGCACGGCACTCGACATCCCCGTGGTGAGCGGCAACGTCAGCCTCTACAACGACACGGGCGGGACGGGCATCGATCCCACAGTCGTGATCGGCATGGTGGGTGTCATCGATGATGTCGCGCGCCGGTGCACGGCCGGATTTCGCGACGAGGGCGACGTCGTGGCGCTGGTCGGTCCCGTAGACGCCGAGCTCGACGGCAGCGAGTATCAGCGGATCGCCTCTGGGGTCAACGCGGGCTCCCCTCCCCGCCTGGATATCGACCTCGAGTGCCGGGTGCACACCTTCGTCATCGAGGCCATCGAGGCGGGCCTCCTCCACTCCGCGCACGACTGTGCGGAGGGGGGTCTGGCGATCGCCATCGCCGAGTCGTGTCTGCTGGGCGACATAGGCGCCACGGTGGGAATCGACGAGGTCCGAGATGACCAAGGGTTGATTAACGGGGCGGCCGGTATACTCTTTGGTGAGAGTCAATCTCGATTCGTCATCAGCTTCGCCAGGGAGGCACTTGTGCGATTGCACGAGCTGGCAGGGCGGCACTCGGTCCCCCTTCGTGATCTCGGTTCCGTCGGAGGCGAGAGGGTCGGCGTGACCCGGTGCATTGACGTGTCGCTCGCCGACGTGCGATGTGCGCACGAAGGAGCGTTGATCGAGCGTGAGTGATCAGGCCGGAATGGACGCCATCGACGACGACCACCTCCACGAGGAATGTGGCGTTTTCGGGGTGTTCCACCCGGGCGAGGACGTCGCAAACCTGACCTATTTCGGCCTCTACTCGTTGCAGCATCGCGGACAGGAGTCCGCCGGCATCGCGGTCAGTGACGGTCGCGAGATTCGCATCCGCAAGGAGATGGGTCTCGTGTCGCAGGTGTTCGACCAGGAGACCATCGACGGTCTCAAGGGCAACATCGCAATCGGGCACACGCGGTACAGCACCACCGGCAGCGCTCGCCTGCTCAACGCGCAGCCGATATCCGTCGAGCATCCCACCATCGGTCCGGTGGTGATCGCGCACAACGGCAACCTCGTCAACGCATCCAAGCTGCGCGACGAGCTCATCGCCAAAGGGTTCGTCTTCGAGACGACGAGCGACACCGAAGTGCTCGGTGCGCTGATCGCGCAGACGAAGGCCGACACGCTCGAGCAGGCGCTCGCGGAAGCGCTGCCACGCGTCGAAGGTGCGTACTGCCTCGTGTTCCTCACCAAGGACTTGCTCGTCGCAGCCCGCGATCCGCTCGGCATCCGCCCGCTGTGTCTCGGCCGCTTCGGCGACGTCGACGCACCTGGCGGCACCGGCTACGTGATGGCCAGCGAGACGTGCGCGCTCGACGTGGTCGGGGCCTCTTTCATCTGCGAGATCGAGCCCGGTGAGATCGTCACTGTCGATGCGTCGGGGATGCGCAGCACCAAGATCCAACGGACTGTCGCGCACCGTGCGATGTGCTCGTTCGAGTTCATCTACTTCGCAAGACCGGACAGCGTGATGATGGGCAAGTCGCTGTACGAATCGCGGCGCCACATGGGCCGCGAGCTCGCCCGTGAAGCGCCCGTGGATGCCGACATCGTGATCACCCTCCCCGACAGTGGCACACCGGCGGCGATTGGATACGCCGAGCAGTCGGGTCTGCCGTTCGCCGAGGGGATGATCAAATCGCGCTACATCACGCGGACCTTCATCCAGCCAACGCAGCGTCTGCGTGAAGCCGGTATCCGCCTGAAATTCAACCCGATGCGCCACGTCCTCGAAGGCCGGCGGGTGGTGCTCGTCGACGACTCGATCGTGCGCGGAACGACGTCGCGGCGCATCATCGACGAGCTGCGCCGCGCTGGCGCGAG
This sequence comes from Candidatus Dormiibacterota bacterium, assembly GCA_963830305.1. Classification (GTDB taxonomy): domain Bacteria; phylum Chloroflexota; class Dormibacteria; order Aeolococcales; family Aeolococcaceae; genus Palsa-851. The sequence continues at coordinate 4,261 of CAWHLW010000001.1, read as the reverse complement.
CGAGGTGCACATGCGCATCGCGTCGCCGCCGATCGCCTGGCCGTGCTTCATGGGCATCGACATCGCGTCGCGGCGCGAGCTGATCGCAGCGGGTCATACCGAACGCGAGATCGGTGCGATGCTCGGAGCCGATTCCCTCCGCTATCTCAGCCTGGTGGGCCTGCGCCGGGCAATGGGCCAGCCCGACGGCAACGGGTTCTGCTTTGCCTGCTTCACCGGGTCGTACCCCGTTGACGTTCCGGCACAGCTCGAGATGGACAAGCTGGCGCTGGAGATCCCCGTAGCCGTCTCCTCCTGAGCCCGGATGGCACAGGTCGCGCGAGTGGATGAGCATCTCGCGGAAATTCAACGGGCGGCCGCTCGCATCCGTGGCTACATTCGCAGGACACCGCTGTTGCGCACCGACATCGCGGCCGGGCTGATGGTCAAACCGGAGTCACTGCAGGTCACGGGCTCCTTTAAGGCCCGAGGCGCGTTCAATGCCGTGTTGCGCCTCGTCGAACGCGAGTCCGGGGTTGCGGGTGTCATCACCCACAGCTCTGGAAACCATGGACAGGCCCTCGCCTATGCTGCGCGAGCCGCCGGACTCGCTGCCACCATCGTCGTCCCGGAAGGCGTCACCCCAGCGAAGATCGCGGGAATCCGATCCTACGGAGGCACCGTCGTGACCGAAGGCGTCACGTACGACAACCGCGAAGAGGTTGCTGAGGCTTTGGCGATCGCCGAGGGACTGCCACTGATCCACCCATTCGACGACTGGGATGTCATCCACGGCGCCGGCACATCCGGTCTCGAGATCCGGGAGGACTCGTCGCCCGGAGCGGTGGTGGTCCCGATTGGCGGCGGCGGTCAGATCTCCGGGATTGCCCTCGCCCTCGCGGCTCTGTCGCCCGAGACCACCATGATCGGCGTCGAGCCCGAGACAGCTGATGATGCCGCGCGGAGCCTTCGGACAGGAATCCTGCAGAGGCTGCCATCCGACCCCCAAACCCTTGCAGAAGGCGTGAAATCGAAGTCCGTGGGTCTTCGGAATTTCGAGGTGATCGTCGGCGATGGGCTCGTCCGAGACATCGTGACGGTCTCCGAAGACGAGCTCAAGGAGGCGGTTCGCGTTGCCTGGACACGTCTCAAGCTCGCGATCGAGCCGACGGCCGCGCTGACACTGGCCGCCTATCTCAACGGGAAGGTGCCAGCCGGGAGTGAGGAGCACCCGACGGTGCTGATCCTCAGCGGCGGCAACTTCGACCCGGCAACCGTGGCAGCACTGCTTTCGTCGTAGCGACGGACTCGCGTGAGAAGCCGGGCTATGCCTCAGTGGGCGCTGCCGGATGGTACGTGTTGATCACCACGCCGTTCGGCAGTGCCTGCGAACTCAGCGAGCGTGAACGTCCGCCGCGGGACGCCGTTGAAGAGCCGCCTGGTGCCTTCACCGAGGACGATCGGGTAGATCATCATCCGGTACTCGTCGATGAGCTCGTGCACGGTGAGGTAATCGATCAGCGTGCCGCTGCCGCCGATCAGCAGGTCACCGCCGTCTTCCTGTTTGAGTTCGCGAACCGCGTCGGCGACCTCGCCCTTGATGACTGTCGCGTTCCACGACGCGGACTCGAGCGTGCGCGAGGCGACGTACTTGGGCATGCTGTTCATCTTCTCGCCGAACTCGCCGGTGCCCTGCATGGTCGGCCAGGCCGCGGCGAAGCCCTCGTAGGTAATTCGACCGAGCAGTTGGGCGCCACTCGCGAACAGTTCGCGTGCCTTGTATTGCGCGGCCTCGTCCGACCAGAAGGGAAATGACCACCTACCCGGTTCGTCGATGTAGCCGTCGAGCGTGATGTACGTGGTGGCGACAACCTGTCGTGGCATGGTACGTGGTCCCTCTGGTGCGCCTCGTTCCGCCGGACGCTGGTTCCGCGCTCGCTCCTTCCCCGTTAGCGCGGCTTCACCAAAGTATATTCGGCGGTGGACAAGGCACTGAAAAGCGCACGGTGACACAGCTAGCCGCCCGGTGCGCTTGTCCCACAATGGTGAGCCGATCATGGCGAACCGGAACCGAACTGCTGCGTCCTCGCCGCTCACTCGAGCCTTGCTCCGGTGCGGAGTTGTCGCGGGTCCGCTCTTCGTGACCGTATTCGTCGTGGAGGGCACGAAACGACGCGACTACAGTCCCATGCAGCAACCGGTGAGCGCTTTGGCCCTTGGTCCCCGCGGCTTCGTACAGACGGCAAACTTCGTCGTGGCCGGCACGCTGTACGTCGCCGGATCGCGGGGGCTGTCGCGCGCGGGCTCGGCTAACAGTCGCCTGGTACCTGCGCTCATCGGTGCAGCCGGGATTGGCCTTCTCGCGGCTGCTCTTTTCCCTACGGATCCGGTCCCTGGCTACCCGCCTGGATCAGACACCTCGCCACCGCGGCAGACGACGACCGGCATGCTGCATAACCTTGCATCCGTGCCGGTGTTCCTCGGCCTGTCGGCGTCAGCCGCGTTGTCTGCCATCAACGCGATTCGGCGAGGCGAACACCGGTGGACCGCATACTCGGCTGCAAGCGGCGCGACCATGCTGACAACCACGGTCGTGGCCGGTGCCGGCTTCGGTCAGGCTCCACGCTTGGTCGACGTTGCTGGGTTGTTCCAGCGCGTCAGCATCATCACCGGGTTCAGCTGGGTCAGCATCGCGTGTGCCCGCGCACTGCGGACGTCGCGGGGCACAGAGCCGAAGTCGCCGCTCAATCGACGATTTCGGACGCGTGCGCACGATAGATCTCGCTCCTGCGTTCGCGATCCTGGTCACTGCTGAGACTCTCGATGAGCGAGAGCAGGCGCTCGGTGAGGATGATCAGGTAGCGCGTCTCCGGGGTGAGAGCGACAAAGGTATGCGCGACGCCGGCCGGGACGAACACGGTTGAGCCTTCCGGTGCATCGACCTCGCGGCCGGCAAAGTGAAACCGCATGGCTCCCGAGAGGACGTGCCACGCCTCGTCGTCCTCGTGATGCACGTGCAGTTCGGCCGGGCCACTCCCCGACCACTCCCGGATCGCGAACGTTCGGCCGCTCGCATCCTCAAGTGATCGCTGAGCGTCGCCGCCCACACTGATCACCGGTTCGGCCGCCATCAGTAGCGTGTGCCCTCTGGCTGCGGCAGGGCGTCAAGCGCTGCCAGGGCCTCGGCACTCAGCTCCACGTCGGCGGCGCCTGCGTTGTCGATCAGGTACTTCGGGGTCTTCGTACCTGGGATCGGCACCACATACTCACCCTGGGCGAGCACCCAGGCCACGGCCACCTGCGCCGGCGTGGCACCGGCACGATCGGCGATCTCACGCACACGGCCAACGATCGCGAGGTTGACGCGCAACGCGTCCTGTTGAAAGCGCGGCAGTTCGCGGCGGAAGTCATCCTGTGGCAGGTCGTCGAATGACGAGAAGCGTCCGGCGAGGAAACCGCGGCCCAGCGGCGAGAACGGCAGAAGCGCAATGCCCTGTGCCTTGCAGTACGGCAGTACCTCGGCCAGGACGTCACGAGTTCCAGAGGGAGAACTCGGACTGCACGGACGTCACGGGATGTACCGCCTGCGCGCGTTGAATCTCGCCAACGGACACCTCGGACAGCCCGAGGTATCGCGCCTTGCCTGCGGCCACTGTCTCCGCCATCGCACCCCACGTCTCCTCGATCGGGACCTGCGGGTCAACCCTGTGCAACTGGTAGAGATCGACATGATCGGTGTCGAGTCGCGTGAGGCTGCCGTCAATCGACGTGCGAATGTACTCGGGACGACCGTTCCGTCCGGGCCCCGGCGCAGAGCTGCCGGGTCCGTACGACGGTCCGACCACATCCATCAGCAGCCCGACCTTGGTGGCGAGCACAGCGCGCTCACGCCGGCTCCCCGACAACGCTTTTCCCACCAGCACCTCGTTGGTGTGGGGGCCGTACGCGTCGGCGGTGTCGATAAGCGTCATGCCGAGGTCGAGCGCCTGGTGGATCACGGCGATCGACGTTGCGTCATCGCGCGGCGCCGCCATGTCGTACGAAGCGGTCATGCCCATGCAGCCCAGACCGATCACACCGACCTCGGGACCGCTGCTACCGAGTGTTGTGGCCCGCATCGCACACACGTCTACGCGTCCTCTCCCTCGAGGAATGCCGACGCGTGGTACTCATCATCGGTGACATGCGATCCCCAGGTCGCATTGCTGCCCTGGTCGTCAACTTCGACCAGCGAGAGATGGGTCATGAAACGCGTGGGCGACGCACCGTGCCAGTGGTCCTC